>NZ_JAEMUX010000107.1 GCF_016598475.1 Streptomyces adelaidensis
TCATCCGGGCAGGCCACTCCACCGTACTCGCGCGGCCACCGACCTGATCACCTGGCCCTTGTACCATCACCCGCCCACGGGGCGGCCGGTCGGTAGTTGATTCCCCGAAGCCCGGACGACAACGATCGCATCGCGGCCGGGTCATGCCCCGTCGAATCCCCGCAGGGCGACAACACACGCGGACCTCCGTCCCGCACGTACGCCCGACTCGACCACGCGCCAAGTCAGCCCTCGTCCGACCACCACCGAACCGGCGATACCCGGCGCAGGCATTACAGCTGAGGAAGGAAGCTCGCCACTTCACCTGACGGTACGTCAAAAAAGTCAGCAAAGGTCAGCAAGAGCTCTGCCACAGCCGCCCACAGCCGCCCACAGACAGCCACACCGCGGAATCGCCGGCCGTGCCGTCGCGAGACGGAATCCCGCTCAATCGCCTCCCGGTGAGCGGTCGAACGCGGGAGGCAGCGCACGGCCACCTCCCACTCGACAAGGTCACTCACTCTCGGGAATTCCCGCAGGTCAGCGCAGTCTGCCGCGCGGCTTCAACGGCAAGGGCTGCAGTTCCGGAGCCGGTAGCGGATCACCGTCATACCCCTTCACCTCACCGAATCGCCGACCTTCCATCCAGTCCCGACGCGCCTGAGCGATCTCTTCCTGGGACCGTCCGATCCAGTTCCAGAACATGATGAGCTCCTCCTCGAAGGGTTCGCCGCCGAGGAGCATGAGGGAGGTGTCGGACTCGGCGCGCAGGGGGAGTTCGGTGCGGCCGCAGCCGAGGTAGAGCATGGAGCCGGGGAGGACGGGGACACCGTCGACGTGGGCCTCGCCGGACATGGAGAGGACGGCGTACTCGAAGTCGGGTTCGAGAGGCAGGCGCAGGTCGGCGCCGCGCGTCAGGGTCAGGTCGGCGCCGACGATCGGGGTGAAGGTCGTGCCGGGCGAGGTCGCGCCGTCGAGGGAGCCGAGGAGCAGGGTGGCGCGCAGGCCGGCGGCGGTGACGACGGGCAGTTCGGCGTGGTGCTCGAAGCGCGGGTCGGTGTGCCGGTCACTGTCCGGCAGAGCGACCCAGAGCTGCGCACCGTGCAGCAGACGGGCATGCGACTTCGGGCTCTCCTCGGAGTGGCTGATGGCCCGGCCCGAGGTCATCAGGCCCAGCTCGCGCGGGCGGATCGTCGCAAGGCTGCCCGTGGAGTCGCGGTGCAGGACCTCGCCCTCGTGCAGCCAGCTGACCGTCTGCAGGCCCATGTGCGGGTGCGGCGGCACCTGCATGCCGGGCTCGTCCGCGATGTCGTCGGGGCCGTAGTGATCGACAAAGGCCCAGGCTCCCACCATGCGGCGGCCCAGGTTGGGCAGCAGACGCCGGACCTCGGTGGACTCGCCGAGCTTCACCCGGCGGGGGCTGAGGAGTTCACGAACCGGCTCGGCCACCACGAAGCCCCGGCCGCCACACACCGCGGGCACCGCCTCGCGATCAAGATTGCTCATGCCGCACAACCTAGACCCGCACGGCACGCGCCGTCAGTCCATCCGCCGCCCGCCGCCCGCCACCCGCCGGGCGCCGGGCGCTTGGCACTTGACGCTGAGAGGGCGTGGATCCGGCGCCCCCAGGACCTGCGGTGTACAGCGCCCAAAAATAGTAGCCATGGCTTTAGTAGCCATGTACGGTATCCGCATGAACTCGGCTTTCGAGGGCGCGACGCCCGGTTTCCTCGTCTGGCGCCTGTCCATGAAGTGGCGGGTCGCGGTCGACCGCGCGGTCGCTCCGCTGGGGCTGACGCACGCGCAGTACTCGCTGGTGGCGTCGCTGTACGACATGCACCGGGCCGGACAACGGCCGAGCCAACGGCAACTCGCGGACCACACGGGGCTGGAGGCCCTGTACGTCTCCAAGCTGGCCCGTGCCCTGGAGGCCACCGGGCTGCTCGAACGCACCCGGGACCCCCGCGATCCCCGCGCCGTGCGACTGGCGCTCACCGAGCAGGGGCGCGAGGTCGCCCGGCGCGCGATCAAGGTCGTCCAGGGGCTGCTGGAACAGCTGCTGGAGCCTCTCGGGGGCCTCGACAGCACCCGTACAGGGGAGTTCACGCGCGAGCTGACGGCACTGCTCGACGCACCCCTCGACCTGTTGACCGAGCGAGAACCCAAGCACGAGAAGGAGCAGTCATGACCACTGCGGCACCCACCGTCGACGGCCGGGTCATCGCCCTCGCCCACTACGCCGGCCGCGGGATCCTGGAGAGCGTGCTGGTCGGCTACGGCGTCACGTTCCAGCAGTCGGTGACCCTCCGGCTCGTCGCGGTCGCCGACGAACCCGTCCCCCGTGACCGGCTCGTGGGCCAGGTGGTCGACTCCCTCAAGGTCGAGGAGGCCGAGATACGGGACGTCGTGGAGAAGTTGGTCGCCGCCGGACTGGTGGAGACGGACCCCGCACAAGCGTCCCGGCTCAGGATCACGGACAGCGGGCGGGAGTTGTACGCCAGGTCCGCCGCCGAGACGGCACCCATCTCCGCCCGGATCTACGCCGGCATTCCCGCCGAGGACCTGGCTGCCGCGGGTCGCGTGCTGACCCTCGTCACCGAGCGCGCCAACGCGGAACTGGCCGCCCTGAAGTAATGGAATATTCAACCAACGGTAGGAGTTGTGCGCGTCGAAGGAGGTCACCAGTGGACACGACGTACTACGACCACGGAACACCTGCCGAGCGCTGGGAGCGTGCGCGGATGTTCTTCGACGCCAAGGACTACGCCGCCGCCGCGCGCGTTCTCGGTGAGCTGGTCGAGGAGGTGCCGGAGCAGACCGGCCCGCGGCTGCTGCTGGCCCGTGCCTACTACCACTCGGCCCAACTGCGTCGCGCCGAGGCCGAGTTGCGCGTCATCGTCGAGCGTGACCCGGTGGAGCACTACGCCCGGCTGATGCTCGGCCGCACGCTCCAGCGGCAGGCCCGGCCGGCGGAGGCGGAGTCCCATCTGCGGATCGCCTCGGCGCTCGCGGGTGACTTCGAGCCGCTGTAGACGAGCGGCGGCAGTAGTAGGGGTGACGAAGGTGGGGGCCGCGTCCGACCGACGCGGCCCCACCCTCGTACTGCCTCGGTCTCCGTCCGGCCGCCCTACTTGGCCACCGTCGCAGCCTCAGTCGTGGCTTCCGCCTTCGAATCGGCCCTCGCTTCCGCCTTGGTCTCCGTCCGGCCGCCGTACGAACGCTTGCCTCGGCGGTACGCGATCTCGCCCAGGATCACGTCCGCCACGATGAACACGGCGAGCGGGATACCGAGGAGCGGGACGAGGTAGCCGAGGACGGCGACGACGGCCAGGGCGGGGACCAGGATGTGCGGAGGTACCTGCTGCCAGGCGCCACGGGGGATCGGGCGGCCGAAGGACGAGGCGCGGCCCCGCTGCCACCACATGCGGTACCCCCAGAGGATCAGCATGACCAGGGAGAGCGCGAGGGCCATCAGGAGGAGCTGGTTGGCCAGGCCGAACAGGACGCCGGTGTGGGCGTCGATGCCCCAGCGGGTGAGCTTGGCGAGGACCGGGAAGTCGGCGAACCGGAGCGTGTCGGTGACCTCGGCGGTCGCCGGGTCCACGGCCACCGCGTCCTGCTTGCTGGGCCAGCTGCGCTGGACCTGCCGTACGACGTACGTGGAGGCCTCGTCGGCGGGCGGCACGATCTCCACCGGGTCGCCCAGACCCTCGGCGCGCGCGGCGGCGAGGATCTTGTCGAGGTCGCCCGCCGCGGCGGCCCCTCCGTCCGCAGAGCCGGTGTCATGACCGGCGTGGTCGCCCGCCGCGGCCGAGATGGCCGGGGTCGCCTGGTGGAGTTCGGTGCGCAGGACGTCGATGTTGGCGCCCGCGTACACCGACCAGGTCAGACCTGTCGCCGAGAGGAAGAAGAACCCGGCCGCGGCCCAGACGCCGACCGTGCCGTGCAGGCTCAGCGTGCGGCGCCGGCCGCTGGTGCCCCGCACCTTGCGCCGAGCGCGGCGGCGGCCGAACCAGAGCACGAGCCCGCCCGCCGAGATGACCCACAGCCAGCTGGCGGCGAGTTCGCTGTAGAGGCGGCCGCTCTCGCCGAGGTGGAGGTTGGCGTGGAACTTGTCGATCCAGGTCCGCAGCGGCAGCGCGCCCGTCGAGCCGTACTGCTCCAGCGCCCCGCGCACCTCGGCCGTGTACGGGTCGACGAACACCGCGAGCGTGTCGGTCTCGTCGACGCCCTCGACGCCCGACAGCATCACCCGCGTCGTCGCGTCATCCTTGGGCGAGGGGCGTACGGCGGAGATGGTGCCCTCGGGGTGTGCCTTGCGGGCGGCGGCCACCTGCTCGGAGATCGGCAGCTTCTCGTCGCCCACCTTCGCGACGGTCAGCTGGTCCGCGTAGACGATCTTCTCCACGGAGAACGAGGCGGCGTACAGCCCTCCCGTCAGCGCGGCGACCAGCAGGAACGGGGCGACGAGGACGCCCGCGTAGAAGTGCAGTCGCAGGACGAGCGGCCTGAGCGAGGCCCAGCCCCTCGTGGTGACGTCGGGTTCGGCGACGGGTTTCTGGGGCTCGTCCGTCTCGGTCGAGGGAGCGATGGTCATCGGCGGGCTACTCCGGGATCCGGGGACGTCGTGGCGGTTCAGTAGTCGGGGCGTGCGGGCTTCGAGTTCCCGGGGATTGATGTGATGCGGGTCACATGCGCGGCCCGGCCCTTCCCGCGCACGCGCCCGCGCCAGCACGCCCTCGCGAGAGCCGCCTCGCATCGCGTCATTCCGCTTGGCATCCTGGCCCGATGGCTTCCGAACGTGACCGCGCCGAGTCCCGCCCCCTGAGCGACCTGGTCGAGGAACTCCTCGCCCACGAGGGCCCGCTGCCGATCGTCACCGCGGGCGAGCCGGTGCTGCGCCGCACCGCCGAGCCCTTCGACGGCCAGCTGTCCCCGGACCTGCTGGCCCGCTTCGTCGCCGCCCTGCGCGCCACCATGCACGCGGCACCGGGCGTCGGCCTCGCCGCACCCCAGGTCGGGGTCTCCCTGCGGATCGCGGTGATCGAGGACCCGGCGCCGGTCCCGGAGGAGGTACGGCTGGCCCGGGGCCGGGTCCCGCTGCCGTTCCGCGTCCTGGTCAATCCGGCGTACGAGGCGGTCGGCTCCTACCGTGACGCGTTCTTCGAGGGCTGTCTGAGCGTGCCGGGCTGGCAGGCCGTGGTGGCCCGGCACGCCAAGGTGCGGCTACGGGCGCTCGACGAGCACGGGCGGGCGGTGGACGAGGAGTTCTCGGGCTGGCCCGCCCGGATCGTCCAGCACGAGACGGACCATCTGAACGGCGCGCTCTACCTCGACCACGCCGAGCTGCGTTCCCTCTCCTCGAACCAGGCGATGGCCGACCGCTGGAACGCCCCCACCCCGGCCGACGCCGCCCGGGCCCTCGGTTTCCTGCTGCCCGACTGAGCCCCCATGACAGGGAAGCCGAGCGCCCGGTCCCGACCGGTTCGGCCGACCGGTTCAGCCCCGGTACGCCTCCAGCAGCCGCAGCCACACCTCGCTGATCGTCGGGTACGACGGCACCGCGTGCCACAGGCGGCTGAGCGGGACCTCCCCGGCGACGGCGATCGTGGCCGAGTGGATGAGTTCGCCGACGGCGGGGCCGACGAAGGTGACGCCACGAAGGATCTCGCGGTCCAGGTCGACGACCATGCGGGCGCGGCCCCGATATCCGTCGGCGTACAGGCCCGCCCCCGCCACGGAGGAGAACTCGACGTCGACCGCGCGCACGCGATGGCCGGCCTCTTCCGCCTCGGCGAGGGAGAGGCCGACAGCGGCGGCCTCGGGGTCGGTGAAGACGACCTGGGGGACGGCGGCGTGGTCCGCGGTGGCCGCGTGGGCGCCCCACGGGTCGCTCTCCAGGATCGGTACGCCGGCCGCGCGGGCGGCGATCGCGGCCCCGGCGATCCGGGCCTGGTACTTGCCCTGATGGGTCAGCAGCGCCCGGTGGTTGACGTCGCCGACCGCGTAGAGCCAGTCGCTGCCCGTCACCCGGAGGCTGTCGTCGACGGCCAGCCACCCGCCCGCTTCCAGCCCGACCGTGTCGAGGCCGAGGTCGTCGGTGCGCGGGGCGCGGCCGGTGGCGAAGAGGATCTCGTCGGCCTCCAGGCGGTCGCCGGTGTCGGTGAGCGCCACCACGGTGCCGTTCTCGCGGGACACCGCCGTCACCGACGTACCGGTGCGGACGTCCGCGCCGGCCTCCACGAGCGCCTCCGCGACCAGTTCACCCGCGAAGGGTTCCATGCGGGGCAGCAGGCCCTTGCCGCGTACGAGGACGGTGACCTCGGAGCCGAGGGACCGCCAGGCGGTGGCCATCTCGACGGCGACGACACCGCCGCCGACGACGATCAGCCGGCCCGGCACCCGCTGCGCGCTGGTGGCCTCGCGGCTCGTCCAGGGCTTGACCTGGGCGAGTCCCGGCAGGTCGGGCAGGAGGGCGCGGCTGCCGGTGGAGACCACCACCGCGTGCCGGGCGGTGAGGACCCGGCGCTCGCCGCCGGGGGAGTCCACGACGACGCGGCGGGATCCGGCGAGGCGCCCGTCGCCGCGATAGAGGGTCGCCCCGATGCTCTCCAGCCAGCGGACCTGCCCGTCGTCCTTCCAGTGGGAGGTCTCGTAGTCGCGGTGGGCGAGCACCTCGGCGGTGTCCAGCGGGCCCTCGACCAGGTGGCGCAGGCCGGGGACGCGGCGGGCGTCGGCGCGGGCGATCGCGGGGCGCAGCAGGGCCTTGCTGGGCATGCACGCCCAGTACGAACACTCGCCGCCGACCAGTTCGCTCTCCACGACCGCGGTGGACAGGCCCGCCGCGCGGGTGCGGTCGGCGACGTTCTCCCCCACGGGTCCGGCACCGAGCACCACGACGTCGTACTCGGTCGTCGTCGCTTCTTCTGCTTCCTCGGTGGTTTCGGTGATTTCCGTATCCGTCATGGGGCCAGTCTGGTTGTTGGTGTGCGCCGTGGCCACACGGGTACGCGCGCGGAATACGCCACCGTGAAGTGGCGTTGTCGAAAGCGGCTCGCCCGAGCACTGTTATCAGGAAGAGGGATGCACGCCATGAGCAGCACCGTGGAGCTCACCAAGGAGAACTTCGACCAGACGGTCACCGACAACGAGTTCGTCCTGATCGACTTCTGGGCGTCCTGGTGCGGGCCGTGCCGTCAGTTCGCCCCGGTCTACGAGAAGGCCGCCGAGGACAACCCTGACCTGGTGTTCGGCAAGGTGGACACCGAGGCGCAGCCGGAGTTGGCCGCGGCCTTCGACATCCAGTCGATACCGACGCTGATGATCGTCCGTGACCAGGTCGCCGTGTTCGCGCAGCCGGGCGCGCTGCCCGCTCCCGCGCTGACCGATGTCATCGGGCAGGCCCGCAAGCTGGACATGGACGAGGTCCGCAAGTCCGTCGCCGCGCAGCAGGCGCAGGGCGGGCAGAGCGGCGAGTGACCCCTCGGCCGTTCGGGCCGATCACCTCCGACTCGAACAACAGCGTTGGTCCATCGGCGAGTTGGCGGGCCGCGCCGGTCCGGCTCTCCAGGGTTCACGCGGTCGACGTCCTGCGGGGTTCGGTCAGCTCGACTCGCGGTGGACGATCCTCGCGCCGAGCACTTCGGGGGGCGCGGGGACCGTGCCGGGGTCGCGGACCGCGCGGTCGACCAGTTCCGCGAGGTCACGGCCGGCCGGCAACTCCAGGTGGACGGTGCTGAGGCGGGGCCGCAGCAGCCGGCCCAGCATCAGGTCGTCGGCGCCGACCACGGCCGTCTCCTCGGGGACGTCGATGCCTTCGTCCTGAAGGGCCCGCATCACCAGCATCGCGTATTCGTCGTTGTACGCGAACACGGCGTCCAGGCCGAGGGAGCGCCAGTTCCGGGCGAGCCGGGCCGCGGCCGTCTCGTCGTAGGCGAGCGGCAGTTCGGTGACGGTCGCCTCCGTGCCCTGCACCGCGCTCCGTACGCCGGCGAGCCGGGGCCGGGAGAAGACGCCCAGGCCGGGCTCCTCGGGCACGACGACGCCGATCCGGCGGCGGCCGCGCTCGACCAGGTGCCGGCCGGCGCTGTGGCCGACGGCCGCGTGGTCCAGGATCAGCGCGTGGGCGCCCTCGACGGACTCGGGGCTGAGGGTGACGACGGCTCTGGCGCCGGAGCGCTTGAGGACGGCCACGCCCTGCGGGCCGAGCCCGACGCCGGGCACGATCACCGCGACGGGGCGCAGCTCGGCCCAGGCGCGGGCGGCGTCGTCGCCGCGCAGACCGATGCCGCCGTACTGCACGACGGTGTAGTCGAGGCGGCTGAGGGCCCGCTGGAGCTCGTTGATGAACTGGCTGTAGAGCGGCCCGATGGGCACGTTCGGGGTGGGCATCAGTACCAGGCGGCTGTGTCCGGCGCGCAGGCTGCGGGCCGCCGCGTGCGGGACGTAGCCGAGTTCCTTGGCGGCCTCATGGACCCGGCGGCGGGTGGGCTCGCTGATGCGGACGGCGCTGGTGTTGTTGAGGACGTAACTGACCGTGGCGCGCGAGACCCCTGCGAGGCGGGCCACGTCGGCGCTCGTGGGGACGGCTCGTTGCAGGGGTGAGAGCGGGGCGGGCTGGTTCGGTATCTGCACCATGAGGACGGCATCCTTGCAGAAGTGGTGAAGGTCGTTCCGGCCGGGGGAGTTCCAGCCGTGCGGGAGTTGGGGGTCGGACCACCGATCTTTGTGGCTGGGCAGTTTGACGAATGTGGTCGAAAAGTGTTCAGTCGTGCAACCATTTCGCGCCATCTCTGCGAGGGTGGATCGATGGTGACCCTTCACAGACGGCTGCTCGGTTTTCTGCCCCGGCTCGGCCTCCAGGTGACCGACATCGGTCCGGGCACCGCCGTGGTCTCGCGGCGCGGCGGACGTACCAGAGTTCCAGTGACGGCCGGGGCGGATCTGCTGGTCAGGACGGGCGAGCGGTACGCCGCCTCGCGCCTGGTCGACGGTGCGTGGCTGGTCCTCCGGCAGCACTCACCGGCGGACTCCCCGCAGGCGTCCGACGACTGGCGGGCCGTGCGGCTCGGTGACAGCGGGGCGCATCTGCTCCTGGACGGACACGCGGCCGCCGACGAGCGCCGATTGCAACTGGCGATGGCCGGACAACTGTGCGAACAGCATGTGGCGGCGATGCTCGAAACCTATGGCGTGAACTGTGTGTTCGATGTGGGTGCGAACGCCGGACAGTACGCCCGTCGCCTGCGCCGCTCCGGCTACACCGGCCGCATCGTCTCCTTCGAACCCACCACGGAAGCCTTCGACCGGCTCCGGCGGGCCGCCGAGAACGACCCGGACTGGTTCGTCCACCCCCTCGCGCTGGGCCGCGCGGACACCGAGACCGAGATCCACACCGGCTGGAACTCCATGAACTCCCTCCTTCCACCCAGCGACTACGGCCGCGACCGCTACCGACGGTTCGCCCGCACCCGCACCGAACGGATCGCGGTACGCCGGCTCGACGGACTCCTGGAGCGGGCCCTCGACGGCATCGCCGACCCCCGGCCATATCTGAAGATGGACACCCAGGGCTACGACCTGGAGGTGTTCGCCGGCGCCGGCGAGCGCGCCCGGGACTTCGTGGGTCTGCAGTCCGAGGTCGCGGCGCTGCGACTGTACGAGGGCGGCCCGACGATGGGCGAGGCGATCGCCGTGTACGAGGCGAGCGGGTTCCGGATCACCGGGATGTACCCCGTGACACGGGAGCCGGGGACGGGGCGGGTCGTCGAGTTCGACTGCGTGATGATGCGGGGCGAGGTGGGGGCAGGATCCGGGGCGGGGTGACGGGCGGTGGGGCGGGCGGGCAGGTGGGCGGTCGTCCGCCACCCGCCGGGTGGCGGGCATCCGCCGCCGTACGACGGCCTCCTCGTGCCTTGCCGGGACGCTCATCATCGCGGTACGAACCGATGGTGTGTGCGGCGGTACGGACCGTCTGCGCGGCACTTGTCCGAGGAGAAGCCATGGCCATGATTCCGCCCCCCTTCGATCCCGAGCTCGCGGCGGCTCTGGAGGCGCTCAAGGACATGCTTCCGCAGCAGCTGACCATGGACGACATAGTCGAGGCGCGCCAGGGGCCGGGCGTCCAGCTGCTGGCGCAGCTCGACCTCACCATGGGCGGCTTCTTCGAGGTCGAGGACCGGCTGGTGCCGGGGCCCGAGGACGCGCCGGAGATCTCGTTGCTCATCTGCCGTCCGGCCGACCCCGCGACGCCGGACCCGCTGCCGGTGATCTACCACGTGCACGGCGGCGGCATGGTCGTCGGCAACAACCGGCTCGGGGTGGACGCGCCGCTGGCCTGGGCGCGGGAGCTGGGCGCGGTCGTGGTGTCCGTGGAGTACCGGCTGGCGCCCGAGAATCCGCATCCGGCGCCCGTGGAGGACGTCTACGCCGGTCTGCTGTGGACGGCGGAGCACGCCGCCGAGATCGGCGGCGATGCCGAGCGGATCATCATCGCGGGGGCCAGTGCGGGTGGCGGTCTGACCGCCGCGCTGGCGCTGCTCACGCGGGACCGGAAGGGGCCGCGGCCGATCGGGCAGGTGCTGCTGTGTCCGATGCTCGACGATCGCAATGACACGCCGTCCGTCCACCAGATGGCGGGGCGGGGGGTGTGGGACCGGACGGCCAACGAGACGGGGTGGACGGCCTTGCTCGGGGCGGCGCGTGGGGGGCCGGACGTATCCGAGTACGCGGCGGCCTCGCGGGCCACGGATCTGAGCGGGTTGCCTCCGGCGTTTCTCGATGTGGGGTCCGCGGAGACGTTCCGGGACGAGGTCGTGGAGTACGCGTCGCGGCTTTGGCAGGCCGGTGGGGTGGCTGAGCTGCATGTCTGGCCGGGGGGCTTTCACGGGTTCGACGGGTTCGCGCCGCAGGCGGCGGTGTCTCGGGAGTGTCGGGGGGCGCAGGTGCGGTGGTTGCGGCGGTTGCTCGGGGAGTGACCGAGGGTGGAGCGGGGTTTGCTCGCCCCCGCCGCCTGTCCCTCCCCCACTCTCGGCTTCGCTCGAGCGGGGGGACCCCCATCCAGGGGCTGCGCCCCTTCGACCCGCGCGGTCGGGCTCGGGGAGGCCTGGGTGCGTTGGCGGGTGCGGGTTCGGTGGGGGCTTGTCTCGCAGTTCCCCGCGCCCCTAAAAGGCGAAAGACCTTGCGCAGCCGACATGCCGCACCATGGGGCGTATGAAAGAGCTGGCGGGACGGCTCAGCGCGCTGGATCCGGATGCCGGGGCCGCTGTTCGGGTGATCGCGTACTTCGACACGTTGGCGGACGCTCGGGCCGGGCTGGAGGCGCTGGTGCGGGGGGCGGCGGTGCTGGCCGGGTGTCCGGCGCGGCTGGTCGATGCCGGGCGGCGTGCGCAGGTGCGGGTGGAGCCCGACGGGCGGCGGCAGGACAGTGACCGGGCGCCGGATCCGGCGTGGCCGTGCGCCGCGCTGGAGCCCGGCGGGATTCCCGCACTGTGGCTGGAGCGGGACGGGAGCGGCGAGCGAAGTGTGGTGGACGCGGTCATCCTGGAGCGGGCCGCGGGCGCCCTCCGGGTGGTGCTGGACCGGACCCGTGGCCGTGCGCCCGTCTCCCCCGCCGACGACCCGGCGCTCGTGGAGACCGTCCTCGACCCCACCGCTACCGAGCGGGCCCGGCTGCACGCGGCCCGACGCCTCGGCCTCGACCCCGACGACCCCACCACCCGGGCCCGCGCCTTCGCCCCGCTCGGCGGGCGGCCCGGAATCCTGTCCGCGCCCGCCGGGGCCGGGCTTCCCGCCGGACGGGTCGGGGTCGGTCCCGCCGTGCCCCTGCTCGGCCTGCCCGGCTCCTGGGAGGGCGCGCGGACCGCGCTGCGGTTCACGGCCGAGGGCACCGCGCAGGATCCGGGTGAGCGGGTGGTCCACGCGGACGACCTCGGCGGGCTCGCCCTCCTCGCCCAGTTGATCGCGCCGGGGTCCGAACCGCCGCCGGACGTACGGGACTTGGAGCGGGCCGCCGCCGACTCGCCCTGGATGCTCGCCACGCTGCAAGCGGTCGCGTCGACGGCGAGTCTGCGGGCGGCGGCCACCGGGATCAACGTCCACCACTCCACGCTCCAGGACCGTCTCGCCCAGGCGGAGACCCTCCTCGGCTGGCCCGTCCGCACCCCCCGGGGACGGCTCCGGCTCCAGCTGGCCCTGACCATGCGGCACTTGGCGCGCGGATAGGGGACGAGGGCAGGAAAGTCGGCGGTTCCGCGTCCCGGCGGCCTCCCGGACGTTACCGTTCGGTAGAAACCCGCTTCCGGAGGTGTTCCGTATGGCTGCCGATCGTGTGCCGGGTCTGGCGGAGTGTGCTCGTGCGCTGGCCGCCGGGGAGGTGACGTCCCGGGCGCTCGTGGAGCGGACGCTCGCCCGGATCGAGGCGAGTCAGGGGACGGTCAACGCGTTCCGGCGGGTGCGGGCCGAGGCGGCGCTGGCGGAGGCCGACGCGGCGGACCAGGAACTGGCGGCGGGCGGACGGCGGTTGCTGCTCGGGGTGCCGGTGGCCGTGAAGGACGACATGGACGTGGCCGGCGAGCCGACCGCGTTCGGCTGTCAGGGGGAGTTCCCCTCCCTGCCGGAGGACGGCGAGGCGGTACGGCGGCTGCGTGCGGCCGGGGCGATCGTCGTCGGCAAGACCAACACGTGCGAGCTGGGACAGTGGCCGTTCACCGAGGGGCCGGCCTTCGGCGCCACCCGTAATCCCTGGCACCCGGACCACACGCCGGGTGGCTCCTCCGGTGGTTCGGCGGCGGCCGTGGCGGCGGGCCTCGTGCCGGCCGCGCTGGGCTCGGACGGCGCCGGCTCGGTGCGCATCCCGGCCTCCTGGACCCACCTCATCGGCATCAAGCCGCAGCGCGGCCGGGTCTCGACCTGGCCGCACGCGGAGTCCTTCCAGGGCATCACCGTCAACGGCACCCTCGCCCGTACGGTCGCCGACGCCGCCCTGCTGCTGGACGCGGCGAGCGGTAACCACGAGGGCGATCTGCACCGGCCGGCCGCGATCAGCGCCGCCGAGGCGGTGGGGCGCGATCCCGGGCGGCTCAGAATCGCACTCTCCCTCAAGCCGCCCTTCACCGCGCTGCCCGCGCGGCTCGATCCCCGCGTACGGGAGCGGGTCCGCGCGGTGGCGGAGCGACTCGCCGCGCTCGGGCACGTGGTGGAGGAGGCGGAACCGCGCTACGGGCGGATCGGGCTGACGTTCATCCCGCGCGCCACCGCCGGGCTCGCCGAACGGGTCGGCGCGATCGGCCGGCAGGACCTCCTCGACCGGCGTACCCGCGACGCCGCCCGCGTCGGCCGGCTGCTCGGCGGGGCGCCCCTGCGGCTGGCCCGGCGGGCGGAGGGCACGCTCCACCAGCGCATCGGCGCGCTCTTCACGTCGTACGACGTGCTCCTCGCGCCGACGACCGCCGCTCCCCCGCCGCGTGTCGGCGCCATGCTCGACCTGGGCGGGCTCGGCACCGACCGCGCGATGGTCGCCGCCTGCCCGTACGCCTGGCCGTGGAACGTGCTGGGCTGGCCCGGGGTGAACGTACCGGCGGGGTTCGTGGACGACGGGCTGCCGGTGGGCGCGCAGTTGCTCGGGCCGGCCGACAGCGAGCCGCTATTGCTGTCGCTGGCCGCGCAGTTGGAGGCGGACCAGCGCTGGCACGAACTGTGGCCGCCGCTGCGGGCCGACTCCGGTTCGCCGGCGGCCTGAGCGGGTTCGGAGCGCACGGTGTGCCCCGTACGCTGTGACCATGGACGAAGCGTCGATGATCGGGCTCATGGGACGGGTGACCGGTGCGGTCGGTCCCGGGCTGGTCGGCGAGGTGATCGTCCGGGTGCGGGGCGGCGCCGAGCACTTCCTGGCGTATCCCGCCTCCGCCAAGGACCGGATCGAGCCGGGGACGCTCGTGATGGTGATGGAGTACCTGCCGCCGCGCACGGTGTACGTGTCGGCCGCGTACGACAGTTGACGGTCCGTCGGGTTGCTCTGTCGGGCTTCCGACACCGGTTCGCATCAAGACTGCAACAACGGTCCGTCCGTCTGTACCCCGGCCTCGTCTCGCGGGACACTCCCGACGTTCGGTGCCGAAAGGGCACCTGGCCAAGGGGGTTGGGCCGATGTTCGTCGCCATCATCGCGGGGGCGGCCGTAGCCGTCGTACTGGTACTGATCGGTCTGTTCAAACTCATGTGGCGGGTCGCCGAACCCAACGAGGCTCTGATCATCTCCGGCTCCAAGCACAAGATGGAGGGCCTTGAGGAGGGCATGAACTTCCGTATCGTCACCGGGCGCGGCACACTCGTGCTGCCCGGTGTGCAGGCGGTACGCAAGCTGTCACTCGATCTGAACCAGACCGAGTTGGCCGTGGAGTGCGTGACCTTCCAGGGCATTCCGCTGAAGATCCGGGGCGTGGTCATCTTCAAGGTGGGCGACGACTTCGTGTCCATCGCGAACGCGGCCCGTCGCTTCCTCGGCCAGCAGAAGCGGGTCTCCGAGCGGGTGCACAACGTGTTCGCCGGTCATCTCCGGTCCATCGTCGGTGGGTTGACGGTCGAGGACATGATCCGCGACCGCGAGAAACTCACCGGCCAGACGCGGGCGGCGTGCGGTACGGAGATGGAGAAGCTGGGCCTGATCGTGGACTCGCTGCAGATCCACGAGATCGAGGACCCGACCGGTTACATCAAGAACCTCGCCATGCCGCACGCGGCGGCCGTCCAGCGGGACGCCCGGATCGCGCAGGCCGAGGCCAACCGGCTCGCCACCGAGGCCGAGCAGCAGGCCGCGGCACGGATGGCGGAGGCCACCCGGGACAGCGAGATCCTCCAGGCCGGTTACCAGGCCGAGCGGGACAACGCCTCGGCGAAGGCCAAGCAGTCCGGTCCCCTCGCCGAGGCGGGCGCCCTGCAGGAAGTCGTCGTCCAGGAGACCCGGGTCGCGGAGTTGGCGGCGGCCCGGCGCGAACAGCAGCTCCAGACGGACGTCCGCAAGCCCGCGGACGCCAAGGCCTACGAGAAGCGCACCCTCGCCGAGGCCGATCGCGACGCCCGTATCTCCGCCGCGCAGGCCAAGGCCAAGGAGACCGAACTCGCGGCCGTCGCCGAGGCGAACGCGACCCGCGCCCACGGTGAGGCCGAGGCCGCCGCCCGGCAGGCCAAGGGGCTCGCCACCGCCGAGGCCACGCGGGCCAAGGGGCTCGCCGAGGCCGAGGGCATCAAGGCGCGGGCCACCGCGCTGGCCGAGAACCAGGAAGCGGTGATCGCGCAGCAACTCGCCGAGCAGTGGCCGGAGATCGTGCAGGCCGGTGCGTCCGCCTTCGGCAACGTCGACAACATGGTGCTCCTCAACGGGGCCGACGGGATGGCGGACGTGTTCGCCAAGGCGCTCACCATGGGCGGTACCGGGCTGGGGCTGGCCCGGCAGCTGCTGTCGTCCATGAACCAGAACGGGGTGCCTGCCGGCGGCTCCGCCGGGGTCAATGGGCTGCCCGTGGAGAAGGTGCAGGTCGATAGGGAGTCGTAGCGCCGTAGCTTCGACTGTGAGTGGTCGGCTGCGGGTCGATCGTGGCTTGTCGCGCCCACGATGGGGGTCCCCCCGCTCGAGCGAAGCCGAGAGTGGGGGAGGAGCCGTATGTTGAAGCAGCCCCGCGCCCCTGCAGGGGCGCGGGTTAGCGTTTGGCTGTGACTTTCTTCGCTGATCAAGAAGTTCCTGGCCGTTTCGGCCCCTCCGCCACGACCGAGGCCGATCCCCGTGCGGTCGGGCTGGTGCGTACCGAGTACTCGCCCGCGCACGACGGGGATCCCGATCCCGGGGAGATCGTCTGGACCTGGGTGCCGTTCGAGGAGAACGACGGGCGTGGGAAGGACCGGCCCGTGCTGGTGGTGGCCCGGGAGCCCGGCGGGACGTTCCTCGCCGTTCAGCTGTCGAGCAAGCGGCATGACGGGGACCGGGAGTGGGTGCCGATCGGGAGCGGGCCGTGGGACCGGTCCGGGCGGGACTCGTGGGTGGATGTGGACCGGGTGCTGCGGCTGCACGAGGACGGGATGCGGCGGGAGGCCTGTGCGTTGGACCGTATGCGGTTCAACTCCGTTGTGCGGCGGTTGCGGGAGCGGTATGGGTGGGTTTAGGTCGTGTGCCGGGTGCGGGTCGTGTGTGGCTGGTCGCGCAGTTCCTCGCGCCCCTAAAAGCCTGCGGTGAACTCTTGTTCGAAGGCGCCCCGGACCTTCGCGCCCTTCGTTCGATCCAGTATCCCGAACACCACGTGATCGAAGCTGCCCTGGAATCTGCCGCCGTCCGTCAACAGGCCCCGGAAGGCTCCCGCCACATGCGTCGGGTCGTTGCCGAAGACTCCGCAGCCCCACGCGCCCAGGACGAGGTGTCGGTAGCCGTGGGCCGCCGCCGTCTCCAGTACCCGTTCCGCGCGTACCGCCAGGGCCCCCGGCAGTTCCGGCGCGCGTTCCGGCGACGTACGCAGGATGACCGATGCGTTCGGGGCGGCCGAGGTCAGGAAGCCGGCGGTGTGGGGGCGGTCGAGGAGGCGGCCTCGGTCGTCCCGGAAGACGGGTACTGCGGGTGAGTGGATGACGCGGTCCGTGTAGAACGGGTCGCGGTGGGTGCGGTGGTGGTCGTAGAAGCCGCGGGCCTCGCGGACGCAGGTGTAGAGCGCGGAGGCCCGGCAGAAGGGCTTCCTCCTGGGCCTGGGCGCCGTTCAGATAGCCGCCGCCGGGGTTTCGGGCCGAGGAGAAGTTGAGGACGGCCACGGGGGCGTCGGTGCCCGTCAGGCGGTGGGCGGCCTCCAGGCTGCTCTCGCCGGTGACCTCGATGATCGTCTTCACCGGGTCGGTTCGCGGTGTCTCCACCGACTCCGGGCCGTACAGCCGCGTGCCCGCCCTCGCGGCCTCGGCCTCGGCCGCTATGGACACCTCGTGGCCGCCGGGTGCGCGATAGCGTCCGGCCGCGACGATCTCCTCGGTCTCCCGTGCGATTCCTCGCAGGCGCGCGCTCATGGCGCCACCCCCGTGCGCGCCACGAGCGCTGCCCGTGCGCGCTCCCCCGTCGTGCTCATGAAGCGATCGTGGGTGATGCTGGTGAGTGACCGCAACGGAGTTTTTCTGACGTGAATGGTCCTCAGCGGGCGGGGGAAGGAGTGCCTGAAGTTCCCTGAAACAAAGATCGTCGATCCGCATTGCGGTGATGTGCACCCTTGTGCGAACCGGCGCGAGGGTTTTGGGTGGGACGAGCACTGCCGGTCCGCACCGACCACACACCGACCAGAATCGGACCGGCGGCATGGTGGAATCTCAGGAGGATCCCGACATGTCAGATTCGCTGAGTGGCTGTACGGAGCAGCGCTCCGGTGTCACCGAGGCGGAGGTGGAGGCCCTGGTACGGGGCATCTGCTTCAAGACCGGCCCACCCCGCACCCTCGGTGTCGAACTGGAATGGCACGTCCACGAGCTGCGTGATCCGCGGCTCCCGGCAACACCAGCACGACTCGAAGCGGCCTACGCGGCACTGCGGAATCTGCCCCTGGCGTCGCCGCTGACCATCGAGCCCGGCGGCCAGCTGGAACTCAGCTCGGCGCCGGCCGCCTCCCTGATGGAGTGTGTCGGGTCCGTCTCGGCCGATCTCATCGCCGTACGCGCGACGCTGCGCGAGCTGGATCTCGGCATCAGCGGCTTCGGTCACGAACCCTGGAACCCCCCGACCCGCTATCTCCAGGAGCCCCGCTACGAGGCGATGGAGGTCTACCTCGACCGCTTCGGCCCCGAGGGGCGGGCCATGATGTGCTCCTCCGCCTCGGTCCAGGTGTGTATCGACGCCGGGTACGAGGAGCCGGGCCCCCTCGGTCACACGCGGCGCTGGTGGCTGTCGCACCAGCTCGGCGCGGTGCTGGTGGGCGCGTTCGCGCACTCCCCACTGGCGCTGGGCAAGGTCACCGGCTGGCGTTCGACGCGGCAGTCGCTGTGGGCGGCGATGGACCCGGGCCGGACGCTCGCCCCGGCGCTGGACGGCGATCCGCGCGGCGCCTGGGCGCGGCTGGTGCTCGACGCGCCGGTGATGTGCGTCCGGGCCGACGAGGGGCCCTGGGGTGTCCCGGGCGGGATGACGTTCCGGGAGTGGACGAGATCCGACACCCCGCCGAGCCGCGCCGACCTCGACTACCACCTGACGACGCTGTTCCCGCCGGTGCGCCCGCGTGGTCACCTCGAACTCCGCATGATCGACGCCCAGCCGGGTGAGGACGGGTGGATCGTGCCGCTCGCCGTGACGGCGGCGCTGTTCGAGGACCCGGACGCCGCCGAGATCGCCTATCGGACCGTCAAACCCCTTGCCGAGCGGGCGGGTTCACTGTTGCCACCGCGCAATGCGCTGTGGGACGCGGCCGCCCGTACGGGCCTCGCCGATCCCGAGCTGCGGGAGGCGGCGGCCGTCTGCTTCGCCGCGGCGGCCGAGGCGCTGCCCAGACTCGGCGCGAGCGCCGAGGTGCGGGAGGCGGTCGCGGCGTACACCGACCGCTATGTGGCCCGGGGCCGCTGCCCCGCCGACGATGTGCTCGACCTGTTTCACGGGAAGGACCTCCCCGCATGACCGCGCCCGAGACCCCGGCATCGACGCACGACGCCGACTGGGACCCCGACATACTCCGGGAGCGCGCGCTGGCGGCGCTGACCACGGCCCGTGCCCGCACCGCGCTCCTGACCTCCGCCGTCGACGAACCCGACCTCACCGCGCAGCACTCGCCGCTGATGTCCCCGCTGGTGTGGGACCTCGCCCACATCGGCAACCAGGAAGAGCTGTGGCTGCTGCGGAACGTCGCCGGGCGGGAGGCGATGCGGCCCGAGATCGACGGGCTGTACGACGCCTTCGAGCATTCGCGCGCCGAGCGGCCCACGCTGCCGCTGCTGCCGCCCGAGGAGGCCCGCCGGTACCTCGCCGAGGTGCGCGGCCGGGCGCTGGACGTGCTGGAGAGCACCGACTTCCACGGCACCCGGCTCACCGACGCGGGCTTCGCCTTCGGCATGATCGCCCAGCACGAACAGCAGCACGACGAGACGATGCTGATCACCCATCAGCTCCGCAAGGGGCCGACCGTGCTGTCGGCGCCGGACCCCGGGCCCGCCCCGCTGGTCGCGGGGCCCACCGAAGTCCTCGTGCCCGGCGGGGAGTTCATGATGGGGACCTCGACCGAGCCGTGGGCGCTGGACAACGAGCGGCCCGCGCACCGGCGTATCGTCCCGCCGTTCCACATCGACACCGCGCCGGTGACGAACGGCGCGTACCAGGCGTTCATCGAGGACGGCGGGTACGACGACGAGCGCTGGTGGACGGCTCAGGGCTGGGACCACATCCGCTCGCACGGCATCATCGCGCCGCTGTTCTGGCGGCGTGACGGCCGGGAGTGGCTGCGGCGGCGCTTCGGCGTCACCGAGGTCGTCCCGGCCGACGAGCCGGTGCTGCACGTGTGCTGGTACGAGGCCGACGCGTACGCCCGCTGGGCGGGGCGCCGGCTGCCCACGGAGGCCGAGTGGGAGAAGGCCGCCCGGCACGACCCGGTCACCGGCGGCTCGACCCGCTACCCGTGGGGCGACACCGACCCGACACCCGAGCATGCCAACCTCGGGCAGCGGCATCTGCGTCCGGCGCCGGCCGGCAGCTATCCGGCGGGCGAATCGCCGCTGGGCGTACGGCAGTTGATCGGCGATGTGTGGGAGTGGACGGCGAGCGACTTCCTGCCCTATCCGGGGTTCACGGTGTTCCCGTACAAGGAGTACTCGGAGGTGTTCTTCGGCCCCGAGTACAAGGTGCTGCGGGGGGGTTCGTTCGCCGTGGACGAGGTGGCCTGCCGGGGGACGTTCCGCAACTGGGACTATCCGATCCGGCGGCAGATCTTCTGCGGGTTCCGCACGGCACGCGACGCCGCCCCGGAGACTGTCTGATGTGCCGTCATATCGCCTTCCTCGGGCCTCAGTCACCGCTGGGCAAGGTCCTGGTGGACCCGCCGCACAGTCTGTTCCGGCAGTCGTGGACGCCCCGGCGGCAGCGGTACGGGACGGTCAACGCCGATGGTTTCGGGGTGGGTTGGTATGCCGAGGGCGACCCGGTGCCGGGGCGGTACCGCCGGGCCGGGCCGATCTGGGGCGACCAGTCCTTCCGGGACCTCGCCCGGGTGGTCCGCACCGGCGCGCTGCTGGCCGCCGTGCGGGACGCGACGGTGCCGGGCGCGGACGACGAGGCCGCGGCGGCGCCGTTCACGGCCGGGCCCTGGCTGTTCAGCCACAACGGGGCGGTCACCGGGTGGCCCAGGTCCCTGGCGCCGCTCGCCGGTGGGCTGCCCCCCGTCGAGCTGCTGTCGATGGAGGCCCGCAACGACTCCGCGCTCGTGTGGGCCCTGGTCCTGAGCCGGCTGCGGGCCGGCGACGACGAGAGCCAGGCGCTGGCCGACACGGTCCTGGAGGTCGGCCGCGCGGCCCCCGGCTCCCGGCTCAACCTGCTGCTCACCAACGGCGAGACCATCGCCGCGACGGCCTGGGGCGACACCCTCTGGTATCTCGCCGAGCCCGGCCGCAGCACCGTCGTGGCATCCGAGCCGTACGACGACGATCCGCACTGGGTGGAGGTGCCGGACCGCACGCTGCTCGCGGCGAGCCGTACGGACGTCCTGCTCACTCCGCTCAAGGCGCTGGAGGAACCCGCCCCCCGCCCGAACGACGACATGGCATCAGCATCCGCCGCACCGAAGGAGCCCACTGCGTGAGCCCGTTCCTTCTCACCCGCACCCTGCCCGAGGACGCGACGGACGCGGCGTTGCGCGCCGATGTCCTGGCCGGCCTGACCCGCACACCGAAGACACTGCCGCCGAAGTGGTTCTACGACGCGCGCGGCAGCGAGCTGTTCGAGCGGATCACCGAACTGCCCGAGTACTACCCGACCCGTGCCGAGCGCGAGATCCTGCTCGACCGGGCGGGCGAGATCGCCGCGGCGAGCGGCGCGCGCACCCTGGTCGAGCTGGGGTCCGGCTCCTCCGACAAGACCCGGCATCTGCTGGACGCGATGACCGACCTGCACACCTATGTGCCGGTCGATGTCAGCGAGAGCGCTCTGCGGCTGGCGGGCGAGGCGCTGGCCGGTGAGCGGCCGGGGCTGAACGTGCATGCCCTGATCGCCGACTTCACCGCCGCGATCGAACTGCCGCAGACGCCCGGGCCCCGGTTGGTGGCCTTCCTCGGTGGCACGATCGGGAATCTCGTGCCTGTGGAGCGTGCCGCGTTCCTGTCCGCGGTACGCGCGCTGCTGGCGCCCGGGGACGCGCTGCTGCTCGGTACCGACCTGGTCAAGGACGAGGGGGTGCTGGTCGCGGCGTACGACGACTCGGCGGGGGTGACGGCCGAGTTCAACAAGAACGTGCTCAATGTGGTCGACCGGGAGTTGGGGGCGGACTTCGACCCCGGCGCGTTCGACCATGTCGCGCTGTGGGATGCCGAGCGCGAGTGGATCGAGATGCGGCTGCGGTCTCGGGTCGCCCAGAGCGTGAAGATCCCCGCGCTCGGGCTGGTGGTGGACTTCGGGGAGGGGGAGGAGTTGCGTACGGAGGTCTCGGCGAAGTTCAGGCGGGACGGTGTGCGGGGGGAGCTGGCCGCGGCCGGGCTGTCGTTGACCCATTGGTGGACCGACCGGGAGGGGCGGTTCGCGCTGTCGTTGAGCCTGGCGGGGTGACCGCGTCGGCTGCGCGGTTTTCCTCGCCCCGCCGCCCCTACCCGTCCCACCCCCAGGGGCTGCGCCCCTTCGGCCCCCCGCGGTCGAGCTCGGGGACTTGGGCGCGTCGGCGGGTGCGGGTGCGCCGTGGTTGATCGCGCAGTTCCCCGCGCCCCTGAAAGACGAAAGACCTCGCGCACCCTCCTGCTTTTCAGGGCGCGGGGAACTGCGCGACAAGCCCCCACCGGACCCGCAGCC
Organism: Streptomyces adelaidensis; assembly: GCF_016598475.1. Taxonomy (GTDB): domain Bacteria; phylum Actinomycetota; class Actinomycetes; order Streptomycetales; family Streptomycetaceae; genus Streptomyces; species Streptomyces adelaidensis. Next base: position 21,961 of record NZ_JAEMUX010000107.1, read on the forward strand.
AGGCGATGGCTCGCGGAGTCGAAGACTCTGAGGCACCGTGGAATGACGTGTGGCGCACGGCCACGGCGGAGAACGCGACAAGGAGAACCCCGTATGAACGACCACGTCTACCGGGTCACCGAGATCGTCGGCAGTTCGGGTGAGAGCGTCGACCACGCCATCCGCAACGGCGTGGCCCGCGCCGCGCAGACCCTGCGGAACCTGGACTGGTTCGAGGTGACACAGGTCAGGGGTCACATCGAGGACGGGCAGATCGCGCACTACCAGGTGGGCCTGAAGGTCGGGTTCAGGCTGGAGGACGGCGGCTGAGGCGGCCGCTCAGGTCCGCCCTTCCCGCTCCTGCGCCACCTTCAGCGCGGCGGAGGCGGCGGCCCACCGCGCCCGTACGACAGTGAAGCCCGCCCGCTCCGCGTCCTCGCAGACGAGCTCGTCGTCGTCGACGAGGACGCGGATCTCGCGGGTGAGGGCGAGCCGGTGGAGGATCTCCAGCTTGGTGCGGCGGGCGGGCCGGCGGTCGTGGTCGCGGCGCATCCAGATCCGCCCTCCGGGCAGCCCGTGCGCGGCGAGCCAGTCGACGGTGTCACGGCGGCACCGCTCAGGGCGCCCGGTCAGATACACGACCTCGCACTCCCCGGCGCTCTCCCGCGCCAGCGCCACGCCCTCGGCCAGCGGCGGATCCTGCGGGGCGGCGGCGAAGAACCCGTCCCAGTCGCGCGGCTTCGACTCGAGGAAGCGCTGCCGATGCGCGGTGTCGGCAAGGGTGTTGTCCAGGTCGAATACGGCGAGGGGCCGGTCGTTGTCGGTCACGGGACCACCCTAGGCAGACAGTGACTCGTGTCGTGCGCCGTCGCTTCACGCAACGAGCACAAACCCCGCCCATAGCTTTAAGTTTCAAACGTTAGGCTCGCCGTATCTCCCCCCACCCAGCACAGGAGAATCGGTGTGCTTGACGGCGAAGTAATCGTGATCGGCGGCGGATACGGGGGCATCCGCCTCGCCAAACAGTTGGACGAGGTCGCACGGGTCACCCTCGTGGACCGCAAGGAGGTCTTCTTCCACCGCATCGCCTCGCTGCGCGCCGGCGTGCACGAGGAATGGACGACGGTGCCCTTCATCCCGTACGACCGGCTGCTGCGCAACGGCCGCGTCGTGGCGGGCAAGGCGATCGGGATCGACACCGACGAGCGGCAGGTGCGGCTGGCCACGGGCGAGCGGCTGCCGTACGACGTGGTGGTGATCGCCACCGGTGCGGACTACCCGGAGCCGGCCCGTTTCCTGGGCACGACCACCGAGGAGGCGGCCAAGACGTTCGCCGCGCACCAGGAAAACGTGGCCGCGGCCCGGCATGTGCTGGTGGTCGGCGGCGGGCCGGGCGGTGTGGAACTCGCCGCCGAGATCCGGCTGGCCCGGCCGGACGCGCGGGTCACGCTCGCGCACGCCGGGCCGGAGCTGCTCCACTCCACGGGCAGCGGTCGGGCCGGGCGGCGGGCCCTGGCCTGGCTGGAGTCCCACGATGTGGAGGTGCGGCTGGACTCGTTCATCTCCCCCGGGCCCGACTTCGACACCTACCGGGACGGCCGGGGCGATGTCATCGAGGCCGACCTCTCCTTCTGGGCCACCGGCACCACCCCCAACACGCTCTGGCTGCGGCTGGCCGGGCACGGGACCTGGCTGAACGGTTCCGGGCACGTCAAGGTCGACCGGATGCTACGGGTGGAGGGGCGGCGCGACGTGTACGCGGTCGGTGACGTGAACGACGTCAGCGAGCTGAAGGTCTCCCCCGTCGCGATCGCCCAGGCGGACATCGCCGCCCACAACATCCGCGCCCACCTGAGCAGTTCGGGCAAGCACCGCAAGGAACCGCGCCTCTACCGGCCGATCCGCCGCACCCCGCTGATCGTGCCCTTCGGCCCGGCCGACGGCCTCACTCTCCTCCCCGTCCCGGGCGGCGAGACCGCGGTCCTCGGCGCCCGCACCTCCACCCTCGCGAAGGCCAGGACGCTGATGACGCCGTACATACGCAAGCAGCTCGGCTACACCGCCTGAGGCGCTCCGCCTGAGGCGCTCCGCCTGAGGC
>NZ_JAEMUX010000108.1 GCF_016598475.1 Streptomyces adelaidensis
CTAGAAGGTCAGCTTCCAGCTGTTGATGTAGCCGGTGTCCGCGCTGTAGACGTCCTGGACCTTGAGCTGCCAGCTCCCGTTGACGGTCGTCTCGCTCGACGCGTCGACCGTGTAGGTGGCGTCGACGTTGTCCGTGGAGTCGGAGGAGCTGCTGCTCTTGAGGCGGTACGTCGAGCCGTCCGGGGCCACGAGGTCGATGACCAGGTCACCGCGGTAGGTGTGGACGATGTTGACGTAGACGGACAGGTCGCTGGGCGCGCTGCCGGTCAGACCGCTGACGGTGACGGGCGAGTAGACGGCGGAGCCGGCGTCCGGGATGGAGACGTCGGTGGTCGACTCGAAGGCGCTGCCGGTGTCGCCACCGTCGTCCCCGCCGTCGTCACCGTCCCCGCTGGGCGTGACCTGGAGCAGCAGGTTGGGGCTGCCGGTGCCGACGCTGGTGAGGGTGGAGGCGGAGGCCGCCGAGGTCAGGGCCGTGGTGACCGCGGAGGGTGCGGCGCTCGGGTTCTCGCCGAGGTGGACGGCGGCCGCGCCGGCGACGTGCGGCGACGCCATCGACGTACCGGAGTAGGTCGCGGTGGCCGTGTTGGAGGTGTTCGACGCGGAGGTGATGGACGAACCCGGCGCGAAGATGTCCAGCGTGGAACCGTAGTTGGAGAACGAGGATCGGGCGTCGGCGCTGGTGACGGCGCCCACGGTGATCGCGGAGGCGACGCGGGCCGGCGAGTAGCTCGACGCGTTGGCGTTGTCGTTGCCGGCCGCGACGGCGTAGGTGATGCCGGCCGAGATGGAGTTGGCGACGGCGGTGTCGAGGGTGGTGTCCGCGCTGCCGCCGAGCGACATGTTGGCGACGGCCGGGAACTGGGCGTTGTCGGTCACCCAGTCGATACCGGCGACGACACCGGCGGTGGTGCCGGAGCCCTCGTCGTCGAGGACGCGGACGGCGACGATGTCGGCGGCCTTGGCGACACCGTAGGTGGTGCCCGCGACGGTGCCGGCGACGTGCGTGCCGTGCCCGTTGCCGTCGTCGGCGGAGGAGTCGTCGTCCACGGCGTCATAGCCGTACGAGGCCCGGCCGCCGAAGTCGGTGTGGGTGATCCGCACACCCGTGTCGATGATGTAGGCGGTGACGCCGCTGCCCGCGCTGCTGGGGTACGTGTACGACGAGTCCAGCGGCAGGTCGGCCTGGTCGATGCGGTCCAGGCCCCAGGTCGCGCCGGTCTGGGTGTCGCTCATATGGACGGTCTTGTTGGCGGCGACCGCGGCGACGGCCGGGTCGGCGGCGAGCTGCTTCGCCTCCGCCTCCGTCATCTCCGTGGCGTAGCCGTTCAGCGCCTTCTTGTACGTCTGCTCCACCTCGGCGCCGTACCGGGTGGCGACCGCCTTGCCCTTGGCGGAGGCCGCCTTGAAGGGGAGGCTCTCCTTGAGCGTGACGATGTAGCTGCCCTTGATGGCGTTCTCGGCGCTCGCACCGACGATCCTGCCCTCCGCGGATGCCGCGACCGCGGGGGCGGCGGTCGCGGCACCGACGGTGAACAGGGCGGCGGCGGAGACCACCGCGGCGAGCGCACCGCGTCTGCGGCGACCGGGGGCGTGGGGGGCGGGGGAGTTCTGCACGAACATTGGGGGTGGACCCCTCTCGTGAAGACTTGCGCGGACTGACCAGCGTGGGGGGTGGCGGCCTGGTCACATACGGTGACGTCTTGACGGGGGCACGTCAATGAGGGGAATCCCTACGTCCGGGTAGGGGGGCACCCAAAAGGGAAAGCACGGGGCGCAGCCCCTGCTTTTCAGGGGCGCGGGGAACTGCGCGAGCAACCACACTCCACCCGCACCCGCCAACGCACCCGCACCCCCCGAGCCACTGGGCGCGTCCCTACGCCGACCTCCGTACCGCCGGATACTCCCGCGAGCGGACGACCCCGGCGCCCCCGCCCGGCACGGTGGTGGCATGAAAGCAAGCCGCCCCGCACGCCGGGCCTTCCTCGTCGTCCACGTATCCGCCTCCGCCTGCTGGCTCGGGCTCACGCTCGGGCTGTTCGCGCTCGGGGTCACCGCGGGCACCACCGGGTCCGCGGTGACGGTGGAGGCATCCGTCCGGGCCATGAAGCTGTTCGCGGACTGGCTCCTGATCCCCGTCGCCGTCCTGACGTTCCTGAGCGGGCTGGCGCTGTCGCTGGGCACCCCGTGGGGACTGGCACGGCACCGCTGGGTCTGGACGAAGTTCTGGCTGACCCTGGCCACGCTCACCGCCACGGTCCTCGCCCTGCGCCCCGGCGTGAACTCGGCGGTCGCCGCCGTCACCGCGGGCGGACCGCTGCCCGACACGGGCGACGTGCTGTTCGGGCCGGTCGTCTCGCTCACCGCGTACGTCTTCATGACGGTCATCTCGGTGCTGAAGCCCTGGGGGCCGACCCGGCGCGGCCGCCGGCTGCGGACCGCCGCGCACGAGCAGGCGGCAGCCGGGCAACCGGCCGGGCAGGCATCCGGTCCCGTCCGGGCCCCCGGCCCCGCCGTCCCGGCCAAGTGAAGCGCCCCGTCACGGCCCCGCGCGCCGCGGACTACCCTGGAGGGTCGATCGTCCCCGTGGCAGGAGAGTAATGGCCGTCAATCTGGTCAATGTCGAGAACGTCAGCAAGGTGTACGGCACCCGCGCCCTGCTCGACGGGGTCTCGCTCGGCGTCTCCGAAGGGGACCGGATCGGCGTCGTGGGGCGCAACGGCGACGGCAAGACGACCCTCATCCGGATGCTCGCCAAGCTGGAGGACGCCGACTCGGGGCGGGTCACCCAGTCCGGCGGCCTCCACCTCGGCGTGCTCACCCAGCACGACTCCCTGGACCCGACCGCCACCGTCCGGCACGAGGTCATCCGGGACCTGGCCGACCACGAGTGGGCCGGCAACGCCAAGATCAGGGACGTACTCACCGGACTGTTCGGCGGCCTCGACCTGCCCGGCTTCCCGCAGGGCCTCGACACCGTCATCGGCCCCCTCTCCGGCGGTGAGCGGCGGCGCATCGCGCTCGCCAAGCTGCTCATCGAGGAGCAGGACCTGATCATCCTCGACGAGCCCACCAACCACCTCGATGTCGAGGGCATCTCCTGGCTCGCCCAGCACCTGCGGGAGCGGCGCTCCGCGCTCGTCTGCGTCACCCACGACCGCTGGTTCCTCGACCAGGTCTGCACCCGCATGTGGGACGTGCAGAAGGGCTCGGTCTACGAGTACGAGGGCGGCTACTCGGACTACGTCTTCGCGCGGGCCGAGCGGGAGCGGATCGCGGCCACCGAGGAGACCAAGCGGCAGAACCTGGTCCGCAAGGAGCTGGCCTGGCTGCGGCGCGGGGCACCGGCCCGTACGTCGAAGCCGCGCTTCCGCGTCGAGGCGGCCAACGAGCTGATCGCGGACGTGCCGCCGCCGCGCGACACCAGCGAGCTGATGAAGTTCGCGTCGACCCGGCTCGGCAAGACCGTGTTCGACCTCAAGGACGTCACCGTGCAGGCCGGGCCCAAGGTGCTGCTGAAGCATCTGACCTGGCAGCTCGGACCGGGCGACCGCGTCGGCCTCGTCGGCGTCAACGGCGCGGGCAAGACCTCCCTGCTGCGCGCCATGGCCGAGGCCGCGCGCAGCGAGGGGGAGCGGCAGCCGGCCGCCGGGCGGGTCGTCACCGGCAGGACGGTCAAGCTCGCCTATCTGTCCCAGGAGGTCGCCGAACTCGACCCCACCCTGCGGGTGCTCCAGGCCGTGCAGCAGATCCGTGACCGCGTCGACCTCGGCAAGGGGCGCGAGCTGACGGCCGGGCAGCTCTGCGAGACCTTCGGGTTCAGCAAGGAGAAGCAGTGGACGCCGGTCGGGGACCTCAGCGGCGGTGAGCGGCGCCGGCTGCAGATCCTGCGGCTGCTGATGGACGAGCCCAACGTCCTCTTCCTCGACGAGCCGACGAACGACCTCGACATCGAGACCCTCACCCAGCTGGAGGACCTCCTCGACGGCTGGCCCGGCTCGATGATCGTCATCTCCCACGACCGGTTCTTCGTCGAGCGCACCACCGACAAGGTGTTCGCGCTCCTCGGCGACGCGACGCTGCGGATGCTGCCGCGCGGGATCGACGAGTACATCGAGCGGCGCCACCAGATGGAGGAGGCCGCCGCCGCGGCCTCGCCCGTCGCGAAGGCGGTCGCCGAGAAGCCGGAGAAGAACGCGGCCGACGCCCGCGCCGCGAAGAAGGAACTCCAGAAGATCGAGCGGCAGTTGGACAAGCTCTCCGAGAACGAGACCAAGCTGCACGCACAGATCGCGGAGAACGCGACGGACTTCGGCAAGGTGGCGGAACTCGACGCCCGGCTGCGCGACTTGGCAGGTGAGCGCGAGGACCTGGAGATGCGCTGGCTGGAACTGGCGGAGGACGCGTAGGGCGTACGCGCGCACTGACGGACGGCGGCGCGCACGTCCCGTGAAGGGGGCGTGAAGGAGCGTAACGACGGCATTACGGGCCGGTCCTCCCTTGGGAACAGGGGAGCGACCGGCCCCCTGCGTGTATGCGTCGCAGTGATAGAAAGAGCCGTCTGAGAAGCGTCTTAACAGTCTGAGAAGCGACACCACGCGTGACCACGGGTGGCTCGAAAACAGCGAACAGGGGGAAAGCGCTGATGACACAGCCACCCGATCAGCCGCCGCACGGCGGCTACGGAACACCACAGAACCCGCCGCCACCGGCCCAGCCGCAACCGCCCCAACAGCCGTACGGTTACCCGCAGACGCCCCCGCCGCAGGGCCCGCCCATACCGGCCCCCGGCTACGGCTACCCCCAGCAGCCACCCGCGCAGCAGGGCCCGTACGCCCAGCCCGGCCCGTACACCCAACCGCCGCAGCAGCCCGGCCCGTACGCGCAGCCCGGCCCGTACAACCCGGCGTCGCAGGCCGGTTACGGCTACCCGCAGTCGCAGTACCCGGGCGCGCCCACCCCGCCGCCGGGCGGCGGTAACGGCGGCGTTGGCGGCGGTGCCGGCGGTGGCTCGAAAAGCCCCTTCAAGGGCAGGCCCGCGATGATCATCGGCGCCGCCGTGGCCGCGCTGCTGGTGATCGGCGGCGCGGTGTTCGCGGTGACGAGCCTCGGCGACGACGGCGAGAAGAAGCCCACCGCCAAGGAGAGCGCGAGCCCCACCGGGGACGACAAGCCCTCCCCGTCGCCCACCCAGCCCGTCAACCAGGGCGACGGCAGCGGCGACGGCGGCGACGACATCGACGTCTCCGACTTCAACGCGGACCGCAAGGCCGGCGAGGCGAAGGTGCTCTGGTACAAGAGCGCGCCCGACGCCCCCGGTTCCGGCGCGAGCGCCCTCGGCCTGTGGGTCACCGACAAGGTCGCGGTGAAGGCGGCGTACAAGCAGCTCTTCGCGTTCAACGTCGGTGACGGCGACCCCGCCTGGGACGCCATCGAGTTCGGCAACAAGATCTGCGCGCTCACCGGCGAGGCGACGGACGACGACAAGATCGTCGTCGCCTACCAGGACGGCACCTCGGACAACAGCACCCGCTGCAACCAGCTCCAGCAGATCGACCTGAACACCGGCGAGAAGGGCTGGTCCACGGAGCTGGAGGAGGGCGCACTCTTCGACGGCACCTACGGCCTCGCGCTGGCCATCAGCGGCGACACCCTGTACGCGGGCCGCTCCCAGTCCGGCGTGGCCCTCGATGTGCGGACCGGCAAGAAGCTGTGGGAGAAGAAGGAGTACGGCCAGTCCTGCTACCCCGCGGGCGTCGCCGGCGGCACGCGGCTGATCGTGGTCTCCTCCTGCGCGGTGACCACCGACAACCAGCACGACGAGGTGCAGCAACTCGACGTGAAGACCGGCAAGGCCACGTGGACGCGGAAGATCCCCAAGGGCTGGAAGGTCGAACGGGCCTACTCGGTGGACCCGGTCGTGCTCTACCTCACCAACGAGGACGAGAACACCTGGAACATCTCCACGCTCGGCGGTGACGGCAAGACCCGCTCCCAGCTCGAAGCCGACGACACGTTCGCGCCGGAGTGCAGCTACATGCTGGAGAACAACCTGGACGCCTGCGAGGGCGTCACGGTGGCCGCGGACACCCTGTACCTGCCGACCGAGGAGAAGGACGGCACGAACGAGATCGTCGCGCTGAACCTGGCGACCGGCAAGGAGAAGTGGCGCGTCAAGGCCCCCGCGGACGTGACGATGGAGCCGATCAAGGTCGAGGGCTCGAAGCTCGTCGCGTATGTGTCCCCGTCGTCCGACGGCCCCGGCCGTGTCGTGTCCGTCCCGACCACGGGCAACGGCCACAAGGCGACGACGCTCCTGCAGATGCCGGCGAGCGCCGCGAAGATCGAGGGCGGTTTCTACTCCAAGGCGATCGACTACGTGGACGGGCGCTTCTACCTCTCCACCTCCCTGCTGTCGGGCAACGACGAGTCGAAGGAGAAGTTGATGCTGGCCTACGGCAAGTGACGCGAGCGACCGCCGGTTCAGTTCTCCACCCGTCCGTCCTCCCTGCTCTCCCTTTTCTCTCCTCCGTCGTCCTCAACATCCGCTCCGAGGTATTCACGTCATGACGCAGCCGCCGCCCCCGCCGAACCAGCCGCCGGGTCCGCCCCCGAACCAGCCGCCCGCCCAGCAGCCCCCAGCCCCGCAGGACACCCCGCCGCAGGGCGGCTTCGGCGCGCCCACGCCCCCGCCGCCCGGCGGATTCGGCGCCCCTACACCCCCGCCGCAGGGCCCGCCCGCCCCGGGGGCCGGCTACGGCTACCCGCAGGCACCCCCGGCCCAGCAGACCCCGCCGCCGCAGCCGCCCCCGCCCGCGCAGGGCCCCGGCTACGGCTACCCGCAGACCCCGCCGCCGCAGCCCGGCCACGGCTACCCGGGCCAGCCCGGTCAGCCGCAGCAGCCGGGACCGTACGGCCAGCAGCCGCAGCAGCCGGGACCGTACGGCCAGCAACCGCAGCAGCCCGGTCCCTACGGCCAGCAGCCGCCGTACGGCTACCAGCCGCAGACCATGCCGATGCAGCCGCAGGTGGGCTACGCCCCGGGGGGCCCCGGCGGCCCGGGCGGCCCCGGCGGCAAGAAGAAGGTCAACTCCACGGCGATCATCATCACCGCGGCGGTCGCGGCCATCGCGCTCATCGTCGGCGGCGGCTTCCTGTACACCTCCTCCAGCAGCGGCGACGACAACGGCAAGGACGACACCGCCAGTTCGCAGGGCACGACCGGCGGCAAGGACGACCCCAAGGGCGACGACGGCGGCACGTCCTCGTCCGGCGGCTCGTCGTCCGGCGGCGTCGAGGTGCCGACCGAGGCGCAGGAGAAGGTGCCGTCCAGCACCAGCGCCGAGATCCTTTTCCAGGTGCCCGCGCACGAGGTCAAGGAGAAGCTGCAGATCGACAGCGTCAAGGGCTCCTGGCTGACGGAGACCACGTACGCCAAGGCCGCTGTCAACAAGATCATCGGCTATGACCCGGGCAGCGGGAAGTCCAAGTGGACGCTGGACCTGAGCGGCCAGACCTGCGCGGGTTCCCGGGAGATCACCACCGAGGGCATCGCCGTCGTGGTGACCGAGTCGGCCAAGCGCAAGAACAAGGACGACCGCCAGCCCTGCACCGAGGTCACCGCGTTCAACGTGGAGACCGGCAAGCAGGTGTGGTCCGAGAGCGCCGAGGTCAGCGGCGCCGAGGTGCCGTTCGGCGAGGTCACCATCTCCGGTACGACGGTCGCCGCGGCCGGCGGCTACTCCGGCGGCGCCGCCTTCGACGTCAACTCCGGCAAGGTGCTGTGGTCGCCGAAGACCGGCGAGTGCACGGACGACGGCTACGCGGGCGGCGCCCAGCTGGTCGCGGTCCGCAAGTGCGGCGACTACGGCAGTGAGACCTTCGAGATCCAGCTGCTCGACCCGAAGACGGGCAGCGTCAAGTGGACCTACAAGCTGCCCTCCGGCATCCAGAGCGCCAAGGTCATCTCCACCAACCCGGTCGTCTTCGGCGTGGTGACGGGCAACGACGTCCCGCTGACCGGCACGACCGACATCTTCTCGCTCGACGAGAGCGGCAAGCTGCGCGCCAAGATCTCCATCCCGGAGGACAAGTACGACTACGAGTGCCCGGTCCGCGGCGTCTGGGCCTGCAAGGGCGTCTACGTCGGCAACGACAAGGTGTACATGCCGACCAAGAACCACGACGGCACCGAGAAGTACAGCTCCACCAACGAGATCGTCTCCTTCTCGCTGGCCACCGGTAAGTCCACCGGCGACCGCGTCGACGCGGGCGACGACTACGAGCTGTTCCCGATCCGCATGGACGGGCCGAACATCATCGCCTACAAGGACGGCCCGTACGACAAGGGTTCCCAGGTGGTCTCCGTCGACGCCAAGACGCTGAAGCAGACGGTGCTCCTGGAGACCCCGGCCTCCGACACGGTCCGCTCCGCGATCAGCAGCATGGTCCCGACGATGGGCGAGCTCCTCTACACCGACGGACGGCTCTTCATGGGCAAGGAACTGGTCAGCCAGCCGTACTCGGACGACGAGAAGGAGTACACGGCGCTCGGCTTCGGGGCGAAGTAACCCCACACGCCCCCTCGGCCTCCTTCAACGGCCCCGTCCCTGGTCAGGGACGGGGCCGTGGACGTTTCCCTCATCACGCTCGAATCGGAGGGAATTTCGGTAATCCGGGGCACTTCTCTCCCATAGGGGCAGCGCGATGTCGAACAAGCGTGTAGCTTCCGGGGGCATGAGAGCGGGGGACCAGACGGGGAAGTCGGGGGGCTTCTGTCCGTGAGGACCAGTGGGCCGCCATAGTTGGCAACCATTGGGGGACTGGGGGGTGGCTGGCTCGATGGGAGTGCGGCTCATGGTGGTCGACGACCACCGACTGCTCGCCGAGGCGCTGGCCTCGGCGTTGAAGCTGCGCGGGCACCGGGTGCTCGCCGCGGCGGCGCCCGCCGCGGGCGCGGCGGAACTGGTGATCACAAGGGCACCCGAGGTGTGCCTGATCGGCACGGCGACACCCGCCGAGCCGGGAATCTTCGACCCCGTGGTGAAGATCAAACGCGAACGCCCGCAGGTGGCGGTACTGGTCCTCGGACCGGTACCCAACCCCCGCGGCATAGCCGCCGCCTTCGCCGCGGGCGCCTCCGGCTACGTGCGGCACGACGAGCGCATCGAGGGGGTCGAGCGGGCCATCATGAAAGCCCGCGCCGGTGAGGCCGCGATAGCGCCCCAACTCCTCCAGAGCGCCTTCAGCGAGCTCCTGAACCCCGCCGCCCAACCGGACGACGAGGGCCAGCGCCTGCTCCAGATGCTGACCCCTCGCGAGGTCGAGGTCCTGGTCCGCGTCGCGGACGGCGAGGACACGCGCCTGATCGCGGCGGGAATGGGCATCGCCCCGTCGACGGCGCGTACGCACGTCCAGCGGGTGTTGATGAAGCTGGGGGTGGGTTCGAGGCTGGAGGCGGCGGCTCTGGCGGCCCGCACGGGGTTGCTGGACCGGGCGGGGCCGGTGCCGCACTCTCCTCTGAGGGAGGCGGGCCCGGAGCGGCGCTGACCTTCCGGCCGGGCCCAGGCGGACGGTGCCCCGCCTGGGCCCGGTCCGCAACCGGGCTCGTGTGTACCGGCTGGGCTCGTGCCCAGCCCGCACACCAGGAGTGCGCTTCGCCGCCCGGCCGGACGAAGGCCGTCTCCCAGGCATCGCCCGTACCGCCGACCGCCGACCGCCGACGCGTCGGCGGTCGGCGGTCGGCCCTCAGCCAAAGGACAACTTCGTTGTGGACCAGCCGCTGGCGGAACTGATCACCGTGGTGCCCGAGCCGAGTGTCGAGGCACCCCCCTTGTAGAACTTGACGCCGCCGTCCGCCGCGAGTGCCCAGATGTCGGGGATGCCGTCGCCGGTGACGTCGGGCGTGCCGTACAGGAAGGACGTGGGCACCGAGCCGGTCGACCAACCCTCCGCGTAGACCTCGTCGGCGCCTGTCTTCGAGCCGACGGCGGCGGACAGGGAAGCGATGGTGGAGCCGCCGTCGCCGTCCTCGACGCCGTAGCGGATGTACAGACGGTCGGAGGAGCCGGACCGCCACACCAGGTCGGGGGCGTCGTCCCCGTCGTGGTCGCCGACGGAGACCAGGTCGCGCTGGGCCCAGGCCGTCGAGGCGATCTTGGTGACGGAGAGGAAGCTGACGCCGGTGTAACCCTCGAAGGCCCACAGCTCGCCTGCCCCGGCCGTGGCGAACAGGTCGACGCGGCCGTCCAGGTCGTAGTCGCCCGCGATGATCTGGTCGAAGGTCGCGGGATCAGGGGAGCCCGACGGCAGCCGTACCGTCATGCGCTGCGAGATGTCCACGCTGCCGTAGCCGTCACCGGGGTAGGCGTACAGTTCGCCGTCCGGCATCCGGGCAAAGAGGTCGCCCACGCCGTCCGCGCCACTCGCGTCACCGCCGTGGGCGATCAGAGCGGGCTTGCCGTCCTCGCCCATCCAGTAGCCGGCCAGGTGCGCCTCGCCGTCACCGTCGGGGTCGGCCAGCAGCCCGACGCCGTCGTCGTGGGCTCCGGACAATGAGACATGGAGATCGCCCGCGGTGGTGGACGGATACAGGGACAGGTTGCCGCCCGACGTGATGACGAACAGATCAGGGATGGCGTCCCCGGTGACGTCACCCGCCACGTCGGCGGCGTCCCGCGGGGTGACGTAGAAGAGGTACTTCGTGCCGAGCGAGGGGTTCCCCGCGCTGTCGACGGTGCGCACGTAGAGGACGTTGGGGCCGGCGGCCGGGGGCTTGCGGGTGACCGTCGCCGACGCACCCGCGCTGACACTCACGGAGCTGCTGTAGCTGGTGCTGTTGAAGGAGTACTCGAACGTGGTGATGTCGGTGTTCTCGTCGGGTGCGAAGGTGAAACCGCCCGCCGTGCCGAACTTCACCTCGGACCACACCGAGCCGTCGTCGTCCGCCGCAGGGAAGTCCGTGGAGGTGACGAGGGGTTCGTTGGGCTTGGAGGAGTCGAAGACGAAGCGGCACACCTTCGGGTCGGCCGTCGGCGCGTAGCTGGAGGCCGCCCCGCTGGAGTCGAGGGCCCGTACCCGCCAGGAGTACTGGTGGCCGTTGGTGAACTCGGACTTGGAGACGGTGATTGAGGCCTTGCCCGCACTGGTGACCGTGACGTTCGTGTCGACGATCTTGTCGTCGCCGTACCCGGTGCGCCACAGCTCGAAGTCCAGGTACTTCAGGTCCTGCCGGGTGGAGGTGTCGTCCGCGTCGGAGGACTTGGCCGACAGCACCAGGTCGCGCTTGCCGATATGGGTGTACGGAGTGGTGCGGTCGCAGCCGCCGCCGGGTGACTGGGCGAGCGAACTCGGAGTCTTCGGTTTGCGGTTGTAGACGATCTCCAGCCTCGGTGCGCTCGCGTCCTCCGCGCGGAACTTCTTCCACGCGTACGCGGAGTCTTCGGTGGTGGCGCGCAGCCCGATGGTGAGCTGCTGCCAGCCGCCGTCGGCCGCGTCCTGGGCGAGCGACTTGGCGCCGTACTCCACGTACGAGTCGGGGCAGGAGGAGTTGTAGCCGTGTGCGAAGGACTTGGTGCCGATCTCCGTCTTCCAGTCGGGCTGGTTGTTCCAGGTGGTCTTGGAGGAGATGCCGCCGGTGTGCCACACCTGCATCTCACGGGCGGAGCACGACCAGGAGTACGTCTCGCGCAGCCGGATCGCGGCGGACGAGACGTGGGCGCCCTTGATGTTCGCGGACCAGCCGAGCCTGAAGAAGGAGCGGGACAGGCCCCAGGTGGTGGACTCGAAACCGACCCGCGCCTCGGAGGTGCCGCTGTTGTAGTTGGTGCCGTCGTAGAAGCTGGAACTCGGGTACTTCTTGTAGGCCGTGGTCCAGTTCTTGGTCTTGCCGTAGATCGTGGGGTCGATGAAGACCGGGTAGACCGTGTCCTCGTCCTCCAGGAGGTCGGCGCCGGGGACGATGGACAGCGTGGTGGAGGCGGCGCCGGGTGCGCTCAACTCGGCGTCGGCGACGGCCAGATGGGTGCCGGGGTCGGGCCCCGCGAGGCCGGGCAGGGCGAAGACCTCGTCGTCGGTCAGGGCAGCGCGGACCACGCCCGTCGCCGCGTACCCGGCCCACGTGGCGCTGCGGCCGACCGCCGCGCCTTCGGCGGCGGCGTACACGTCGCCGTCGTACCCGGCGTCGCTGTCGGCCCGCGCACCGCCGTCGTACGCGGCCGGGTCGGCGGACGCCCCGTCGTCGCCGGTCGCCTCGGGTGCGGTGCCCTCCTTTTGCGAACCGTCGCCGTCGCCGGGCTCCGAGTCGGACGTGGGCGCGTCGGTGTCCAGGCCGTCCTCAGGCGCCGCGCTCTCGGCGTCGGCCTCCTCGCCCGGCTCCTCGGAGTAGGAGGGGCTGGGGTCGGGGTCCTCCTCGACGGGCTCCGGATCGTCCCCCTCGGTGACGGCGTAGGTGCCCGCGGAGTCCCACAGGTAGGGGGTGGGCGACACCGCGATCTCCTGACCGTCGCGGTCCCTGCCGGTGACGACCTCGGTGACCGGGTCGATGTGGAAGGTCAGATCCTGTGAGGACAGCCCGTACGACAGTTCCGTGAGCGCCGGGTCGGCGGCGGCCTCGCGGTTGTGCACGATCAGTACATGGCCGAAGCCGCCGGCCTGCGCGGTCAGCATCAGGTCGACGCCGTCGAAGACGTTCCGGTACAGCGCGCTGGACCCGCTGATCACCGGCTCGGGCAGAGCGCCCGGCCAGCTCAGCGTGACCTCGTGGCCGTCGCTGGTGAGCGTGGCCACCGTGCTGTAGGTCTCGGTGCCGTCGGCGGTCCGCACCGTACGGCCGTTACGGGCGACGGTGTACACGGCACCGCGCGTGGGGCTACCGCCAAACTCTCCGTGGGTGGCGGCCTGGCCCATGGACGCCCCGCGCGCCGACGTGCCACGGTCGCCCGCGCCCTCACCACCGGCCGAGAAGACCACGGGGTCGACGGCGGCCTTCGGGGCCCAGCCGCCGTCCACCCTGGTGAGCTCGGTGTCGATCGGTTTCCAGGCCCCGTTCACCTTGGCCCGTACGGGAGCGCCGGACGCGACCAGTTCGAAGCTGCCGTCCGGACGTGCGTAGGTTGTGGAGGTCTCGTCGCGCAGCGCGGTCACCTCGACGCGCTTGCCCGAGGACACCGCCCGCTCCTGCGCGGTGTCCTCGTCCACCGGCCGTGTGGCGGACTTCTTCGTCTTGGCGGGCCGGTCGGAGGAGTCCGGGTCGTCGAAGAGGGGAACGGTGAGCAGCCCGAGGCCGAGCGCGCCGGCGACGAGGGCGGCAGCTCCCGCTCCGGTGCGCCGGGACACGGGCAGGCCGAAGCGACGACGATCCATGGTGCTGGGTCCCCTCCCCCTGAATTCCCCGAAAGCGGGAATTCTGTGAATCCCCTGTGGCGCCGACCTGTCCGCGTAAAGGCTCGCGATTCATGGATCCCGGGGCATGGGTGGCATGGCCCGGTGCGGCGCGGAGACAGAGCATGACCCATTCCGAGGGATCGCGCATAGCGTTCTGGGCTCTTTGCCAGGCTCTCGTTCGTTGAACGGAACCGCGCGGTGTGTTCGTACATCTGCATGGGCGGGACGGTTCGAGGCGAGGGCGGTGATGGAAGGGGCGGGGAGTAAAGCGGGCGGGTCATCCCAAATCCCTTTCCTTTGCCGGTGCTTGACGCGCGCTTGGGTATCGTTTGGTCCGATCGCCCTGAATGATTTCCCTTGGGTGGGTTATGGAAATTCTCGCGCAATAAGCTTTCCGTAACCGAAACGTGGTCGAATTTGCAATTTGCCGTGTGAGCTAAATCACCGACCTCCGAAAGCTTGTTGACTTTCCGCGAAAATTTGCCGGAGCATTCGTGCTCATCGAATGCAGATAGCAGATAAGCGCGGGGGGCTGCCGCTGTGTGGGGATCGCTGTCGTGGTGCGGCCGGGGGTGGTTGCCGGACAACCGTGCCGAGCGCCGCAGACGGGCACAGGCTCGTGCCGGAGTGATCGGCGCCGTCGCGGTGGCCCTGGTGGTCGGCCTGGTGCCCGCCGCCTCCGCGCTGCCCCCGGGGGACGATCGCAGCGGTGTCGACCTGGTCGATCTCCCCGTGGCGGAGGAGGCCGACGGGGAGAACGGCGGGCAGCTCGCGGAGCTGACCACCGCCGAGGCCGATCAGCCCGCCGAGTACGAACCGAGCGCGGTGACCGCGCCGACGGGCGGCACGGCGGCCAAGGATCTCACCGGCCTCACCCCCGGCGAGCTGGTGCCGATCGCCCAGAACACCGACGCCCTGCCCGTCGCGGTCGGGGCTCCCGAGGACTCCACCGCCGCCGAGGCCGCCGCACTGGAGGGCGAGTGGCAGGTCTCGCTGGCCGGGCAGGACGAGCTCGACGCCACCGCCGTCGAGGGCATGGCGCTCACCGTCACCCCGCCCGCCGAGGCCACCGGTGACGCGGTGATCGCCCTGGACTACACCGACTTCGCCGAACTGTACGGTGCCAACTGGGCCGACCGGCTGTCCTTCGTCCAGTACCCCGCGTGCTTCCTGACCACCCCGGACACCGACGGCTGCACCGAGCCGACCGAGGTGACCACTGACAACGTGGTCGAGCAGACCGGAACCGACACCGACGGCGCCCCGGTGTACGAGCGCCGCGTCCTCGCCACCGTGGACGCCGAGGCCCTCGCGGCCGGCGGTACCTGGGAGACGTCCACCACCTCGACCGCCTCCGCAGCCTCGACTGCTGACGGTGACGAGGGCACGGTCTCCGACGCGGTGTACCGCGAGAACCGTGAGAGCGCGACCGGCGACGCCCCCCTCGCGACCCTGGCCGCCGCCACCGCGGACACGGGCTCCTCGGTGCTGCTGGCCACCGACTCCGGTTCGGGCTCCAAGGGAGACTTCTCCGCGACCCCGCTGGTCGCCGCCGGGTCCTGGTCGGCGGGCAACAGCTCGGGCGCGTTCACCTACTCGTACCCGGTCCAGACGCCCACCGTGCCCGGCGGCCCGACCCCGGCGGTCTCCTTCGGCTACAACTCGCAGGGCGTGGACGGCCGTACGTCCGCCACCAACAACCAGGCCTCCTGGATCGGCGACGGCTGGGAGTACAACGCGGGCTCCATCACCCGTTCCTACCGCTCCTGCCGCGACGACCGCACGGACGGCAACAACGCGAGCAGGAAGACCGACGACCTGTGCTGGGGCTCGTACAACGCCGTCCTCACCCTCGGCGGTACGACCACCGAACTGGTGTTGCCCGACGGCGCCGACGCCGTGGGCGACAAGTGGGCCACCGCCAACGGTGACGGCTCCCGCGTCGAACTACTCAAGGACACCGGCCTCGGCAACGGCGACGCCGACGGCGAGTACTGGCGTGTCACCACCCGCGACGGTACCCAGTACTACTTCGGCCGACACAAACTCACCGACGACTGGGAGGGCGGCGACCCCGTCACCAACTCCGTCTTCTCCGCCCCCGTCGCAGGCAACCAGAGCGACGAACCCTGCTACGAGGCGGGCGACTTCGCGGGCTCCTTCTGCGACCAGGCATGGCGCTGGAACCTCGACCACGTCGTGGACATCGAGGGCAACGCCATGACGTTGTGGTGGGAGAGGGAGACCAACCGCTACGCCAAGAACCAGAAGTACAAGAACTCCGTCACCTACGACCGCGGAGGCCATCTCAAGCGGATCGAGTACGGCCTGCGTGATGCCGATCCGTTCGCGGACCCGATCGCCAAGGTCACCTTCGACGTCGACGAGCGCTGCTTCAAGGAGGGCGAACTCACCTGCTCCGAGGACAACTTCACCTCGGGTGAGTTCTCCCGGAACCGCATCTGGTACGACACCCCGGCCGACCTGCACTGCGCCGAGGGCAAGGAGTGCTACGTCCCGGTCCCCACCTTCTGGTCGCGCAAGCGCCTCGCCAAGGTCACCACCTGGGCGCAGCGCACCGAGGGCTCCACCGACCTTTCGAAGGTCGACAGCTGGACCCTCCAGCAGTCCCTCCCCGCCGACCTCACCGACGAGGGCACGGCCCTGTGGCTTGAGTCGATCACCCGCACCGGTTACGACACCGACGGTGAGGCCATCGCCCTCAACCCGGTGCAGTTCCTCGCCAACAGCGTCTCGATGCCCAACCGCGTCAAGCGGGGCTCCAACGACCCGAACCCGGCGTTCGACCGGCTCCGCGTCGCCCGCGTCGTCAGTGAGTACGGCGGCGAGACCGTCGTCACATACACGACCGACGCCTGCCGGACGGAGGGGGAGTTCCCGAAGCCCGAGAGCAACACCAAGCTCTGCTTCCCCGCCTACTGGCACCCGGATCCCGACGAGGAGAGCATCGACTGGTTCCACAAGTACGTCGTGGAGTCCGTCCAGGAACTTCCGGCACTCACCGGTGTGGACCTGCTCACGACCACCTACGAGTACCTGGGCGGCGGCGCCTGGGCCCTGAACCAGGCCGAGTTCTCCAAGAAGAAGACCCGCACCTACGACCAGTGGCGCGGCTATGCCCGGGTGCGCACGTACACGGGCGACGACTCCTCTGCGGCGTACACGTCGACCGAGCGGGGCATGAGCGAGACCCGCTACTTCCGGGGCATGCACGGCGATCCCCTGCCGGACGGCGGAACCCGTGAGGTGACGGTCTCCGACACCGAGGGCGAGACGATCGCCAAGGACCGGGAGCCCTTCGCCGGCCGCGTGGCGGAAACCCTCACCTACGCCTCGGCCACCGCCGACACATGGCTGACCCGTACCGTCGACATCCCGAAGGCCGTGGAGCTGGCCTCCCGGGACCGCGCCGACGGCGTCCCGGACCTCAAGGCGTGGCGGGTCCTCACCCCCGAGTCGGTCTCCTACAACCGCACCTCCGGCGACGACCGAGTGCTCAGGACGCTCACGGAGCACGAGGACACCCACGGCCTTCCGGTCTCCGTCGAACAGCAGGGCGACACGGCGACGTCGAAGGACGACACCTGCACGGTCATGTCATATGTCCACAACACCGACAAGCACCTGATCGGCCTGGACAGACAGACACTGACGACCGTGGGCACCTGCGCCGCGGCGCCCACGGCGACGGCGGACGACTGGATCTCCGGGTCGCGGGTGGCGTACGACGACGGCGCCTTCGGCGACGCCCCGACCAGGGCCAGGGCAACCACCGTCTGGGACATGACCCCCAACGGCGGCGGCTGGACGAAGAGCGCGGAACTCGGCTACGACACCTACGGCCGTCCGGAGTCCACCACCGACGCCGCCGGCAGCACCGACACCACCACCTACAACCCGTCCGCCGGGCAGGTGTACTCGATCACCACCACCAACGAACTCGGCCACTCCGAGACGACGACCGTCGAACCGGGGCGCGGCACCGCCCTCAAGGAGGCGGACGCCAACGACAACACCACCACCTACACCTACGACGCGCTGGGCCGCACCACCGCCGCCTGGGGACCCACCCGGTCCACCTCCAAGAGCCCGTCGGTGAAGTTCGCCTACAACACCACCATCGGCGAACCGGTGTCGGTGGTCTCCACCGCTCTGGGCCACGACGGCACGTACTCCGACTCCGTCGTCGTCTACGACGGCCTCGGCCGCGAGCGCCAGAAGCAGGAACCGGCCGTCGGCGAGGGCAGGCTCGTCACCGACGTCCTCTACAGCGCCAACGGCACCATCGCCCGCACCAACAACGCGTACTACACCACCGGCGACCCGACCACCACCCTCTTCGAGCTCGCCTCGGACTACCAGGTCCCGAACGCCACTCTGTACGCGTACGACGGCCTGGGCCGCACGCTGAGCGAGACGCCGTACGAGAACGGCGAGGAGAACACGGCCAAGGCGACCCGCTACGCGTACGGCTACGACAACTCCACGGTGATCCCGCCGACCGGCGCGGCGTCCCAGCGCACCTGGTCCGACGCGCTCGGCCGCACCGTACGCGTGGACACCTTCACCGATGCCGCCCGCAGCCAGTACCGCACGACGACGTACGAGTTCGACGAGCGCGGTGACCAGATCGCGGCGGAGGACTCCCAGGGCAACCGGTGGGCGTGGACGTACGACGTCCGTGGCCGTCAGCTGTCGGCCACGGACCCGGACACGGGCACCACGGAGACGACGTACGACCTCGCGAACCGCCCGGTGACCACCGAGGACGCCCGCGGCGTGAAGGTGTGGACCGGCTACGACGGGCTGTCCCGGCCGATCGAGCAGCGCCTGGATGACGAAGAGGGCACGCTCCTCGCCTCCGCCGCGTACGACACGCGCAGCGCGGGGCTGCCCACCTCCCAGACCCGCTACACCGACGGGCTGGCGTACACGACCGAGGTGACCGGGTACACCGCCGACTACCAGCCCACCGGCAAGCGGGTCGTGCTGCCCGAGTCGGTCGCGGACCGGTACGGCCTTCAGCCGGAGTACCGCTACGACTTCACGTACTCGGAGTCGGGCCTGCTGGAGTCCGTCGCACTGCCCGCGGTCGGCACGCTGCCCGCCGAGGAACTCGTCATCCGCTACAACGCGGACGGCCTGCCGGTCTCGACATCCGGCCAGGAGTGGTACACGGCGAAGACCTCCTACTCGCCGTACGGCGAGGTGCTGCGCACGGCGAGCGGCGAGGAGCCCAACCGGGTATGGACGACGAACCTGTTCGACGAGGCGACGGGCGAGCTGACCCGCAGCATCGTCGACCGCGAGTCGACCACCGACGCCACGGCGGTGCCGGGTCACCGGGTGAACTCCCGCACGTACGCCTACGATCCGGCTGGCAACGTTACCTCGATCGCCGACACATCCAACTCGGTGACCGACCGCCAGTGCTTCACCTACGACGCGCTGGGCCAGCTGACCCAGGCCTGGACCGCCCCTTCGAGCTGCACGGCTGAGGGCAAGCCGACCGCCGCTCCCGAGTACGACGACGGCACGGCCAACGTGACGGCGGCGAACAGCGGTTACTGGCAGTCGTACACCTACGACGAGCTGGGCAACCGCGAGACGCTGGTCGAGCACGACCCGGGCCTGGACACCGACCAGGACGTGACGACCGAGTACCGGTACGGCAGGGCGGACGGCACCAAGCCGCACACGCTGGCCGCTCTGACGTCGACGCACACGACGGAGGCGGGCGCCGAGGTCGAGAAGACCGCCGAGTTCACCTACAACGAGACGGGCGCCACGGAGACCCGTTCGTACGACGGTGCCGAACAGTCGCTGACCTGGACCTGGGACGGCCAGGTAGAGACGGTCACAGGCTTCGGTGAGAACGGAAGCGGGGCGTGGCTGGGCCTGGCGAACAGATGCCTCGACCTGGCCGGCGCGTCGACCACGGCCGGTACACCGCTCCAGCTCTACTCCTGCAACGGAACCAAGGCGCAGAAGCTGCGCATCGACGCGGCGGCCGGCTCGTCGGACTCCTCGACGGGGACGCTCAAGGTGCTGGGCAAGTGCGCGGTGCCGTCCGGCGGGGCGACGGCCAACGGCACCCCGGTGGTGATCGCGGACTGCACGGGCGCGGCCGGCCAGCAGTGGACGGCGACGTCGGCGGGCGCGTTGAAGCACGTGTCGTCCGGCACGTGCCTGGCGGTGCCGGGCGCGAACTCCGCCGACGGCACGGATCTGCAGCTGGCCGCGTGTGACAGTGTGTCCGAGGCCCAGTCGTGGGTGCCGGACACGCAGACCCGCTACCTCTACGACGGCTCGGGCGCCCGCCTGATGTCGATCGGCGCCACCGAGCAGGTGTTGTATCTGGGTGAGTCGACGATCGCGGTGAACGCGACCGGGACGGCTGCCTACACGGAGCGTTATTACGCGCAGCCGGGTGCGCCGACGGTGATGCGGCACGCGCAGGGCTCCTCGGCGCCGGAGTTGTCGGTGCAGGTGGCCGATCAGAACGGCACGGCGTATGTGAACGTGGCGCTGCGTTCGGGCAACCAGGTGCGGTTCTCGAAGACGGACCCGTTCGGTGTGGAGCGTGCGGAGCACGCGAGCTGGCGTTCGCACCGGTCGTACGTGGGCGGCGGCGACGACGCGTCGAGCGGGCTGGTGCATCTGGGGGCGCGGGAGTACGACCCGACGCTGGGCCGCTTCCTGTCCGCGGACCCGGTGTTGGACCTGGCGGATCCGGTCCAGATGAACGGGTACGTGTACTGCGAGAACAACCCAGTGACGTTCGCGGACCCGTCGGGTCTGGCGTCGGAGGGCGGTAACGAGGAGTACGGGGGGCCGTCGGCGTCGCAGGAGGCGGCAGCGAGGAAGACGCTGAACACCTCCGTCTCCGACATCATCCTCTCGATCGGCTGGGCGGCGCTGAAGCAGTTCGTCGGCTGGGACGACGTGGTGGGCTGCTTCTCGCGGGGTGATCTGTGGGCGTGCGGGAGCCTGTTCGTGCAGGCGATTCCCTGGGCGAAGTTCGCGAAGATCCCCGGTGTGATGGCGGCGGCGTACCGCATCGCCAAGGCGGTCCATGGCCTGATGAAGGCCAAGGAGAAGGCCCGCAAGATCATTGAGATGGCGAAGAAGGCCCGCGAGCTGGCCCGCAAGGCGAAGGAGGCCAAACGCAAGGCCGCGGAGAAGGCCGCCCAGCTGAAGAAGAAGGCCAAGGAGGCCCAGACCAGGGCCAAGAAGAAGGCGGCGCAGAAGACCGGCAACACGGTCCAGAAGACCCAGAAGACCCTGGCCAAGGCGAAGGAGACGGTCAAGACCGGGTACCAGCGGGCGAAGGCCAGGGTTACGGGCGGCAAGGGCGGCGGCTGCGCGGACGAGGACAACAGCTTCGTCCCCGGCACCAAGGTCCTGATGGCTGACGGCACCACCAAGCCGATCGAGGACGTCCGAAACGGCGATAAGGTCCTGGCCACCGACCCCGAGACCGGCGAGACGGCGGTGGAGACGGTCACGGCCGAGATCACGGGCGAGGGCGTCAAGCACCTGGTGAAGGTGACGATCGCGGTCGGTGGGGGCGGCGACGACGACGGCGACAAGGGCAGGACGACTGCCACGGTCACCGCGACCGAAGGCCACCCGTTCTGGGTACCGGAGTTGGGCGAGTGGCTGGACGCCACCGACCTCACAGCGGGCCAATGGTTCCAGACCGGCGCCGGCACGTACGTCCAGATCACGGCGCTGGAACGCTGGACGGCCACTTCGGCAACGGTCCACAACCTGACCGTCAGCGACCTGCATACGTACTATGTGGTGGCGGGGGCCACGCCGGTCCTCGTTCACAACTGCGGGCTCTCTGATAGGGCAAGCGAAATTCACGCTGCTGAGCCTGATGAGTTCGTCCGTAAGAGGGTGAGCACCGTAGTAGTGGTCAGGGCCGATACTCCGCACGGACCGATCAATGTCGTTGCTGGCTCTGGAGATGGCCTGACACCTGCACAAATGTCAGCCATCCGTAAGGGTGAGATCGCCGCCGACAACATTCCGGGAACTCATGCGGAGCAGAACGCCCTGCTATTCATCAATGAAATGGGCTGGACGCCAATTGCGGGAGGTACCTCGCGGAATGTATGTCTGGGGATCTGTGCTCCACTGATCCGGGGGACCGGCGGTAGGATGATGGGCCAGGTGTACCCGGGTAGCGGTGTTACTACAACTCGCCAGAGGAGCTTTGAGTGGTAGTCGATGAGGCCGTCGCGACGGCCCTGCGAGAGCAGTCGCAGGCTCAGGTCGGTGTCTTCGTTGCGGGGTGCGCGGAGCGAATGGCGCAGGTATTCATTGGTCTGCGCAGTGATGACCCAGAGCGCGGCGGTGATGTTGACACGGTGGTCCTCCTACTCGAAGAGCTCTGGAGTGCAGAAGCCCCGCAGCAGCAATTCCAGGAATACGTGGATTCTTTGTCAGGCTTCCCGGAGCTTGATGAGGCCTCTGATGAGGAAATTATCGATGCAGGAGAGATCTATTCTTTCTATGCAGTGCTTGGGATGCGGTATGCGGCACTATATCGCTCCAGTGGGGACGCTGAAACCGCACTGAAGTGTGCGCATTCCTGCCTAACCGCGATGGGGCAGCTCGATCAGAACATTCCTGTTGCTACATTCTTCGCCCAGGAAGCCGAATGTCAGCAACGTGTGATCTCCTCATACCCCCTGGGTGAGGTCGATGAGATCGCGCAACTGAGGAATGCTGATCAAGTCATTAGTCGAGAGAGGCTAGAAGCTCTTAAGGAGCGTTTGCCGCACTGAGTAACACGATGTATAGGGGCCCCTGGTGACAAGAAGCGGGGACGGCGACCTCGTGGGCCCGAACAAGGCGGTGGTCTTCCGCCACGGCAGTACCCTCGCCGAGTTCGCCACCGTCAACGCCAATACCACGTCCTCGGCCGACGACTGGGATTTCCCGACGGCCCTGGTCGAGGCTCAGGCCGACAAGCTCGGCTGACCACGGGCTGATCCGGCGCCGTTCGGTACGTGGCTGCTCAGAGGGCGCCGGTGCGTATGCCTTCAAGGAGGTTCGCGAGGGCGGTAGGGGTCGTGGTGAGGGCGGTGGTCGGGCTGTCGGATTCGCGGAGGTGGACGGTGGGGTGGGCTGCCGCGAGTTCGACGCAGGTGTTGCCTTCGCCGCCGTCCGAGAACGTGGACTTCTGCCAATGCAAGCCGTGGCTCATGGCGTGCCTCACAACTCCTTCGTCAAGCGGTGGATGAAGTCCCGTGACGCCGTGGGTTCCAGCGACGCCTTCTCCACCTTACGAAGAAGTGTGCGAAGTTGCTTCAACTGGGCCTGCGCATCGATGAAGACGGTTCCGGTGGGTGAGTCACGCAGCCCCGTGTCCAACAGCGGCAACGGACCGCCCATGTACATCATCGAGGCCCCGTTGCCGCCGAAGCCGTCCTGGTCTGTCGGGATGACGCGCACGGTGGCGTGGCCCTGCTCGATCTGGTCCAGAATGCGCCGAAGTTGGGCGAGCGCCGCCTGACGGTCGGCCACCCGAGTGCGCAGTGCGAACTCGTGGATGATCGTCTCGTACGGAGTAGAGGTCTCACCCTCGATGACGCCGCGACGTTGCATCCTGTGTTCCACGCGGAGCGTCAGTTCGCTCTCGGGCAGCTCGGGACGCATGTATCTGAAGATCGCGCGCGCGTAGTCCGGCGTCTGGAGAAGGCCGGGAACGTGTGTGATGAGCACCTCGCGCAGGAACGTCGCGTGATGCTCCGCCTCAGCCACGTCCATGTTCACCTGTGGCAGTTTGCCTCGGTACTTGTCCCACCAGCCGCGCTTACGGTCACCCGTCATCGCCGCCAACGCATCGATCAACTCCTCGTCCGTGCAGGTGTAGTAGGCGGCGAGACGGCGGACGCGCTCCGCGCTGACGCCTGCGATGCCCGCTTCCATCTGGCTCATCTGAGCCGAGGTCGAGTTCAGGAATGCCGCCGTCTCGCGGGCCTTGAGCCCGGTGGCTTCTCGCAGCCTGCGAAGTTCGGTTCCCAGGCGAACCTGCCGCGCGGTGGGATGACTCCTCGGCGCCATGCACTCTCCGTTCAACATCCGTGTCGTTGTGCCACTTTCGGGTGCCAGACTACGACAGATGGTTGCGCGGGAAGAAATTAATGCCCTACGGTCAGTGACGAGCCGCACACTCTGCGGAACATCGGACCCTGGAAGCGCACCACTCCGTCACGCCACGACGGCTGAGGCAATGCCACCGACCCGTCCCCTCAACCCCCCCACCCTCCCGAACGGAGCTCACCCATGCCCGAAACGGCAGCCGACCCCTGGGAGTACGTCCTCCACATCCCCAACGACCCCCGAGCCGTCACCATCAGTCGCCGCACCCTCCGCCTGATCCTCACCCTGCACGGCTTGACCGCCCTCCTGGACACCGCCGAACTGCTGGCGACGGAGCTGGTCTCCAACGCCGTACTCCACACGAAGGGCCCCGCCGCCCTGCGGGTGCGCTGGGCGGACGGCGCGCTGTGGGTCGGCGCGTGGGACACGGACCCCGAACCACCGCAGCGTCGCGCCCAG
>NZ_JAEMUX010000109.1 GCF_016598475.1 Streptomyces adelaidensis
CAGGCGGGAGCGGATGCCGGCGAGGTCGCCGACGCCGTCGCCGTCGGAGTCGGCGAAACTGCGGACGTAGACCTGGTAGATGACGGCGTCGCGCCACCAGGGCGCGGGCGTGGTGGCGGCCATGGTGGTGATCAGTCCTTTGCGAGAGGGGGAAGGGTGTGCTGTCGGAGCCGGTGTCTGGATGGCCGCGCCCGCGGTGAGCGCGGAGGCGATGCGGTACTGGAGTGGAGTCGGGAGCGCGGTGCGGCGCGCGAGGCTGGGAGCCCGTGTCCCCGCGCCGGGCCCGGTGCGGGGATCCCGGTGTGGGGCGGGGGTCACTTCAGGCCGGTGGTGGCTATGTCGCAGGGGCGTTCGTGCCGGGCCCGGAGTTGGCGGACCGGCCGCATCCGATGGCCGGCAAGGCCGCCGTGACGGTGACGACGACGGCTTGCACGGTTCTCGTGGTGTGACGGGAAGTGGTAGGCATCGTGCGGCTCCTTTGCCCGTTGAACTGTCGTGCGGGAAGCGGGGGGTGGCAGAGGGAAAGGGAAGAGCGGTTGGGGGGAGACCCGTCGGGTCAGCCCGCCACGGTGAGGTGATCGCTGTCGGCGGTCACCTCGACGGTCAGGCGCAGATCACGGCTGGAGCGTCCGGCGTGGAGCCGGTAGCGGCCGGGCGGGGTGTGCCAGGCGTGCCTTTCGGTGTCCCAGATCTGGAAGGCGCGGGCGGGCACGCGCACCTGCGCGGTGGCCCGTGCGCCCGGCGCGGCCCGGACGGTGGTGAATCCGGCGAGCAGGCGTGCGGGCCGGTCGGGACCGCCCTGGGGCGGCTCCAGGTAGACCTGGACGACCTCCTGGCCCGTCCGGGGACCGGTGTTGGTCACTTCGACGGTCAGCTGGAGTCCGTCTCCGCCTGCGGGGCCGGTCAGAACGGCGGCGGAGACGGACGGCTCGGGGATGGTGAGGGACTCGTAGTCCCAGCGGGTCCAGCCGAGGCCGTGCCCGAACGGGAAAGCCGGGGTGAGCCCGCGGCGGTCCCAGGAGCGGTGGCCGACGTGGACGCCTTCGTCGTAGGCGACGATCCCGTCCCGGGGAACGGCGTCAGGCACCGGGATGTCCTCGGCGCGGGCGGGCAGCGTCCAGGGCAGACGGCCGGACGGCTCGGTGCGGCCGAGCAGGACGTCGGCCAGGGCGTGCCCGGCTTCCTGGCCCGGCAGCCACGCCCACAGCAGGACCGGCGCCTCCTGGGCCCAGGGAAGCAGCACCGGGGCGCCCGCGTTGACGACCACGATCGTGCGGGGGTTGGCGGCGAGCACCTTGCGCACCAACTCGTCCTGATGGCCGGGAAGTTCCAGCCCTGTGCGGTCCCAGCCCTCGGACTCGACCTCCTCGTTGGTGCCGACCACGACGACGGCCACATCGGCCGCGCCCGCCGCGTCAACGGCCTCGGCGATCTCGTCGTACGGCGTCGGCCCTGGCGGGGCGTGACGCAGCTGGGCGGTGACGAAGCGGTCGTAGCCGCCGGCCTCGATGACCGTCAGGTCGACCCGGACGGACAGCCGGCGCGGCTGCGGGCCCACCTGCACGTCGATGCCCCGCAGCGGAGGGTGATGGTGGGTGGAGTCGAGGATGTGGTCGACACCGCGGTCGTCGTCGCCGGACAGGATCTCCTCACTGTCGACCGACACGCTGAAGCGACCGAGGCACCCGAACTCCAACCGGTGCAGCCCAGGTTCGGACAGAGTCAGCACCGTGTGCAGGACGACGCGACGCGTGGCCGTGCAGAAGTCCTGGTACGACGTCCAGTCACCGTCCGCCCGCCCAGTGCTGCGCAAAATCGTTTCGTCGGCGGCGAGGTGATCGGCCCTGACTCCTGACATGGCGGGCTCGGCGCCCATGCCGGGGGCGGTGAGCAGCGCCTGCGGGACGAAGGGCGGGCGGCGGCGTGCGTCGCCGCCCCGGTGCACGCTCAGCCGCACCGCATCCGGTAGTGCGGCACGCAGTCCCTCCTCGAAGGGCACCGTGCGCACTGCGGGCACGAACGCGCTGCCACCGCCCTGGAGATAGGGCGACACCGCGTTCGGGCCGATCAGCGCGACGCTGCCGAGGCCGTCCGGCGCCAGGGGCAGCAGCCCCGGCGCGTCGCGCAGCACCACGATGGAGCGGGCGGCGACCTCCCGCAGCAACGCGAACTCCTCAGGCGCGGGCGAGGCAGGTACGCGGGAACCGGAAGGCTCTGCGGGCACGGACTCGGCGGACGAATGCGGCTCGCCCAGTCGACCGGCACTGCGGGCCAGGCGCAGCAGCCTCAGCACCTTGTCGTCGATGAGCTCCTCGGGCACCTGACCGGCGCGGACCGCCGCGACAAGGGCCTGGCCCCACGGGCCGTCAGGGCCGGGCATCACCAGGTCCAGGCCGCCGACCGCCGAGGCGACCGTCGAACTGGTGGCGGCCCAGTCGCTGAACACCGGCCCGGAAAAGCCCCACTCCCCCTTCAGGACCTCGCGCAGCAGCCGGGAATGCTCGCTCATCGGCGCCGACTCCACGCCGTCGTCGACGCCCGAGTAGGCGGCCATCACCGCCCACGGCCGGGCCTCGGCGAGGACCTGGGCGAACGGGGCCAGATAGACCTCCCGCAGCGTGCGCTCATCCAGCCGGGAGCGGTACCGGGTGCGGTCGGTCTCCGAATCGTTGGCCACGAAATGCTTCACACAGGCGCCCACACCCCGCTCCTGCAGACCGCGGACCATGACGGCGGCCAAGGTACCTGTGAGCAGCGGGTCCTCGGAGAAGTATTCGAAATGCCGGCCTGCCACCGGCGTACGCTGCAGATTCACCTCCGGCGCCAGCAGCACGTCCACACCCTTGCGGCGTGCTTCTGTCGCGAACAGGCCGGCAAGCCGCTGGGCGAGTTCCCTGTCCCAGGTCGCCGCCACGGCGCTGGGCGCCGGTGCCAGCAGCCCGGTGGCGTCGGGGTCCTCTCCGGTCCCCCGCACACCCTGCGGGCCGTCGGACGTCGTCACAGGCCACAGCCCCAGCCTGGGCTCGGCAGGCAGCCGCCACACGGTTTCACCCGTCAGCAGCCGGACCTTCGCCGGAAGGTCCAGAGCATCGATGCGACGGCGAAGCTCGGCATCGACGGGCCAGGGAACACAGGACATGGAGATCCTTCCAGGCCCCTCCCCGCCGCACGAGGGCAGGCCAAACCCACCTGTGGGCGGCAAAGGAGGATGGCCGAAGAAATGTCGGCGGAACATTCAACGAAACCGGGCGCGGCGGGCCTCGGCGGCAGCACACCGCGCACCGTCTCAACTGCGAGGCACTCCTGCCTCGTACATCTGCGTGACGCGGGATCAGCCAGGAACCGGCTGCTGGGTCGACCCCCGGACCACGAGCGAGGTGGCAAGCGTGCACGAGGCGGCAGCTCCCGGCGATCCGCGCACATGGTCGAGGAGCATGCGCACCGCAGCCTCGCCCATCTCGCCCATCGGCTGCCGGATCGTGGTCAGCGCCGGGTAGGTGTACGACGCGAGTTCGACGTCGTCGAAACCCACCACGGCCACGTCCCGCGGAACCTCCAGCCCAGCCTCGTGCAGGGCGACCAGCACGCCGGCGGCCGAGCTGTCGTTGTGCACGAAGACCGAGTCGAACTCGACCCCGTCCGCGAGCCACTGCCCGACTGCCGCCCGGCCGCCCTCGAACAGGAAGCCGCCGCTGAGAACGCGGCGTTCGTCCAGCACGATCCCGGCCTGCGCAAGGATGTCGGCGAAGCCGGCCAGCCGATCACGCGTACAGCCGTAAGCCTCCGGCCCGGTCACCACCAGCGGACGGCGACGCCCGATCTCCAGCAGGTGGTGCGCCGCCTGCTCGCCCCCCTGCCGGTTGGCAGCCTCCACATAGGGGAATCCCGGCCGGTGACCGCGGTCGTCGATCAGCACCACCGGCAGCCCCGACTCGTGCAGCTTCGCGATGTACCCGAGGGTTCCCTCGGGCTCGATCACCAGCAGCCCGTCGAACGACTTGGCCGCTACCTGCGCACCCAGCCGACGCAGCGAGTCCTCGCCACGGTTGCCGGTCAGCAGGCGCATACCGAAGCCCTCGCGCTCCAACGTGTCGGCCACCGCCTGGACGACCGTCCCGGTCCACGCCCAGGTCAGCTCCGGAACCAGCATGCCGATCACCTGGGTGGAGCCGCGCGCGAGCCCGACCGCCCCGGCACTGGGCACATAGCCCATCTCCGCGATCGCCCGACGAACCTTCAAGACCGTGGTCTCGTTGATCTCGCCCTTGCCGTTCAGCACCCGCGAAACCGTCGTCTTGCTGACGCCGGCCCGCGTGGCCACGTCAGCGATAGTGACTGCCACGCCCACCTCCCCTCCCCCCGAACAACTGCGGAAGCCGCCCTCCCGCCCGGAAGGAACCGATCGTACAGACCTGATGGAAACCGCTACCGGGAGCGGTTCCGGAACCGGTTTCGGTACCGGTTTCGGAAGTGAAGCACCGACAGGCTCAACCGGTCAACACATCGGAACCCACTCGTTCGCACGAAATTTCCGACCCCCGCGCGGCCAGGGCCGCCGTCGCCACCGGTGGGCCGACTTCACCCGCATCCGCCGGGACTTCCCACGTGGTGCTTCCCGTCCTGACCGCATGGTCCCGGCAGGGACTGGACTTGCGGCAGATCACCTCCTCGCATGTGACCGCTGCCCTCACCGACCGGCAGGGCCATCAGGCCCGCGGCGTCCACCACGTCCTCCTCGGTGTCTTCCGCGCCCTCAAGCACGAGCGCATCGTCTTCACCGACCGCTCGCCGGTCTCTCTCACGACCCCCGTGAGACTGCCCGAACCTCTGCCCAGCGACCTGCTGCGCGGACTGCTGGACTCCCTCGACAGCCCGATGGGGCGCCCGGCCATCGGCCTGGTGGCCGTCCACGCCATCAAGGTCACGGACGTCGCCCGGCTGCCCCTGGCCGCGCCCGACCTTGCCCGCGGAACTCTCCGACTGCGTCTGCGCGAGCAGCCGCACGCCGTCTGTCTCGACAGGCTGACCCGCCAGCTCCTGGATGATTGGCTGCGGGCGCGGCAGCAGCGATGGCCCGCCTCGCCCAACCCCCATCTGCTGATCACGACGCACTTTGGCGCACCATCCCGCTCTTCCGCCCGTCAGCCGCTGCGCGCTGCGCCGCGCGTTCGACCAGGTCAAGATCACCCCGCGGCAGCTGTGGAGGGACCGGGTGCTGGACGAAGGCCCGCCACACCGCCGATCGGCATGCGGCGGGCCGGGTATCTGCTTCCGCCCCTGCTGTGGGTGGACCGTCATCCGTACAGGCCCCGGGTGGAGCGATGAACGGCTCGTGAATGAGTTGTTTCCGGCCTATTGACCGGTGGAGCCCGTCACTGCTTCACTTCCGTAACCGGTCCCGGTACCGGTTCCGTAACCGGTCCCGGCGATCTTGCGGCGAGAACCGGAGGCAACGGCAAGGGCGTTTCACCTTGTTGCTGCGTTGAGGGAAGTCCAGTGAGGAGGTGGCATGGGGGTCACCATCGCTGATGTGGCCGCACAGGCCGGTGTCAGCAAGACGACCGGATCGTGGCCTACGAGGAAGGCGTGCACGTCGGCCAGCGCGCCTGGGGCCGCGGCGGTCTCACCCCCGCCTTCCCGTTCGGGCACGGACTGGGCTGGACCCGGTGGGCCTACGCATCCGTCACCGCCACCAAGCCGTCCGTCTCCGCCACCATGCCTCGCCCCGCAGGCGGAGACGGACTCCAACTGACCGTCAAGGTGACCAACACCGGCCGGCGCACGGGCCGCGAGGTCGTCCAGGTCTACCTGCAGCCGCCCCAGGACGGCCCCGACCGGCCCTTACGCCTGCTCGCGGGCTTCGCCACCGTCGCGAAGCGGAGGCAGGGGCAGGGGCCAGCGCCGAGATCCGCGTTCCGCCCGGGCTTCCAGCTCTGGAACACCGGGCGGGGCGGCCGGCGTATCCCGGACGGCCGTTACGGCCTCGGTGTTGGGCGCTCCAGCCGTGATCTGTGCCTGGCGGTAGAGGTGACCGCGACCGAGGGCCGTCTCCACCTGGGCGGGTGAAGCCCGTCATCTCCCACCCGCTCTGCACAGCACGACAGGAGGAACCCGCGATGCGCACCAGCCCCGTCTGTCGGCCCCGCAGCCCTCGCGCAGACGTGTATGGGTCCGCGTGCGACGGCGGTGGGCGAGGAGCACGTCAGCGTCCCGCTCGACGCGGGGAGCGATTACCGGCCTGGACGCCCCACGACACGCCGCACCGGATCGTCCGGGCGTCGCGGACAGGTGCCGGCGGCGGGCAGGCCGCCGGCACCCCCTCTCCGGACGCGACGCACTGTCAAGCGTTTCGAGTTCGACTCCCCAGCAGCGTCAACTACTCTCCGAAGGATCACCATGCCAACAACCAACCAGTCCGCCTCAGGCGGCACCGGGAGATCACCCCTGAGGCAGCCGACGCGCCGCGCCGTGCTGATGGGGGCGCTCGGCGCAGGGGCGGCGCTGGCCACCAGCGCATGCAGCAGCGGGGGAAGCGGCGGCAACGGCGGCGGTGTCACCATCACCTGGTTCGTCGGGCTCGGCACCGGCGCCGACCCGGGACAGCCGGAGAAGCAACAGCGGGTCGTCGACGCCTTCAACGCCAGCCAGAACGAGATCACGCTCAAGCTGAACGTAGTCTCCGCCGCCTCCGCCCAGGACACACTCGCCACCCAGATCTCGGGCGGCAACGCGCCGGACATCGTCGGGCCCGTGGGCATCGGCGGGGCACAACTCTTCGACGGCCAGTGGCTCGACCTGGCGCCGCTGGTCAAGAGCGAGGGCTTCGACACCTCCGTCTACAGCACGGCGCAGATGGATGCGATGAAGGACCGCACCGGTGCGCAGGTGGCACTGCCGTTCGGTGTGTACCCGTCGTTCATCTGGTACAACAAGGACCTCTTCGACGAGGCGAAGCTGCCCTACCCGCCGCAGAAGTTCGGCGCGAAGTACAACGGCGGGACCTGGGACATGGCCGCCCTGCGCGAGCTGGCGAAGAAGCTGACGGTCGACGCCAATGGAAACGACGCGACCAGCTCCGCCTTCGATCCGAAGAAGATCGTGCAGTGGGGCTTCGATCCGCAGTACAACGAGGGCACGCCGCAGAACCACGGCACCTTCTTCGGCGCGGGGTCGTACGTGGCCAAGGACAACAAGACCGCTCAGATCCCGCCCGCGTGGCTTGCGGAGTGGAAGTGGTACTACGACATGATCTGGACGGACCACTCCGCACCCACTTACCAGCAACTGCAGAGCGACACCCTCAACAAGGGCAACGCCTTCGCGACCGGCAAGGTCGCCATGGCCTTCACCCACACCTGGTACCTGGCCAGCCTGACGGACAGCTCGGGCACGCCGCAGACCTTCTGGGACATCGCCGCCAACCCGTCGTACAACGGCGAGATCACCGACAAGCAGAACTCGGACAGCTTCCGTCTCACCAAGGCGGGCAAGCACCCCGAGGCGGCGTTCAAGGTCCTCGCCTATCTGCTGACCACCGGGGCCGGCGATCTGCTGAAGATCTACAACGCGATGCCGGCGAACAAGAAGCTGCAGGCCGACTACATCAAGAGCCTGGACAAGACCTGGACGCAGGGCGTCGACTGGCAGGTCGCCCTCGATGCGCTGGAGCACCCGGACGTCCCGAGCGCCGAGGGATGGATGCCGAACTACAACAAGAGCGTCGACCTCACCAACAAGTTCGGCAACCGCTGGGTCACCACACCCGGACTGGACATCGACGCCGAGGCCGCCAAGCTGCGGACCCAACTGCAGGCGCTGTTCGACACCGCCGGCTAGTCCCACCCGTCACCTACACATGGAGGGGCCCATGCTGGACGTCCTCCAGTCCGGGAACCTGGCCGGGGCTGCGGCTCCGGCCGGGGGCGACGGCCGCAAGAGCGAGCGCCGCAACGGCCTGCTCTTCGTCTCCCCCTGGCTCCTTGGACTGCTCCTGTTCTACATCGGCCCGATGATCGCGACGCTGGTGATGTCGTTCACCGACTACCACTACGTCAGCGAGAGCGGCGCCGGCACCCGCTTCGTCGGCCTGGACAACTGGTCCCGGCTGTTCAACGACCCGATGGTCGCGCACAGCGCGTTCGTCACACTGAAGTTCGCGCTGCTGTTCGTGCCTCTGTCGGTGCTGCTGCCGCTGGCCTTGGCCTACCTGATGACCGCCCGGGGCCTGTGGGCCCGCGGCTTCTTCCGGGCGGCCTTCTTCCTTCCGGCGATCGTGCCCGGCGTGTCCGCGCTCTTCGTCTGGCAAGGCTTCCTCAACGGCGATGACGGATGGCTCAACCGGATGCTGGGCGTCATCGGCATCTCCGGCCCCAACTGGCTCGGTGACACCACCTGGGTGCTGCCCGGCTACGCCCTCATCGCGACCTGGGGCGTCGGCAACACGATGCTCATCTTCACCAGCGCCCTCAACGGTGTGCCGCGCGAACTGTATGAGGCCGCGACCATCGACGGCGCCGGGCCGTGGTACCTGTTCCGCCACGTGACCCTGCCGATGATCTCACCGATGACGTTCTACAACCTGGTGCTGACCCTGGTGGCACTGGGCCAGTACTTCGTCGTTCCGTTCGTGCTCACCAAGGGCACCGGCGACCCCGGCGGATCAGGGATGTTCTACACGATGTACTTCTATCGCGAGACCTTCCGCTTCTACGACGCCGGCTACGGCTCGGCGCTCGCCTGGATGATGTTCGCCGCCATCATGGCCGCCACCGGACTGCTGTTCTGGTCACAGCGATTCTGGGTGCACTACGCGTACGAGGTGAAGAGCTGATGGCCGTGACCTCCGCAAGGTCCAAGCTCCGCGCCATGGTGACCGAACCGCCGCGCCGCTACTCCGCGATGCCCAAACGCCTGCGCGCGCTGACGGTGAGCGCCACCCTCACCCTGTTCGCCCTGATGCTGCTGGGCGTGTTCCTGGCCCCCCTGGCGTACATGACGTCCACCGCGCTGAAGGACTCCACGCAGATCAGCGACACACACCAGCCCCTGCTGCCGGAGAGCCCCCGCGAGGTCGCCATCGGCGGCGAGCAGGTGCCCGTGATGCAAGTGCCCATCGACGGACACGTCCGCGAACTCGCCCTGGTCGAAAAGGGACGCACCGAAAGCGTCCTGGCCGATCCGGCACACCCGGAACAGCGCATCACCTGGAAGGGGTCATGGCGGACGCTGAAGCCCGCGTACGAGTTCAAGCCGCAGTGGGGCAACTTCTCCACGGTGTGGACCGCTATGGACATCCCGGTCCTGCTGCGCAACACCATCGCCATCGGCGCCCTCGGCGCGGTGGGCTCGGTCATCTCCTCAACGCTGGTCGCCTACGGGCTGTCGAGGTTCCGGGTGCCGTTCGCACCGTTCATCCTCGCCTCGCTCGTGGCCTCGATCATCCTGCCGCGCTTCCTGACCGTCGTGCCGACCTACGCGGTCTGGCAGCACCTCGGTTTCGTCGGGACCTGGGTACCGCTGATCGCACCGCACTTCTTCGCCAACGCCTACAACGTGTTCCTGCTGCGCCAGTTCTTCCTGTCGATCCCCCGCGAACTCGACGACGCCGCCGCCATCGACGGCGCCGGCACGCTGAAAACCCTGTGGTACATCATCATCCCGCAGGCACGCCCGGCCATCTTCACCGTCGCGGTGCTGCACTTCCTGTTCGCCTGGAACGACTTCTTCGAACCCCTGATCTACCTCACCGGCAAACCCGACCTCATGCCGTTCTCCGTGGGCCTCTTCCAGTTCCTCGGGCTCTACTCGGTGCAGATTCCGCTGCTGCAGGCCGGAGCCCTGCTCGGCATGGTCCTGCCCATCCTGCTGTTCCTCTTCGGCCAGCGCATCTTCCTGCGCGGACTCGACCTGTCCGGGAGCGGCAAGTGACCCCACCACACACCGACCACGTTCCGTCCGACCGCCAGAGGTAACCCCCGTGAACCAGCCCCCCGACTCCACCGAAGCGTCCGTCCTGGTCACCGAGGCCGCCACCGTCACCCTGATCGACGGCACGACCTTCTGCGTGTGCGCGCACTCCGGGGACATCACCCCCGGCGGCAACCACGGCCTGTACTTCCGCGACACCCGGGTGCTCTCCCGCTGGGAGCTGACCCTGGACGGCCGCCGCGTCGAGACCCTGTCCAGCCAACCGGTGGACGCGTGCGCCACCCGCTTCATCGCCCGCCGCTCCAAGACCGCCCAAGGGGACGACGCCTCCCTGCTGCTGGTCCGCGAACGGCTCGTGGGCAACGGCCTGCGCGAGACCATCACCATCCAGAACCTCGGCCCCCGCCCCGTCACAGCGGCCCTGGCCATCCACGCGCAGGCTGACTTCGCCGAACCGTTCGGGCTCGACGCGGACCACTCCACCACCCATGAACCGGCCAAGGTCACCATCGCCGACGGAACGCTGCTGCTGCGACACCGCACCGACCCGTCCCGCGGCCTGAGCCTGACCGCCGACACCGCATCCGACCTCACCCCCGACGGCCTCACCTGGCAGATCGAGGTACCGGCCCGGGGCACATGGACCACAGAGATCGTGGGCCTGCCGATCGTCGACGACAAGCCGGTCCAGCCCCGCTTCCACCGCGGCGAGCCGATCAGCCGGACCGCGGCCGTACGCACCCTGAGCACCTGGCGGGACAACAGCACTTCACTCGCCGCCGACGACTCCCGCCTCGCCCTCACCCTCACGCGCACCCGGAGCGACCTCGGCGCGCTACGCATCGAAGACCGCGCCCACGGCCGGGCCTTCGTCGCCGCCGGAGCACCCTGGTTCATGGCCCTCTTCGGCCGCGACAGCCTCCTCACCAGCTGGATGGCGCTGCCGCTCGACCTGGACCTCGCCATCGGCACCCTGCAGGCCCTCGCCGCGGTACAGGGCCGGCGCACCGACCCGTTCACCGAGGAAGAACCCGGCCGGATCATGCACGAACTGAGGCTGGGCTCCCACAGCACCGCAATCGCCGGCCAGCGCTACTACGGCTCCGTCGACGCCACCCCGCTGTTCGTCATGCTCCTCGCCGAGGCATGGCGCTGGGGCGCCGACGAGACCACCGTACGAGCCCTCCTGCCCGCCGCCGACGCCGCACTGGACTGGGTGCGCGACTACGGCGACCGCGACGGCGACGGATTCGTCGAGTACCAGCGCACCAGTGAACGGGGCCTGCCCCACCAGGGCTGGAAGGACGTGGACGGAAGCATCAACAACGCCCAAGGCGAACCCGGCCAGACACCCATCGCCGTCGCCGAAGTACAGGGATACGTGTACGCGGCCCTGCTGGGCCGCGCCGAACTCGCCACCGCCTTCGGCGACGAGGCCACCGCCCACAGCTGCCGCCAGCGCGCCGAAACCCTGCGGCAACGCTTCAACGAGCAGTACTGGCTGCCCGACCGGGGCTGGTACGCGGTCGCCCTGGACGGCCACAAACAGCCGATGGACGCCCTCGCCAGCAACCTCGGCCACTGCCTGTGGACCGGCATCGTCGACGACGAGCACGCCGAGCAACTCATCGCCCACCTCGGCAGCACCGAAATGGACAGTGGGTTCGGCCTGCGCACCCTGGCGACGAGCATGGGCGCCTACAACCCGATGACGTACCACAACGGCTCGGTCTGGCCCCACGACACCGCCCTGTGCGTAGCCGGCCTGATGCGGTACGCCCGCATCCCCGGCGCCGTCGAGACCGCCCACCGGCTCGCCGACGGCCTGCTCGACGCGGCAGCAGCCTTCGGCGGCCGGCTACCAGAACTCTTCTGCGGCTTCCCGCGCGAGCAGTACACACCACCCGTGCCCTACCCCACCGGCTGTTCACCACAGGCATGGGCAAGCGGGGCACCCCTGCTCCTGCTTCGCGCCTTCCTCGGCCTCGACCCGCACATCCCGACCGGCCGGATCACCCTGACCCCCCGCCTGCCCGCACGGTGGGGAACAGTGCACCTCGACGGCCTGCGACTCGGCCCGGCACGCCTACACCTCTCCGCCACCGGTGACACCGCGGAACTCCACGGCACGCCCACCGACTGGACCGTCGACATCCAGCAGCAGGTCTGACATTTCGCTCGTGCACCTGCACCGGGTCGGCACCGTCAGTAATAGCCCATCACGGCGACTCCGCCCCTCCAGACGCAGCCACGCTGATGGCATACGACTCCTTCTGACCACCGAAAGGCACGTGTGTTAAACGCCGGCCTGGGGCTGCTCCCCCCGACGGCTCCGAGTATCTCGATATCCGCCTCGATGCCGCCGCCGGCGAACTGGTCGTCGACTTGATCACTCCATCGCTGATGTTTTCCTGACCTCCACCGGACAGGTCCTCACACTGCGCTGCTACCCGACGGTCGACGGTCCGTCGCACCTTGAGGTCCACAGCGCGCCCTACACGCGCCTTGGCTATGCGGTCGACGTGTGGGAGCTGCTGCCTTTCGGATCAGGGAACCCAGCGCCCACGCAGAAGAGACGCAAGGCCAGTCCGTGCAGGTTCGCCCACGCTTCAGTACTCAAGCCTCCCGGTCGGCCTCGGACAGCATCTGCTCGATCGGAGGGGCGCACCGCCGGACCTGAATCACCCAGTCCCGGCTGTACGGATCGGGCCTGGTGAGGCTGACCGTCGGCGAGGGCGGAACGGCCGAAGGACGGTTCCTGCCCGGCACGGGGTCGTTCATGATCGCCCGTCCGCACGCCGCGCCCGCTCTGTCCGGCCCATACGGTCCATACGGTCCATCCGGCGTCGCGGACCTGCTGACCCAGGACGCGGACGAGCGCCCGGCCCAGGTCGGCCCCGAGGTACTGGCCGACTGGACAGCTCAGTTCGTCGCCCAACTCGCCGTACCGGGCGCCCAGTACATCGGGATGAGCACGGGTCGCGGTCCGATGCTGGACCATGTGGTCGACCTGGCCACGAGGTCGTTCGCCACGCTTGTGCCGGACGACGAGGGCGGGTTCCTGGTGCGACAGGGCGGTCCGGAGCGGCTGTGGGACGCGGTGGAGGAGGCGGTCGGTGCGTGGCGGCGAGCCGGATCACCGCCGCAGACCGAGTTCGGGCTCACCGTCGCCCCGAACCGTCAGCGGGTCTGGCTCGGCTCCGCCGAAGGACCGGACTGGGATCTGCCCGCAGCCGCGGTCGAAGCCAACTAACGGACTGGACAGGGTAGTTCGGGGAGGCGGTCGCCCCGCTGCTGTAGGCGCCGCCGCAGGGTACCTGTCTGACAGCCAGACACTTTGTTCTTGAAATTTCGAACAGCTTACGCCGGAGTCACGTATGTAGGGGAGTCATGGCTTCGGCGGAAGGACACGCGAAGTGCGATCCCCCCGGCACGTCAGAACTTCCCAGCACCTGAACCCCGCTCCCGCACGTCCCTCCCGTCTCCCCGTCCATCCACCCCACCTGCCCCCGACGGCCGCCTCCCACGGCCTGTCCGTCGCGCTCGCCTGCGTCGAGGGCGACTGGCCGCACGACGACTGGCCGGCCCCTGACGACCGGTACGTGGGCAGCGTGCTGCACATACCGCCGCCGTACCGCGCGCTCCACGAGACCGAGGTGGACGTGGTCGTCCTGTGCTGCGAGGATCCGTCGGCCGCTTTCCCCGGGCTGCTGAAGGCCATGGGTTCCATGAGCGCGCCGGTGATCGTCGTCAGCCCCCGCCGGGACAGCGAGGCGGTCGTGGAGGTGTTCCGGGGCGGGGGCGGCTATCTCGTCGAGGGCGACTACTGCACCTGCATGCTCTCCTCGGCGGTCATGGCCGCCACGGTCGGCCACACGTATCTCTCGCCCATCGCCTGCGCCGCCCTGCGGGACACGGCCAGACGGATGCCGGAGGAGGAGGAGGGGAGGGAACGGCTGCGCTCCCTGCTCTCCCCCCGGGAACGGCAGATCATGGAACTGCTCTCCACCGGCCTCGGCGCCCAGGAGATCGGGCTCCGGCTGAGACTGAGCGAGAAGACCGTCCGCAACAACCTCAGCAACATCTATGCCAAGTTGGGGGCCCGGCGGAGTACGGAAGCGGTCCTGCGGTGGCTGGGAGCGACCTCGGGGGTTCGCATTTGAGAACAGTTGACCCGTATGACTGAGTCGGCTGATCCGGCCGGCTGGAACGGGTGAGTGAATACGCACGAAAAAGCCCCCGCGCACCGCACGGGGGCTCGCCGTGTTTTCCGTTCCGCTATTCCACTGTGATATCGACATCCGAGAGCGGGACCTCGACATCGGTCACGTTCTCGCCACCCTCACCGAATCCGGGCTCGGCGTCGGCCTCTTCCTCGCTCAGGAAGGTTCCGTTGGCCTGGGCCGTATCGCACTGCACATTGCGCAACCAGAGGCGGCCGTCCGGCGATCCGCTGGGCAGCAGTTGCGGATAGAAGACGTGGACGGCGGTGGCTCCCTCGCTGGGCGAGAAGAACACGGTCTGGCCGTCCTGGGCGTCCTTGTAGGTGGCCCGGAGGAAGCCGCTCACGTCCGTGCGCTTGTGGGACCACATGAAGTAGGCCACGTGGTCGGCCTTCACCGTGTCGCTCCTGGTGAAGGAGAACGAGGACGTGGTGTCGTCACGCTTGATGTTGATTTCCTGCGTGCTGAACTTGACGCCGATCTCGAAGAACGAGTTACCCAGCGTGGTGCTGCCGTCCACGCTGAAGCCGTCCTCCAGCTGAACGACGCGGGTCACGGAGGCGGTTCCGCTGAAGGACTTGGTCGCCGCGGTGGTGCTTCCGCAGTTGTCCGTCACGCTGGTGACCCGTTCGTTGGGGCCGAGACTGTTGTCCTTGAACTGAACGTCGACGAACTCGCAGTTCGCCAGCTTGTCCGAGTCCGTACGGCAGTCCGTGGCCACCTCGTCGGGGGTGGCGGCTCCCGCGCTGTACATCAGCGGGACGGCCAGACCGAGGGCGGCGACCGGCGCCAGCGCGAGGGTGATGCGCTTCTTCTTGCCGCGGTGGTTGCCGCTGCGTCCGGTGCGTGTCATGTGTGGCTCCTGCGAGAGTGATCGAGGGGGAAAGGGCTGGTGGGGGAGTCGTCCCGAGAGGGACGGGCGGTGGGGGAGCGGGAGTGGGGTGTCCCGTGGGGGGAGAAGCGTGTGGGGTGGGGGGTGTGGTGAGGGCGCATGTGTGTGGGTGGGGGCGTGCGTGTGGGTGGGGGCGTGTGTGTGGGGGCGTGTGTGGCCGACGGTCGTCGGTCAGCAGTCCTCCAGTACGGCCTTGGAGGTGCCGTCCGCGAGTCCGGGCGTGCCCGCCGCGCTCTCCAGGATGACCGGCCCTTCGACGACCTCCTCGGCCACGAAGTTCTGCTCGGGCGTCGGGTTGACCGCGAAGCTGCCGGGATCGGCGTCGAGATGCACCCGCCATTCGCCGGTCATGCGCTGGACCTTCGGGGTGAACGTGACGTGCATGACCTTGCCGACGGGTACTTCGCGCTGTTCCGACTCGCTGGCGGTGGCCGATTCGATGGTCATGTCCAGCGTGGCCGTGTGCTTCACCCAGGAGCCGCCCAGTGCTCCGAAGAGGCCGCCGAGAGCCCCCTGCTGGGTGACGGTGTACTTGCCCTGGCCCTGAGCCACCGCCTTGGAGTATTCGGTGGTCACCTTCGACGGTTCCGTGGCATTCGGCTCACAGTTGGGGAAGTCGACCGTGACCTTCTCCGTGGGGCCGTCGAAGGTCTCGAAATTGGTCTCGACGAAATCACATGTGTCGGACTCGAAGCCGTCTCCGAAACTGGCCCCGAAGTCGCGGGTCGTCTGCTGCTTCCCGTTGAGGACCGAGGTCCTTTCGCACATCCTCATGATCTGATCCGGCGTCTTCGCGTCGGCCGCGTTGGCCGACGGAAGCAGGATGGTGACGGTGGCCGCGCCGGTCACGAGTGAAGCGCCGATGGCGATGTACCGGACCTTCTTGTTCTTCAAGCGCCTCTTGGCCATGGTCGGCTCTCCTTGGGGGTGGCTTTACCTTCCGATGGAGAATTATCGGGTCTCTCAGAGGCTGCCGACAGGGTCAAATATCCCTACTCCTCGGTCACTTGAGGTTGCATATGCGAGTGACAACGCCCTATCTGACGAATCGTCAGGTTCAGCGGTACGCTGACCTCGGTCAACGCACCGCGAAGGGAGTCCACATGGGCAAGCTCGACGGACGTGTAGTTCTCGTCACAGGCGCCGCGCGCGGCCAGGGCGAGCAGGAGGCGCGGCTCTTCGCCGCCGAGGGCGCCGAGGTGATCGTGGCGGATGTGCTCGACGAGCCCGGGGAGCGGCTCGCCAAGGAGCTGGGCGCGCTCCATGTCCACCTGGATGTGAGCCGGGAGGAGGAGTGGGTGGCCGCGCTGGCCGCCGCCAAGGAGGCGTACGGGCGCGTCGACGGGCTGGTCAACAACGCCGGCGTGCTGCGCTTCAACTCCCTCGTCGACACTCCCCTCGACGAGTTCATGCGGGTCGTCCAGGTCAACCAGGTCGGTGTCTTCCTCGGCATCAAGACCCTGGCCCCCGAGATCGAGGCGGCCGGCGGCGGCACGATCGTCAACACCGCCTCGTACACCGGGATGACGGGCATGGCGTACGTCGGCGCGTACGCGGCGACCAAGCACGCGATCGTCGGCCTTACGCGCGTGGCCGCGCTGGAGCTGGCCCGCAAGGGCATCCGGGTCAACGCGGTCTGCCCCGGGTCCATCGACACCGCGATGACCGACCCGGGCGACGGGGCGTCCGCCGAGGCCGTCGAGAAGCTCTACCGCAAGCGCGTGCCGCTCGGCCGGATCGGCCGCCCCGAGGAGGTCGCCCGGCTGGCCCTCTTCCTCTCCTGCGAGGACTCCTCCTACATCACCGGGCAGCCGTTCGTGATCGACGGGGGCTGGCTGGCCGGAGTCAGCCTGTGATCACGCCTATCTGACGCTACGTCAGCTATTGACGCTCCACGGAGCCGGTGGAACAGTCGGCCGTGTCGAGATCTGAC
Source organism: Streptomyces adelaidensis (assembly GCF_016598475.1). Taxonomy (GTDB): domain Bacteria; phylum Actinomycetota; class Actinomycetes; order Streptomycetales; family Streptomycetaceae; genus Streptomyces; species Streptomyces adelaidensis. The sequence continues at coordinate 16,976 of NZ_JAEMUX010000109.1, forward strand.
GCTCTGTCAGAAACAGCTGGAGACCTGACCGTGGGACGGTGAACCTCCTTGGAATTCGGGCTCTTTGTACAGGGATACGTGGGCAAGCGGGCCGAGACGGACCCACTCGCGGAGCACAAGGCGCTGATGGAGGAGACCGAGTACGTCATCCAGGCGGACAAGTCCGGCTTCAAGTACGCCTGGGCCTCCGAGCACCACTTCCTGGAGGAGTACTCGCACCTCTCGGCCAACGACGTCTTCCTCGGCTACCTGGCGCACGCGACGGACCGTATCCACCTCGGCTCCGGCATCTTCAACCCGCTCGCCCAGGTCAACCACCCCGTGAAGGTCGCCGAGAAGGTCGCCATGCTCGACCACCTCAGCGAGGGCCGCTTCGAGTTCGGCAGCGGACGCGGGGCCGGCTCCCACGAGATCCTCGGCTTCATCCCCGGGGTGACCGACATGAACTTCACCAAGGAGATCTGGGAAGAGACCATCGCCGAGTTCCCCAAGATGTGGCTCCAGGACGAGTACGTCGGCTTCCAGGGCAAACACTGGTCCCTTCCGCCGCGCAAGATCCTGCCCAAGCCGTACGGGAAGTCGCACCCCGCGATGTGGTACGCCGCCGGGTCGCCCCCGTCGTACTCCATGGCCGCGAAGAAGGGGCTCGGCGTGCTCGGCTTCAGTGTGCAGAAGGTCTCCGACATGGAGTGGGTGCTGGAGCAGTACAAGACGGCGATCGTCGACGCCGAGCCGATCGGCGACTTCGTCAACGACAACGTCATGGTGACGACCACCGCGATCTGCGCGCCCACGCACGACGAGGCGGTGCGGGTCGCGGTCAGCGGCGGGCTGCACTATCTGCCGTCGCTCGTCTTCCGCTACCACGACACCTTCCCGCGACCCGACGGCTTTCCCGTCTGGCCGGAGACGCTGCCCGAGTACAACGAGGAGTTCATCGAACTGCTCATCGAGGAAGAGCTGCTGATCTGCGGTGATCCGGACGAGGTGGTCCGGCAGTGCAAGCGGTGGGAGCAGGCCGGGGCGGATCAGTTGAGCTTCGGGTTGCCGGTGGGGGTGCCGAAGGAGGCGACCTTGCAGACGATTCGGCTGGTGGGGGAGCACGTCATTCCGAAGATCGATACGGATCCTGTGCACCGGACTTCGCGGTTCCGGGCGGCGGGCTGAGGTTGTGTGGCGGCTGGGGGTCGGTGGGGGCTGGTCGCGCTCACGCGGCGGAGCCGCAAAATGACACAGCCTCGCGCCCCTAAAGGCGAAAGGCACGGCGGCACCGAATCGTTACGAGGCGTCCGGAGGGCAAAGGCATGCTCGACCATGTCATCAAAGGTGTGACCGTCGTCGATGGGACAGGGGCGCCCGCGTACATCGCCGATGTCGGGATACGGGACGGGCGTATCGCCGTCATCGGGGAGGTGACGGAGGAGGCGCGGTCGTCGGAGGACGCGCGTGGGCTGGTGCTCGCGCCCGGGTTCGTCGATCCGCACACGCACTACGACGCCCAGCTCTTCTGGGATCCGTATGCGACGCCGTCGCTCAACCATGGGGTGACGACGGTCGCGGGCGGGAACTGCGGGTTCACGCTCGCGCCGCTGAATCCGGCGCGGCCCGAGGACGCGGACTACACGCGGCGGATGATGTCCAAGGTCGAGGGGATGTCGCTGGTCGCGCTGGAGGAGGGGGCGCCCTGGACCTGGCACGGCTTCGGGGAGTATCTGGACGCCCTCGACGGGCGGATCGCGGTCAACGCCGGGTTCATGGTGGGGCATTGTGCGCTGCGGCGGTACGTGATGGGGCCGGAGGCCGTGGGCGGGCAGCCGAGTGAGGCTCAACTGGCCGAAATGGTAAGGCTGTTGCAGGAGGCGATGGAGGCGGGCGCGTGGGGGCTCTCGACCACGCAGTCGTCGTCGCACAGTGACGGGGAAGGCAAGCCCGTCGCCTCGCGGCACGCGAAACCGGCCGAACTGATCGCGCTGTCGCGGGCCGTGGGCGAGCACGAGGGCACCCAGATCGAGGCGATCGTCGCGGGCTGCCTGGACCAGTTCAGCGACGACGAGATCGACCTCTTCGTGGAGATGAGCGCGGTGGCCGGCCGCCCGCTCAACTGGAACGTCCTGACCATCGACGCGGCCGTCCCCGAACGCGTACCCAGGCAGCTGGAGGCGAGCGACCGGGCGCGGAAGGCCGGGGGCCGGGTGGTCGCGCTGACCATGCCGATCCTCACCCCCATGAACATGTCGCTCGGCACGTTCTGCGCGCTCAACCTGATCCCGGGCTGGGGGCCGATCCTGGGCCTGCCGGTCCCGGAACGCCTGGCGAAGCTCCGCGACCCCGTCGTCCGCGCCGAGATGCTGCGCCGGGGCTCCGCCAAGGAAGCCGGTGTGTTCCGCCGCCTGACGAACTTCGGGCGGTACGTCATCGGCGACACCTACAGCGAGGCGAACGAGGGCCTGACCGGGCGGGTCGTGAACGACATCGCGGCGGAGCGCGGACAGGAACCGTTCGAGTGCCTGGTGGAGATCTGCGCCGCCGACGACCTCCGTACGGTCCTGTGGCCCATGCCCACCGACAACGACCCCGACTCCTGGACCCTGCGCGCCGAGACCTGGCGCCACGAGGACGTGCTGCTCGGCGGCTCGGACGCGGGCGCCCACCTGGACCGCATGTGCGGCGCCCCGTACACCACCAGGTTCATCGGGGACTGTCTGCGCGGCCGGAAACTGGTCGGGCTCGAACAGGCCGTGAAGATGCTGACCGACGACCCGGCCCGCCTCTTCGGCCTCCGTGAGCGCGGGCGTATCGCCGAGGGGTGGCATGCCGACCTCGTCCTCTTCGACCCGGAGCGCGTCGACGCCGCCAAGGCCACCCTGGTGCAGGACCTGCCGGGCGACAGTCCGCGCCTCGACTCCAAGGCGATCGGCGTACGGGCCGTGTGGGTCAACGGCGTCGAGGCGATCCGGGACGACGCGGTGACCGGGGCGGTCCCCGGAAAGGTGCTGCGGTCGGGGCGGGACACCCGGACGGTGAGTACGAGGTGAGTTCCGCCGGCCGGCGCCAGAAGCTGTTCATCGGCGGCTCGTGGGTCGAGCCGGACGGCGGGCGATCCTACGAAATCGTCGACCCGGCGACCGAGGGCGCCGTCGGGTGGGCACCGGAAGCCTCGCGTACACAGGTGTACGCGGCCGCCGCGGCTGCCCGGGAGGCCCTCGGCCCGTGGTCCCGGACGCCCGCCGCCGAGCGGGCCGCCGTCCTGGCCCGCACGGCGGAGCTGATACGACGCGACCTCGTGCCGTACGCCGAACTCGCCCGAGCGGAGACGGGCGCGACGACCGGCACGGCGCGCGCGATGCAGGTGGGCGTGGGCGCGGCCCGCTTCCAGCGCTACGCGCGCGTCGAACCGGTGGAGGAGCCGATCGCCCCCCAGATCAACGAGGCGGGCCCCTTCGGCAAGGCGGCCGTGATGGGCGCCCTCGCCATCCGCCAGCCGGTCGGCGTGGTCACCTGCGTCACCTCGTACAACAACCCCTGGGCCAACCCGGCCGGCAAGATCGCGCCCGCCCTGGCCATGGGCAACACGGTGGTCGTGAAACCGGCGCCGCAGGACCCGCTCTCCGTCTACCGCATGGCCGAGGCACTGGAGGCGGCGGGCGTCCCGCCGGGTGTGGTGAACGTGGTGAGCGGGTCGGGTCCTGAGGCCGGTGAGGCGGCCGTGGACTCCCCGGACGTCGACATGGTCAGCTTCACCGGCTCGACGGCGGTCGGCCGACGCATCGCGGAGGTGTGCGGGCGCGGGATGAAGCGCCAGCTGATGGAGCTGGGCGGGAAGGGCGCGGCCATCGTCTTCGACGACGCGGACCTGGGCTCGGCGGTCTCCGGCATCGCCACCACCTTCTCCTTCTACAGCGGACAGATCTGCACGGCACCGACCCGGGTCATCGCCCAACGCGGCGTGTACGACCGGCTGGTGACCCAACTCGCCGCGTACGCCGGGAGGTTGCCGGTGGGCGACCCCCGCGAGCCGGGCACGGTGGTAGGACCGGTGATCTCGGCGGCCCACCGCGACCGGATCGAGTCGTACGTCGAACTGGGCCGCAAGGAGGGCGCGAGGGTGGTGACGGGCGGCGAACGCCCGCCGCTGGAGCGCGGCTTCTACGTCGCCCCCACCCTCCTCGCCGACTGCACCCCCGACATGCGTGTCGTCCGCGAGGAGATCTTCGGCCCGGTCGTCGTCGTCCTCCCCTTCGACGACGAGGAGGAGGCCGTCGCCCTCGCCAACGACAGCGACTACGGCCTCATCGACTACGTCTGGTCCGGCGACGTGGCCCGCGCGTTCCGCGTCGCCCGCCGGCTACGCGCGGGCGGCGTCGGCGTCAACACGGTCGGCCGCAACATGGAGGCCCCCTTCGGTGGCTTCAAGCAGAGCGGCGTGGGCCGGGACGTCGGGTCGTACGCGCTGCACGCGTACAGCGAGGTGCAGGCGATCGTCTGGCCGGGGTGAGGCTCGCTGCCGCTGCCGCTGCCTCGTACGTGGATCTTCCCTTTGATCAGCGGTGGCGCAATGATGTTCGAATGCGACGTGTGCGGCAGGGACGACGTGTGTCGACGGCGTGGCGCCGGCCGCTGGGCGGCCTGGTGGCCGCCGGTGTGGGCGCCCTGTTCGTACCGATGGGCGGGACGCTCTGGATCCACCTCTGTGTGACGCTGGGCGCGGTCGTCGTACTCGTACGCATGGCGTCCCGCGAGGTCCCGTTCCCGGTCGCCGCGGCGCAGTGGCGGCTCGGCGGCGACGAGCCCGCCGTGCTGCGCGCCCGCGCCCTGTCGGCGGCGGCGTGCCTCCAGCAGGGGCAGCCCGGCCTCGCGGTGTTCCGCCGGAACGCCGTACTGCCGGACCTGGTCCGCGTACAGGGAGCGGACCACCCCGACACCCTGTCCTCCCGCTGCCTGAGCCTCCAAATACGCGGCGAGTCCGGCGACTTGCCCGACCGCCTCACCGCGATGGCGGACCTGACCGCCGACCTCACCCGCGTCCTCGGCCCCGGCCACCCCGACACCCTCGCCGCCCGCTACTCCCACGCCGAGTGGCTGAACCAGGACGGCCGCACCGACGAGGCGGAGGCCGCCTACGTCGACCTCGTCACCATGGCCACCGAGCACGTCGGCGCCGACCACAACGTGACGTTGATCGCCCGCAGTTCACTGGCAATCCTGCGCCACGACCGCGCCGGCGGGACGGTCGCCGCCGCCGACGAGGCCGTGGCCGACATGACCGCCGTAGTCGACGCGATGGAACGCGTCCTCGGCCCCGACGATCCGACGACGTCCTCCACCCGCCGCCTGCTCGCCCAGTGGACGACCACACGGCGCGACCCGACACCGTGATGGGCCGCCCTCTCCTCTACCTGGACGTGGACGGTCCGCTGAACCCGTATGCCGCGAAGCCGGAGCGGCGGCCCGTCGGTTACACCACGCACCGGATGAAGCCGGAGGGCTGGATCGCCCAGCATCCGGGAGAGCCGGCGGCGTACGTCAAGCCGCTACGGGTCTGGCTCAACGCGGACCACGGGCGCCGGCTGCTCGACCTGGGCGAGCTGTTCGACCTGGTGTGGGCGACGACCTGGGGCAGCGAGGCGAACACGTACATCGCTCCTGTCCTCGGCCTGCCGGAGCTGCCGGTGGTGCGCTGGCCGGAGGCGTCGGACGGGTGGCCGGAGGAGAATTCCGCATCGCTCAGAGTGTTCTGGAAGACGCCCCACCTCGTCGAGCACGCGGCCGGCCGCCCCTTCGCCTGGGTTGACGACGAACTGGGTGACGGCGACCGTGTCTTCGTGACGACCCACCACGGAGGCCCCGCTCTGCTGCACCGCATCGATCCCCGACTCGGCCTGCGCGACCCCGATTTCGCCGCACTCGCGGCCTTCGCGAGCAACCTGGGTCTTCCTTCCGTCGACGAGGCGGTCGGCGAATGATCGTGTGGGTGAACGGGGCCTTCGGGAGCGGGAAGACGACGCTGGTGGAGGAGTTGCGGGGGCGGTGGCCCGAGGCGTTGGTGTTCGATCCGGAGATGATCGGCTACGTGCTGCGGGAGATCGTGGAGGTGCCGACCGGCGACTTCCAGGATCAGCGGTTGTGGCGGCGGCAGGTGGCCGAGTTCGCGGTGGGCCTGGTGGAGGAGTACCGGCGGCCGGTCCTCGCGCCGATGACCTTGGTGAATCCCGCCTACGTCGACGAGGTGAGCGGTGCGGAGCGCCGCTGAGTCTTGCCGCGCGGAGCACGGCCGGGAGACAGGCCCCGGAGGGTCCGCTGAGTAGTTCCCGGTGTTCGAATGCCGGTACCGGAGGTACCGGGTAGCGTCACGGGTGTGAAGCTGGTGGTGCAGGTGAAGCTGCTGCCGACGCCTGTACAGGCGGCGGCACTTGAGGCAACCCTGCACGCCTGCAACGAGGCCGCGACCTGGGCGTCGCAGGTGGCGTTCGAGAGGGACGTGCGGCGAAACTTCGCCCTGCGCGAGCACACCTACAGCCAGGTCAAGGAGCGGTGGGGGCTGGGCGCGCAGGCCGCCCAGCACGTCATCAAGAAAACCTGCGACGCCTACACCACGCTGAAGGCGAACCTGAAGGCGGGCAACCTCGGCAAGCCCTGGTCCAAGCGCTACCGCCGGGCAGCTGAGAAGCCGATCCGCTTCCGCCCCGAGGGCGCGCAGCCCTAC
>NZ_JAEMUX010000011.1 GCF_016598475.1 Streptomyces adelaidensis
CGGTGGACACCGGTACGGACCGCAGGCGGATCTCCGCGACGAGGGCCTGTGCCGTCTTGGTCAGCGGCGCGAAGCCCGAGCGCTCCGGACCGTGCGGCGAGAGGTTCGCGGGCAGTCCGCTGACGGCGGGGTCGAGCAGCCGTCGCATGCGCTCCGCGGAGAGCGCCGCGGTCTGCGTGAGCGCCAGCGCGACGGTGTCCAGGGCGAGGGCCAGGGCCGGGGTGTGGAAGTTGCCGCAGGAGAGGATCTCGCCGCTGTCGGCCAGCACCACCGGGTTGTCGCCGCAGCCGTTCAGTTCCGGGTCCAGCGCGGCGGCGGCGAAGTCCAGTGCCGCGTACGCCGCCCCGTGGACCTGGGCCGCGCAGCGCAGACTCAGGGGGTCCTGGACCCGTCGCGCGGCGCGGGGGTCGGTCAGTTCACCGCCGTCCAGCAGGGCGAGCAGTTCGCCTGCCGCGCGGGACTGCCCGGGCGCGGGACGCAGCTCCAGCACCCGCGCGTCGAGCGGACTGGTGTTCGCCCGGAAGCCCTCGTAGGTGAGCGCCGTGACCGCCTGGGCCAGCGCGAGGACGGCGCCCGTCTCGTGCAGGGCGAGAGCGCCCTGCCCGGCCGCCAGCGGGCTCGCGCCGCACAGCACATGCCCGTCCTTCGGGCCCAGTGCGGCCGGGGCGAGCCCCGCCCGCACTGGGCCGTGGCGCCGTCGAGCACCTCGCCGCCGGACTCGGCGGTGCCCTCCCCGATGACGACCAGCCCGACATGGGCCAGCTGGCACAGATCCGAGGCGCCGATCGACCCCACCTCGGGGATCACCGGATGCACCCGCGCGTTGAGCAGCCCCACGAGCAGCCGCGGGATCTCCGGCCGCACCCCGCTGCCCCCGCCTGCCAGACCGTTCACCCGGGCGAGCAGGGCGGCCCGTACGACGGGCACAGGCAGCGGTTCGCCGACCGCGTTGGCACGCCCCCGGACCGTACGGACGCTGAAGTCCTCCAGCTCCTCGCGCGGCAGCGCGTACGACGAGCGGCTGCCGAGCCCGGTCGTCAGACCGTACGTCGGCACCTGGCGGTCGACGACGTCGTCCACGACGGCCCGGTCGCGGGCCAGCCGGGGGAGCACCTCCTCGGCCAGGACGACCCGGGCGCCGTGGTGGGCGACGGCCACGACATCGCCGTACGACAGGGTCCGCCCGTCGACCACGACCTCCGTCGGCCCGGTCGGCCCCGTCACGAGAACCGCAGATTCTGGCCGAGGCCCCGTTCCTCGGTCTTCCTCAGCATGGCGGCGCCCAGCGCGATGTCGGAGAGGGAGAGGCCGCGGTCGCCCACGATCTTGACGCCGGCCGGCGCGAGCGGGGCGACGTAGCCGCGCAGCCCGTCCTCTACGGCGTCAAGTATCTCGATATCGGTCAGTTCCAGCTGCTCGATGTCCGAGCCGTTAAGGAACGTGAACCAGACCGGTTGCATGGATGTCTCCCTCCGTCCGAGTGGCCCATGGTGAAACTGTGAATAAGCCTCAAAGCGTTCGCAGTTCGGGCACTCCCGGCCTGGCTTTGCGTGAACGTAACGTGTCGTTCACGGGAGGCCATTGACTGTCATTCAGTCACCGGCAACTCTGCATGACAATATGCAGTCGGGTAAGGGGCAGTCTTGATCAGATTCGACGCGGTGAGCAAAAATTATCCAAACGGCACGACAGCGGTGGACGAATTGTCCCTGGAGCTGGCCGAGGGTGGCATCACGGTCCTGGTCGGTCCTTCCGGCTGCGGCAAGACCACCACCCTGCGCATGATCAACCGCATGGTGGAGCCGACCGCCGGCACGGTGAGCCTGCGCGGACGCGACATCCGGGAGGTGAACGCGCCCGAACTGCGCCGGGGCATCGGGTATGTGATCCAGCACGCGGGGCTGTTCCCGCACCGCACCGTCCTGGACAACATAGCGACCGTTCCGATGCTGCTGGGCTGGAACAAGAAGAAGGCCCGGACCCGGGCGGCGGAACTCCTGGAACTAGTGGGCCTGCCCGCCGAGATGGCCAAGCGCTACCCCAACCAGCTCTCCGGCGGCCAGCAGCAGCGCGTCGGAGTGGCCAGGGCGCTGTGCGCCGACCCGCCGGTGCTGCTCATGGACGAGCCGTTCAGCGCGGTCGACCCGATCGTACGGGCGGAGTTGCAGGCCGAGTTCATCCGGCTGCAGAAGGAACTGCACAAGACGATCGTCTTCGTCACCCACGACATCGACGAGGCGATCAAACTCGGCGACAACATCGCCGTGTTCCGAACGGGCGGCAAGCTCGCCCAGTTCGACACCCCCGAGCGGCTGCTCGCCCACCCCGCCGACGACTTCGTGGCCGACTTCGTGGGCCAGGACCGGGGCATCCGCCGGCTGTCCTTCGTCAACGCGGCCGAACTGCCGCTGCGCGACGGCCCGGTGCTGCCGGCCACCGCGCCCGTCGCGCAGGCCCGCGCGGCGGACGAGCCCTGGGTCCTCGTCGTCGACGAGGGCCGACGACCGCTCGGCTGGGCCTCGGTCGCCGAACTGGCGGACGGCGGCACCCTCGCGGACGCCTCCCTGACCCCGCTCGGCCACACCTTCAGCCTCGTCGGCGACTCGGCACGTGCCGCCCTCGACTCGGCCCTGCTGTCGCCCGCCCGCCTCGCGGTGGGCGTCGACGCGGAGGGCGCGGTCGTCGGCGTCGCGGACGCCTGCGAGCTGTCCGCCGGGACGACCGCCGTGCAGGCGGCAGCGGGGGAGCAGGCCTCGACGGAGGCCGAGTCCGCGTCGAGCGAGAGCAGGGCGACCGTGGGGAAGACCTCCGCCGACACCCCGGGCGGCGGTGACCGATGAACGACGACGAACCGCTGATCCGGTGGCAGTGGATAGCCGACCACACCGCCGAACTGGCCGACTACACCGGCATCCACCTCAGACTCGGCCTGCTGCCCGTGCTGTTCGGACTGATCATCTCCGTGCCGCTCGGGATCCTGTGCCACCGCTGGCGCTGGCTGTACCCGCCGGTGCTGACCGTCTCCAACATCATGTACTCGGTCCCGTCGCTCGCCCTGTTCATGATCTTCGTCCGCTACACGGGGCTGACCGAGCAGACGGTGATGATCCCGCTGACGCTCTACACCCTGTCGGTGCTGGTGCCCAACGTCGTGGACGGTCTCGCCTCGGTCCCCGAACCGGTCCGGCTCGCGGCCACCGCGATGGGATTCGGCGCCGTACGCCGCGTCATCCAGGTCGAGCTGCCGATCGCCGTACCCGTCGTCATCGCCGGCGTACGCGTCGCCGCCGTCTCCTCCATCAGCCTCGTCGCCGTGGGACAGCTGATCGGCCAGGGCGGCCTCGGGTACTACATCACCCGCGGCCTCCAACTCGACTTCCCCACCCCGATCCTCACCGCGATCGTGCTGATCATGCTGCTCGCGCTCGCCACCGACGCGTTGCTGGTGCTGGCGCAGCGGCTGCTCACCCCGTGGTCCAGGAACAAGGTGACGTCGGCATGAACGATTTCCTGAACCAGATGGAGCTCGTGGGGGACTGGCTGACGTCCTCGGCGCAGTGGCAGGGCGACGAGGGCATCCCGCAGCGGCTCCTGGAGCACCTCACCTACAGCGGACTGTCGCTGCTGTTCGCCGCCGTGATCGGGCTGGCCTTCGGACTGCTCGTCGGGCACACCGGCCGCGGCGCGTTCGCCGTGGCCAGCGTGGCGAACCTCGCGCGGGCGATCCCCACCTTCGGCCTGGTCGTCCTCGTCGTCACCCTGGCCGGGCTCAGCACCGCGCCGGTCCTGGTCGCCCTGGTCGCGCTCGCGGTCCCGCCCATCCTCATCAACACCTTCGAGGGAGTGCGGGGCGTGGACCCCGCGGCCAGGGACGCCGCACGCGGGGTCGGCATGACCGAGTGGGAGATCCTGACCCGGGTGGAGGTGCCGATGGCGCTGCCGCTGATCCTCCTCGGACTGCGGGTCGCCGCCATCCAGGTCGTCGCCACCGCGACCGTCGCCGCCTACCCCGGTCTCGGCGGCCTGGGCCGCTACATCGTCGACGGACTCTCCCGCAACGACTACGAGCTGGTCATCGGCGGCTCCGCCGTCGTCGTCGCCCTCGCGCTCATCGTCCAGGTCCTGTTCACCGGGCTGCGGCGCGTCGTCGTCTCGCCCGGCCTGCGGGCCCCGGCATCGTCGAAGTCCTGAGCAGTGCGCATCCCGAACCCCTCAGAAAGGAAACACCCATGAGAGGCATCTACCGAGGCGCCGCGTTCGGCCTGATCACCGCCCTCACGCTGACCGCCTGCGGCGGCGGCGGCGACAGTGACGACAATCCGCTGGCGGGCGACAGCGGTGGCGGCGACGGCAAGGCCATCATCGTCGGCTCGGCCAACTTCCCCGAGAACCAGCTGCTCGCCGAGATCTACTCACAGGCCCTGGAGAGCAAGGGCCTGAAAGTGACCCGGAAGTTCGACATCGGGGCCCGCGAGGTCTACTACGACCAGGTCGTCAAGGGCGGCATCGGAGTCTTCCCGGAGTACAACGGCGCCCTGCTGTCGGTGGCGGTCGACGAGAAGAGCACCGCGACCAGCACCGAGGAGATCAACGCCGAGCTGAAGGAGAAGCTCCCCTCATCGGTGGAGATACTCGACTCCGCGGCGGCCGAGGACAAGGACTCGGTCACCGTCACGGCGGAGACCGCGGCCAAGTACGACCTCAAGACGCTCGCCGACCTCAAGCCGGTCGCGGGCGACATGACGATCGGGGCCGGGTCGGAGTTCAAGACCCGCACCCAGGGTGGTGTCGGCCTGGAGAAGGTCTACGGCGTCAAGTTCAAGAAGTTCCAGCCGCTCGACGCGGGCGCCCAGAGCACCCTGGTGAAGCTGCTGAACTCGAACGACGTGCACGCCGCCAACCTCTACACCACCGACCCCGCGATCGTCGAGGACAAGCTGGTGGTGCTGGAGGACCCCGAGCACCTCTTCTCCTCGCAGAACGTCACGCCCCTCGTCTACAAGGACGCGGTGAACGACACGGCCAAGGAGGCGCTCAACGCCGTCTCGGCCAAGCTCACCACCGAGGACCTGCTGGAGATGATGAAGAAGCTCGTCAACGACAAGGAGGACGCGAGCGCCGTCGCCGAGGACTGGCTGAAGTCGGCCGGCCTCGAGAGCTGACCGGCCCGGCCACAACCGCACCGTCCGCCTCCGCTCCTGCCCGGCACGCCACCTGGCCGGGCAGGGGGAGGGGACCGAACACGACGACCGGCTGGGGGATCAGATGACTGACGCTGTCGGCACCGAGAGATCCGGTGGAGTCGGCGCGTCCGCGCGACTGCAACAGCTCTTCGAGGGCCGTCGGCTCACCCCGACGCAGCGCCGCATCGCACACTGCCTGGTCCGGCAGGCGGCCGACGTGCCCTTCCTGTCGAGCATGGAACTGGCCCGGCTCGCCGGAGTGAGCCAACCGTCGGTGACCCGTTTCGCGGTCGCCCTCGGCTTCGACGGCTATCCCGCCCTGCGCGCCCTCCTGCGGGATGTCGCACCCGCCGCGAACGCCGTCGACGGACGGTCGCGGAACCCGTACCAGCAGGCCGTCCAGGCCGAGATCGACAACCTGCGGCATCTGGCGTCCCTGCTCGAGGACCCCGAACCCGTCGAACGCGCGGGCCGGCTGCTCGCCGCCTCCCGGCCGCTGCCGGTGCTCGGGCTGCGCGCCTCCGCCTCCCAGGCGCGCGGCTTCGCCTACTTCACCGCGAAGGTCCACCCCGACGTCCGCCTGCTCGACGAGGGCGGCTCACTGCTCACCGACCGCATCGACGCGGCCCGGCAGGCCGGCGCCGACGCGCTGCTGTGCTTCGCACTGCCACGCCACCCGCGCGAACTCCTCGACGCGCTCGCCCACGCCCGAAGCGTGGGCCTGACGGTCGTGACCATCGCCGACGGTACGTTCGCCCCGGTCGCCGCCCACAGCGATCTGCTCCTGCCCGCCGCCGTGGGCACCGGCCTGGTCTTCGACACCGTGAGCGCGCCCATGCTGCTGGGCCAGGTCCTCCTGGAGGCGATGTGCGACGCCCTCCCGGACGCCCAGGCCCGCCTGGAGGAGTTCGACGCGCGGGCCGCGGCGCGGGGGCTGTTCGTCGAATGAGCGAGGCCGCCGGTCGCGGTGCCCCGGCGGAATCCGGCGGTATCCGACGGGGTCCGGCGGGGTCCGGCGGCCGGGGAGATCACTCCGTGGCGCGCAGCGCGACCCAGGTACGGCGCTGGACGACGCCGTTGGCGACCATCCCCCTGTCGCTCTGGAACTGCTGCACCGCGGCCTGTGTCCCGCTGCCGAACTCGCCGTCCAAGCCGCCGTCTCCGACGCCGTACCCGCGCTTGGTCAGGATGCACTGCACCTGCAGCACGCGTTTGCCGCTCTGCCCCAGTCGGGTGCGTCCGTTGCCCGAGTAGTAGGCGCAGTCCGAGATCCAGGCCGGGGTCGCGGGTTCGGTCGACACGTCGCTCGGGGACGGCGTGACCTCGGGCGGGGCGCTCGTCTCGGTGGCGGGGGTGGTGGAGGAATCGCCGGGCCGGTCGTCGGAGCCGCTGTCCGGGCCCGAGTCGGGGTCGGACTCGTCGGAACTCGTGGTGCCGTCGTCGTCGGCCGTCTCGCCGTCTCCTTCGCCGGACACCTCCGAGACGTCGGACCCGCCGTCCGGGGCGGCCCCGCTCCGCGGGTCGCCGGTCGCGGTCGCGGGGGCGCCGTCGCCGGGCCGGTCGCCGACCGCGGTCGCCGTACCCGTCTCCGGCGAGGCGACGCTGGTGTCGGGCTCCCGGAGGGTGAGTACGAGGACACCGGCGGCCACCGCGCAGACGGTCAGGCCCGCGGTGCCGACCAGCATCCGCCTGCGGTGTGTTCCGGTGCGGGGCCGCGTCGGAGGTAACCCCTGGGCCGGTGCGTCGGCCGACGGGCTCGGCGCTTCGTTCGCCGGCTCGGGGCCGGGCTGTTCGAGGGGAAGCCGACGCAGCACCTCGTACGCCTGCTGCCGGGCGAGCACTCTGCCGCCGAGCGGGCCGGGCCAGCCGGACGTCTCGGACGGTCCGGCCGCCTCGCGCTCCCCGGAGCCGTGCCCGACCGCCTGGATCAGCTGCTGCGGCGTGGGCCGGTGCCCCGGCTCCTTGGCCAGGCAGGCGGAGAGCAGTGCGGCGAGAGCGGCGTCGGCCGCCGCCATCTCGGTGATCACCTTCGGGTTGGGCTCCTCGAAGGCCACCCGGTGCATGACGTCGACGCCCGTGCCGTCCCCGAACGGGGCGCTGCCGGTCGCCGCGAAGACCAGGGTGCAGGCCAGGGAGAACACGTCGGAGGCCGTGTCGCACTCGCCCGTGCGCAGGTACTCCGGGGACATGTAGGCCGGGGTGCCCACCCGGTTGCCCGTGCCGGTGATCGCGCTCGCGTCGGCGGCCTTCGCGATGCCGAAGTCGATGACGTGCGCGCCCCGCGCGGACAGCAGCACGTTGGACGGCTTGAGATCCCGGTGCACGATCCCTGCGGCGGAGAGGTCGGCGAGCGCCTGCCCCAGCTCCGCCACCAGCCGCCGGACGGCGACGGCGGGCAGCGGACCGTCCTCGTGCACGGCGGCCGCCAGATCGAGCCCCGGGAGGTACTCGGTGGCCATCCACAGCAGTTCGTCCCGGAAGCCCGTGCCGGACAGCCGTGGCATACGCGGGGTGCGCACCCGGCTGTGGACCGACGCCTCGTGCTCGAACCGGCGGCGGAAACGGAGGTCCTCCGCGTACTCGGGCCTGATCACCTTCACCGCGACGAGATCGGGGCCGCCGTCCACTGGGCGCGCCAGATAGACGCGCCCCATGCCCCCGCTGCCGAGCAGCCCCAGCGGCACATAGGGACCGATACGGTCCGGGTCGCCGGGGCGCGGGGGCAGGGCCCCTGCCTCCCGCAGCGCCCGAGCCCGGTCTGCCGCCGAACCTGCCGGCACCGGCCGCTGGTCTGACACAACACCCCCGAAGTGACTTTCGACGTACCTCAGTTCGCCCCCCAAAAGGCTGAGGCTAGCTCAGCCCGGGCCCGTGGTCCGGGTTTCTGTCACTTCTGCCGCGCCCCGCCGGCTCAGGAGACCGTGCGTCGCACCTCCGTCGGGCCCGAGCCGACCGGTCCGATCCGCAGCACCGTGCCCGTGAGATCGGTGAACGACTCGACCTTCACCCGCCCCTGTCTGCCGGGTGCCGTCCCCTTCACCTGGTACGCCTTCGGATCGGCGTCGCCGATCTCCACCTCCAGCACGGCACGCGAGTTCGGCGGCACGGTCACCCGAGTCGTGTGCGTGTCCCCGGAGCGGCTCACCCGGACCGAGACCGGCCCGCGCACGGAGGGCACGGTTCCCTCGGCCTCGGTGAGCGAGCCGGTCCTGGGCCGGATCCGGAACCCGGCCGCGCCCGGCTCGCTGACCTGGACACCGAGGACGTGCCGGGCCACCGCGTTGGCGGGCGCGGACGCCCAGGCGTGGGAGAGCGTCAAGTTGGACTTCAGCGCGGGGTCCCACGCCTCGGTGACGATGGTGGCCTTCAGCGCGTCCAGCATGTGCAGCCACGAGTTGGTCGCCGTCGAGGTGAGCAGGGCGAGCGCCGCGTCGGAGCGGCCCAGCCGGAACAGCGCGTCCAGGAGGAACTGCGAGCCGTACACGCTCACCTTCATGCCGCCCGCCGCCAGGGTGTCGCCCAGCCTGGCCAGCACCTCCTCGTCCAGCGCGTCCGCGACACCCAGCGCCACCGGGAACGCGGTCGCGTGCTGGGCGCTGTGGGTGGTGCCGACGCCGTCGAGGAAACGCCCGCCCGCGCTGTCGAGCAGCTTGGCGCGCATGGCCGTGGCGAGAGCGCCGGCCAGGCTGTGCAGGGCGGTCGCGTCGTCGTCCTTGCCGAGGGCCTTCGCGCACTGGGCGAGGGCCTCGAAGGCCGCGTACTGGAAGGCGTTGACGACCGTGTTGACGTTGGTGAAGACGTATCCGTCACGGCTGGCGGTGGGCCAGTCGACCAGATCACCGAGGTTCTGGCTGGAGCTGCCGGGCGCCTTGTGGACCAGACCGTCGGAGTCCAGATACGACGTGAGGTTCTTCGCGGTGAGCAGGTCGTAGTCCTTGGCGAGCTGCCGGTCGTCGCCGGTGGCGAGATAGTCCTCCCACGCGGAGATCGCGCACATCAGCCGGTACTCGGTGGGCCAGGTCCCCTTGCGGACCAGATAGTCGTTCGACCAGCGGGCCAGCGCGTACGAGCGCTGTACGCCGTACTCGGAGAGCTGGTTGATCAGCGCGTCACCCTCGTACGGGCCGCGCTCGCGGGTGGGCGTGTCCGTGTAGAGGTCGCCGCGCGTGGCCTCGATGGAGTAGCGGCACAGCTCCCAGACCCGGTCCAGATCGGCGTCCGAGCTGCGGAAGGAGGCGTCGGAGTCCTCCCAGTCGAGCTTCCAGGCGCGCCCGGTGACGACCGCCTCCGACAGGTCGAGCGTCGTGCGCAGCTCGGCCCAGCGGAAGCCGCGGTAGCCCCAGTGCTCGAAGCGCTGCTCGCCGTCCCGCAGCGTCCACACCTCGCGGTACGTGTTGGTGGCGCGCAACTGGTACTTGACCGTGCCGTCGGAGTTCAGCTCCTCGCCGAGCCGCACCTCGACGGTGTCGCCGGCGCCGCCGGTCACCTCCAGGGCGAGCCCGCCGACGATCTCCCGGCCGAGGTCGACCAGCCAGCGGCCGTCGGCGACCCGGGTGACGGAGGCGGGGGTGACGCCGTGGGGCCGGATCGCCTCGATCAGCGCCGGTACGAGGCCGTCGATCGCGGTACGGACCACCGGCGCGAGCCAGTCGGCGTCGTCGAAGCCGGGCTTCGTCCAGCCCACGGGCTCGCGGCGCAGATCCCAGTACTCCTGCGGAACGGTGAAGTAGCTGCTGCCCGCACTGCCCTTCGAGGGCAGCAACCCGGCCTGGCGGCGCGCCTTCCAGCGGTCACCCGAGGCGACGGTGGACCGGCTGCCGTCCGCGTACGTGATCTCCAGCTGGGCCAGGAACTTCTGCTGCGAGGTGGTCCAGCACAGCGCCGCCAGCGCGTTGGCCTTTCCGTCGGCCCGCAGCGTGGAGGTCACGTCGAAGGCCTGGTAGGCGGTCCCGTCGCCGGAGCGGACGGAGGCGTAGCCGACCGTGGTGCCGTTGCTCCACACCTTGGCCACGTACTGCCGGGCCGGGTCCGGCGAGGTGGCCGCCACATAGAGGACGGCCGCGGCTATCTCCTTGCCGGCCGCCGTGTCGTACTCGTGGCGCAGCAGGGCCCAGGTGTCGTCGGCCCCGTAGGAGGAGAGCGAGGAGGCGCCGGTCGGGACGGTGAGGACGCCGCCGGAGACCGTGCCGGTGGCGAAGGTGCCCTTGTCGGAGGCGAAGTCGTCGTCGAGGAGGACGGTGCCGTCGGCGGCGGTGAACGTGACCCGGTCGTAGGTCTGGGACTCGGTGAGGCCGTTGCGCAGCCCGATGTTGCCGTAGGCGTAGCGGGAGTCGGTCGTGGTGTCCACGACCGTGCCGTTCACGCTGGTGGTGAAGGTGGCGCCCGCCATGGTGAGGCTCAGCTCCACCCACTCCCCGGCGGTGACCGCGAACGGCAGCCTGACCTCGCCGAGCACGGTGTACGTACCGCCCACGCAGACGTGCTTGCGCAGCACACCGGTGCTGCCCGCGCGCAGCTGCCACATGTAGTTGTTGGCGGTGTTCGTGGCCCGGAACCAGATCCCGGCCGCCACGGTGGTGATCTTCACGCGGACGGTGAGGGTGCCGTCGGTCATCACCGGCCCGGCCGGCACCCAGATCGGCTCGGCCTTCCACTCGTCCTCGACCGAGGTGGCCAGCAGCGCGGGCTCCGACCAGGCCGAACGCTTCTCACCCCAGCTGCTGACCCGCCACCAGTAGGCCGTACGGGGCTTCAGCGCCGGCCCGCCGTACGGTACGGCCGTGGAGTCGGCGGACGTCCGCTTCCCGGAGTCCCACACCAGCTCGTCGGCCTCGAAGCCGCCCGGCGTGGCCGCCAGCTGCAACTGGTAGGCGCGCTGCACGGTACCCGCCCCGAAGTCGGGCACCTGCCAGCTGAAGCGAGGGTTCTGGCCGGCGCTCGTACCGAGTGCCCGCGGCAGCAGATCCGCGAGCATCCCGGTCGGCGCGGGCGGCTTCCCCGCGGCCCCGGCCAGGCTTCCCTGACCGGGGGCGGCGAAGGCCGTGGGCCCGGACAGGACGACGGAGGCGGCCATGGTGCCGCCGACCTGGAGAAGTCTTCGCCGTGAGAAGTCCCGCGCCATGGTGCACAACCTTCGGTTCGTGAAAGGTTTCAATGAGATTGCCCGGAGGTTAGGGTTCCGGATCGAATCCGGTCAATAGGCGGTCCATGATTCGTTCCATGGATCGAATGAAACGATTTAAGCAACTGGGGTGGGCCGCAGCTGGGGCGCGGCGCTCGCGCATAATCACCGCGCCACGTTCGCCGTTCGCCGCAACCACCGGAGGTCCCGTTGTCCCCGCTGCACGACTTCGCCACCTGGGAACCTCTGGTGAGGCTTCTGCGCGCCGACAAGGCGGAGGCCTTCGCCGCCGGCGGCCAGGTGGCGGGACAGATCAGCCAGGGCGCGTGGAGCGTGCCCCTGAGGCGGCCGGCGCCGCAGCCGGGGCGGGCCGCTCAGGTCGAGGACATGCAGGCCGAGTTCGACGCGGTGCGGCGGGTGCAGGGCGCGCTCGTGGACCTCGGCGTCGAGGGCGTCTCGTTCACGGTCAAGATCGAACCGACCGGGAGGACCGTACTCCGGCTGCTGGGTCCCAGCCCCGCCGTGGAAGACAGCATCGGCAGTGCGCACCCCGGTTCGCTGGTCCTGGTCGAGGGCGCCCTCCCCGAGCCCTGGCGCCGCCTGCCCGAGCCGGTGCCCGGCGCGGTGCCTGCCCCGACCGTCGATCTCGCGCTGCTGGAGCGGACGCTCCGCGAGCGGATACCCGGCGCCATCGGTGCCACGGCGGAAGAGATCGCCGCCGCGGAGGCCCGCCTCGGTGTCGCGCTGCCCGACGAGCTCAAGGTGCTCTACCGGGTGACGCGGGCCCGCTGGGAGGACTGGGACGGCGACTACGAAGCGGCTGAGCGTGAGGGCATGGCGGTCGGCTGCGAGCTCTTCTCCCTGGACGACCTGTACATCGCCGACGTGCCGTCCCGCCCGTCCCTGTGGCGGTTCGCGGCGAAGGAGGCGGTCGTCACCCCGCCCGCCGCCGCCGTGCAGGGTCTGGTCGGCTCACCCGGCTGGATCGCCTTCGGCGACAACGGCGGCGGCGACCGGCTCGCCGTCGACCTGACCCCGGGCCCGCGTGGACACGTGGGGCAGATCATCATCCTCAGCCACGAGGAGAACATCGGCGCCGGCCTGGTCGCCGACTCCCTCACGGATCTCGTCCTGCACGGGCCCGACGCGCGGCCCCGCCGCCGCCGTCCTCGTGGGGACGAGGAGCCGTCGGCGGTGGCCTGGGTCCACCACAAAAGCCTGCGAAGCATCGAGGCCGCCGCCCACCCCGGGCTGGAGGTCCTGAACATCGGCGTATGGGACGAGGAGCCGTTCAGTCTCGCTCCCGTCATCGGACTGCCCCGGCTGCGGACCTTCACCGCCTACCCCGGTACGGTCGCCGACCCGCTGGAGATCGCCCGGTTGAGCGGACTGGAGTACCTCGAACTCCCGCCGGAGTACTGGCGGGTCCTCCTCGACGCCGGGGCCGTCCCGCGCTCCCTGCTGGCCGCGGGCATCGAGGCGCGCGGTGACCGTTCCCCGCTCCCGGTCGTGGACCTCGCCAACGAGATCCTCGCCCTCTGGAACCGCCCCCCGATCACCCGGACCCGCCTCGAAGGCGACCTCGGTCCCCGGCCGTAGCCGGCGGAGACGGTAACGGGCCCGGCCGGGCGTACCGGTGTCCGAGCCCTCGGCTAGAGTCTCGCCTCACCTCGGGCGGACGTCCTGCCCAGGGGGTGTGCGCTGGGGGTACGGCACCATGGGGCCCGAGAGACCCGCAAGAATGGAACTGCCCGGTTACGAGGTCCAGGATGTCCTGGGCCAGGGCGGATTCGCCACCGTGTACCGGGCCCGGCAGCTGGCCGTGGGCCGGGAGGTCGCGCTGAAGGTGGACAGCAGGGTGCTGTCCACCCCGCGTGACCGGCAGCGCTTCCTGCGCGAGGTCACGGCGGCCGGGCAGCTCTCCGGACACCCGCACGTGGTCCCCGTGTACGACGCCGGGGTCCTCGCCGACCACCGCCCCTACATGGTGCTGGAGTTGTGCCCCGGTGGCTCGCTGGGCGACCGGCTGCACCGGCAGGGCGCGCTCCCGGCCAAGGAGGCACGCGACATCGGCGTGGGCCTCGCCGACGCGGTGGCCGCCGCCCACGCCGCCGGGGTGCTGCACCGCGACATCAAGCCCGGAAACGTCATGGTCAACCGGTACGGCGGGGTGGCCCTCACGGACTTCGGCCTCGCCGCCATGCCCCGGCCCGGGCGGGAACTGTCCGTGACCCGGGAGGCGTTGACCCCCGCGTACGCGCCGCCCGAGGCCTTCCACATGGCGGACCCCAGCCCGGCCGGCGACGTCTACTCCCTGGCCGCCACCGTCTACGCCCTGCTGTGCGGCCGCCCGCCGCACTACCCGGACGACGGCACCCAGCTCAGCCTCGCCGAACTGATCGTCCGCCACACCTGGCCCTACCGCGACCTGCCCGGACTGCCGCCCGCCTTCAACTCGACGCTCCGGTACGCCCTGGCCCCCGACTCCGCCCAACGCCTCTGCGACGCGGGCGCGTTCCGCGACGCGCTCGCCGCGGTCGACCTCGACACGATCGACCTGGGAGGCGGCGGTGGCTTTGGACCGGCGCCCGGCATGACGACGGTGCCGCACCACTGGGACGAGCCGTCCACGACGATGCCGCTGTATCGGGACGCGCCGCCGGGCGGCGGCGGTACGACCGTGGTTCCCGGGGCGGGCGGCCCCGGCGGAACAGGCGGCACCACCGTGGTTCCCGGGGCCGGCGGCGACGGCGGGCGGAAGGGGGCACGGCGCCGGCCGGCCGTGATCGCCGTACTGGCGGCCGTGGCCGTCTCCGTCAGCGTGTCGGTCACCGTGGTGACGTATCAGAACGACGACGAGGACGGCGGGGGCAGGCGGCTCCTCCGCTGCCGCCTCGCCGTCCACCGGCGCCACGGCCGAGGGCAGGGGCACCTCCGAGTTCGGGGTGACCACCACGACGGAGAACTGTCCCGCGACGGAAGTCGGCGGTGTGGGCGGCCGGTGCGTCGCGACCCCGGAGTGCTGGAGCGGCATCGTCGACATCTCCGGCATCGTGACGGTCAGCCGTGCCGACTGCCAGACCAAGCACGTGTGGGAGACCTTCGCGATCGCGCCACTGCCGCAGGACGGCGTCACGAACAACGCGCGGGACCTGATCAAGCACCCGGACGTCAAGGCACTGTGCTCGCAGAAGGTGATGGCCGCGACGATGGTCCCCGACGGCCGTGACATCGCCGACGAGTGGAACGTCGACATCATCCCGCCGTCGGCGGTGGAGTGGGACAACGGGCTGCGGGTCCTGCGCTGTGTGGCCGCGGCGGTCTCGGACGACGGAGAGAAGACGGGGAGCCAGTTCGCGGTACAGGGCTGAACGGAGTGCGGGCGTGCGGCCCCACTGGACACCGTCACGTAGGCCAGACCTCCGATCACCTGTCAGTGACCGGACTCTCATGGCACGTCGGACACAATGCCGGGACCATGGTGTTCTTCACCAGGCAGGCCGAAGGGATCCGGAATGCTCCGCAAGGTACTGGTCGCCAACCGTGGCGAGATCGCGATCCGCGCGTTTCGCGCAGGCTACGAAGTGGGTGCGCGGACCGTCGCCGTCTTCC
Organism: Streptomyces adelaidensis; assembly: GCF_016598475.1. Lineage (GTDB taxonomy): Bacteria > Actinomycetota > Actinomycetes > Streptomycetales > Streptomycetaceae > Streptomyces > Streptomyces adelaidensis. The sequence goes on from NZ_JAEMUX010000011.1 coordinate 14,917, forward strand.
CCCACGAGGATCGCAACTCGCTGCACCGGCTCAAGGCCGACGAGGCCTACGAGATCGGCGAACCGGGCCATCCCGTGCGGGCCTATCTCTCCGTCGAGGAGATCATGCGCGCCGCCCGGCTGGCGGGCGCCGACGCCGTCTACCCGGGCTACGGGTTCCTGTCCGAGAACCCCGAGCTGGCCCGGGCGTGCGAGGAGGCGGGCATCACGTTCGTCGGACCCAGCGCGCACATCCTCGAACTGACGGGCAACAAGGCGCGCGCGGTGGCCGCCGCCCGCGCCGCCGGCGTACCGGTCCTCGGCTCCTCGGAACCCTCCACCGACGTCGACGAACTCGTACGCGCCGCCGACGACATCGGTTTCCCCGTGTTCGTCAAGGCGGTCGCCGGCGGCGGCGGACGCGGTATGCGCCGCGTCGAGGACCCCGCGGCGCTCCGCGAGTCCATCGAGGCGGCGTCCCGCGAGGCCGCCTCCGCGTTCGGCGACCCCACGGTCTTCCTGGAGAAGGCCGTCATCGAGCCCCGCCATATCGAGGTGCAGATCCTCGCCGACGGCCACGGCAACGTCATGCACCTCTTCGAACGCGACTGTTCGGTGCAGCGCCGCCATCAGAAGGTCATCGAGCTGGCGCCCGCCCCGAACCTCGACCCGGACCTGCGCGACCGGATGTGCGCCGACGCCGTACGGTTCGCCCGCGAGATCGGCTACCGCAACGCGGGCACCGTCGAGTTCCTCCTCGACCGCGACGGCAACCACGTCTTCATCGAGATGAACCCCCGCATCCAGGTCGAGCACACGGTCACCGAGGAGGTCACCGACGTCGACCTCGTGCAGTCGCAGCTGCGGATCGCCGCCGGTGCGACCCTGGCCGACCTCGGGCTGTCCCAGGAGACCGTCACCCTGCGCGGCGCGGCACTCCAGTGCCGCATCACCACCGAGGACCCCGCCAACGGCTTCCGCCCCGACACCGGCCGCATCAGCGCCTACCGCTCGCCCGGCGGCTCCGGCATCCGTCTCGACGGCGGCACCACCCACGCCGGTACGGAGATCAGCGCGCACTTCGACTCGATGCTGGTCAAGCTGACCTGCCGGGGCCGGGACTTCAGCACCGCGGTCAGCCGGGCGCGGCGCGCGATCGCCGAGTTCCGCATCCGGGGCGTGGCCACGAACATCCCGTTCCTGCAGGCCGTCCTCGACGACCCCGACTTCCAGGCGGGCCGGGTCACCACGTCGTTCATCGAGCAGCGCCCGCACCTGCTCACCTCCCGGCACTCCGCCGACCGGGGCACCAAGCTGCTCACCTATCTGGCCGACGTGACGGTGAACAAGCCGCACGGTGAGCGGCCCGCGCTGATCGACCCGGTCACCAAGCTGCCGCGCCCCTCCGCCACCGAACCGCCGGCCGGCTCCAAGCAGAAGCTCGTCGAGCTCGGCCCGGAAGGCTTCGCCCGCTGGCTGCGCGAGTCCCCGACCATCGGCGTCACCGACACCACGTTCCGCGACGCCCACCAGTCGCTGCTCGCCACCCGGGTCCGTACCAAGGACATGCTCGCCGTCGCCCCCGTGGTCGCACGGACCCTGCCGCAGCTGCTCTCCCTGGAGTGCTGGGGCGGCGCCACCTACGACGTCGCCCTGCGCTTCCTGGCGGAGGACCCCTGGGAGCGGCTGGCCGCGTTCCGCGCCGCCGCGCCGAACATCTGCCTCCAGATGCTGCTGCGCGGCCGCAACACCGTGGGCTACACCCCGTACCCGACCGAGGTGACCGACTCCTTCGTCCAGGAGGCCACCGAGACCGGCATCGACATCTTCCGGATCTTCGACGCGCTCAACGACGTCGGCCAGATGCGGCCCGCCATCGACGCCGTACGCGCCACCGGAACGGCCGTCGCCGAGGTCGCCCTCTGCTACACCTCCGACCTCTCCGACCCGGCCGAGCAGCTCTACACCCTCGACTACTACCTCCGCCTGGCCGAGCGAATCGTCGAGGCGGGCGCCCACGTCCTGGCCGTCAAGGACATGGCGGGCCTGCTGCGCGCCCCCGCCGCCACCAAGCTCGTGTCGGCCCTGCGCCGCGAGTTCGACCTGCCCGTGCACATCCACACCCACGACACGGCGGGCGGCCAGCTCGCCACCTACCTCGCCGCGATCCAGGCCGGCGCGGACGCCGTGGACGGAGCCGTGGCGTCGATGGCGGGCACCACCTCGCAGCCGTCGCTTTCGGCGATCGTGGCCGCGACCGACTACTCCGACCGGCCCACCGGCCTCGACCTGAAGGCCGTCGGCGACCTGGAGCCGTACTGGGAGAGCGTCCGCAGGATCTACGCCCCCTTCGAGGCGGGCCTCGCCTCGCCGACCGGGCGCGTCTACGACCACGAGATCCCCGGCGGCCAGCTCTCCAACCTGCGCACCCAGGCCGTCGCGCTCGGCCTCGGCGACCGCTTCGAGGACATCGAGGCGATGTACACCGCCGCCGACCGCATCCTCGGCCACCTGGTGAAGGTCACCCCCTCCTCCAAGGTGGTCGGCGACCTCGCCCTGCACCTGGTCGGCGCCGGGGTCGCCCCCCAGGAGTTCGAGGCGACTCCGGACCGGTTCGACATCCCCGACTCCGTCATCGGCTTCCTCCGCGGCGAGCTGGGCACCCCGCCCGGCGGCTGGCCCGAGCCGTTCCGCAGCAAGGCCCTCCAGGGCCGCGCCGACGCCAAGCCCGTCCAGGACCTGACCGCCGAGGACCGCGCCGGACTGGAGAAGGACCGCCGCGCCACCCTCAACCGCCTCCTCTTCCCCGGCCCGACCCGCGAGTTCGAGACCCACCGCCAGACCTACGGCGACACCAGCGTCCTCGACAGCAAGGACTTCTTCTACGGGCTCGGCCCCGGCACGGAGTACGCCGTCGACCTGGAGCCCGGTGTCCGGCTCCTCATCGGCCTGGAGGCCGTCGGCGAGGCCGACGAGCGCGGTCTGCGCACCGTGATGTCCACCCTGAACGGCCAGCTGCGCCCCATCCAGATCCGCGACAAGGCCGCCTCCTCCGACATCCCCGTCACCGAGAAGGCCGACCGCTCCAACCCCGGCCATGTCGCCGCACCCTTCGCCGGCGTGGTCACCCTCGCGGTCGCCGAGGGCGACGAGGTGGCGGCCGGCGCCACGGTCGCCACCATCGAGGCGATGAAGATGGAGGCCACGATCACCGTCCCGAAGGCCGGACGGGTGTCCCGGCTCGCGATCAACAAGATCCAGCAGGTGGAGGGCGGCGACCTGCTCGTCGAGATCGGCTGAGCCCCGGCCCCCGCGGGCGGCACGCCGACCGGTGAACCCGAGCCCGGTGAATCGGAACCCCGTGAACCGGAACCCGACCCACCGCAACCGTGCCGCCCGCATCCATCCGGCCCTCTGCCATTGCGGCCCGCCCCGACCCGTCCGAGTCTGGACGTCGGGACGCGGATGCCGGGCGGCGAGGAGGACGGGCGATGACGACCACCGACAGGGCCACCGGTGGTAGACCGGACGCCGAGCGACAGCGGCTCGCCGAGGCCGAGGCCGAGGTGGCCACGGTCGCCTGGCGGCGCTGGGGCCCGTACCTGAGTGAGCGCCAGTGGGGGACCGTCCGGGGGGACTACAGCAGCGACGGCGAGGACGACGTACGGCGTCGGCTGTCCGCCCGCCGAGTCCGGCTCCGGCATGTTCGGCGGCAACTCGGCGCCGACGACTGGCGGCGTGGCGGCCGGGACTCCCTGAAACCCATGGACGGCGATCGCGAGGAACCCCTGTCATGAACGTCCTCCACGAGATCAACACCCTGCTCTGGCTACGGGAGTTGAGCGAGCGGTACGGTCGCCGCGTCACCCTCGGCGAGGTGCCCGGCGAGGCCTGGGACGAGGTGGCGCTGCCGGGCATCGACACCGTCTGGCTGATGGGCGTCTGGGAGCGCAGTCCGGCCGGTCTGCGGATCGCCCTGGCCGACGAAGGGCTCATGGGGTCCTTCCGCGCGGCCCTGCCCGACCTCACCGAGGCGGACATCGCCGGATCCCCGTACTGCGTACGGGACTACGTCGTCGACGCCTCCCTCGGCGGCCCGGAGGGACTCGCGGCGGCCCGCGCCCAACTGGCGGCACGGGGGCTGCGGTTGATCCTCGACCACGTCCCGAACCATGTGGCCCCCGACCACCCCTGGCTCACCACCCACCCCGACCGTCTGATCCAGGGCACCCCGGACGACCTGGCCCACGCACCCGACGCCTTCACCGAGACCGGCGAACGGATCTACGCCCGAGGCCGGGACCCCTTCTTCCCGCCCTGGCCGGACGTGGTCCAGCTGAACGCCTTCAGCGACGGCCTGCGCGCGGCGACCGTCGACACCCTGGTGGCCATCGGTGAACAGGCGGACGGTGTGCGCTGCGACATGGCGATGCTGCCGATGAACGACATCTTCGCCAAGACCTGGGGCGACCGGGCGGGGCCGGCCCCCGCCGAGGACTTCTGGCCGTACGTCGTCCCCCGCGTCCGTGAGCACCACCCCGGCTTCCTCTTCGTCGCCGAGGCGTACTGGGACCTCGAATCGTCCCTCCAGGAGCAGGGCTTCGACCACTGCTACGACAAACGGCTCCACGACCGCCTGATCCACGAGGACGCCCGCTCCGTCCGCACCCATCTCCAGGCCGATCCCGCCTACCAGCGGGGCCTCGTCCGCTTCCTGGAGAACCACGACGAACCACGGGCCGCCGCCACCCTCCCCGCCGACCGGGGCCGGGCGGCCGCCGTCACCGTCGCCACCCTGCCCGGAGCGACCCTCTGGCACGAGGGCCAGTTCGAGGGCCGCCGGGTCCGCCCACCGGTCTTCCTCTCCCGCCGCCCGCAGGAACCGCCCGACGCCGCGCTGCGCGCCTTCTACCGCCGCCTGCTGCCGGCCGCGGCAGCCGTACGCCGTGGCGAATGGCGGCAACTGACCCCCACCGGCTGGCCTGCCGGCGGCACCCACCATGCTCTGCTCGCCTGGACCTGGACCGACGCCGACACCCGCCACCTCGTCGTCGTCAACCACTCCGACCGCCCGGCCCACGGCCGGCTGCCCCTCCCCTGGGACGACCTCCGCGGCCGCACCCACCGCCTGACCGACCTGCTCACGGACCAGGTGTACGACCGCGACGGCGACGAACTGACCGTCCCGGGCCTGTTCGTGGCCCTGGACGCCTGGCAGCACCACGTCCTGGCCGTGTCGCGGGCGGGCCGGGGGACCGGGTAACGCGATCAGGAGCGGGGGAAGAACTCCAGCACCGCCGTGCCCCCGTCCAGGGACTTCACGCGGAAGCCGAGGCCGTTGAGGCCACCCGTGGAGCCTTCACCTACCGAACTGCTGAGGAAGGTGCCGGCGCCCGAGGACTGGAGCACGACGACAGCGTCCGTGATCTCCGTGATGCGGAGATCGCTGACGCCCAACCTGCTGTCGATCTTGATGGAGGTGGGCTCGGAGACGGCGATCTCGCAGCGCCCGTCGAAGCAGGCGTCGGTGTCGGTGCTGGTGCCGTCGGCAGGGGCCGACCCATCGGTGGCGGTGGCGGTGGCGGTGGCGGTGGTGGTGCCGGTGGGCGAGGCCGAGGACGGCTGCTCCGCCTCCGACGGCGTGCCCGCCGCGCTCGTCCCCGCCTTCGACGGGGTGTGCGCGGTGGACGACGGTTCCGTCCCCTCCCCGGAACCGTCGTCCTGCCCGCCGCCCCCGCCGCAGCCGGTGAGGACCGCCGTCAGAACCAGTGCCACCCCGACGCCGCCCCGACCCCTGCCCGTGCTCATAGGCCAGCCCCTCAACTCGTACGCCCGCGGTCGCCGTTGAGCCCCGACGACGGGGCACGTCCCTTTATACGGGCCTCTTTTGGGGAGGGGTCCCGGAGCGGAGGCGGACCCTGGTGACAGAGTCCGTGCCGCGTGCCGGGAATCGACGAACCGAGGAGACCAGCGATGCCCCTCTCCACCAGCCTCGCGCGCGGGGTCGCGCCCGCGACACCCGGTACGTTGCACGCCCGTACGGTCACCGGAGACCTCAGCGCCCCGCCCCGGCCGGGCCTGACGGTTCGCTTCGGACGCGGGGAGAAGCCGGACGTGGACCTCGGCGTCGGCGTGGACGACCTGAGGGTGAGCCGGCGGCACGGTGAGTTGACGTACCGGCAGGGGCAGTGGTGGCTGCGCAACACCGGGCAGCAGCTCGTACGGCTGCCCCGCGGCCGGATGATGCACCTCACCACCGAACCGGTCCCGCTCACCCCCGGCTACACCCCGCTGTTCGTGAAGGGCTCCGGCTACCGCGAACACCTGGTCGAGCTGTACGTCGCGGGCCACGACGACCAGGGACCGGTGACGCGCCGCCGCGCCGAGACCGTACGGCCGGAGATCTGGGCCCTCGACGACGACGAACGCCTGCTGCTCGTCGTCCTCGGCCAGCGCTACCTGCTGTACGAGGAGGACCCGCGGCCTCTGACGTACACCATGGCCGCCAAGCAGCTCATCTATCTGCGCCCGGACGCGGGGTGGACCGAGCGCAAGGTCGAGTACCGGATCGAGGCCGTACGCCGCCGGCTGCACAGAACCGGTTTCAGGTATCCGCTGATGCATGACAAGGCCGAGGGCCGGCCTTCCGACAACGGTCTGCTGCACAACCTGCTCAAGGGGCTGGTGGAGTCCACGACCCTCGTACCGCCGGACCTGGAGCTGATGGAGGACGACGCGGCCTGGCCGGACCCCGAGGCGTGAGGCGCGTGAGGCCTGAGGTTCAGGATGCCGAGCGGTGTCGGGCGCGCAGTTCCGCGGCGGCGGAGCGGGCCAGGGCGGTGGCCATCTCGCACAGCTCGTCCGTGGGACGTTGCCCGCTGACGCGCAGGCGCAGCATCTCCGCGGCCGTCTCGGCGTTCTCGCCGCTGTACCGGCGGTACTCGACGTAGACCCGGCAGGTCTCGCCGTCGTCCGCCGGCACGACGAAGGCGTCGTATCCGCTGAGGCCGATGGGGGTTCCCTCGGCCGCCGACTTCGGCTGATCGCGGAAGAAGTCCACCTCGGCCTCCACCTCGTCGACACGGCTCGACCATTCGCAGTCCCACTTCGCGACGCCGACCTCCGGTGTGTCCGCCTTGAGGACGGGAACGACGGACAGCGCCTCGGCGTCGAGCAGCCCGCACGCGTCCGACCAGGCCAGCGACGTGTCCGGGTAGCCCAGGGAACGGCGGGGGACCGGGCCCTCGTTCAGGACCTCGGCCGCGCTCCGGGCGGCCTCCTCGGCGACCGTGCACAAGGTCGCGCTGCCGCCCGCCACCGAGCCTTCGCCCATGTTGACGCGCACGCCGACGATGCCGTCGGCTCCGTCGTCGGGCGTCAGAAGCAGGGTGCACTCGTCGCTCTCCGGCGACTCCTGCGTGATACCGATCCGCCCGACGGTGCTGGTGGGCTCCGACGTCTCGGACGGCGGGCCCGGGCGGAGCCGGAACGACACGTCGATCCGCGTCTCGTCGTCCGGGTGGACGAGCAGGTCGCACTGATCGAAGTTCCCGTAGTCCAGGTCCACTTCGGCCACGCCGAACTGGCTGAGAGCGGCGGGGTCGGCCAGAGCGCATACGTCGGCGGTGCGCGGATCGCCGATCAGGGCCTGTGCTTCGGGTGTGGCGGAGTTCCCCCGCACGCTGCTCCGGCCGGACTCGCGGGTGGGTCGGCCGTCCCCGCCGTCGCCGTCGCGGTCACCGGGGAGGAGAGCCAGGCCCAGGGCGAGTACGGCGCTGACGCCGAGGGCGGCGGCGAGCAGCACCCGGAGCCGCCGCGGTCGCGGGCGTCCGGCGGGCTTGGTCTCCGGGGTGTCCGGCGCGGGGGCCGCGGGGGCCTCGGCGGACTCGGGTTCGGCGACGGCCTCCAGGAGCCGCCCGGCCTCGGCGGCGTCGGGACGTTGCCGAGGATCGCGCCGCAGCATGGCCGTGAGAACGGGGTACAGCGGCCCCACGGCGTCGGCGTCCAGCGCGACGACGCCCTGCTCGGCCTTCCAGTACCTCAGACGCTGCCCGTCACCGTCGTCCTCCTCGGGTTCGCCGCCGCGCGGTGGCGAACCGGTGACCAGGGCGTAGAGGGTGGTGCCCAGGCAGAACACGTCCGAGGCGGGCCGAGGGACGTTGCCCCGGGCCAGTTCGGGGGCGGCGTAGTCGGGCGTGAAGCTGAACGGGCCGTTGGCCGTGATGGTCTCGGTGCCCCCGACCCGGTACGCGGCACCGAAGTCCAATAACTTCGCCGCACCCCGTCGGGTGAGGCCGATGTTCGCGGGCTTGACGTCGCAGTGGACGATGCCCGCCTCGTGCAGGGCCACGAGCGCGTCGGCGAGTTGGGCACCGATACGGGCCGCACGCACCGGCGACATGGGCGGCTGTCGGTCGAGGTCACCGCCTGGCACGTACTCCGTGATGAACCAGTACGTGTCCGGCTCCGTGTCCTCGCCGCTGCCTCTGACTCCCTCGTCCCCCGCGCCGTGCTGTGGCACGGTCACGACGTCGAACAGGGTCACGACGTGCGGATGGTCACGGAACTTGGCCATGGCACGCGGCTCGCCCAGCAGCCGCCGCACAGCCGTCTCACGGTCGCCCTCGACCCGCTCCGGCTTCAGCGCGACGTCCTGCCCCACCACCGTGTCGTGGGCCAGCCACACCTCACCGCTCCGCCCCGCGCCGATAACCTCCTTGAGGACGAAGCGGCCGGCGAACACCTCCCCGGAACGCACAGTTCCCCCCTCACCCGGTCCACGGCGCGCGCACCGGCCTGGCCGCGCACGTGCACAGAAGTTACTGCGTGTGGCGATCGGTTCGCGGCACCTACGCGGAGCCTGCATCAGACGTCCCCATGCGTAGAGGTTGTGGGACAGCGCCGTCAGGAGCCCGTCCCCGCCTCCAGTCGTGCCGTGGTCGCCATGAGCGAGACGGTGAACGGGTGTTGTGGCGCGGTACGGATCTGTTGGGCGGGACCCTGTTCGACGATTTCACCGGCGTCCATGACCGCGATGCGGTGGGCCACGGCCGCGGTGTCCAGGTCGTGGGTGATCAGGACCAGGGCGGGGCCGGCGGCGTCGCTGTCGTGGTGGTCGCTGCCGCTGTCGCCGAGCAGGTCCGCGAGGACGTCGAGGATGCCGCGTCGGGCGACCGTGTCGAGGCCGGAGGTGATCTCGTCGCAGATGAGGACGCGGGGGTGGGCGAGGAGGGCGCGGGCCAGGGCGGCGCGCTGGAGTTCGCCGCCGGAGAGCAGGCCCGGGTGTCGGTGTGCCAGTTCCGGTGGGAGGCCGAGGCGCGTCAGGGTGGTCAGCGCCTCGGCCTCGGCGGCGCGGTCGTCGACGCCGCGCAGCCGGACCGCCGTACGGGCGACCTGGTGCAGGACCGGACGGTGTTCGTCGAACGCGGCGCGCGCGTCCTGGAAGACGTACTGCACCGCCGCCAACTGCTCCCGGGTGCGGTCGCGCAGGCTGCGCGGCAGGGGAGTGCCGTCGAGGAGAACCTCGCCCTCGTGGTCGCGGTGGAGTCCGGCGAGGCAGCGGGCGAGGGTGGTCTTACCGCTGCCCGAGCGGCCGACGACGGCCAGGCACTGCCCGGCGCGCAGCGCGAGTTCGGGCGCGCGCACGGTCACGGTCGTGCCGCGTGGGCCGTCGCGGTGGCGGGCCACGAGGGCGCGTACGCGCAGGATGGGCTGTACAAGCCGTACGGCCGCCGAGTCGCCCCGGTCGGCGGTCTCGCTCTCCGCACCCGCACCCGCACCCGTAGCCGTATCCGCACCCGTATCCGCACCCGTATCCGTATCCGCACCCGTATCCGTATCCGGGTCCGCGAACGACGCCTGCGCTGCGAGGAGTTGGCGTGTCCACTCGTGTCGGGGCGCGAGCCAGAGTCGTTGGGCCGGGCCCGCCTCCACCACGCGCCCCGCCCGCATGACGTGGACCTCGTCGGCGAGGGCGCGCACGACGTCGAGGTCGTGGCTCAGCAGGACGACCGCGATGCCGCGCGCCGCGACCGCCGCCAGCTGGTCGACGACGAGGCTCTTGGTCAGGGCGTCCTGGCCGGTGGTGGGCTCGTCGGCGACGATGACCCGGGCGCCGAGCAGGAGGGCCTGGGCGATGACCACGCGCTGCTGCTGACCGCCGGAGAGCTGGTGCGGGTAGCGGCGCAACAGAGCCTCCGCATCGGGCAGTTGAGCTTCGCTCAGGGCTCGTAGGACGTGCTCGCGGGCGGCCGTACGGCGCCGGCCCCTGGGCAGATGCCGTACTCGCGTGCGGGCGATGTCGGTCAGGAGCGCGGCGATACGGCGAGCGGGGTTGAGGACGGCCGCCGGATGCTGGGGCACGTACCCGACGGGACCGTCGGTCATCACGCGGACCTCACCGGTGACCCGCGCGCCGACCGGGAACTCGCCGAGCAGCGCCAGCCCGGTCGTGGTCTTCCCGCTGCCCGAGGCACCCACCAGCGCGGTGACCCTGCCGGGCAGGGTCCGCAGGCTCACCCCGTCGACGATCGCCCTGCCGCCGACCTCGACCCGTAGATCCTCGATCTCGGCCAGGGGCTCCCCGGCCACCCGGTCGCCACCGCCGTCGTCGCCGTACCGCTTCACGACCCTCACGACCGTTGTTCCTTCCGTCGTTCCTTCCGTACCCGGCGCCCGCCGGGCCTCTCCAGCGCCGCGTCGAAGAGCAGATTGGTGCCCGTGGTGAGCGCGACGATCAGCAGCGCGGGGACGACCACGGCCCACGGCTGGACGAACAGGCCCGTCCGGTTGCGGTCGACCATCACCGCCCAGTCGGCGGCGTCCGGGGCCACCCCGACGCCGAGGAACGCGGCCGTGGCGACCAGGTACAGCACACCGGTCAGCCGGGTGCCGGCGTCGGCGCCGAGGGTGCGCAGGATGGTGCGGCCGACATAGCCGACAGCCGTACGCCACCAGGTCTCCCCCTGGAGACGGAGTGCCTCGACGACGGGCCGGGCGGCGGCCTCCGTGGCGGCGGCGCGCACCAGACGGGCCGCGTCCGGTACGTTGACCAGCGCCACGAGAAGGGCCAGGCCGACGGCCCCCGGGGTGAACACCGAGGCCACCAGCAGGATCAGCAGCAGCGACGGGATCGCGATCAGCACATCCAGGGGCCGCATCAGCAGCTCCTCCAGCCAGCGCCGGTGCGTCAGCGCGGCGATCAGACCGACCGGCAGCGCCACGAGATACGCCAGCACACCGGCGCCGAGCGCGGTCAGCACGACCGGCCGGCCGCCGTGCAGCACCTGCTGCCACACGTCCCGGCCCACGAAGTCCGTGCCCAGCCAGTGCCCGTCGCCGAGGGTGAAGGACACGGTCCGCGCACCCGGCTCGCCGACGAACACCGGCCCCAGCAGGGCGAGGACGAGGGGTACGGAGATGATGGCGACGCCGAGCGCGAAGCGGCCCGTACGCCGCCGGGAATCGGTCATGCCGCCACCCCCGCCCGCGGTGCGAGCCGCCGGGCGACCACGTCGGCGCCCAGGTTGAGGACGACGGTGAGGACGCCGAACACCACGGCGAGGCCCTGGACGACGGGCACATCGCGTTCGGCGACGGCGTTGAGCAGGACGGTGCCGAGTCCGGGGATCACGTAGAGGGCCTCCACGACGATGACTCCGCACAGCAACCAGTCGATGGTGCGGGCGAGTTGCTGGGCGGCGGGGGCGAGAGCGTTCGGGAGGGCGTGGGTGTATCGGACGCGGGCGCCCGGCACGCCGTACCGGCGGGCATGCGCCACGTACGGGGAGGCCAGGGCGTCGACCATGCCGGCGCGGACCAGGCGGAACAGGGAGCAGACGGGCCGGGAGAGCAGGACCAGGACGGGGAGGACCAGGGCGGCCGGGTGGGCGAGCAGGTCGGTGCCGTAGCCGACGGCGGTCGGCGGCAGCCAGCCCAGTTTCAGCGCGAAGACGGTCACCAGCAGCACTCCGAGGGCGAACTCGGGGACCGCGTACACGGCGAGCGTCAGGGCGCTGACCAGGCGGTCGACGAGCCCGCCCTCGTGACGGGCGGCCAGTACGCCGAGGCCGAAGCCGATCGGCACGAGCAGGGCCACGGTCAGCGCGGCCAGCAGCAGCGTCGGACCGAAACCGTCGGCGATGTACTGGCTCACCGGGCGGCCGGAGGCCAGGGAGGTGCCGAAATCGCCTTGCGGCAGGCCCAGCGCCCAGTCGGCCAGCCGTTCGTGCACCGGCCGGTCCAGGTGCATCGCCTCGCGGATGGCGGCGATGCGCGCCGGGTCGGGCTGGTCCCCGGCGAGGGCGACCGCCGCGTCGCCCGGCAGCGCCTCGGTGAGCGTGAAGACCAGCAGCACCACGGCCACGGTCTGCGCCACACCGAGCAGCAGCCGCCGGGCGACGAAGGAGCGCAGTCCGCCTCCGCTCACGCCAGCCACACCTTGTCGAAGCGCGCCCAGTCGAGCGTGTTGGCGGGCGCCTTGGCTTCAACTCCCTTCACATTGCGGGCCGTTCCGAGAATCCAGTCGGCGAACCCCCAGATCAGGAAGCCGCCCTCGGTGTACAGCCGGCGCTGCATGCGCGCGTAGACGGCGGTCCGCTCGGTCTTGTCGCGGGTGGACTGCGCCTGCTGGTACAGCGCGTCGAAGTCCTTGTGCTGCCACTTGGTGGCGTTGGTGGTGGAGTCGGTGAGCAGCCGCTGCGAGATGTGCGCCTCGACGGGCATGGCGCCGGAGCGGTAGCAGGCGAGGGTGCCGGAGTCGAGGATGTCGCTCCAGTAGGAGTCCTTGCTGCCCATCTTCACGTCGATCGTGACACCCGCCTTCGCGGCCTGGTCGCGGAAGATGCCGGCCGCCTCGGTGAACCCGGCGGCCACGGCCGAGGTGTCGAGCGTGACCTTCAGCTTCTCCGCCCCGGCCTCCTTCAGCAGGGCACGGGCCCGGTCGAGGTCCTGCTCGCGCTGCGGGAGGTCGGCGGCGTAGTACTCGTAGCCCTTGCCGAACAGGTCGTTGCCGACGACGCCCGCCCCGGACAGCGCGCCGTCGACGAGTTCCTGGCGGTCGGCGATGAGGAAGAACGCCTCACGCACCCGCTTGTCGTCGAAAGGCGCCCGGTCGGTCTTCATGCAGAACGCCTGCATGGCGCTGTTGCGCAGCCGGACGATCTCGATCTGGCCCTTGCCCTCATGGGCTCGCGCGGTCGTGGGATTCAGCTCGTGGGCGTACTCGACCTGGCCGCCGAGCAGCGCGTTGACGCGGGCCGACTCCTCGTTGGCGACGACGAATTCGAGCTCGTCGAGGTACGGGGCGCCCTCCCAGTAGTCGTCGTAGCGGCGCAGGACGGCCGAGCGGCCGGGGGCGAAGGACACGAAGCGGAAGGGGCCCGAGCCGATGGGCGACTTGTCGAAGGCGGTGGCGTCGTCCCCCGCGTTCTCCGGCACGATGTACGCGCCGAACGCAGCCAGGACATTGGGGAATTCGGCTGTCGGCCGCTTCAGGACGAACTCGATGCTCCGCTCGCCGGTGGCACGGCTCGCGTCCAGGTCGATGGGCTCGAGAGACGCCTTGGCGCGGAACGCCTTCTCGGGGTCGGCGATCCGGCGGTAGCTGTACAGCACGTCCTTCGCGGTGACCGGGGCGCCGTCGTGGAAGGTGGCCTCGCGCAGGGTGACCTGCCAGCGGTCCAGGGCCTTGTTCGACTCCCACTTCGAGGCGAGTCGGGGCCGCGCGGACAGGTCGGGGCCGTAGTCGGCGAGCTTGTCGAACAGTGCCTTGGCTCTGGCGACGTCGGCGAACAGGTTGGCCAGATGCGGGTCGAGTGTCTCGCTGGCGCCGCCGCCCGCGAACGCGGCACGCAGCCGTCCGCCACGCCGGGGCTTGCCGTCGCCGCCGTCCGCCTCGGCGTCCGTACCGCCGCCGGTGCCGCACCCCGTCAGGGCGAGCGCGCCGAGCGAGGCGGCACCCGTGGCGGCGAGGAAACCGCGTCGGCGCAGGCCGGGGAAACGTTCGTCGTACATGAGAGTCCCTTGGGGTGATGTGGTGTGGTCTGGTTTCGTCTGGAGGAGAGATCAGCGGGTGGAGTGGAGCCGTGCGACGACGTGCAGCCGGTCCGCCTCCGTCGCGTGGCCGGGCAACTGCCCGTCCTGCCACGGCGGTTCGGTACGCGGCCCGGGACCGTCGTGTAGTTCGAGCACCTCGAAGTCGTGTGCGGCCAGGGCGCGGCGCAGCTCCAGCGGGAACAACAGCCGCCAGGAGGACCGCTGTTCGACGGGCGGTGCGCCGTCGTCCGATGTCCAGACACGGGTACGGCGCAGAAGCTGGGCGGTGCGGTCGACGGTCAGGGTGGTGGTGGACCGGTAGGCGGTGCCCCGCCAGGTGAAGGAGTTGACGGCCGGGGTGTCGAGCAGGTCGGTACGGCCCAGGAAATAGGCGCCGTTCCGCATCTCCGAGACCAGCAGCCCGCCGGGGGAGAGTGCCTGGCGGCAGGAGGCGAGGAACCCGTCGAGCTGGTCGTCGGTGTGGCAGTACAACAGGGAGCTGTCCAGGCAGACGACCGCGTCGAAGGCGGCCCTGCCGAGATCGAAGCCGTGCAGGTCGGCCCGTACGTACGTCGGCCCGGGGTGCCGGGCGCGGGCGTGGGCGAGCATCGCCTCGGAGAGGTCGGCCGCCGTCACCGTACGGCCGGCGCCGTGCAGATGGGCGGCGTCGCGCCCGGTGCCGCAGCCCAGGTCCAGGACGCGCGGCCCGGCCCCGAGGCGGCGCAGACAGTCCTCGGCCCAGCGCCCGGCCAGCCGGTCGGGGTCGGGGAAGCGGGCCTCGTACAGCTCGGGGTTGTCGGTGAGCAGGTTGCGGCTCATCACGCGGCCCGGCCCCCGGCCCTTGCCCAGGCCCGCCTCGCGGCCCATCTCCAGGCCCGCCTTCCGGCCCGTCTCCCGGTCCGGCACACGGTCGGCCATGCGGTCGGTCACGCGGTGCTCCTCTCGTCGGCCGGAGGGGAGGAGACGGAGGCGGAGGAGGTGACGGAGGCGGAGGAGAGAGGAGCGGAGGAGTCGGGAGCGGAGGAGTCGGAAACCGGGTCGGCCGGCAGCGCCCCGCCCCGGTGCAGCCAGGCCACCCCGCCCGCCGAGGCCAGCCCGAACAGGGCGCAGCACACCCAGGGCAGCCAGGTATGGCCGCCGTGCTCCCCGGCGTCCATGGCCCACCCGACGACCGTGTTGCCGACGGCCGCCGCGACCCCCGAGACGACGTAGAAGATCCCGAAGTACGTGCCGGTCAGCTCAGGCCGCCCGAAGCGGGGGATCAGCTCCATCACGAAGGGCGAGGCGACCATGAGGCCGAGGTACAGCAGCAGCGCGCAGAGCAGGACGGGCACGGCGGCGAGCCACCCGGAGGACCCGATGCCCGCCCCCACTGCCGGCGGCACGAACGCCAGCCCCGTCACGGCCAGCCCAACGCCGATCCAACGCGCCCTGTCACCAAGCGACTTGAGTGACTTCGTGATACGCAGCTGAAGCGCGAGATTGGCGAGCGTGCCCACGAGGAAGACGAGACCGGCCGCGCCGTCCCAGCCGGTGGCCTCCCGCGCTCCGGCGGGCAGCAGCAGGTACAGCTGGTTCTCCAGCGTGAACATGCCGACCATGGCGAGCGCGAAAGCCAGGAAGGCCCGGTTCCCGAGCACCTCACGCCAGTCCCCGAGGACACCGCTGCCGCTGGGCTCCACCTTCCGCGCGGGCAGCACCAGGGCCTGCGCCACGGTGAGGACGGCGAAGATGGCGGCGGCGGTGAGCGCGGACGTACGGAAGTCCACGAGCAGCAGCACACTGCCCAGCAGCGGTCCGATCAGCGCACCCGTCGTGGCGAACACGTTGAACAGCGCGAACGCCTCCGCCTTCCGCTCCCCGGACTCCTGCGTCAGATAGGCCCGCACCGCCGGGTTGAACAGCGCGCCGGCGAGCCCGCTGAGCACCGACGCGGCGAGCAGCACCGGCAGTCCGTCGCCCAGCGCGAACAGCCCGAACCCGACGGTCCGCAGCGCACACCCGGCGATGATGACGCCCCGCGCGCCGAGCCGGTCGGACGCGGAGCCCCCGATGATGAACAGGCCCTGCTGACTGAGGTTCCGGACCCCCAGCACGATCCCGACGACAGCCGCCGACATGCCCAGGTTCTCGGTGAGATGCGTGGCGAGGTAGGGGATCAGGAGGTAGAAGCCGACGTTGACGCCGAGCTGGTTGACCAGGAGCAGCCGGACGGCGAAGGGGAACCGGCGTATCTCATGCCACGTCTTCATGACGCATTCCCCCCGTCTCTCCCATCGCTACGGCCTTGTCCGTCTCCCGCCGCCGAACTCCCAGCCCCGGTACGTCACTTGTGCGTACGAAGCCGTCGGTGCCCCCGATGCCGGTCCACGGGTCGCGGGCGAGCAGCAGATGCCCGTCGAGGTCCACCCAGCGGGCACGGTCGGCGAGATGGACGGCGGGCGCGAGCCCGAGGCTGCTGGCGGTCAGGCACCCGAGCATCAGTTCCGTGCCGCTGCCCTCGATCAGCTCGGCGATCCGCAGCGCCGCATGGACACCCCCGCACTTGGCGAGCTTCACATTGACCCCGTGCACGCGCCCCGCCAGCCGCCGTACGTCCTCCAGCCCCACGGCGTCCTCGTCGGCGATGACGGGCAGCGGAGATCGTTCGGCGAGGGCCGCCAGCGCGTCCGGATCGCCGGGCGCGAGCGGCTGCTCGACGGCCTCCACCCCGAGTTCCGCGAAACGCGGCAGCAGAGTCTCGGCCTGCGCCGCGGACCAGGCGCCGTTGGGGTCCAGGAGCAGCCGGGCCCGGGGCGCGGCGTCACGGATGACCCGTACGCGCTCGACGTCCTCCTCCGGGTCGGGTGCCCCGGCCTTGACCTTGATGACCTCGAAGCCGCTCGTGGCCAGGCGGCGCGCCTCGGCGCCGGCCCGCATCGGCGAGGTGATGCCGATGGTCCGGGCGGTGGCGGCCACCGGCGCGGCCGGGGCCCCGAGCAGCCGGTGGACGGGGCTGCCCGCCCGCTTGCCCACGAGGTCGAGCAGCGCGGCCTCGACGGCGGCGGTGACGGCCGGATGGTTGTTACGGGCCGGCGAACCGGCCGTCTCACCGCCCCGCAGCGCCTCCAGCGCGCTCTCCGGATCGCGGAAACGTAGGAGATCCGCGGCGGCGGCCGTGAACAGCCGCCCGAGGGTGTCGGCGTCGAGGCCGTAATAGACGCTGGTGACGGCCTCGCCGTGACCGGACAGTCCGTCGTGCTCGACGGTCAGCCACACCGCGTCACGCGCGGACATGGTGGAGCGGGAGATGCGCAACGGCTCGGTGAGTTCGAGACGTACGGTGCGCTGGGTGACCTTCACAGGCTCTCTTCCGAAACGAGCGGGACGGCGGGGACCCTGAGCGGGCCGGGGACGGCCGGGACCGCGAGCGGGTCGGCGACTCTGCCGCACCGGACCCAGCCGACGGCCTCGGCCGCGCCGGGATGGGGGATCTCGACGGGCCGGGCGGCGGCGGAGGCCGGGTCGAGACCGTGCGCGGCGGCGAAGTCGTCGTCGTAGACGCTGCCGAGGTAGCGGTGCGGGCCGTCCGGGAAGACCGTGGCGACGACGGCGCCCGGGTGGACGCGGGCCGCCCAGGCGGCGACGAGCGCGACCGCGCCGGTGCTCCAGCCGCCGCTGACGAAGCTGCCTCGGGCGAGGCGCCGACAGCTGTCGACGGCCTCCGCGGGCCCGACCCAGTGGACCTCGTCGAAGGCGTCGTAGGCCACGTTGCGCGGATGGATACTGCTGCCCAGGCCGCGCATCAGCCTCGGCCGGGCCGGCTGGCCGAAGATCGTGGAGCCGGTGGAGTCGACGCCGATGAGCCGCAGCGCGGGCCAGTGCCGGCGCAGCGGACCGATGATGCCCGCGCTGTGGCCGCCGGTGCCGACGCTGCACACCAGGATGTCCAAGTGGTCCAGCTGGACGGCGAGTTCGGCTGCGAGCGAAGCGTACCCGGCGGTGTTGTCGGGGTTGTTGTACTGGTCGGGCCAGTACGCCCCCGGCAGTACGGCGAGCAGTTCCCGCAGCCGCGCGAGGCGCGCCGCCTGCCAGCCACCCAGGGGCGCCGGTCGGTCCACCAGCTCCAGCCGTACGCCGTGGGAGCGCAGCAACTGCCGCATGGACGGCTCCAGTTCACTGTCGCCGACCAGTACGACCGGGTGGCCGAGGGCCTGTCCGGCGAAGGCCAGGCCGATGCCCAGCGTGCCGGACGTCGACTCCACCACCGGGGCGCCGGGCAGCAGTTCGCCGCGCTCCCGGGCACCCAGCAGCATGGAAACGGCGGCCCGCGCCTTCATGCCGCCCGCCGCGAGCCCTTCCAGCTTGGCCCAGAAACCCGGCTGCGGACCGGGCAGATCGGCGGTGATACGCGCCAGCGGCGTCCGCCCGAGCAGGGACAGCAGCTCGGGGCGGGCGACGGAACGCAGGACGGTGGTCGACGGGGTCACCGACGGCCTCCCGAAGGCGAACCCGAACCAGGAACAGATTGCGACCCCGGACCGTCGAGACGGTAGCGATGGAGCGTGCCCGGCCCCCCGTCCAGCCAGAAGAAGGGGTACGGCTCCGCGCACACCGCGCTCACCCCATGGCCGAGGAACCGGGGCAGCACCGCGCTGCCCGTCTGCGCGAACATCACCAACTGCTTGCCGTGCGCCAGCGCGTGCCGCCGCAACGGCTCGAACGTGCCGTTGCCGAGCGTCATCCCCGAGACGAGCAGCGCGTCACAGCGGTCGGCCGCCTCGTCGAGCGCGTCGGTGACTATCTCCTCGCCCCACTCCGTGACCCCGCCCTTGAGGTCGCACGGGACATAGCCGAGCCCGCGTGAACGCAACGCCTCCAGAAGGGAGTTGACGACCCCCACGACGAGCACGGTCGCACCCGTCGGCAGGTCGAGCAGTTCGACCACGGCCCGCGCACGCGCCCGCGACTTCTCCAGCGACGTACCGGCCGGCAGCGGGAAGGAGTGTGCCCCGTTCTGCGGCGTGTGCGGGCGGACATGCATCAGATAGGCGTCGAGCGCGGCCACCCGCACCGGGAGGAGCGGATGGTCCAGGAGCCGGGCGACATCGGCCCCCGCACAGTCGTCGATCGCCGCGTCCGGCAGGGCACCGGGCTCGACCGCGCAGGACCCCACGGCACCGGCGAGCCGCAGACTGAGCACCTCGTTGCGATAACCGGTGCCCCGCCCGTCGTGCCGTACGGCCTGGCGTGTCACGAACGCCACCGCGATCCGCGACGCCCGTGGATCCGGACCGAGTTCACCGCTGCGCGCCCGCTCCAGCAGCTCGTCGTAGGTGGCGGTGGCCGTGCGGGCCACCGGTGCGACGGCGGTCACCGGATCACCAGCCCGGAGTTCAGCTCGTCGAGCAGCGCCTCTACCTGGCCGCGCGCGCCCAGCCCGTCGGGGTCGCCCACCATGACGTGGCCGAGGTACTCGTTGTTGCTGCCCGCCGACTTGACCGGCCGGCCCGGCTCGGCGAGCAGGGTCTCCAACACGCCGGGTGCGTCGGTGAGTCTGTCGCCGTCCAGCGCTTCGAGCGTGCCCGAGGTCTCCGGTACGAGGAAGCCCACGGCCGCGCTGCGCAGACCCGTCTCCCGGCGCCGCAGATCGGGTTCGCGGCCGAGGGCGACATCGACGGCGGCCGCGGCCAGGTCGATGCCGGTGACATGGCGGACCAGCTCGGTGATGCGGTTCCCGGCGGGCCGGGGGTTCACCTCGACCACGCGCGGCCCGGCCGGGGTCAGCTTGATCTCGGTGTGCGCCACGACTCCGTCGGTCAGCCCCAGTGCCGTGAGCGCGCCGAGCGCCGTCTGCTCGGCGGCCCCCACATCGGCGGCGGACAGCGCGGCGGGGAACATGTGCCCGGTCTCGATGAAAGCGGGCGCCCCGCCGATGCTCTTGTCGGTCACCCCCACGACGTGCACGGCCCCCGCGTACGACACGGTCTCGACGCTCACCTCGGGCCCGGTCAGCAGCTCTTCGAGCAGGACGGCGGGCACCCGCCGCTGCCCGCGCGCGTTCAGCGGGAAGTCGGCCAACACCCGCACGGCCGCCGCGAGTTCGGCCTCGTCGTCGACGCGCCGTACATACATGCCCGCGCATAGGTCGACCGGCTTCACCACCAGCGGATAGCCGATCTCCCGTGCCGCGCGGGCGAGGTCGGCCCACTCCTCGTGGAGGGCGAAGCGGGGTCCTGGCACCCCGGCCTCGGCGAGGACACGGCGGGTGGCGTCCTTGCGGCAGGCGTTCCCGACGGCCTCCGGCCCCGGCCCGGGGAGCCCGAGGTGCCCGGCGATCCGGGCCACGGTCGGCAGGTAGTAGTCGCACGACGAGATCACTCCGTCGAAGCCGAACACCGTGTGCAGGCGTTCGACCTCCGGCAGGAGGGCGTCGACGTCATTGGTGTCGGCTGTGATCACGTTCCGGGCGCCGAGCAGCGGATGGGCCGTGCCCTCGGGGGCCGAGCGCAGGTAGTGGTGCAGGTCGCGGGTGAGGAACGTGAACTCGTGTCCACCTTCCCGAACGGCCCGTGGCAGCAGTCTGCTCATCGATCCGACCCAGCTCTCGACCACCAACAGATGAGCCACAGCTCCCCTTTTCGTGCGGTGCGTTCAGGCATCAGGGCAGCCCGACGACACCTCGACGAGGAGATGGCCGGGTTGACATGCCCACCTTACCGATAATCGTTTTCATTGTCATGGGGGTTTGGGGGGTGTGGGATGAGAGGTGTGGTTCGCGGCAGCCGTACCCGCTTGCCCTACCCGATGTCGACCACGCGGGCCCAGTCGGGCGGTGAGTCCGGTACGCAGTCGGGGTCGTCCTCGTCCCAACGGTTGCCCGTGTTCCCACGTGGGAAGAGGCCCACGACCGTCCGGCACGGGGGTCGTGAGGTGGGCCAGGGTGTCTGCCCGTCCGTGAGGACCACGACGACGTCGGGCTTGGGCCGGCTGCGGAGCGCCGTGGCGAAGCCGGTCCGCAGGTCCGTACCGCCGCCGCCCACCAGGGGGATGCCCTCGGCCCGGCACAGCGGGTGCGCGATCCGGGCGGCCGCGTCGCAGGGGACGACGGTGACGAGGTCGCGGCGGCCGCCCAGGGCGCGGGAGATCGCGGTGACCTCCAGTAGCGCGCTGCCGAGTTCGGCGTCACTGACCGACCCGGACGTGTCGATGATCACGGAGACCCGGGGCGGGGTGCGCCGCAGGCTCGGCAGCACGGTCTTGGGCACCCCGGCCGAGCGCCGCGACGGCCGGCCGTAGGTGTAGTCGTCGCCCGCGCCGCAGCTGGATGCCGCGGACCGGACCGCCGCGCTCAGTAGATCCCGCCACGGCTGGGGCGGGTGGAACGCCTCCTCCGCCCACCGCCGCCAGCCCTCCGGGGTGTTCCCCGGCCGAGCGGTGATGCCCTGCGCCACCCGGAACCGGACCGCGTCCCGTTCCTGCTCGCTGAGGCCGTGCGCCCCGTCCGGCCCCAGCTCCCACTCGCGCTCCAGGCCGTCGGAGCCACTGCCGCAGTCCAGCCAGGCCAGTTCCAGAGTCCCCGGCCCGAGCTGGAACTGGCGCAGATAGTCCTCCATCAACTGCCCCTCGGGCAGCTTCAGATACGCCGGATCGACCACACCCTCCGGCTTCACCAACCCGTCGCCGAACGCGTCGTCATTGATCTCGCAGTCCGCGGCGATGTTCATCCGCAGCCGCTCCCCGGGGCCGGTGAGGTCGCGCTCCCGGGCGACCCGGTCACTGCGCCCATGATGGTCGCGCAGCAGATGCGACACCTCGTGCACCCATACGCTCGCCAGTTCCTCCACCGGCGTACGGTCCACGAAGCCCGCCGAGACATAGCACCGCCAGTGCCGGTCGACGGCCATGGTGGGCACGTGGGTGGACTCGACGGTGTGCAGCGCGAACAGTGCCGTGGCGAGGTAGGGCCGGGCGCGGGCGGCCTGGAGCCGGGCGGCGAAGAGCTTGTCCAGGTCGAGGACGTGTGGCGTCGTCGCGGCGGGCATTTTGCCGGGACGGGAGCGAGGGCTCGCGGCGGGGCTCTTGCTGTGGCTGGAGCGGGGGCTCGCGTCGGGGCTCGTGTCGGGGCCGGCTTGGGGGCTCGCGGCGGGACTGGTGGCGGGATCGGTGGCAGGGGCGTGGGCCGGGCTGGTGGCAGGGCCGTGGGCCGGGCTGGTGGCAGGCATCGTCGTGGGGCTCGCGGCAGGACTGGTGCCGGTCCTCGCGCCGGGCATCGTCGCAGGGCTCGCGGCGGCGCTCATCGGCGGCCCTTGGTCGCCGCGTTGGCCCTGTCGGCCGCCTGGTCCGCCCGCCGGGACAAGGTCACCACTCCGGCGAGATTCTCGATCAACGCCGGAACGTCCCAGTCCTCGCGGCGCAGCGAGGCGAGGGTGGTAGCGGGGACGACCACCAGATCCGGGGCCCCCGTCTCCACCGCCCGCACCAGCAGCGCCCACGCCGCGTCCCAGCGGGACTTCTCCGGACGCGCCCGGACCGCCGCGACCACACCGTCGAGCACGGCCTGCCGCAGATCCCCCCCGCTCGGGCAGGACCGCACCCGCCGGGTCGGCGAGCAGCACCTCGGGATCCGGGAGGTCCAGCCGGTCCAGACCGGCCAGCAGTTCCAGCCCGGGACCGTCTCCCACGGTGCCCCTGACCAGCAGGGAGAGCACATCGCGCGAGACACCGGCGGCGGTCGCGAAGGCGATGAGATGCAGGGTCATCTCCCAGCTGCGGGGCGACGGCCAGGGCCCGCCGCGCCGGGTCTCGCTGCTGGGCAGCTGATGCACGAGCTTGGGCCGCGCGGCGAGCAGCGCGCACACCGCGCGACGGGCGAAGTCCACGGCCTCCGACAGCCGCTCGGGCGCGAGCCGCGGCAGGGTGGCCCGGGGCCAGGTCCCACCGAGACCCCGTACGACGACCTCGTGGTCGTGCGTCCACTGAAGGTGTACGAAGCGGTTGGCCAGCGGCGGGCTCAGCTCCCAGCCGTCGGCCGCCGAGGACCGCGGATTGGCGGCGGCCACGATCCGCACGCCGGGCGGCAGCCGCAGCGCGCCGATCCGCCGCTCAAGGACCAGCCGCAGCAGGGCCGCCTGAACGGCCGGCGGCGCCGTCGACAACTCGTCCAGGAACAGCAGCCCCCGACCCGCCCGCACCAGCCGTACCGCCCAGTCCGGCGGAGAACAACTTCCGCAGCGGTGAGCACACGGGCACTCACTTCGACGCACCCGTCCACTGGGTCTCGGGCAAGGACCTCGACGACGTGTCGTCCATACCGGCCCGCCGCCTCATCGCACCCGCGGCCGTACTGGACTTCACCGACCGGGCGGCCACTCCCAGGAGACGTTCCTCAACGCGGACGAGAACGGCCCGCACACCCCGGTCCGCCCCCCTCCTCATCGACGCCAAGGTGACCCGCGACCACGGGTCCTGGTGGCTGGAGGAGGCGTTCCGGGGGCACTGAAGGGAGGGGAGGATCTCAGGGAAGGACATCGCGTTCGCGTTCTTCACGCCAATCAGTGGTATCACTACGCTGAGTTAGTAGTTGCGTGATGGTGGACGCGGGAGCTTGGCGTCCGGTCGGGGGTGGGCATGGCAGTGGGGTCCGTTCAGGGTGACACGTTCGATCTGAAGGACTTGTTCGGGCAGGCCAGATACAACATCGAGTACTACCAGCGGGAGTACGCCTGGACGGCGGAGGACGTACGCATCCTGGTCACCGATCTGTTCGAGGCCTTCGACCGGCTGGAACGGGCGGGGAGTGCGGAGCGGTCGGACACGGAGGTGTTCTTCCTGGGGCCGTTCGTCTATGTCGAGGACTCCGTTCAGTTGCGCTTCCTGGTGGACGGGCAGCAGCGCTTCACGACACTGCATCTGTTGTTCCTGCATCTGAACCGGGCGGCGACCGGTTGGGAACAGCACCATGTGACGAGGAAACTCGACAGGGTCATCACCGACTTCTACCGCGGCGACCGCCCCGTCTTCCGCCTCGACATCCCGGAGCGCCAGGAGGCGCTGGAGGCCCTCTACCGTGACTTGCCCTACGAGGTCCCCGCCGGCGCCTCGCTTTCCGTGCGCAACCTGCACGAGCGCAGCCTGCAGATCGCCGAACTGCTCGACGAGCGGCTTGAGTCCGACCGGTGTTCGCCGTTCGTGGACTGGTTGCTCTCCAAGGTCGTGATGATCGGGATCCGCGCCCCCAGCCGTAACACCGGCTTCCGGATCTTCGAGTCGATGAACGACCGGGGCACCCGGCTGACCCCGGTCGATCTGGTCAAGAGCTATCTGCTGTCCAACGTCCACCGGGACGAGGAGAAGCTCAACGACCAATGGCGCCACATGCTCGCCGAACTCACCGGTGTCCGTGGCGACTCGGACGCCCCGCGCACGTTTCTCAAGGCGGCCCTGCTGGCCCGCTACGCCTGCCTGGGGCACGAGGCACCGGCCGACAGGCGCGACAGAGAGGAGATCGACAATGCTCTGCACATCTGGGTCCGCAAGAACACGGACCGGCTCAAGCTGCGTCGGCCGGACGACTACTTCGACTTCGTCCAGGATCTCATCCGCCTTGCCACCCACCACCGCACGTTCCTGGAAGCGACCAAGCGCCCCTACACGGACGACGGCTTGTCAGCGCTCTACTACAACGAGGTCAACGGCCTCACCAATCAGATGGCTTTCATCCTGGCGGCCATCCATCCCCACGACACCGGAACGCCGGCCAAGGAAAAGGCGGCACTCGTCGCCAACTTCCTCGACCGCCTGTACGTCGAGCGGGTCCTGAACGACGAACCCGTACAGGCCAAGGACTTCCAACCCGACATCGACGACCTCATCCCCCAACTGCGCGAGTGCGTCACGGCGCGGGACGTGGCCGAGCTGCTGGCTGCGAAACTCCCGACCGGCACCTTCGACCAGGTCGCCACATTCGGTATGCGCGGCAACAACAAGGCCCAGGTGCGCTACCTGCTCGCACGCCTCACCTCGTACGTGGAGAAAGAGCTGAAGAGACCGCGCCTCAGCGACGAGTACCTCGACAAGGAACGGCCCTGGCAGATCGAGCACCTCTACGCGAACCATCCGACGCGTCACGTTCCCGATGACGCCCCGGACGAGGTCACCTTCCGCGCTTGGCGCGCCCGCCTCGGCGTCCTCGTCCTGCTGCGGCGATCCGACAATGCGAGCTACAACGACCTGCCCCTCGAAGAGAAGCGACACCGCTACGAGCGGGAGAACGCGCTGGCCGCGATCCTCGCTCCCGGCTACCGCATGAACAATCCGACGCTGAAAGATTTCATCGCCCGCAACGACATCGGACCGTACTTCCGTGAACTGGGCAAAGAGGGCATGGGCGGGGTCGTCAAGGTACGCGGAGAGCTGTACCGGCGCCTGTGCGAACGCATCTGGGACCCCCAGCGCCTGGGATTCCCGGCCCCGGCCACCGATCGTTCCCTCCCTGACGACCCTTCCGGCGCCGAGACCGCATCGGTGCCGACCCCTCGCTCACCTTCCCCCGCGCCCCGCCGTCACGCGCTCCGCACGGACCTCGCACGCATGATGCGCGCGCTCGTCCTGCCGCCGGGCACAGAGCTGGAGGGGGAGCATCGCGGCATCCGGCACATCGCGAGTGTCGACGCGGACGGGTTTCTCGTCCTGCCCAGCGGCGACCACTTCAACAGCGCGGACGAGGCGGGCAAGCTCGTGTGCGGGATCCGCCGCTGCTCCGGCATGGCCTTCTGGCACGTCGTCGTGGCCGACGGCCGGCGACTCTCCCTGAGGGAACTCCGCAACGAGGCCCAACGGGACGGACGCCTCGCGGGTGCCCGCTCCACGTGACGACGCCGCTCAAGTGGTGACCGTCACGGCACCGGCGTAGCGTCGGACATTGGACGCGGTGGACGGGACCGTTCGCCGACCTCTGTGCGAGTGACATGCCATGAGCGAGAGCCCGCAGCCGACTTCCCCAGCAGTGACCACCACCCGGGAATCAGGTGGTGGTGGGAGTGCGATGGCGTTGTTCGTCATCGCGTCCTGTCAGCTGATGGTGGTGCTCGACATCACCATCGTGAACATCGCGCTGCCGGACATCCAGAACTCGCTGGACTTCTCCACGACGAGCCTGGCGTGGGTGGTCAACGCGTACACGCTGACCTTCGGCGGGCTGCTGCTGCTCGGCGGCCGGGCCGGTGACATTCTCGGCCGGCGGCGGGTGTTCGTGTTCGGGGTGCTGCTCTTCGTGCTGGCCTCGCTTCTCGGTGGTCTCGCGCAGAACGCGGGTCAACTCCTCGCCGCCCGGGCCCTGCAGGGGGTCGGCGGCGCCATCGCGTCCCCGACGTCGCTCGCGCTGATCAGTACGACGTTCCGTGAAGGACCGGAACGCAACCGGGCGTTCGGGGTCTTCGCGGCGGTCTCGGCGGGCGGTGGCGCGATCGGGCTGCTCGCGGGTGGCATCCTCGTGGAGTGGCTGAACTGGCGGTGGGTGCTGTTCGTCAATGTGCCGATCGGGCTGCTGATCGTGCTGGCGACGCCACGCTGGATCAAGGAGTCCCCACGCCATCCGGGGCACTTCGACTTCACCGGCGCGCTGACCTCTACCGCGGGCATGGTGCTCCTGGTGTACGGGTTCATCCGGGCCGCCCAGGAAGGGTGGCGGGACGCGCTGACGCTGGCCTCGTTCGCCGGGGCCGTCGTGCTCCTTGTGGTGTTCGTGCTGGTGGAGAAGCGTTCCCGGCAGCCGATCACCCCGCTCCACATGTTCGCCGACCGCAACCGCGCGGGCACATACGGCATCATGCTGTGCCTGGCCGCCGCGATCTTCGGCATGTTCTTCTTCCTGACGCTCTTCACCCAGAACGTCCTGGACTTCAGCCCCCTGGCCACCGGGTTCGCGTTCCTGCCGGTCAGTGCGGTCATCGCGGTCGGTGCCGGGCTGACGTCGCGGTTCCTGCCCGTGTACGGGCCCAAGCCGTTCATGGTGATGGGCGCGATCCTCGCGGCCGCCGGCCTGAGTTGGCTGACCCTGACCGACGTCCACTCCACGTACGCCGGCAGCGTCCTCGGGCCGATGCTCGTCTTCAGCCTGGGCATGGGCATGGAGTTCGTCGCGCTGACCCTGATGGCGCTCTCCGACGTCCCCACCCAGGAGACCGGCGCGGCCTCCGGTCTCCTCAACGCCACCCAGCAGGTCGGCGGTTCACTCGGCCTGTCCATCCTCGTCACGATGTACGGCACGGCCAGCACCAACGAGGCGGAGAAGCAGATCCCCGACTTCCTCTCCCAGGCGACCCCGGCGGAGCGCGTGCGGTTCGAGCGGACCGGGCAGCTGCCGCCGCCCTGGTCCGACGAGGTGCTCACCGCCGGGGTCTCGGCCGCCTTCGTCATGGCGGCGATCTTCACCGTCGTCGCCGCGCTGATCGCCGTACTGGCCATCCAGGTCCGGGCCTCCGACCTGGAGCGGCTGAAGGGCGGTACGGAAACCGGTGCGCCACCCGGCTGAGTCGTACGTCAACGGTCAACTCGACGTGCAGGCCGTCCTGTTGAGTGTGAACCCGGTCGGGACCGGGTTCGTGCTCCCGCGTGTGGCCGTGAAGCCGAGGGTCGCCGAGCCCGCCGCGGGGATGTTCGCGGTGTACGAGGCGGACGTGACGGTGACGTCCGCGCCCGACTGCGTGGCCGTGCCGCCCCACAGGTTGGAGACCCGCTGGCCACCGGGGAACGTCCAGCGCAGGGTCCAGCCGTTGATCGCCGAGGCGCCGGTGTTACGGAGGACGATCTCGCCCTGGAAGCCGCCGGACCACTCGCCCGTCACCCGGTAACCGACCGCGCAGGCCGCCGTCGAACCACCGGCGGCGGTCGTGACGGTCACCGTGCCCGAGCGCGGCGAGCGGTTGCCGGCCGCGTCCCGGGCGTAGACGGCGAAGGCGTACGAGGTGGCGGGGGCGAGGCCCGTGAGGGTGGTGGACGTGCCGGTCGTGGTCGTCGCGGCGGTCTCGGCCGTGCCGTTGACGCGGACCACGCCATAGCCCGTGACGCCGGTCGCGTCGCTCGCGGCGGCCCAGGTCAGGGTGGCGGACGACGAGGTCACCGCCGAGGCGGTCGGGGTGCCGGGCGCCGTCGGGGCAGTGGTGTCGCCGCCGGCGGAGGAGTAGATCGCGGCCTCCTTGGAAGTGGCGGCGATACCGTTCGCGCCGTTGAAGAGGCGCTGACCCCAGCTGGTGAGCTGGTTCGGGTCGAAGTTCGTCACCATGTCCAGGTACTCGACACCACCGCCGTTGCCGCTCCAGGACCAGCCGAGGTATCCGAGACGGAGCTGCTGCGCGGTGGCCAGGATGGCGTCCTCGTCGGCGTAGCCGTCCGAGTGGTCGTGCCCGAACTCGCCCACCACGATGGGGAGTTTCGCGGGTCTTCGAAGTTGAGCGGTGGAGCCGCCGCGAGATTGGCAGATCTGTTCCACTCCCGACGCGGAGAGGGCCTGGTCGCAGACCCCGGCCTGGAACAAATCTGCCTATCACCGTCCCTGGCCGTCCTGCCGTCAGGGCGCTTGCACCGCTCAACTTCGAAGACCCAGTTTCGCGGCGACGAACCGGTTGAGGTAGTCGCTGATCTCCACCGCCGTGTCGAAGACGCCGTACATGTGGATGGAGAAGACGGTGTTGGCGTCCGGGTCGGCGGCGAAGACGGATGCCGCGTTGTCGCGCATCGTGAACGCCCAGTCCTGGCCCCAGTTGGGGGCGTCGACCATGATCGTGTGATCGAACCCCGCGGTGCGCAGCTTCTGGATCGCCGCCCTGGTGTCGGCCGTCCAGCTCGCGTAATCGGTATTGCCGTACGGCTCGTTGCCGATGTTGACGATGACGTGGTCCTCCTGACCGGTCAGCGCGCTCTGCACACCGATCCAGTAGTCGGCGGCCCGAGAGAGCGTCACCGCCCCGCTCTGCTCGCCGTAGCCCGTCGTGTCGTGCACCTCCAGGACGCAGATGAGCCGGTTCTGCTTGCACTGCGCGACGACGTTCGCCACGTCGGCGGTGTCGTTACGGGTCCAGCGGTCACCGCTGGAGAGGACCACGCGCACGGTGTTGGCGCCCTTGGCCTTGACGTGGGCGAGGGAGCTGATCCGGTCCGGGTACCAGGTGTGCGCGTGGTTCACACCACGCATCACGAAGTCGTCGCCCGAGCGCTCCAGCAGCCGTCCGTTCTCGACACGGAAGCCGGTGGGCGCGGCATGCGCGGCCGGCGTGCCGAAGGCGAACAGGGGGAGAAGCAGGCCCAGGAGGGCTGCGGCGATCACGGCCGGCCGTGACCGGCGTGCGACTGCGACCGGCGGCTGCGCGAAGCCGGGCTGACCGACCGTGAGTTGGCGCGGCTCAGGTCTCCGATCGGCCTCGACCTCGGCGCCCGTACGCCCGAGGAGACCGCCCTGTCCATCGCGGCGGAGATCGTCGCGGCCCGGCGCGGCGGGACGGGCGTACCGCTGACCGGTTCGGGGGCGCCGATCCATCGGGAGGCGGGGGAGCGGGGAGCGGTGGTGGCGGCCTGAGTATCTCCGGCGGAGCGACTGAGTAGCTGGTCGGATACCGCGCGCCCGGGGCCGCTGGTGAACTGTGGTCATGGACACGCAGACCCCGCAGCCGAGCCCGTCCCCGCGCCCGCTCAGGCACGTCACCGCGACGGCCACCGCCACCGGTTCGGCCCTCGCGGTGGCGCTGCTCCCGCTGCTGGTCGGGGCGTTGGTGGCACGATCGGTCGGCGGTGACCCGATGGCGTCGGTCAACGCCCTGATCACGGGCGGCGGACAGCGGGCGCGGCTGTCCCGGAGCCAGTTGCCCGTCCTGCGGAGCAACCGGAACCGGCTGCCCGTCCTGCGGAGCATCCGCGGGACGGGCCGGCACCTGGTGCCGCGACGGCTACTGCCCGGCGGTGAGGACGTACGTGTTGAGGTTGCCCACCGTCGTGAGCGGTGACGGCGAGCCGAGGTCGTAGCGGTCCACGGCGAGGTAGTTGGGCTTCTTGCGGGCGGCCGGGGTGCAGAAGGTCTGCACCCGGTTGAGGAGCTTGGCGTTGTCCGTCTCGGCCGTCCCGCCGACCGTGTAGTCGCGGAAGTGGTTCATGACGAACAGCGGGTGGAAGGCGGTCGAGTCGGTGGTCAGTGGCCTGCTCGTGCCCCAGCGGCTGTAGCAGGACCAGTCGGAGCCGCCGAGCCCGCCGCCCATGGACCAGTAGTTCTCCACGGTCCACTCGCGCTGGTACATCACACCGAAGGTGTCGCGGGTGACGTAACCACTGGAGACGTCGCTCGCGCGGGTGCGGTCGCTGAAGATCAGCAACTGCTTGCCCCGGGAGGCGAGATCAGCCATCGTCGGCCAGCCGCTCGTCGCCACGCCCTCCTGGTCGGGCCGGTACAGCACGTCGGACAGACCGCTGACGGAGGCCAGGGACGACTTCAGTACGTCGGAGGCGACGTAGTCCTCCAGGAAGACGGTGGCGAACTCACCCGGATGGGCCTTGAGGAAGTCGACCATGCGCTGGAGGTCGGTGGCGAGGGGGACCGGACTGCCGACCCCGTCACAGCTGTTGTGACAGAGCATGGCCTGCCCCGACACGGTGTAGGTGTCCAGCATGAACCCCCGTACTCCGTCGGTGAGTTGCTGGCTGACGCCTCGCGACTGGTTGGGGAAGAGGCTGACGGGGAACGAGGCGAAGTCGCCGTCGACGCCGTTGGCGTAGGCGTTGTGCGAGGTGAGGAACGAGACCTGGTCGAGGGTGCGGGTGTCGGTGGACGGCATGGCCGTCGTGGCGTAGGCGACCGGAGTGAGGTACCAGCGCGCGTAATCGCCGCTCGACCCGATCTGTACGGCCCCGGAATCGGCGGACGCCCCCGTCAGATACCGCGAGGTCCCGGGCACACCGATGGTGTACGTGCTGTTCGCGGCGGCGGTGACCGTCCATGTGGTGCCGTCCGCGCCGCAGGTGGCGGTCACCGCCGAGGTGCCGCTGCGCCCGAGACAGACCCCCGACTCGTCGGCGTTGCGCAACTGGTGGCCGCCGCTGACGGCGACCGGCGTCCACTGCTGATGGTCCTCGTTCCCCTTGGGGTTGTGCGCGGCGACCGTACCGCCGCTGTCCGCCGCGTTGAGACCGGTGACGGAGTTCTGCAGATAGACCGAGTACGTGGGAACGGCCGCGGCGGCAGGACCCGGGAACAGAACGGGCACGCCCAGGGCGAGCGCGGCGACCGTGCACAGGGCACGGGGATGGGCTCTCTGGCGGGAACGGGAACGGGAACGGGAACGGGGACGGGGACGGGGACGGGGACGGGGCAGGCTCACAGGATTCCTTCCGCTTCGGCACATCGGACTGATGGCAGGGGAATGTCAGAGGCATGACACACCGACCATCAGGTCGCGCACCAGTCCCGGCACATGAAGACCTGATGAGTGCCGACTCGCCCGTACTGAACTTCAATTTTCAAGCAGTGTTCGGGGATTCTGTGGAGAAGATCTGTTTAAAATCTGAAGCCCGTTCGAAGAGAGACCGCGAGTGAGTGAACCGACAGCCCCCGCCTGCCCGCGATGCGACACCCCTATGGCAGCGGACGGCACCCCGGCCTGTTCCTGTGGCCGGCTCGCGTCGGACGCCCACCGCGACACCCGTACGGCGCAGGCGGCGGCCGCGGAGGACTTCGACCCGGTACGCATACGCCCCTTCGTGAACGTCGGCGACGACCCCGGGCCCACCGACGATTCCCCCGCCCCGCCCGTCCCGGAGAGCGGCCCGCCCACCGAGCCGCTCCCCACCACACCTTCGGTCACCGACGAGGAAGTCCCCACCGACAGCCCCCAGGACGGCAGGCGCGGACGCCGCCGGGCAACCCTGGCCGCAGGGGCAGCAGCCGTGGCAGCGGCCGTCCTCGTGACCGGAGGAATCATCGGCGGCCTCTTCTCCTACGAGGCCCCCTCCCGCGACGGCTCCGGCCCCGAGGACATACGCGCGGGCCTCCCGGAAGCGGTACCCGGCAACGAGGTGTCGTCGTCGGCGCCCCCGACGCGTACGCCCTCCTCGTCACCGCCGTCCGGGACCCCCGCCACCTCCCCGTCCGCCACCCCGACCGAGACCCGCCCCGCCCCGACCGACACCACCGCCCCCACCAAAACCCCTTCCAACAGCGACGCCACCATCTCCTCACCCCCTGCCCCGACCTCGTCCGACGCCCAGGCCCCCGTCCTCGGCCTCGGCGACCAGGGCCCGGAAGTGACCGAACTCCAGTCGCGCCTGCGCGACATCGGCCTCTACGGCGGCGACATCGACGGCGACTACGACCACGAGGTCGAGAGCGCGGTCCGCAGCTACCAGCTCACCCGTGTCGTCCTCGACGACGAGCCGGGGGTCTACGGCAGGGCCACGCGGACTTCGCTCGAATCCGAGACCTCGGAGCCGTGATCCGTCTTGAGGGTGGGGAGGGGCGGAACACGCCGGACGGCCGGCGGATCAGATCCTGATCCGCCGGCCGTCCGCGTTCGCTCCTTGGCGGTCCCTTCCGTCAGACGCGGTCCGCGACTATCAGCAGGTACTGGAAGCTGCCGTTCTCGTAGGCGGTGATGAAGGTGTCCTCGATGCCTGTGACCAGGTGGTCGGCCTGTTTGCGGAGTTCCCAGTAGGGGAGGGCGGCGGCGGTGAGGTCCTCGACGTGGGTGGGGACGAGGCGGTTGCGGGCCATGGCGCGGAAGTACTCGGAGCGGGGGTGGATGTCGCAGATGTAGTGGGCGTTGATGAGGGAGACCTCGCGGGAGGCCCGGCCGTAGGTGTCGTTGTAGCAGCCGGTGATGGTCACATAGCGTCCGCCGCGGCGCAGCAGCCGGGCGTGCTCGGCGAAGAGGAGTTCCAACTCGACATACATGGTGGACTCGTTGTTCCAGGAGGCCGCGAACTGCCCGGAGGGCAGCCCCGTGTCGAGCATGTTGCGGTGGTGATAGCGGACCCGGTCGTCGATGCCCCGCTTGCGGGCCTGCTCGCCTGCGAACTCGGCCTGCTTGGCGGAGATGGTGACGCCGTCGGCCTGGCAGCCGTACCGCAGATGGGCGACGACGCTGCCGCCGCCGCGCCCGCAGCCGGCGTCGAAGACACGGTCGGCGGGGGAGAGGGGGCCGAGGTGACGGGCCAACAGTTCGGCCTGGGCCTGTTCGAGGCGGTGCAGTTCGGCGGTGATGCGATCGCGGCGGCGCGCCGGATCGCTGTCGTCGTCGAGGACGGACCAGTCGGCGTCACCGAGGCCGTAGTGGTGGTGGTACAGGTCGTCGATCCTGCCGAGTTCGAGATTGACCGGGTTCTCCTCGGCGTTCCAGTAGTCCGCGACGCGGGTCTGGTACGTCGACTGGGCCGGGGACTGGTTCGGCAGCTGTGCGGTGGTCGTGGTGACGGCGTCGATGATGGTCAACGGTGGCTCCTCCGGTGCT
The DNA here is from genome assembly GCF_016598475.1 of Streptomyces adelaidensis. Classification (GTDB taxonomy): domain Bacteria; phylum Actinomycetota; class Actinomycetes; order Streptomycetales; family Streptomycetaceae; genus Streptomyces; species Streptomyces adelaidensis. The sequence goes on from NZ_JAEMUX010000011.1 coordinate 48,395, forward strand.
GTCGGGCGTCGGCCATGCCTGGCGCTACCAATAATCAGGCAGGCTGTAGCGATCTGTGTGCGTGGCGTGCCACTCGTGGCTGCCGGCGACCCAGGCGGCGAGTCCGGTGGCATACCGTTCGATCAGCGGCGAGGTCGCGGAAAGCGCCGCGGACTCCTCCTCGAACGCCTCCATGATCCGGTTGTGGATCTCCACGGCCTTCAGATACGCGGCCTTCAGCCCGCACCGCTCGTTGGCGGCGATGACCATGGGCAGATTGAGATGGTCCGGGTCGCTGGACATCTCCCTGGTGAACGAGTACAGGTCGTTGACGATCGTGGCCGCGTTCCCGGCCAGCGCGGTGATCCGCTGCACCTCGGGCCGGGCGTAGACGGCCTCCGGCAACTCCCAGCCGTCCACGGCGTCGACGACCGCGAGACAGGGCCGGAAGTTGTTGAACTGCCGCATCACCAGGTACTCCCACACCTGCGGCACATGCGCCGTCTCGGACCAGGCGGCCTCGCCGAGATAGCCCAGATGCAGCCGGGCCAGGTCGTGGACGAGCCGGTCGGTCTGGCTGGGGGTGGCGAGCCTGGCGTAGTCCCGCATCGCGAAGCGGTAGGAGCGCAGCGGCCCGTCGGCCCGTACGCCGTGCTGCCACCGCTCCTCCATGTCGGGTGTGCTGTGCAGCGGGTCGAGCGCCGACTGGGCCATCAGCAGCCGGCCGCCGAGGCCGCGCGGCGAGCCGCCCTTGCCCTCGTCGACCTCGCAGTACAGGTTGTCGACGAGGTGCTCGGCGAGCAGGAACTTCCCGGCGGCGGTGAGGTGTTCGAGGCCGGCCGCGCCCGGATGCGCCAGCACGATCGCCCGGCCCAGCCCGAACCGCGCGAACTGTTCCCGCCACGCCCGCGGGAACAGATCGAGGCGCTCCGCCCATGCCGCCAGCCTGCGTTCGACCTCCGCGACCTTCACGGGGTCGGCGGGGACCGCGGGCCGGTGGTGCAGCCCCGGAATCGCCCCGCCGCCGCGGGCCCGCCGGGAACGCGCGAGACTCGGCGGCCCCGGCAACCGCGAGCCGGACGGTGGCGCGGAGGCCGGAGCCACCTCGGACGAGGCGACACCGGAGGGTGCCCCTCCCGAGGGCGCGACACCGGACGACGCCACCGGGGACCAGGGCACACCGGGCCACGGGGCACCCGGCGACGGCATGTCGGTCACTGACGGTTCGCTCATTCCGGCATCCACCCGACCTGGACGTTCTCCAGAATCCCGGCCGCGTCGGGCACCAGCACGGCCATCGAGTAGTACGCGGTGACCAGATAGCTCATGATCGCCGTGGAGTCGACGCCCATGAACCGTACGTTCAGCGAGGGCTCGTACTCCTCGGGGATGCCCGTCTGGTGCAGGCCCACGACTCCCTGGTCCTTCTCGCCGGTGCGCAGCGCGATGATGCTGGTGGTGTGCTCCGGGCTGATCGGGATCTTGCTGCACGGGAAGAGCGGCACACCGCGCCAGGCCGGCATCTCGTGCCCGTCGACGTTCACCGTGCCGGGCACCAGGCCACGCCGGTTGCACTGCCGGAAGAAGGCCGAGATCGCCTTCGGATGGGCCAGATACAGGCGGGTCTTGCGGCGCATGGACAGCAGCTCGTCCAGGTCGTCCGGGGTCGGCGGCCCGGAGAAGGTGCTGATGCGCTGGCCGTAGTCGATGTTGTGCAGCAGCCCGAACTCGCGGTTGTTGACGAGCTCCCACTCCTGGCGTTCGCGGATCTCCTCGATGGTCAGGCGGAGTTGCTGCTCCGTCTGGTTCATCGGGTTGTTGTAGAGGTCCGCGACCCGGGTGTGGACACGCAACACCGTCTGGGTGAGCGACAGTTCGTACTCGCGCGGTGCGAGGTCGTAGTCGACGAAGCCGCCCGGAAGCGTCAACTCGCCCACATGCCCGGCCTCCATGGGCACATCGGCCTCGCCCTTGCGGTTCATGGGCAGGCGCTGCCGGTCGGTGAAGGCGTCGAACTGGGCCCGCAGGGACGGCGTGCGCTCCACGAACGACATCAGTGTGTCCCAGTTGAGCGCCAGCACCACCCCCGCCGTGTCGGCCCGCACCGAGCTGAGCCACAGCGGGTCGGCGTGGCCGATGGCCTCGTCGCCGAGCCCGTCGCCGTCGGAGATGACCCCGAGGACCTCCTGTTCGCCGTACTTGCCGGTGGTGTACCGCGTGAACCGGCCGTGGACCACGAGATAGGCCTCGGTCACCGGTTGCCCGGCGTCCACCAGCACCTGGCCGGCGCGCACCTCGCGCACCCGGAACCGGGAGGAGATCGTGCGGAGGGCCGCGAGGTCGGAGTAGCCGCGCAGCGCGGGCAGTTCGGTCAGTGTCTCCGGGATGACCTTGACGTCGTCGGCGCCGTTCTGGTCGAACTGCACCCGGCCCCGGCCGATGCGCAGCTGGAGACGGCGGTTCACCCGGTAGGCGCCGCCCTTGATGTCCACCCACGGCAGGCACTTGAGCAGCCACCGAGAGGTGATGGCCTGCATCTGCGGTTCGGACTTGGTGGTCGTCGCGAGCTGCCGCGCGGCCCGGGTGCTGAGACTGGTGAACTGCGGTTCGTCGGCGGGCTCTGGGGCGCTTTCGGAGGAGCTTACGGGGGCGGTCACATTCCCTCCCGATAGGTGAGCGGATGTGCGTGGACGTGCCGGTACATGCGGGGACGCGCCTGGACACGGGCGGACACCCGTCGCTGTCGAGACACGAACTCGGGTGGCGCGCTGACGACTTGGCCGTGGGCGGATACCGAGGCGAGGGACGCCGGAACGGCGACTGCGAGGCGACCCGTGAGGCCGTGCGGCTGGGCGGCGTGCGTCGCAGATCAAGACAAACAGGCGGGACGGCCGGTAGGGCACCGCGTGAAAGGGGCGGCTTCGGATACCGGGGATGCGGAAACCCCCGACCGAGGCAGCCCGTCAGCCGCTACGTGCTCGCACGCCCCTTCACTGCCTCCCGCGACCGGCGCGCGGGGCGCGCGACGCGCGACGCCGCCCACAGGAGACCCACGAGAAAGGGGCCGCCCGGAGGCGGCCCCTGCTCAGCCGTGGTTCACCGGCTTCACGCGCCTCACCAGCGCGGAAGCCGCCGCTCGTACCCCGGCTGGATGCGCCGCATGTACCCCGTGTCGTCCCGCGTGCGCATGCCCGAGTCGACATACAGCCGGTGCAGCCGGTCGAGGGCGTCGTGGTCCAGCTCCACACCCAGTCCGGGGCCCGTGGGCACCGCGACCTCCCCGTCCCGGAACTCCAGCACGCCGGGGACGATCACGTCGTCCGCCGAGTTCCACGGATAGTGCGTGTCGCAGGAGTGGTCGAGACGGGGGATCGCCGCCGCGACATGGGTCATCGCGGCCAGGCTGATGCCGAGATGCGAGTTGGAGTGCATGGACAGCGCCAGCCCGAACGCCTCGCAGACGGCGGCCAGTTCACGGGTCCGGCGCAGCCCGCCCCAGTAGTGGTGGTCGGTGAGCAGTACCTGGACCGCGTCCTGCTCGACCGCCGGCCTCAGCTGCTCCCAGGCGACCACGCACATATTGGTCGCCAGCGGCATCGGCGACCCCTTCGCCACCTCCGCCATACCGGGGATGGTGCCGGTCGGGTCCTCCAAGTACTCCAGTACGCCGTCCAGTTCGCGGGCGACGTACGTCGAGGTCTCCACCGTCCACGCCGTGTTGGGGTCGAGGCGCAGCGGCTGCCCGGGGAAGGCCTCCGCGAGCGCCCTGATCGCGGCGATCTCCTCGTCCGGCGGGAAGACCCCGCCTTTCAACTTGAACGAGCGGAACCCGTACCGCTGTTGCATCAGCCGCGCCTGCTCGACGACACCGGCCGGGTCCAGGGCCTCGCCCCAGTCGTCCCCGACCGCCGGGCGGCCGTCGAGCGCCGGATGCTCGGCCCACTTGTAGAAGAGGTACGCGGCGAAGGGCACGGAGTCGCGGACCCGGCCGCCCAGCAGATCGCTGACCGGACGGCCGAGCAGCTTGCCCTGTGCGTCGAGGCAGGCCACCTCGACCGCGGAGGTGGTCCAGCCGCGTTCGTGGGAGCTGGGCACGGTCGGCAGCAGCGCGGCGTCGATCGCCGCCGCGACGGCGGTGGTGTCGAAGACGTCCCGGCCGACGACCACCTTCGCGGCGGCCTCCAGCCGATCCAGCCGTACGGTGCCGCCCGTCGACTCCCCGAGCCCCACCGTGCCGTCCTCCAGCACGAGTTGGAGGATGACGCGCAGCGCGAGCGGCTCGTGGACACCGTTGGAGTTGAGCAGCGGCGGGTCGCGGAAGGCGATCGGGGTGACGATCAGCTCCCGGATCCGGGTACCTGGTGTGCCGGTCATACGCCCTCCCTCTCAAGGCGGTGGTCGAGCGGGGTCACGCGCCCACCACCCCCAGGCCGTGGTCGATCAGCTTCGTCAGCCGGGCGACATGCTCCGGCGCCGGATCGACCAGCGGTGCCCGTACGCCGCCGACGTCCAGGCCACGGAGGGTCACCCCGGCCTTGATCAGCGCGACGGCGTACCCGGGGACCTCGTCGCGGAGCTCGACGAGCGGGCCGTAGAACTCGTCGAGGAGCGTGGAGAGCAGCGCCTCGTCGCCCGCGCCGAGCGCCCGGTGGAAGGCGAGGGCGATCTCCGGGGCGAAGGCGAACACGGCGGAGGAGTACAGGCCGACGCCGATGCCCTGGTAGGCCGGCGCGGTCATCTCGGCGGTGGGTAGCCCGTTGAAGAACTGGAAGCCCTCCGTGCCCGGCACGGCCCGTACCGCGCGCACGATGCGGTGCATCCGCTCGATGTCCCCGACGCCGTCCTTGAGGCCGACGACCCCGGGCAGGGCGGCGATGTCGGCGGCGGTGTCCGCGTCGAGGCGGGCGGTGCCGCGCTGGTAGAAGATGACGGGCAGGGCGGTGGCCGCCGTGACCTCCTCGACGTAGCGGACCAGACCCCGCTGCGGCGCGCTCACCAGATAGGGCGGCAGCAGCAGAATGCCGTCGGCGCCGGCACGCTCGATGCGGGCGGCCTGGTCGCGGGCGACCGGGGGCGGACCCCCGGCGGCGGCCAGGACGGGCACCCGCCCGGCCGTGGCCCTGACGGCGACCCGTGTGGCCCGCTCGATCTCGTCGGGGGTCAGCGCGTGGAACTCACCGGTACCGCAGGCGACGAACACGCCCCCGGCACCGGCCGCGACCCCGGCCTCGATGTGCTGTGCGAGCCGTTCCTCGTCCAGTGAACCGTCCGGTGCGAACGGCGTGACCGGGAAGAACAGCACTCCTTGGAACTTCATGTATCCCTCGAATTGCCAGTGGGGGTCAGCCCTTGGTGGCACCGGCGGCGATGCCGGTGACCAGCGAGCGCTGGAGGAGCAGATAGACGACGAGACTGGGCACGAGCGCGATGACCGCGCCGGCGAGGACGACACCCGAGCCGACCTCGGGGTCGGTGCGCAGGATCGACAGGGCCACGGTGACCGTGTAGTCGGTCGGGTCCTTGGCGGCGATCAGCGGCAGCAGGTACTGGTCCCAGATCATGATGAAGCCGAGGACACCGGCCACCCCGAGCGCGGGCTTGCACAAAGGCAGGATGACCTGCCACAGCATCCGCAGCTCGCCGACACCGTCGAGACGGGCGGCCTCCTCGATCTCGTCCGGGATGTCCTTCATGAACTCGGTCAGCAGCATCACCGAGAAGCCCCAGGCGCCCAGCGGCAGGATCACGCCCCAGACGGTGCCCTTGAGGTCGACGCCCACCACCGGGACATGGCCGAGGACCAGGGACAGCGGGATGGCGATGACCTCCTCGGGGAGCATCATCGTCAGCATGAACAGCGTCATGATGATCGCCTGACCGCGGAACTTGTGCCGGGCCAGCGCGTACGCGGCGAGCACGCACACCGTGAGCTGGAGGAGCAGTCCGCCGCCCGCGATGACGAGCGAGTTGGTGAAGTAGTCCCAGATGCCGCGCTCCCCGGCGACCCGGAAGTTGAGCAGCGTGCTGTCGTGCGGGAGGAAGGACAGCGACGAGCCGCTGGGGTGGGTGCTGAGGGCGCCCGAGAGGATCGTCAGGAAGGGGGCGGCGAAGATGCCGAGCGCGATCGCGCACAGCAGGATCCGCAGCGCCCAGGAGACGCCGGGCCGGTCGTGCCAGCCGAGCGCGGTGTCGAAGCGGGCGGGCGTGGTGCGGGCCGACGTGCCGGACCGCTTGGACGGGCGGGCGGAGACCTGGTCGGACGGGGTCCGGACGGGGTCGAGGGCGGGTGCGCTCATCGCACGTCTCCCCTCTTGCGGAAGTAGTTGACGGTGACGGTGAGGAGCAGCGTCACCGCGAGCAGGACGACGGAGGCCGCCGAGGCGCCGCCGATGTCGTTGCGGGTGAAGCCGAGGGTGTAGGCGCGGGTCATCCAGACCTCGGTGGATCCGGCGGGGCCGCCGCCCGTGAGGACGTAGACCTCGGTGAAGACGCGCAGGCCACGGATGGCGGCCAGGGTGAGGACGATCCCGATGGCCGGGCGGATCGCGGGCAGGGTCACATACCGCAGCCGCTGTCGGAGCGAGACCCCGTCCATCGCGGAGGCCTCGTACAACGTGCGGTCCACGCCCGCGAGTCCGGCGAGGATGATCACCATGTTGTACGGGGCGACCATCCAGATGCCCATGACCATCGTCGCCCAGAGCGCGGTGTCCGGGTTGTCGAGGAAGGGGGTCGGGCCGAGGCCGAGGAAGCCGAGGGCGCTGTTCACGAGGCCGTCGGAGGTCGGGTAGTACATCAGCCGCCACAGCTCACCGACCACGGCGGTCGCGGTGACGACCGGCAGGAAGACGGCCGCGCGGATGACCTTCAGCGAGCGGGCCTGGCCCTCCAGGAGCAGCGCCAGGACGAAGCCGACGACGATCGCGCCGAGCGACTGGCCTATGCCGAGGAGGAGGGTGTGGCCGACCGCGTCCTGGAAGCGGTGGTCGGTCAGGACCCGGGTGTAGTTGTCGAGGCCGACCCACTGGTCGCCGAGGAACGGCCGTACCTCGAAGAAGCTGAGCCAGACGCCCTTGCCCATCGGCACGAACTTGAAGACGAGGGCGAGGAGCAGGCCGGGGGCCAGGAACAGCCAGGGCAGGACGGCCCTCTTGCCGGGGACCCGCACTCTGCGTGTCCGGGGGGTGGTCACGGTCGCGGTCATTTCAGCAGGTCCTGGTCCTTGAGGTCACCGGCGAGGGTGTCGTTGAGTTCCTTGAGGCTTGAGCGGACGTCGCTGCCGCAGTACGTGAAGATCGCGTTGAGGGCGTCGGCGGTGTCCTGCTTGACCGGTGCGAAGTCGGGCGCGTTGGGGAACTGCTCGGAGGCGTCCTCGTACGCCTTCTGTACGACGCTCCAACGGGGGTCGTCCCGTACCTGGGCGGCGTCGAGCGTGGAGTTGACGGGGATACGGACCACGGGCTGGTTCTTGCCGGTCATGGCGAGCCGCTGGCCCTCGGGGGAGATCAGGAACGCGGCGAGGGCCTGCTCCTGCTCCGTCTTGCCGGTCCGCGCGCCGAAGTAGACGTTCTCGCCGTCGGCCAGCACGGTGGACCCGGCGGGGCCCGCGGGGAACGGGACGACGTCGAACTTGTCCTTGCCGGGCGTGACGTCGTACGTGGCGATGTTGTACGGGCCGGTGAGGTACATCCCGGCGTTGCCGTCCTGGAAGTTGGTGGCCGTACCGGTGATGGCGCTGATGGCGCCGGGCTGGATGACACCGTTGTCACCGCAGAAGAGGTTGTTCTTCATCCAGGTGACGGTGCGGACGGCGGCGGCCGAGTCCATGGCGGGGCGGTAGCCCTTGCCGTCCGGCTCGATGATCTTCGCGCCGCCGGACCAGAGGAAGCTGGACCCCCACCAGGCGGCGTAGCCGTTCTGGGCGCTGCCCGGGACGACCATGCCGTAGGTGTTCTTCTTGCCGTCGCCGTCCGGGTCGCGGTCGGCGAACGCCTTCGCGACGCTCAGCATCTCCTGCCAGGTCGTGGGCGCCTGGAGGCCGAGCTTGCGCAGCCAGTCCTTGCGGATCATCAGGGTCTGGGCCTGACGGGAGTACGGGATGCCGTAGTGCTCGCCGTCGATGCCGACGGTGGAGGCCCAGGTCTTGTCGGTGATCTGGTCGTGGCCCGCGATCACGTCGGGGTCGATGGGCTTGAGCAGGCCCTGGCTCTGATAGCTGCCCATCAGCGCCGTGTCGTTGATCATCACGTCGGGGAGGTCCTTGGTGGACGCCCGGCTCTGGAGTTGCTGGTCGAAGTTGATGACCGGCTGGTAGTCGATCTTGATGCCGGTCTTCTCGGTGAAGGCGGCGAACACCCGCTCGTACGTGGCGGCCGGGTCCGGATTGCTCCGGGTCCAGACCTCCAGCGTGTTCGGGTCGCCGCTCTCGGCGCTGTCGGATCCCGATCCGCAGGCCGCGGCCCCGAACGCGAGCCCCGCGACGGTGATCATGGCGGCCAGGCGGCGACTTCGTCGGCGAACGCCCATGGGCACACTCCGTTGTTCATCCGGGCTGCCCGCCCGGCTGTTCATATCCGTGAACTGCCTTCACGAATCTAAATGATCGGCCAAGCTACGGATCGTTTCGTTCGCATGTCAAGACATGGGCCCGAAATTTTCACCGGTGCCACACCGGGCGTGCGGCATCCTGTGGGCGCCACGCGGGCAGGGACGTGGTCTGAGAGGCATGGAATGGGGAGGTGGTCGCCGTGACCGAGCGCACAGCACCCGGTGTCCTGGCGGCCCGACTCGCCGGCCGCCCGGCGACCGGGGAACGCCGGCTGTCCGGCACGCTCGCCGAGGTCACCCTCGACGACGGCCGGGTGGTGATCGTCAAGCTCGGCGACGGCCCCGGCGCGGCCCGGGCCGAGACGGCCGGCCTGCGCTGGCTGGCCGAGGCGGGCACGGTCCGGGTGCCGACGGTGTACGGCCACGACGCGGGCCGCCTGGTGATCGACCGGGTGGCGCCGGGGGCACCGAGTGCCCGGGCGGCGGCCCGCTTCGGCGCCGCCCTGGCCGCACTGCACGCCACCGGCGCGCCCGCCTTCGGCGCCCCGCCACCCGGCGGCCCGACGGAGGCGTACATCGGGCGCGCCCCCATGCGGAACGTTCCCGGCACCCACTGGCCGGCCTGGTACGCCGAGCACCGCGTGCTGCCGTATCTGCGCCGCGCCGTCGACGACGGCACCCTCCGCCCGGCCGAAGCCGTTCTGATCGAGGACGTGTGCGCGCGGCTGCCCGACCTGGCGGGCCCCGCCGAACCGCCGGCCCGGCTGCACGGCGACCTCTGGAACGGCAACGTCCTGTGGGGCACCGACGGCCACGTCTGGCTCATCGACCCGGCCGCGCACGGCGGCCACCGCGAGACCGACCTGGCGATGCTCGACCTCTTCGGCTGCCCTCATCTGGACGAGGTGCTGCGGGGCTACGGGCGGGCCGCGCCGCTCGCCGACGGCTGGGCCGACCGCGTCGGACTCCACCAGCTCTTCCCGCTGCTGGTGCACGCGGTGCTGTTCGGTCGGGGGTACGCGGAGCAGGCCCTGGAAACGGCTCGGGCGGCGCTCGCGCGGTGAGCGCGGGCGCCGCCCGGAGCGGCGTCGACGGCGAGGAAGGCGAAAAGACTCATCACATGTAAGCCGCTTTCACGGCGGAGGAGAAGGAAGCCCTTTCATGGCCTCGCCGCAGGCAACGCTACCAGTCGGCCCGGGACCGGGTCGTGCCGATTTTCCGGGCGATGAGCCGTCGGCGCACACGAGAACCGGGAGGCGCCGCGCGGGCGCCTCCCGGTCGAAGTCGAGGGCGAGGAGAGCGAAAGGACTTGATTTCATTTGGAGTGAATGAGGAGGAAGCCCCTTCATGGCCTCGCCACGGGCAACGCTAGCACTCAGGCCGGTATCAAGTCGCGCAGATTTTCGAGGGTGATGACCCGGGAGTCCGGGTGCAGCCCCTCGGGACGCTCCAGACCGATGTACAGCACGGGCTCGTCCGGGACCCGCTCGCCGTCCCACAGGCCCATGACCGTGGTGTCGCGGGACATCAGGTCGATGAGGTACCCCACCGTCAGCTGCTCGCGTTCCACGAGGGCGCGCACCACCTTGGACACCGACACCTGGTTCTCCTCGACCCGGTTGGCCTCCGAGATGCCCTTCAGATACAGATGCAGCCACTTCGCGCGCCACCGGCCGTCGTCTCCGCGCAGGAACACCAGCGGCAGCGCCACCCGGCCCACCCCGCGCAGCTCCGACTTCATCCGCACCGTGCGCGGCTCGAACGGCCGGCCCTTCTGCTCACCGTCACGCACCATGAAGCCGAAGAACGACTCCTCGACGTCCTCGAAGCCCTCGCCGCAATAGATGGCGACCTGCGGAACGATGAACGGGCTACGCACCCGGTCCAGGGACAGGTCGATGAATTCCGACGCTCCGTCGGGCGCCTCGGTGACATCTCCCGAGTGCTTACCCCCGACAGCCGTGAGGGAGGTGTAGGAGAGCCAGTCGGCGGTGCTGTAGTCGGAGTGGAGAAGCAGCGCCGACAGGTCGTAGTCGGTCCGCTGCTCGGTCTCCTTCCAGTACACGAAGAAGCGCAGCAGTTCGCCCTCGACCGCCGAGACCGAACCTCGCGGCAGCACGCCCAGCCCGGCCGCGGTCGCCCGGCCGCTGAGCGGAAGCGCCACGTCGAGGACATCGGGGTCGAGCAGCAGCCGTTCCGGCGCCGGGAGCCGGCGGCGCAGCTCGGCGTCGAGGGCGGCGATCAGCCGGTCGCGGTCGGCGGCCGGCACGGGCGGCCGGTGGTCCGGGGTCACCCAGGCGCGGCCCCGGCGGTTGACGAAGATACGGGGCTCGTCGCTCTCCCGCTCCCGGTTGTGGAAGTGCTCGCGCACCGAGAGCACGACCCGGCCGGAGACCTCGGGGGCGACCCGCACCGCGGCGGCCACCACCGCGTCCCGCTCCGCCTGGTCGGCGGCGATGCGCAGCAGCAGGTCCAGGGCGCGGAACAGCTTGCCGGGAGCGGACTTCAGCAGTTTCACCGCACCGAGCACGTCGAACTCGTCGAGCAGCTTCCCGACCCGGCTGTCGAAGGACCGCGCCTCCTTCTCGCCCCGCGCGACGGCGAACACGTCGGTGGCGTGCGGCCATCGCGGGTACTCGTGCGGGTGGAGGCGCTCGCCGAGCCGCTTGAAGGGCTCGCGGTGCGCGTGCACGTCGGCGAGCTTCGCGGGGTTCGCCGCGACCACGGCGTCGAGACCCGCGAGCAGCGCGCGGCGCACGGGCCGCGACAGTGCCCGGAACCGGGTCGGCTCCTGGAGCGTCACGTCACCGCCCGACAGCGCGCAGGCCAGCCGCAGCACATCGGTGACGGTGTCGAGGAGGAGGTCCGCCCCGACGCCGAGCCGGGCCTCGTTGACGACCGCCCGGTTCTCCCGGACCGGGATCGCCTCCGGCTGGGGGCCGAGCGCGCACCGCTCGGCGAGGGCCTTGAGGTCGCGCAGGTCGTCCTCGCCCAGCGGGGTCCTGCTGCCCGCCAGCGCCAGGTACAGGGCGGTGAGCTCGTCGTCGAGGTCCCGGCCGAGGTGCAGGACGGTCACCCGGTCGCCCGCCGAGGCGATCAGCTCGTCCTGCGCCGCGAGCATCTCCTCGTAGGTGTGCTGGTACCGGCCGTACGTGGGGAGGCTGAGCAGGTCCAGCACCCCGTTCGCCAGCTGCGTCACCACGTTCTCGCGCGACTTCTCCTCGCCGAGCGCCTTCGCCACGCACCGCGTCCAGAACTCTTCGGTGTCCGGCACGTTCGCCGGGAAGTCGATGAAGTACGAGTTGTGCCGGACGTGGTCGCCCACCATCTCGCGCACCGTGGGCAGCGTCCGCCTGGCGGTGTGCAGGACGGCGGCCGCGGACAGCCCCGACAGCCGCTCCAGCAGCTCCGCCGAGAGCTTGAAGCCCACGTCCATCAGGGCGGCGTCGAACTGCCGCGCGACGGCGGCGCCTTCGCCGGAGGACCCCTTGAGGACGGGAAGGCGGTGGGTGTGCCGGATGACCAGCGATTCGGGACTCTGTGCCATTCCGGGATGATCGCAGAGGTGTACGAGGCGGCGCACAGGAGTTTTCACACTCCCTCAGAGCACCGGTCAGAGCCCCGGCCAGAGCTTCGCTCAGACCTGCGCTCAGACCTGCGATCAGACCTGCGCGCACGCCTCCAGCCTGCTCCGCGCATGTCCGAGGAAGCCTTCCAGGGCCAGCTCGAAGGCCGCGTCCGCGCGGTCGTCGCCGGCCGCGTCCAGGGCCTCCGCGAGACGTGAGGTGGCCGAGTGGCCGGCATCGGCTCCGTGCTGCTCGCGCTCATCGGCTACAACGGCATGGAGATCGGCGTCTACGGTCTCCTCGGCACCGCCACCCGGGACACGGCCCGGGCCCTGTTCGGCGCGGACATCCCCTGGCTGCCCGTCCTCCCTCGCGGGCCTGCTGCTCATCGGCTACGGCGGCTACCGGTCCATCGACTTCGGCGCCAAGGTTCTCGGCGTCCTGCTGGTCGCCGAGAGCGGCATCCTCGTCCTGCTCGCCGGCGGAGTGCTGGTCGAGGGCGGCGCCGACGGCCTCTCCCTCGCCTCCTTCGCGCCCGCCAACACCCTGGTGCCCGGCATGGTGGCCGTCCTGGCCTTCGCGTTCGCCGCGTTCACCGGCTTCGAGTCGACCGTCATCTACCGCCGCGAGGCCCGCGACCCGGCCCGCACGGTGCCGCGCGCCACCTACCTCGCCGTCGGCTTCCTCGGCCTGTTCTACGCGTTCATCGTGTGGATCGTGATCCAGGCCTTCGGCGACGACCGGGTCGTCGCGGCGGCCGGCGCGAACCCCGCGGACCTGTTCTTCTCCGCCATCACGACCTACGTCGGCTCCTGGGCGGCAGACCTGATGCGCGTCCTCATCGTCACCAGCGTCCTCGCCTCCCTGCTCGCCTTCCACAACGCCATCAACCGCTACGGCCTCGCCCTCGCCGAGGAGGGCATCCTCCCCAAGGCACTGGCCCGCGTCCATCCGCGCCACGGCTCCCCGTATCCGGCGGGCCTCGCCCAGACCGTCCTCGGCGCGATCGTCGTCCTCGCCTTCGCGGCGGCCGGAGCCGACCCCTACACGCAACTGCTGCTGTGGGTGAACACCCCGGGCATGCTCGCCCTGATGCTGCTGCAAACTGCTCGCCGCGCTCGCCGTGCCCTTCTACTTCCGGCGCGTCACCCACACCGAGGGCGTCGCGCGCACGGTCGTCGCCCCCGTCGTCGCGGCCGTGCTCCTCACCGGCGCCATCGCCCTGGTCGTGTCCCACCTCGACCAGTTCACCGGCGCCTCCACGACCGTGAACATCCTCCTCGCCACCCTCGTCCCCGCCGTATTCCTCACCGGCCTCGCCCTGGCCCGGTGGCTGCGCCGGAGCCGGCCCGAGGTCTACGCGGGCTTCGCCGCCGAACCGCAGGCCGCCCCCGACGAGCAGTACGGCCCCGTCCGGCCGCCGCCGACGAGCGACACCACGCCGGCCGTCCGTCGCCCCCCCGCCGCACCACTACCGGAGGAGACCTCTCCATGCCCACCGCCGACCTCGTCATCACCGGCGCCCACGTCCGCACCCTCGACCCGGAACGGCCGTACGCCTCCGCGGTCGCCGTACGCGACGGCCTGATCGCCGCCGTCGGCGCGGCGGCGGACGTACGCGACTGGCGCGGACCCGGCACCGAGGTCGTGGACCTGGGCGGCGGCCGGCTGGTGCCCGGCCTGGTGGACGGCCACAGCCACCCCGTCCGGGGCCTGGACCTGGCCACCGGGCTCGACCTCACCGCCGTACGCGACCTCGAAGAACTGCGCGCCGCGCTCACCTCGGCGCCACGCACCGACGGCTGGGTCCTGGGCCATGGCCTCGACCACAACGTCTTCGCCGGCCGGCCCATCGACCGCGCCCTCGTCGAGGACGTCCTGGCCGGCGCCCCCGCCTTCCTACGCCTGTACGACGGCCACTCCGCCCTCGTCAGCGGGGCCGCGCTGAAGGCCGCCGGCATCACCGGCCCCCGGACCTTCGCCCAGCGCTCCCACCTCGCCGTGGACGCCACCGGACGGCTCTCCGGCCACCTCGTCGAACACGCCGCGATGGACCTCGTCACGCCGGTCCTGCCCCGGCCCTCGTACGCCGAACGCCGCGCCCGGCTGGTCGAGTTGCTGAGCGCGATGGCGGCCACCGGCCTCACCGGGGCCCACGTCATGGACCTCGGAGACCTCGACCTGGTGCGCGCGGTCGCCGATGAGTCGCCGCTGCCACTGCGGCTGCGCTTCGCACCCTGGTGCATGCCCGGCGCCGACGCGGACGACCTGGCGGAACTCGTCGCGCTCCAGGGCCGGGGCGGGCGGCACTGGCAGGTCGGCGGGGTGAAGTTATTCATGGACGGCACGGTCGAGGGCGGCACCGCCTGGCTGGACCACCCCGACCGCCACGGCCAGGGGACCGACGCGTTCTGGCCCGACCCGGCGGGGTACAGCTCCGCGGTACGGGCGCTGCACCGGGCCGGGGTGCGTACGGCGACCCACGCGATCGGGGACGCGGCCGTACGCCATGTCCTGGACACCGTCGCCTCGCTGGGGCCCGGCGGGCGGCTCGCGCACCGGGTGGAGCACATCGAGTCGGTGCCGGACGATCTGGTGGCGCGGTTCGCCCAGGTGGGGGTCATCGCGTCCATGCAGCCGCCGCACACCGGCTTCACGCGGGCCGATCTCCGCGACGAGTGGTCCGTACGGCTGGGTGAGGAGCGGGCCCTGCGGGCCTGGCGGCTGCGGGATCTGCGCGATGCCGGCGCGGTCGTCGCCCTCGGCTCGGACTGGCCCATCGCGCCCTACGACGCGCGAGCGGTACTGGCGACGGCGCGTACACCGCGCGGCGCCGCTTCCTCCCGGGCGGGCCTCACGGCCCTCCAGTCGCTGGAGGGCTGCACCAGCCATGCGGCGCTGGCCTCGGGCGAGGCCGACATCACCGGCCGTATCGCCGTGGGCTACCGGGCCGACCTCACGGCGCTCGGTGTCGACCCGGTCGAGGCGCCGGCCGACGAGGTCGGCGAGGCGCCGGTGTTTCTCACGGTGACCGGGGGGCATGTCGTGCACCGGGGTCCTGAGCGAGGTTGAGTGCGCCGTTGGCCTGTCGGTCGTTCTTCGGGCGCGGGCTGTCTGCGGCTGGTCGCGCAGTTTCGGGCGTCCCTGGGGCGGTTGCCCTACTGCCTGCTTTCACGTCAGGGAGCCGCGGAGGTCCTTGACCCGGCGGAGCTTGCCCAGTGAACGTTCCAGGGTCTCCGGGTCGACGATCGTCACCTCCACCGTGACGCCGACGCCGTCCTTGACGGCCTGGGCGATCGACACGGCGGCAGCCGTCCGCTGCTCGGGCCCGGCGCCCGCCCGTGCCTCGACCCGGACCGTCATGTGGTCCATCCGGCCGCGTCGGGTCAGCTGGATCTGGAAGTGCGGCGCGACCCCGGGCGTACGCAGCACGATCTCCTCGATCTGGCTGGGGAAGAGGTTCACCCCGCGCAGGATGATCATGTCGTCGCAGCGGCCGGTGACCTTCCGCATCCGGCGGAACGCGGGCCGGGCGGTGCCGGGCAGCAGGCGGGTCAGGTCGCGGGTGCGGTAGCGGATGACCGGCAGGGCTTCCTTGGTGAGCGAGGTGAAGACGATCTCGCCCTCCTCGCCCTCGGGCAGGACGGCGCCCGTGAGCGGGTCGACGACTTCCGGGTAGAAGTGGTCCTCCCAGATGTGGAGACCGTCCTTCGTCTCCACGCACTCCTGGGCCGATCACCTCGGACAGGCCGTATATGTCGACCGCGTGGATGCCCGTCCGCTCCTCGATCTCCCGGCGCATCTCCTCCGTCCACGGCTCGGCCCCGAAGATGCCCACCTCCAGGGAGGTGGAGCGCGGATCGACGCCCTGCTTCTCGAACTCGTCGAGCAGCGTGAGCATGTACGACGGGGTGATCATGATGATCTCCGGCCGGAAGTCCTGGATGAGCTGCACCTGGCGGGCCGTCATGCCGCCGGAGGCCGGGATCACCGTGCACCCGGCACGCTCCGCCCCGTAGTGCGCGCCGAGGCCGCCGGTGAACAGGCCGTAGCCGTAGGAGATGTGCACCTTGTGCCCCGGGCGCCCGCCGGCGGCCCGGATGGAGCGGGCGACCACGTCCGCCCACATCGACAGATCCTCCTCCGTGTAGCCGACGACCGTGGGGCGCCCTGTGGTGCCGCTGGAGGCGTGCACGCGCCGTACGCCGGCCATGGGCACGGCGAACATGCCGAAGGGGTAGGTGTCCCGCAGATCGGCCTTGGTGGTGAAGGGGAACCGGGACAGGTCGTCGAGGCAGCGGCAGTCGTCGGGGCCGACCCCGGCCGCGTCGAACTTCTTCCGGTACTGCTCCACGTTGTCGTAGGCATGACGGAGGGTTCTGCGCAGCCGGTCGAGCTGGAGTTCCCTCAGCCGCTCCACGGGCAGGCGCTCGGCTTCGTCCAGCAGGTCGTGGGGGAGTGGTTCGCCCAGGCTGCCCATCGCGACTCCTTCGTCCTCGTGACCGTTGACGTGCTCGTGGCCGGGGGCCGCGCCACCTTTTCCTCATCCTGTTCCCGAATCCCGCTCCGGAATCTTGTTCCCGACCGGGCATTCGGTCAGGCCCGGGGCTTGCCCGGTCGCCGGAATCCCGTCACACTGGAACCGAACGAATGGTCGGTTGGTCTGTTGGTCCGTTGGTCGGTGGGAGCTGGTTTTCGATGACGACGACGCACTCCGCCGGAGTGCCGCCCCGAGACGTACCGGGCGCACCGGAGTCTCCGGGTGCCCCGGGTGCCCAGGAGACTCCGGACGCGCTCCAGGAGCACTTCGACGCGACGATCGCGCGGGATCAGCGGATCGAGCCGCGCGACTGGATGCCGGACGGTTATCGGAACACGCTGATCCGGCAGATCGCGCAGCACGCGCACTCGGAGATCATCGGCATGCAGCCGGAGGGCGAGTGGATCACCCGGGCGCCCTCGCTGCGCCGCAAGGCGATCCTCTTCGCCAAGGTCCAGGACGAGGCGGGCCACGGGCTGTATCTGTACTCGGCCGCCGAGACCCTCGGCGCGGACCGCGCGGATCTGACCCGGCGGCTGATCGAGGGCCGCCAGAAGTACTCGTCGATCTTCAACTACCCGACGCCGACCTTCGCCGACGTGGGCGTGATCGGCTGGTTCGTGGACGGCGCCGCGATCTGCAACCAGGTGCCGCTGTGCCGGAGTTCGTACGGGCCGTACGCGCGCGCGATGGTGCGGATCTGCAAGGAGGAGTCGTTCCACCAGCGGCAGGGCTACGAGCTGCTGCTGACGATGATGCGCGGCACCGCCGAGCAGCGCGAGATGGTCCAGGACTCGGTGAACCGCTGGTGGTGGCCGTCGCTGATGATGTTCGGCCCGCCCGACGACGCCTCACCCAACTCGGCGCGCTCCATGGCTTGGAAGATCAAGCGGCACTCCAACGACGAACTGCGGCAGCGCTTCGTCGACATGACCGTCCCGCAGGCCGGCAAGCTCGGCGTCACCCTCCCCGACCCGGACCTGCGGTGGAACGAGGAGCGCGGCCGGCACGACTTCGGCACCCCCGACTGGGCCGAGCTGAAGCGCGTGATCACCGGCGACGGACCCTGCAACGACCAGCGGATCGAACGCCGCAGGACCGCCCACGAGGACGGCGCCTGGGTGCGCGAGGCGGCCACCGCCCACGCGGCCAGGCGGAGCGAGCGAGCCCGGAAGGGGACGGCGGCATGACCGGCACGGACAACAAGGGCGACTGGCCGCTGTACGAGGTCTTCGTGCGCGGCAAGCGCGGACTGAACCACGTCCACGTGGGTTCGCTGCACGCCGCCGACGACACCATGGCCCTCACCCACGCCCGCGACCTGTACACCCGCCGCAACGAGGGCGTCTCCCTCTGGGTCGTGCGCTCCGAGCACATCGCCGCCTCCACCCGCGACGAGAAGGATCCCTTCTTCGAGCCCAGCGCCGACAAGGTCTACCGCCACCCGACCTTCTACGACATCCCCGACGACGTCCCGCACATCTGAGGAGCAGGGCATGAGTGACGAGCATGTCTACCTGTCCCTCGCCGAGGGACACGAGGACGACGCCCGCTGGGCCTACGGCACCGGCTTCGAGGACCCCCTGCACGGCGTGGACACCACCGTGCCCGAGGGTGTCGACACCGGGCAGCTCGCCGCGGAGTGCGTCGCCCTCGCCGACGACGCCCTGGTCTCGGCCCAGCGGCTCGCCGAGTGGACCACCCGCGCGCCCGAGCTGGAGGAGGAGGTCGCCCTCGCCAACATCGGCCTCGACCTCCTCGGCCAGGCCCGCCTGCTGTACTCCCGCGTCGGTCAGGTCGACGGCACCGGGCGCGGCGAGGACGCGTACGCCTATTTCCGGGACGCCGACGACTTCCGCAACGTCCGCCTCGCCGAACTCCCGGGCGGCGACTTCGCCTTCTCGATCGTCCGGCTGCTCGTCCTGTCCAGCTGGCGCCTCGCGCACTTCGAACGGCTGGCCGACCACCCCGACCCGGTCCTCGCCGCGATCGCCGCGAAGGGCGTCAAGGAGCTGACGTACCACCGGCAGTACGCCGCCGAATGGGCGGTGCGGCTGGGCGACGGCACCGAGGAGTCGCACCGGCGTATGCGCAGGGCGTTGGAGCAAGTCGCCCCGTACTTCGGCGAGTTGTTCACCGCCTGCGACGTACGGGACGAGGTCGCCGCCGTGCTGCGCCAGGTCACCGAGGCGGCCGGGCTGCCCATGCCGGTGTACCGGCCGCTGCCGGGCGCGGGCCGTAGCGGCGAGCACACCGAGCATCTCGCGCCGCTGCTCACCGAGTTGCAGAGCGTGGCCCGAGCCCTCCCGGAGGCGACATGGTGACCACGGCGCGAGGACGGACGACGACGCCGACTCCTGCGGCGCAGGCCTTCGACGCGCGGCGCGCCCGGCGCGTCGCCGAGCAGGTGCCGGACCCCGAGCTGCCGATGCTGACCCTCGCCGACCTCGGTGTGCTGCGCGACGTGCGTATGACCGAGGACGGCACGGTGGTCGCGAGCCTCACCCCGACCTACTCGGGCTGCCCCGCCATGGCCGAGATGCGCGCCGACGTGGCCGCGCGGCTGCGCGCCGCCGGATTCGAGCGGGTGGAGATCCGCACGGTCCTGAGCCCGCCGTGGACCACCGACTGGATCACCGACAGCGGCCGCCGCAAGCTCACCGAACACGGCATCGCCCCGCCCGGCGCGGCACCCCGCGGCCCTGTCGCCCTCGTGCTCTCACCCACCCGGCGCACGGTCCCGTGCCCCCGCTGCGGCTCGGCGGACACCGAGGAGACCTCCCGCTTCGCCGCCACGTCCTGCAAGGCCCTGTGGCGCTGCCGCGCCTGCCGTGAGCCGTTCGAGTACGTCAAGGAGATCTGATGGAAGGCCGGGATCTGATGGAAGGCCTCGCGGAAGAACCGACGGCCACCGCGGTCCGCCCGCGGCCCCGCCGCAGTCCCGCCTTCCACCACCTGCGGGTCGCTTCCGTGCGGGCGCTCTGCGAGGACGCGGCGGCCGTCGGATTCGACATCCCGGCCGAGCTGGCGCAGGAGTTCGCGTTCGCGCCCGGTCAGTCGCTGACGCTGCGGCGGGAGATCGACGGACGGGACGAGCGACGGTCGTACTCGATCTGCTCACCGGCCGGTTCGCCGCTGCGCATCGGTGTCCGGATGGTGCCGGGCGGGCTCTTCTCGTCATGGCTCGTCCACGACCTGCGCCCCGGCGACACCGTCGAGGTCATGGCCCCCACCGGCTACTTCACCCCCGACCTCGGCACCCCAGGTCATCACGTGCTGATCGCGGCGGGCTCCGGCATCACCCCCATGGTCTCCATCGCCGAGTCGGTCCTGGCCGCGGACCCCCGCTCGACCGTGACCCTCTTCTACGGCAACCGCCGCACCGGCACGGTCATGTTCGCCGACGAACTGGCCGACCTGAAGGACCTCTACCCGGCCCGCTTCCAGCTCGTCCACGTCCTGTCCCGCGAACCCCGAGAGGCCGAGGTGCTCTCGGGCCGCCTCGACGCCGAGCGGCTCTCGACGCTGATCGACTCCCTCGTCGACGCCGGCACCGCGGACCACTGGTGGCTCTGCGGCCCGCACGGCATGGTCCGCGACGCCCAGCGCGTCCTGGCCGCGCTCGGGGTACCGGCCGACCGCGTCCACCAGGAGCTCTTCTACGCCGACGACGAACCCGTACGCGAGGTGCGCCACGAGGAGACCGCCGCCGAAGGGCCCGTCAGCGAGGTCACCGTCACCCTCGACGGCCGCTCCACCGCCGCGACCCTCCCCCGCGAGCGAAGCATCCTCGAAGGCGCCCAACGCACCCGCCCCGACCTGCCCTTCGCCTGCAAGGGCGGCGTCTGCGGCACCTGCCGCGCCCTGATCACCGACGGCAAGGCCGACATGCGCCGCAACTTCGCCCTCGAACCGGCCGAGGTCACCGCGGGCTACGTCCTGACCTGCCAGTCGTACCCGGTCTCCGAGACGCTGACGGTCGACTACGACAGCTGAACGGGCGGCGCGTACGGCCCGGTTGGCGAAGAACACCTCCGATGCCGACGGTCAGCTCCGATGCCGATCCTCAGGCCTGATGCAACCGCTCCACCAGGATGTCGATCACCAACGGCGTCCGGGGCCCGAAGCTGAGCAGCACCCCGTCCTCCACGTCGACCACCCGACGGTCCAACCCGGCCGGTGTCTCCTTGATGCCGGGGATCTCCACCAGCCCGTCGACGCCGCCGACCGACTCAAGTCCCTTGCTCATCATGAGGATCACCTCGGGCTGGGCCTTGACGAGGGCCTCGCTGGTGATGGGGGTGAAGGGTTTGTCCAGACCCGCGGCCACCCCGGCGTCCTCCGCGCCCGCCGCTGCGATGAGGGAGTCGGCGCCCGAGCCCTTGCCCCCGATGAGATAGACGGCGGCCGAGCCACGCATGTACAGGAAGGCCACCTTGGGCCTGCTGCCCTTGGGTACGGCGGCCCGCGCCGCCAACAGGTCGTCGGCGAAGCGCTGGTTGAGCGCCTTGCCGGCCGCGGGGACGCCCAGCGCCCCGGCGACCCGTGTGGTCCGGGTGCTCACGTCGGAGAGTTCGTCGGCCGGATCGAGTACGACGACCGGGACCCCGGCGTCGCGGATCTGGTCGATGGCCTCACTGGGCCCGGAGTCGGTGTCGGCGAGCACCACGGTCGGCTCCAGCGAGAGCACGCTCTCCGCGCTGACGTCATGCGCCTTGGTCACCTGGGGAAGGTCCTCGGCCTCCTCGAACGTGGCGGTGATGTCCCGCCCGACGACCTTGTCGCCGAGGCCGAGGGTGAACACGATCTCCGCTATGCCCCCGTTGAGGGGAAGGACGCGCGAAGCGTCCTCGACGGTGACCTTCCGGCCGTCGGAGGAGTCGACGGTGACCGGCAACTTCGGCGCGGGCGCCTCGCCCGCCAGCGGGACGAGTGAGTTCGTCCTCAACTGCTTCTGGGCGGCCGCCGCCCGGGCGCTCGCGGAGGACGGCGAGGGATTCGCCCCGCTTGCCTTACCGTCCCCGCCGCTGCCTGCGCATCCGGCCGTCAGCATCGCGAAAGCAACGGTGAGTGCGACAACTCCCCTGCGGAGAATGGTGAGTTGAGGTCTTACGGACCCGCGCATCGAACCGTCTTCCATGTCTACCGTTTGAACCAGGTGTTCGCTACCTTAGGTTAGCCTTACCTGAGTTACCTAGGGTGGGAGTGCTGACACCGATGCACAGATGTGGCCTACGAGCCCTGCGAGTCGCCCCGGCCGTCGTCGCCGTCGCGAGCGCCCTGATCCTTGCCCCGGCGCCCCTCGCGGTCGCCGCCGGCGGCTCCGCGACCGGCCCCGAGGACCAGAGACTCACCGTCTCCAAATCCTCCGGACTCGACCCGGACGGCGAGACGGTCACCGTCTCCGGCTCCGGCTACAACACCGAGAAGGGCATCTACGTCGCCTTCTGCGTGGACAACGGCGCCGGCAAGACCCCCACCCCCTGTGTGGGCGGCGTCGACACGTCCGGCGAGTCCGGCGCCTCGGTGTGGGTCTCCTCCAACCCGCCCTCGTACGGGGAGGGGTTGGCCGAGCGGTACAAGGGCAGCGGACACAAAGGCACGTTCTCGGTACAGGTCAAGGTGCGGGCCAAGGACGCCAACACCGACTGCACCGAGTCAGGTGTGACCTGCTCCGTGATCACCCGCAACGACCACACCCGGGGCAGCGACCAGAGCCAGACGGTCCGCATCCCGGTGACCTTCGCGGGGGCCGGCACCGACACCGGTACCGACAGCACGGCGACCCCGTCGGCAAGCGCGAGCGCGACCACCGACGGCACCAGCGGCACGAACAGCGACACCGGCAACGACACCTCGGACGACCCGCTCGCGGAGACCGGCAGCGCCGCCGTGCCGCTCGGCGTCGGCGCGGCAGGACTGGTGGCGGCCGGCGGGGCGGCCTGGTTCTGGGCGCGCCGACGCCGTACCGCCGACGGAGCCGGAAGCGCGGACCCGAGCTGACGGCTGCCGACGACGGCCGTGCACAAGCCAGTTGACGCCCCCGAGGCGGGGCGTCCCGTCGACCTCCGGGTCGATGTTCTCGACATTCGAGGAAGGACTTCGAGGTGATGAACAGACCGGGTGCCGCCGTGACGGCGGCGGGCGCGCTGCTCGCCCTGCTCTGCCAAGGCACGGCGACGGCGCAGGAAGGCGAAGAGGCCCCGCGTGAGGTGTCCGGCGGATATCTGAGCTGGGCCCCGACGTTCGGGTCGTCCGCCGGTGGCGCCGCGACGGTGACGGCCGAGGCACCCGCCGTACGCGGCTCCGGCGGCCGGACCTGGTTCCCGGTCGACGGCGGCAGCGCCGCCCCGAGAACCGGGGACGCGGAAGTCGGCCTCGGCGGCTCGATCCGCCTGGGCGGACCCGGGGCCGACACCCTGACCCTCGGTGAACTGCGCCTGCGACTGGACGGCGGCACCGGCACCCTGCGGGTGCGAGCCGAACGGGCGGGGGAGACCGACGACTTGACGCTGGCCGAGATCGGCGCGGGTTCCGCCGCGCCGGCCGTACGCACCGGTGGCGCGACCTGGTCCGGCCTGCGCGTGTCGCTCACCGCCGAGGGCGCCGAACTGCTCACCGGCTGGAGCGGGCGTTCGTACGCGGCGGGGGACGAACTCGCCCCGCTCGACGTGACCTTGGGCACGGGCGCCTCGGGGACCGGTGAACCGCAGGGCGGCATCGACGGCGAGTCCGGCGACGACGCCGCCACGCCCGCCCCGGACGAGAGTGACCCGGCGGCCGGACCCACCGGGACGGACGCGGAACAGGGCGCCGCGGCGGTCCCGTCCGCAGTTGTGGAGCAGGCGAACCTGGCCGCCGGCGCCGGTCGGCGAGTCACCGGCGAGGGCTTCGAACCGGGTGAGGTCGTGCTGGTCGCGATCGACGACGACACCCGCTACCAGGCCGTCGCGGACGACTCGGGCCGGGTCGCCCGTGACTTCCCGGTGTACGACACCGCGGCCGAGGGCGCGCACACGGTACGGCTCCACTCCGTGACCGGAGGCCGCGAGGCCGCCGCGGAGTTCACCGTGCTCGCCGGCGAACCGTCTCCCTGAAGTGAGGGCCCGTTGGAACCTCCTTTGCTTTCCGTTGACAAAGAGATCACGGGCAAGCCTAGGTAAGCCTTACCTAAGTAAGCGTGTCTTCTTCGAGAAAGGTGCTCTCCTGATGAGAGTCGTTCCTTCCGCCCTCCCCCACTCTCGACTTCGCTCGAGCGGGGGGACCCCCATCGCCGCCCGCACCGGTCTCGCCGTCGCCGCCTCCGCCGCCCTGACGCTGGGCCTCGCCACCTCGGCCTCCGCCGCCACCTCGACCCGCACGATCGTCGACGGCACCACCACCTACAACCTGTCCCTGACCGCGCCGGACACCGCCGCCGCGTCGGGCCAGGTCATCACCGTCACCGGCTCCGGCTACAACACCGGCCAGGGCATCTACGTCGGCCTCTGCGTGGTCGACGGCGCCCAGGGCGCAGCCAAGCCGACCCCCTGCCTCGGTGGCCAGGACGAGACCGGCGCCACCGGCGCCTCGCACTGGATCAACAACACCTTCGGCGGCCTGTTCGCCAACAGCTCCACGTTCGGCACGGGCGGCACCTTCAGCGTGAACATCTACGTGCAGGCCACCCTCGAAGACGGCAGCGTCTGCGGCGAAGACGTCACCTGCGCGGTCGTGACGCGCGCCGACCACTTCGACACCAACGACCGCAAGTACGACGTCCACGCCCCGATCACCTTCCAGTAACACCACCAGGCCGGGCCCCTCGCCATGGGGCCCGGCCCTCGGCGTCCCCCGGGTGTGCGGGGCGCACCCGACGAATGAGGAACCCATGACAGACGACACGACGGACCGGCGGCGGCCGGACCGTACGGCCGGACGCCGGCTCAGACGTCCCGCCGCGCTCCTCGGAGCCGCCGCCCTGGTGGCCGCCGCGGTCACCGCCGGCACGCTGAGTACGGCCGCCCAGGCGTCCGACACCCCGAAGACGGGGCTCGGCAAGGACGGCCAGAAACTGACCGTCTCCGCCTCCGCGAACCTCGACCCCGACGGCGAGACGCTGACGGTCACCGGCTCCGGCTACGACGCGACCAAGGCCGTCTACGTCGCCCTCTGCCGGGACAACGGCGACGGGAAGATCCCCACTCCCTGCATCGGCGGAGCCGACGAGAACGGCACCGGCAGCTCCTCGCAGTGGATCGTCCCCGAGGGCGACGAGTACGCGGGCGACCTCGCCGTCACCTGGGGCGCGGGCGGCACCTTCGACGTCGAGATCGACGTCGAGGCCAAGGACAACGGCGTCGACTGCACCCAGGTCGTCTGCTCGGTCGTCACCCGTGTCGACCACCGCAACTCCGGCGACCGCTCCCAGGACGTCCGCGTCCCCCTCACCTTCGAGGGCCAGGACACCGGTGACGGGGACGACGACGGCGACGGGGTGGACGTGCCCGCCGGCACCGTCAGCTACGTCGAGTCCGCCGCGTTCTCGGCGGCCGGCGAGGTGAAGGACCTCCTCCTGCACCCCGAGTCGAAGAAGCTGTACGCCGGTTCCGAGGATTTCGTCGACACCGGGGACGTCAACGAGCGCGGTCTGCACGCCCTCGACGCGGCGGACGGCAAGAGCCTCAGCCACATCTCCCAGGCCCCCGGCTCCAACGGAGCCCTCGGCCCCCGTAACGTCGCGATGATCGGCGCTCCGCTCGCCGGCGACGGCGTCGTCTTCCACTACCCGCTGCGCGGCGTCGGCACCGCCGAGGACGGCGACACGAACGCCGCCGGCGCATGGCTCGCCGGCGGCACCGTCACGGGCATCGGCCCCGGCACCGAGGACTCCACCGCCCTGGTCGCCCAGGGCGCCCAGCTTTCCGAGGTCGACATCGCCACCGCCGTCGCCCTGGAGAACCGCACCCTCACCCTTGAGGGCGGCTCCGAGCTCGGCGTCGACAAGGCCCACAGCGCCGCCTGGTCCGCCGGACCCGTCGGCGGCAGCCTGCGCCGCGTCGACACCGGCACCTTCACAGTCACCGCCACCGCCGAACTCCCGGCCGCCTCCGTCGGGTTCGTCGAGGCGGACCCCGCCACCGGCAACGTCTGGGTGGGCAGCGGGAACACCGTGCGCGTCTACGACAAGGACGCGAAACTCCTGAAGACCGTCGAGGCGTCGGACGAGGCCGTGGACATCGCCTTCGACACCAGCACCGGCCGGGCCTTCGTCGTCTGGCAGGACAACGGCGACGACAGCGACGGCGGCGACGACACCAGCCACCTCGGTGTGTACGACACCACCACCTACGCGGAGGCCGCCACCCCGACGAAGCTGGTGGGCAACAACTCCCAGATCGGCGAGGCCTCCGTCGCCGTCGCCCCCGGCGGCACCACCGTCTACGTCAGCAGCCCCGCCGAGGGCGAGATCACCAAGCTCGACCGCCGGATGTCGCCCGAGGTCACCCAGTCCCCGACCGACCGGACCGTGGCGCCGGGCGCCGAGGTTTCGTTCGTCGCGGCGGCCGAGGGCACCCCGGAACCCACCGTGAAATGGGAGGTCAGCGTCAACGGCGGCCAGACCTGGTCGGCGATCGAGGGCGCGACGAGGAACACGTACACCTTCACCGCGAAGGCGTCGCACGACGGCTACGAGTACCGTGCCGTGTTCACCAACTCCGTCGGCGCCACCCGCACTTCACCCTTCACGCTCACCGTCACCGAGGCCGACGGCAGCACCGGCACCGGCGGCGGCGACACCGGGCCCTCCGGCACCAAGACCGTCACCGGCCCCGACGGCCGGCAGCTCACCGTCACCCCCGTCAACAACCTCGCCACCGAGAAGCAGGCCCTGAAGATCACCGGCTCCGGCTACGACGAGGACAAGGGCATCTACGTCGCCCTCTGCGTCGACAACGGCGACGGCGAACTGCCCACCCCCTGCATCGGCGGCGTCGACATGACCGGCGAGTCGCACTCCTCCGCGTGGATCTCCTCCAACCCGCCGGACTACGGCGAGGAGTTGGCGACCCCGTACGAGGACGGCGGGACGTTCGAGGTCGAGCTGACCATCGACGCCAAGGACGAGTACACCGACTGCTTCAAGGCCAGGTGCGTCCTCGCCACCCGCGCCGACCACACCCTGTCCGGCGACCGCTCCCAGGACGTCAAGGTCCCGGTCGCCTTCGTCGGCCAGGACCCGGTGGACACGGACGACGGGGCCGGCGACAGCGACGGCGGCACGTCCACCGGCGGCAGTTCCAGCAGCGGTTCGACGTCCGGCGCCAGCAGCACGTCCGGCGGCGCCGGCAGCACGGGCGGCACCACCACGACGGGCGACGGCGGCAGTCTGGCCTCCACCGGTCTGACCGTCCTCGGCGTGGCCGCGTCGGCCGCCGCGCTCACCCTGACGGGCTGGATCCTGCACCGGCGGGCCCGGAGCGCGGCCAGCGGTACGGCGACCTGACCCGACGCCACGACACCGAACAGCAAGACGGAGCCCGGTCCACCGACACCCTCGGCGGACCGGGCTCCGCCCCTCCCACGGCCCCTCAACCCGACGCCACGATCCAGTCGTACGCCTCCCGGGCGGTGAACTCCTCTTGCCCGCCCCGCACCAGCAGCCCGGCCGTCGCGAACGCCGGATCGTCCGCCTGGGCGGCGAGGGAGGGGACCACGACGCACCGCATCCCGGCCGCGTGGGCGGCGACCGCGCCCGGCAGCGCGTCCTCCAGGACGACACAGTCGGCCGGTGCGGCGCCCAGCCGCCGGGCCGTCTCCAGGAAGACATCGGGCGCCGGCTTGCCGCGGGCGACCTCGTCGGCCGACACGACGGTCCGCAGATACGCGTCCAGCCCCGTCCCCGCGAGGATCACCTCGATCGCCTCGCGCGCGGAACCCGAGGCCACGGCCATCGGCACCCCCTCGGCAGCCAGCAGCTCCACGAGCTTCCACATCTCCGGATAGACGCGGGTGGCCGCGCGGGCCAGGGCCAGATAGTGGCGGTTCTTGACGTCGAGGAACACCTCGACCGGCGCGTCGAGGCCGTACCGCTCCCGCCACAGCGCGACCGTCTCCCGCGTACTGATGCCCACGCACAGTTCGTGGTCCGCCCAGGTGAAGCCGGTGACTCCGTGCTCGGCGAGCGTCCGCCGACCCGCTTCGTAGTAGTTCGGCTCGCTGTCCACGAGCGTTCCATCGAGATCGAAGATGACCGAAGTGCCGCCGAAATCGCTCATGGATCCCAGGATGTCAGCGGTCGGCTCTTCGTCGATCCGCCGACCTGCCGATCGACTCGACCAGCGGCGACAACCGATACGGCACGCGCTCCCTGAGCGCCACCTCCGTACGGGTGCGCACCACGCCCGGCAGGCTGATCAGCGCCTGGATCACATCCTCCAGGTGCGCGTTGTCCCGCGCGACGACCCGGGTCAGCAGATCGCCGCCACCCGTGATCGAGAACGCCTCGACGATCTCCGGCACGGCCGCCAGCGCGTCCCCGACGTCGTCGAGATTGCCCTGGGTCACCTCGATGTGCACGAAGGCCAGCACCGGATGACCGAGCGCGGCGGGCGACAGCGACGGGCCCGTTCCGGTGATCACTCCATCGCGTTCCAGGCGGTCCAGCCGAGCCTGGAGCGTGCCCCGCGCGACGCCGAGAATCCGCGCGTACTCCCGCACGCTGGTGCGCGGCTGCTCCAGCAGCAGCCGCAGAATACGGGTGTCGAGCTCGTCCACGGCCATGATCCGTCGGCCTCCCTGCGCGATCCGGTGATCATGGAAACAGTACCAATGGCCCAGCGAACCACACGCTGCCCATGCCATCTTTTCTCCGACATCGGTAGGCCAATGGCCCAGTGCCAGCAGCCCCTGTTGAGCCAATGGGGCAAAGATGGTTACCTCTGCCGTATCCACGTACTTTCGGCGCCACGCAGTGCCGGACGGCGACGAAGCCGCATCCGGAGCGCGGCGCTTTCGCTGTGCCCGCCGCCCGACGACACCCCGGACCGGCGCGGGCGGGGCGTGCACCACGGCAAGGGGGCGGCACACTGCCATGAAGAGGATGTTCACGGCTCCTGATCCAGGGCGTCTGAGGCTGCGGAACTCGGTCCGCGCCGTCATCGGTGTCGGCACGGCGGTGGCCGTCGCCGAGCTGTGCGGCTTCTCGCTCTCCGCGTCGATCACCGGGGGACTCGCGGCGCTCCTCGCCCTCTTCACCGTCACCGACGCGAACGTCCGCGCCCAGCGGACCACCACCGCGCTGCTGCCCGTGGCCGGATTCCCGGTCCTGGCCTGGGCCACCACTCTGCACGGGGTCACCCTCGCCCGTGACGTCGCGTTCGTGCTCACCGTCTTCTGCGGGGTCTACGCCCGCCGATGGGGAGCGCGCGGCCAGGCGCTCGGGATCTTCGCGTTCATGAGCTTCTTCGTCACGCAGTTCCTGCACGCGGTCCCCGCGCAACTGCCCGAGCTGTACGCCGCCATGACCCTCGCGCTGCTGGTGGCCGGCGCCGTGCGGTTCCTCCTCTGGCCCATCGAACGCGGTGTCCCGCCCGTCGCGGTCCCCGTCGAGTCGCCCGGCACAGGGCTGGCGCGGCCCACCACCCGGCAGGCCTTCCAGGCCGCGGTCGCCTGCTCCTTCGCGCTGCTCGTCGGGCAGGCGTTCTCCGAGGACCGTTGGTACTGGGCCGTCGGCACCGCCTGGTGGATCTTCGTCAACACCGCGTCCCGCGGCGAAACCCTGGTCCGGGGTTTCCGCCGCGTCCTGGGAACCGTGATCGGTGTCGCCGTCGGTCTGCTCGTCGCCATCCCGCTGAACGGAGCGCCCACGCCGTCGGCCGCGCTGGTCGCGCTCTGCGTCTTCGGCATCTTCTACACGGCGGCGGTCTCGTACTCCTGGATGATGCTGGCGGTCACCGTCATGGCCAGCCTCCTCTACGGGTTGCTGGGTGTACTGGACGCCGGCCTGCTCGCACTCCGCCTCGTCGAGACGGGGGTGGGCGCCGTCTGCGCCATGCTGGCCGTGGTCCTCGTCCTGCCGGTCACCACGCACGCGACGAACGACGCCTGGATCCAGCGGGCCCTGCACCGCGTGCACGCCGCCACCACCGCCACGGCCGCCCGGCTCGAAGGCGACCCCGAGGCCGATCCGACCCCCCATGCCGCCGAGCTGGAGCTGCTGTTCGGCAGAGCGCGCATGGCACTCGCCCCGCTGGTGCACCCGCTGAATCCCTTCCGGGCCCGCAAGGCACGAGCCCGCCAGGCCATTCGGCTGCTCGACGACTGCGTCAACGAGGTACGGGCCCTGGTCTCGGCCACCACCCACCCGACCGGTTCGCAGGAGGCCTCCCTGATCGATGCCTGCCGACGCGTGAAGACCGCCGTGGAAGCGCTCACCGTCCGGGAGCGGCGGGCGACTCCCACCGGCGCGGAGACGGCCCATCAGGCGGAAACCGGGACGCCCCTCCTGCATCTGCACAACCTGGAGAAGGCGCTGTCCGAGCTGGCGACACCACTCGGGACGGCTCCGGGCTCACGCCTGGCCGGTTCCTGACCCCGCGTCACCCCCTACTGCGGTCCAGGCGTCGTGCATGGCAGAGCTGGAAGCACTCCGGGGGCGTGTACGACAACTCTCGCGCCGGTGGTGCACCTGCTCAGCCCGTTGCGACCGCACGAGGAGTGCGCCCCCTCCGCCCTCGCCCAATCCTCATGTCTCCTCCCTGTGTAAACTTTGGTCTAGACCTCCTGCTACTGTTCGCCCGCACACCAGGCGAGCGGGAGGGGACGGCAGTGACAGCGACAGCTGAGGCGGCGGGCGGACAGCGGCGACGGCGGGCGTACATCGGCTCGTTCACGTCGGCGGGAGGCCCCGGCGTCCTCGCCGCCGACGTGGACGAGGGGAGCGGCGCGCTGACCGTCGTGGGCGGCGCGGACGACGTCCCCGACCCGTCGTACCTCGCCCTCTCGCCCGACGGGGAGACGCTCTACGCGGTCAGCGAGACGACCGAGGGAGCCGTGGCCGCCTACCGGGTGACGGGCGACAAGCCCGAGTTGACCGCACCACCGGTGGCGGTCGGCGACGGACCCACCCATCTCTCCCTCCACGCCGGCCATGTGCTGACCGCCGACTATGGCTCCGGCGGCGTCACCGCCGTACCCCTGCGCCCCGACGGCGCCCTCGCGGACCGGGCGTCCGGGACACTCCGGCACACCGGATCGGGGCCGGACCCCCGTCGCCAGCAGGAGCCGCACGCCCACCAGGTGCTGCCCGACCCCAGCGGCCGCCGGTTCCTCGGCGTCGACCTCGGCACGGACTCGGTGCGGGTGTGCACGCTGGAGGTCGGTGTCCCCGTGGTCCGGCACCAGGCCGCGCTGCGGCCCGGCTCCGGCCCGCGTCATCTGGCCTTCGCCCCGGAGGGCCCGGAAAGCCAGGAAGGGCCGAACGGATCGTATGTCTATGTGCTGAACGAACTCGCTCCCACGGTCACCGTGTGCCGCTGGAACGCCTCTGAGGGCCTGCTGGAGGCGCTGGGAGAGACGCCGGTACTTCTGGGCGCCCCTGATGGCGACGCGTACCCCTCAGGGGTCGCCGTGTCCCCCGACGGCCGTTTCGTGTGGACGGCCACGCGCGGCACGGATGTGCTCTCCGTGCTCGCGGTCGAGGGTGCCGGGCTGCGCCTGGTCACGACCGTGCCCTGCGGCGGCCACTGGCCACGCGCCCTCGCCTACGCGGCCGGGACCCTGTACGTGGCCAACGAACGGTCCGGCGACGTCACCTGGTTCAGGGTCGACCCGGACACGGGTGTACCGGTACACGGCGGCTCGATCGAGGTCCCCGCGGCCTCCTGCGTCGTCCTGGACGCCTGACGACCGGAAAACGTGCACGGCACCGGCATACGTACGGCCGAGGGCCCGCTCCTGCGAGAGGAGCGGGCCCTCGGCCGCACGGGTCGCGGTCCGGTTCCGGCATGCCGGACTCAGCGGACCGGCATGCCCTGCGGCTGCTGCGGCGCGATGCCGAGCGCGTTCGTGTACTTGCCGAGCGCCAGCTTGCCGATCGCCGGGTAGGGACCGAGGGCCTCGGCGGCGGAACAGCCCGCTTCCTTCGCGGCCGCCTCGATCAGACCGGCGTCGATCTCCGGCCCTATCAGGTAGGGGGCGAGGGCGAGCTGCTGGGAGCCCGAGGAACGCAACTGCTCGGCCACGGAGGTGATCGAGCCCTCCTGGTCGAGGGC
The DNA here is from genome assembly GCF_016598475.1 of Streptomyces adelaidensis. Classification (GTDB taxonomy): domain Bacteria; phylum Actinomycetota; class Actinomycetes; order Streptomycetales; family Streptomycetaceae; genus Streptomyces; species Streptomyces adelaidensis. Next base: position 80,281 of record NZ_JAEMUX010000011.1, read on the forward strand.
GGCGGCCATCACCGGCACGGCGAGCCGCGCGGCCAGCAGCATGCCCGTGATCCCGGCCGCCTGCACGGCCTCCTCGCCGCCCACGGACGCGAGGACGATGCCGTCGGCGGCGGTGGCGACGGTGAACAGCCGGGCCCGGTCGGCACGCGCCAGACCCGCCTCGGACAGACGCACGTGCAGCGCCTCGGCGAGCAGCGGGTGCGGGCCGAGGACATCGGTCAGCTCGGCCGCGATCCGGCTCTCCATGACGGCCTGACGGACCTGGCGCAGCGTCGCGCTGTCCGGACCGGCCAGCAGGGGCACGACGACGGCGACGGGGCCGTCCGGCTCCTTGACGTCCAGGCCGGCGGCGCGCGCCTGCTCGTAACGGGCGGTGCGCTCCTCGGCGGCGCGCGTGAGCACCGACTGCAGCGTGGGGAACTCGTCGGCACCACCGTCGACGTAGCCGATGCGGGCGTCGAGGCCGGGCAGCTCGGAGCGCGCGATGCTCACAACCTCCTCGGCGAGGCTGCGCGTGACGGCGCTGGGCGGGCCCGGCACCGCGAGGACGAGCGCGGGCGCGCCCTCGGGAGCCGCCAGCGGCTCGGGACGGCGGTGCCGCCCGGGCTGGCGGGGTCGCGGCATTCGTACTGGCAGGCCGGACGCGGGCCCAGTGGGGGAGCTCATGGCGCCGCATGTTACTGGCTTCCGGGGTTCCCCTGTTCGGGGAGGGTGCAGGTGAGCGGTATCCGTCCGGATTTGTCTGATGGGTTACACCCCGATCAGGCCCGATCATTGCCGCATTTTTCTGCTGAGCGGTGTTCTTGGGCGTACACAGTGCCGCTTGTCCGACAAGCATGACTGATCCGCATTTCAGGTACTACTTTTCAGTCACCGTGTACAACATCCGCTCGTCATACGGCAACCCGATCCCGCCACCCGCCAGCTCGGTCGCGATGCGTACGGCCCCGACCAGCGGATCTCCCTCCGCCAGCACCCGGCGCGCATGCGGCAACCGCTGCGCCAACTCCGCCTCCAGGGGGACGAGGAGAGGGCCGCCCAGCTTGAACAGGCCACCGGTCAGCGCCACTCGGGGCTCGCCCGAGGCCGGGCAGACGGCGGCCGCGGCGTCGGCCATGTGCCGGGCCGCGGCGCGCAGGACCTCCGCCGCCACCGGGTCGTCCCCCGCGCAGGCGGCGACCTCGGGCGCGAAGGACGCCAGGACCGCCGGACGGTCGGGTCTGGGGTAGAGCCGGCCCGGGAGCCCGTCCATCGGGCCGAACACCTCCTCGGCGCGGGCCAGCAGGCGGGCCGAACCGCCGGTCCGCCCGTCGTACGCCCGCAGCGCCGCCTCCAGCCCCGCCCGCCCGATCCACGCCCCGCCGCCGCAGTCGCCGAGGAGATGCCCCCAGCCGTCCGCCCGACGCCAGCCCTCCAGGTCCGTACCGATCGCGATCAGTCCCGTACCGGCGGCGATCACCGCACCGGGCCGCGCACCGAGGGCGCCGGTGTACGCGGTGACCGCGTCGGCCACCAGCGCGACCCGGCGCACATCCCACTCGCGCGTCAGAGCCGACGGCAGCTCGGCGCGCAACTGCTCGCCGAGCGTCGCGAACCCGGCGGCCCCGACGGCCACCGCGACGGGGCGGTCGTATCCGGCGTCGTCCAGCAACCGCCGCGCCATGGGCAGCAACAGCTCCAGCAGATGCCCGGCGTCGATGCCGTGCTCACCGGTCCGCACCGGCTCCCCGGACGTGAGCGGCTCCCCGAGCGGCTCACCGCCCATGGCGAGCACCGCGCGCAGCCCGGAGCCGCCGGAGTCCACGGCGAGCACCACGGGGGGCCTGCCGCCGCCGGTCACGGCAGGCGCCAGTCCACGGGGGTGCCGCCCTGCCGGGCCAGTAGGTCGTTCACGCGGCTGAACGGGCGGGAGCCGAAGAAGCCGCGGTCGGCGGACATGGGGGAGGGGTGGGCGGACTCGATGGAGGGGAGGTCGCCGAGCAGGGGGCGGAGGTTGCGGGCGTCCCGGCCCCACAGGACGGACACCAGGGGGCGCCCGCGCACGGCCAGCGCTCGTATCGCCTGCTCGGTGACCTCCTCCCAGCCCTTGCCCCGGTGCGCGGCGGGTTTGCGCGGGGCCGTGGTGAGCGCTCTGTTGAGCAGCAGCACACCCTGCTGGGTCCAGGGCGTCAGGTCACCGTTGGACGGCTGCGGGAGCGCCAGGTCGGTGTTGAGCTCCCGGTAGATGTTGATCAGGCTGCCCGGCAGCGGCCGTACCTCCGGCGCGACCGAGAAGGACAGGCCCACCGCGTGCCCCGGTGTCGGATAGGGGTCCTGTCCGACGATGAGGACGCGGACGTCGTCGAAGGGTTGCTGGAAAGCCCTCAGGACGTTGGGTCCTGCGGGGAGATAGGTGCGTCCGGCGGCGATCTCCGCGCGCAGGAAGTCGCCCATCTCGGCGATCCTCCCGGCGACAGGTTCGAGGGCCTTGGCCCAGCCCGGTTCGACGATTTCATGCAACGGTCGTGGTGCCACGGCGTCACCCTACTGCCGTAGCGGCCATGACGATCAACCGGTGGTCGGCGGGTGACCGATGATGACCGTTCCGATGCCGAACAGAGGCGACTCCAGGCCGACTTGGCGGACGGTACGGGGCACTGAGGAGCGGTGCGAACGAGTCGATCCCCCCGTTCATGTCCACCTCAGCCGACGACCGCCGCGCGGACGCACAGCACGTCCGGCAGATGTGACAGCAACTGCCGCCAGCTGTCGCCGTCGTCGGCCGACGCGTACACCTCGCCGTTGCGGTTGCCGAAGTACACGCCCGCCGGGTCCGTGTCGTCCGTGCACATGGCGTCGCGCAGCACCGTGCCGTAGTGGTCCCCGGCCGGAAGCCCCGCCGACAACGGCTCCCAGCTCCGGCCCGCGTCCGCCGTGCGGAAGACCCGGCAGCGGCGGTCGGCCGGTACACGGTCCGCGTCGGCGTTGATCGGGAACACGTACGCGGTGTCCCCTCGGTGCGGATGGGCGACCGCGGCGAACCCGAACGTGGAGGGCAGACCCGCGCCGATGTCCTCCCAGTGCGCGCCCGCGTCGTCACTGCGGTACACCCCCCAGTGGTTCTGGAGGTACAGCCGGTCGGGGGTCGCCGCGTCCCGGGCCACCTTGTGCACGCACTGGCCGAACTCGGGGTTCGGGTCGGGCAGGAACACGGCGGAGACACCGGAGTTGGAGGGCGCCCAGCTCGCGCCGCCGTCCTCGGTACGGAACACCCCGGCGGTGGAGACGGCCACGGTCAGCGCGCGCGGGTCGCGCCGGTCGGTGAGGATCGTGTGCAGCCCCTCGCCGCCGCCTCCCGGTACCCACTTGTCGCGGGTCGGGTGCTCCCACAGCGGCCGGACCAGCTCGAAGCTCTCCCCGCGGTCCTCGGAGCGGTACAGCGCGGCCGGCTCCGTGCCCGCGTACACCACGTCCGGTTCGGCGGCCGACGGGTGCAGCTGCCACACCCGCTCCAGCGAGGCGCCGGTGTCCTTGGGGAACTTGACCGCCGGCCGGGCCGGTTCCGTCCAGGTGCGGCCCAGGTCGTCGGAGTGGAAGACGGAGGGGCCCCAGTGCGCGCTGTCGCCGCCGACCAGCAGCCGGGGCGTGGCCGTCCGGGTGTCGATCGCGACCGCGTAGACGGCCTGCGCGTTGAAGTAGGGGTGCTGGTCGAATTCCCAGGACGCGGACGCGCCGCCGCGCCGTCGTCCGATGAACAGCCCCTTGCGCGTGCCTACGGTGAGCAGTACGTCAGCCATGTCGGCCACCTCCTGGACGGCGTCGTCTCAGTCACGGGCCAGTCTGCACCGCACCACTGACAGTCACCCCTTGGGAGGCCTTCGCCGCAGGTCAAAGGGCGTGGGGACGGCGAAGTGGGAGTCGGGGACGGCGCGGGCCGGGCGGGGTGACCCACATCGCATGAGCAGCGGGCGGACCGCCGCCGTATGGGAGAGCGGTCCGGCTGTCCTGCGTGCGTGAGGGAAGGTGCCCCCGATGGTGGCATTCCGTGGTCCGAAGGTGTGGCTGTGGCGTTGGCGGCGCAACCCGCTCAGAAGGCGCAGCGACCGGCTGGAGTCCTGGGTCGTGCTGATCGCCTGGGCGCTGACCCTCTTCGGCGGGGTGGTGACGGGCCTCATGGCCGCGGAGTCCGTCGAGTCGGGCCTCGCCCGGCAGCGCGCGGAGTGGCACCCGGTCGGCGCGCAGCTCACCGAGGACGCGCCGGAGCCGACCGGCGCGAGTGGTTCCGGGGCCGAGAAGGTGTGGGCGAAGGTCCGCTGGGCGGCACCGGACGGCTCCGCCCGCGAGGGCCAGGCCCGCGTCGGTCCCGGCAGTGTGATGGGTGCCCCGGTCACCGTCTGGACGGACACCGAGGGCCGCCTGGTCACCAAGCCCGCCACCGAGTCCCAGGCCGGGCTGCGCGCCGCGCTCGTCGGCGGTCTGGCGGGACTGTTCGTGGCCGCCGTGCCCTTCGCGGGCGGCAGGCTCGTCCGGGCACGTATGGAGCGGCGGCGGATGGACCGGTGGGACGAGGAGTGGGAGCTGATCGGCCCGCTGTGGGAGCGCAAGACCTGGTGAGAGGCGCCACAGCGTGACCGACGCGGCCGACGGCCGGACGAGGCCCGTGGGGGAAGGCTCCGTCCGGCCGCCGGGGGCGGACTCACCGGTGGGTGAGGAGCGGGCTCACCGGTAGGTGATGTCCGACGTGGAGTACAGGCAGTTGGTGCTGTCCGGGCCCGTACCGACGGCGGTGTTGTTGTTGTATTTCTGGCACGGAATGACCTTGCGGCTGCTGTCGTTGAGGATCGTGATGCCCCGCAGGGTCGCCACGTCGCCCCGGTTGGTGTTGATGCCGACGAGCCGCGCGGTGGAGCCTGTCCCGGTCACCTCGATGTTGCTGAGGTTCACCTTCCGCGTGTACTGCGTGGAGCAGTCGCCGCACGAGCGGTACAGCGTCTTGAACTCGCTGACGGCGAAGTTGGAGATGTTCAGGGTGCCGGGCCCGTTGTGCTGGAAGACCTTGTCGGCCGCCTTCTTCGCGCCGCCGCCGGTCACCGTGTAGGTGGAGCCGCCGCGGAAGGTCGCCGCGTCCTCGCCGACGTCCTCCCACCACACGTTCTGCAGCGTGCAGTTGCCCTCGCAGTGGATGCCGTCGGCGCCGGGCGCGCCGATGATGACGTTCTTCAGCGTCGCGCCCGCCGCGAGCTTGAAGATCGGGTCCTGGCCCTCCTCCTGGCCGTCGCCGGCCAGGGCGCCGCTGCCGTAGTACCGCACCATCCCGCCGTCCCTGGTGCCGGACACCGAGATGGTGGAGCTCACCGGCTGGCTGCTGGTGGCCGACGGCCAGGTGGCGGCGTTCGCCGGGGTGGCTCTGGATGTCATGATCATGCCAAAGGAGAGGCCGAAGGCGGCCACCGTCCCGGTCATCGCACGCACGCGCGCGCGTGGACGTGTTGCAGAAGTCATGTCCCGATTCCTTCTGTTGTCCGAGCGGATGGGGGGTTGGAGGGTTCTCAGAGTTTCCCGGCGCCCGCGCCCGACGTCACCGAGGAGACGACGGAGGAGGCGGACTCGGCGGTGTAGCCGTACGGCGGGGTGGTGAAGCTCCCCGTCCGGGAGATCTCGGTGGCGGCCCCACCGAGGTCGTTGCCGCGCAGATTGGCGTAGCCGTCCACGTCACTGCTGCGGTTCGTGGTGACCGCGACTCCCGTGTTGCGGAAGACGTTGTTCTCCACGAGCATCTGTGCGCCCATGCGCGAGTGGCAGGCGGTCTCGGCGCCGTCCACGTAGTTGTTGTAGAAGTGCCCGGTGCCGAAGCGCAGGCTGGGGATGCGCGAGTAGACGTTGCTGAAGTGGTTGTGGTGGTACGTCACCTTCAAGTGGCCGGTGTCCTCGGAGGCGTTGTTGTCGCTGTGGCCGACGAGTGAGCCCTTGAAGTGCTCCTTGAAGGTGTTCCAGGAGACCGTCACGTTGTCCGAGCCGTGGTTGATGTCCAGCAGACCGTCGTAGTGGTCCTTGTCGTGTGTGCGGTCCGCCGAGAAGGAGTTGTGGTCGAGCCACACCTTCGTGGACTCCTGGACGGTGATGCCGTCGGCGGGTGCGACCGGCTTGCTGATGTTCAGGTTGCGGACGACGACGTTGGTCTCTTCCTTGATGCGCAGACCGCCGCCGGTGAACCCGGAGGACGAACCCACGCCCAGCACCGTCGTGTTGGAGCCGAGGTCCACCTGACCGCTCAGCGAGATCAGCCCGCTCACGCGGACGACCTTGGCCGCGTTGCCGGTGACGGCGCTCTGGAAGGCGGCGAGCGTGGAGACCGTGACGGGGGTGGCGCTGCCGCCGCCGGTGGTCCCGGCGCCGTACCCGATCGGTGCGGTCTCCGCCGCGCCCGCGGACTGCGGCAGGGCGAGGGCGGCGGTGGTCGCCAGGGCCGCCGCGGCGGCCACCAGGGCTGATCTTTGCGCTTGTGTACGTGGGGGGACGGTACGCATGCGGGTGCGTCCCTTCAGGTAGGGCTGACGGGCCATATATGTGAACGATGTTCATCATATTGATTACTGCGGGCGGACGGGGTGGCCGAGGTGGGGGACTCGGCGCCCCGGTAGGCGTGCATTCCCGGGCGGTTGGGTTCTGGCCCGCGCCGCCCCGGTGCAGGGGGAAGGCGATGGCCAGTTCACACTGCTGAACGGAACGTAGGGGGCAAGCGCTTTCTAGTCAACGCTTTGCGCAAAAGACATTGGTCGCCCCTGGTGGCGTGCTCCGGTTGATCCGGCGAGCTGGACGGACCGGGTCGGACGGCGTGTCGGGAGCGAATTCTTTCGACGGGTGGGAGCGCTTCCATGGCAACCATGTCCATGCCACGATGCTCGCCGGGCGCTTCCCTTCCGAGAGGGGCGAGTCGATGACGGCTCCACGTATGCGTACGTTCATCAGCGCACTGGTCCTCGTCCTACTGGCCGTGTGCGTGACGGTCCTGCCGCCCGGACCGGCGGCCGCCGACAACTCCCGGACCGGCCGGCCGGACGCCCTGCCCGGCCCCTTCACCTGGTCCTCGACCGGCCCGCTGATCTCCCCGAAACCGGACGCCACGCACCCGATCGTCTCGGTCAAGGACCCGACCGTGTTCCGGTACCGGAACCGGTGGCACGTCTACGCCACCACCGCCGACACCACGGGCGCGTGGAGCCTGGCGCACACCGGCTTCGCCGACTGGGCCTCCGCCCCGGCCGCGCCCCAGACGTTCCTCGACGACAACCCGGACATCGGCGACCGCTACGCCGCCGCGCCCCAGGTCTTCTACTTCGCGCCCCGCAAGCTCTGGTACATGGTCTTCCAGACCGGACCGCCCGTGTACTCCATCACCACCGACCCCGGCGATCCGGGCAGTTGGAGCGAACCGAAGCCCTTCTTCGACGCCGAGCCGCCCGTCCTGACCGAGAACAAGGGCAGCGGCGGCTGGCTGGACTTCTGGACGGTCTGCGACCCGACCGACTGCTCCCTCTTCTTCTCCGACGGCAACGGCCACATGTACCGCTCCCGCACCACGGTCGGTGAGTTCCCGAGCGGCTTCCGGGACACGACGATCGTGCTCTCCGAGCCCAACCGCTTCGACCTCTTCGAGGCGAGCAACGTCTACCGGATCGGCGACAGCGGCACGTACCTGATGCTCGTCGAGGCGCTCGCCACGAAGTCCGACTGGCGACGCTACTTCCGCGCCTGGACGGCCGACAGCCTGGACGGTACGTGGACGCCGCTGGCGGAGACCGAGGCCAACGCCTTCATCCGCTCGAACAACGTGACCTTCGCGGCCGGACAACCCGCCCGGACCGTGGACTTCAGCCACGGCGACCTGATCCGCGACGGAGTCGACCAGACCCAGACCATCGACCCCTGCCGACTGCGGTTCCTCTACCAGGGAATCGACCCCGCCGCGAGCGGCGACTACTCCCAACTCCCCTGGCGGCTGGGCCTGCTCAGCCGGACCGGCTCCTCCTGCTGAACCCGTCACAGGAAGGCACAACGACGTGACCCTCACCCCCCACGACCGCGCGCGCAGACCGCTGCGCTCGGTACTCGTCGCACTGCTGGGAGCGCTGGTGCCGCTGCTCGCGGCCACGTTCCTGGCCGCGCCCACGGCCTCGGCGGCACCGGCCATGCCCGCGGCGAAGGCCGAGGCCGCGGTGAGGACCGAGGCCGCGGTGAGGACCGAGGCCGCGGTGAGGACCGAGGCCGCCCCCTTGGCCGCGCTCACCGAGATCACCGGCTTCGGCCAGAACCCCAGCAACCTGCAGATGTACCTGTACGTGCCGGAGAGCGTCACCGCGAACCCGGCGATCGTGGTGGCCGTGCACTACTGCACCGGCTCAGGCCCGGCGATGTACAACGGCACCGAATACGCCTCGCTGGCGGACACATACGGGTTCATCGTCGTGTACCCGTCCGTCACCCGCAGCAGCAAGTGCTTCGACGTCGCCTCCCCGCAGGCCCTGACCCGCGGCGGCGGCAGCGACCCCGTGGGCATCAAGTCCATGGTCGACTGGACCGTCCGCACCTACGACGCCGACACCGACCGCGTCTTCGCCACCGGCATTTCCTCCGGCGCGATGATGACCAACGTCCTGCTCGGCGACTACCCCGACGTGTTCGCCGCGGGCGCCGCCTTCGCGGGCGTGCCCTTCGCCTGCTTCGCCACCACCAACGGCTCCGAGTGGAACAGCGACTGCGCGAACGGCACCATCTCCCGTACCCCGCAGGCCTGGGGCGACCTGGTCCGCGGTGCCTACCCCGGCTACACCGGACCCCGGCCGCGCATGCAGCTGTGGCACGGCACCGAGGACGACGTCCTGCGCTACCCCAACTTCGGCGAGGAGATCAAGCAGTGGACCAACGTGCACGGTGTCAGCCAGACACCGGCCGCCACCGACTCGCCCCAGTCCGGCTGGACCCGCACCCGCTACGGCGGCACCGGTGAGCGCGCCCCCGTCGAGGCCATCAGCCTCCAGGGCACCGGCCACAACGTGTACGCCTGGGGCATGGGGGAGCGCGTCCTCACCTTCTTCGGCCTCAACGGCTCCGGCCCCGCACCCCAACCCCCGGCCGGCCCCTGCAAGGTGGCCGTCACCACCAACGCCTGGAACACCGGACTGACCGCCTCCGTGACCATCACCAACACCGGGACGACGGCGGTCAACGGCTGGAAACTGGGCTTCACCCTGCCCGCCGGACAGGCCGTCACCGGTGGCTGGGGCGCCACCTACAGCCCGGCGAGCGGCGCCGTGACCGCGACCAACGTCACGTACAACGCCGCGATCGCGCCCGGCGCGAGCGTCAGCGTCGGCTACCAGGCGAACCACACCGGCAACAGCGCCGCACCCACGGCGTACACCCTCAACGGGACGGCCTGTACGACCGCTTGACGCGTCCTGACCGGCCCTCCGGGCGTGCGCGCCGACCGGGGCGCACGCCCGGAGATCGCGGCGTGCCCGGCCATGGCGCACGCCCGGCATCGTGCGCGCCCGGCCACCGTTTGCGCGCTGTCCGGAGCTCGGCCCGACTCATCCCGGCCCGCCTTCACCCGAATTCCGCAGAAAGGCACCGCCCTTGCGACCGCTCAGAAGCCGGCAGCCCGCCAAGACGTCGAGCGGAGTGCCGCTCGCCACCCTGATCGCCACCTGTGTGCTCGCCCTGGCCCTCGTGGTGGCATCGTCCGCCGTGATGGCCCTGGTCAGGAGCCCGCAGCGGCCGGCCGGTGCCGGTGCCGACGCCGGGGATCGCGACGCGACGACCTCCACCCGGCACTGGGTGAACACCTGGTCCGCGATGCCCCAGCTCACCGAGCCATCGAACATGCCGCCCGCGCCGTTCACCGGGGACCGGGCCGTGCTCGTGGACACCACCCTGCGGCAGACCGTGCGGGTCACCACCGGCGGCGAGCACGTCCGGCTGCGCTTCTCCAACGCCTTCGGCGATACCGCGCTGCCGCTGACCGCCGTGACCGTGGCGCTTCCGCTGGGCGGCCAGGCGGGGGCCGGCGCGATCGAACCCGGCACCTCCCGGACGGTCACCTTCGGCGGCCGGGAGTCCACGACCGTGCCGGTCGGCGCCCTCGACTTCGACCGCGCGGTCCGCGACCCCGAGAACCCCGGCCGACTCCTCCCGACCCTCCACGACGGAGACTGGCTGCACCTCAACCCGGAGGGCTACCGCACCCTGGCCGCCACGGTTCCGCCGCGCCTGCTCCAGCGGGGCTGAGCGGGGCCGCTCCCGGGGAGGGGCTAGACGGCCTCTTCCCGGGGCTTCGCGACGCCGCCGCCCGTCTCGGCGGCTCCCGCTCCCGCACCCGCACCCGCTTTCGCTTTCGCCGGAAGGTGGTTGAACAGCAGGTTCAGCACGATCGCCGTCAGGCAGCCCGCGCTGATGCCGCTGTTCATCACCGTCTGGAACCAGTCCGGGAACTTCGCGTAGACCGTCGGCACCCCGGCCGGCAGCATGCCCACGGCCACCGAGACGGCCACGATCGTCAGGTTGTCGTTGCCCTTGAACTCGACCCGGGTCAGTGTGCGCAGACCGCTCGCGGCGACCGTACCGAACATCACCAGCCCCGCGCCGCCGAGCACCGGCGCCGGTATGGCCGCGACCACCGCGCCCAGCTTGGGCAGCAGACCGAGCAGTACGAGGATCCCGCCCGCCGCCGCGACGACCCAGCGGCTGCGCACCCGGGTCATGCCGACCAGGCCGACGTTCTGCGCGTACGCCGTATAGGGGAAGGTGTTGAAGACACCGCCGAGCACGGTGGAGAAGCCGTCGGCCCGCAGTCCGTCGGCGAGCGAACGCGGCTCGATCCCGCGGTCGGTCATCTCGCCGACCGCGATGAGGTCACCGGTCGTCTCGGTCATGGTTACCAGCGCCACGATCAACATGGAGACGATCGCCGACACATGGAAGGTCGGCGCCCCGAAGTGGAACGGCGTGCTGATGCCCAGCCAGTCCGCGTCCCGCACACCGCCGAAGTCCGTGAACCCGAACGGCACGGCGACCACGAGCCCCACGACGATGCCGATCAGCACCGCGATCCGACTCAGGAACACAGGGGCGAACCGCTGCACACCCAACACGACGACCAGGACGAACGCCGCGAGCGCCACGTTCTTCGGCGCACCGAAGTCCGGCGCGCCCACCCCGCCGGCGGCCCAGTTGCCGGCCACCGGCAGCAGGGAGAGCCCGATGATCAGGATGACCGTGCCGGTGACGAGCGGCGGGAAGAAGCGGAGGAGCCTGCCGAAGACCGGCGCCAGCAGCATGATCGCCAGGCCCGCCACGATGACCGAGCCGTAGATCGCGGGGAGTCCGCCGCCCTCCGTCCCGATCAGCACCATCGGCGAGACGGCCGCGAACGTACAGCCCTGCATGATCGGCAGCCGTACACCGAACCGCCACACGCCGACACACTGGATCAGCGTCGCGATGCCGCACACGAGGAGATCCGCGGTGATGAGGTAGGCGAGGTCGGCGGGCGGGAGGCCCATCGCCCCGCCCACGATCAGGGGGACGGCGACCGCGCCCGCGTACATCGCGAGGACGTGTTGGAGGCCGAAGGCGGCGAGGTGGCGGACGGGGGGTACCTCGTCCACGGGGTGGACGAGGGCGGGGCTGGTCACGGGCGGGCTCCAGGGTGGCTGGGCAGGATGCGGGGACGTGTGGGGCCGTCGTGGAGATTGAACAGTTTGTTGATTTCGGGGGCGTTGCCGGTTTGTGTTCCGACCGCGGGTGAGCGGGGGCTGATCGCGCGGTTCCCCGCGCCCCTTACAGGGCGCTGCCCCTGTCGGCGGCAGCAAGAAGTGACTGCCAGTCGGGGAGTTTCACCACACCCCTGCCCAGGGAGGCGCCCAATGCCGCCTCCGCCCGCTCGATCGCCTGCCAACCCGCCCACTCCACCGGCGCACAACCCTCCGCCCCGAGCGCCGCCAGCGGGTCGTCCGGGACGTTCCGGTGTACGAGGTCGGGGGCGTCCGCGAGCAGCGAGGTCGCCGTTTCCTTGGCGCAGGGGCGGTTGGTACCGATCACCCCGGTCGGGCCCCGTTTGATCCACCCGGCCACGTACTCGCCCGGCGCCGGCACACCGCCTCGCACCACACGTCCGCCCACATGCGGGACCGTGCCGTGTTCCGGGTCGAAGGGGAGGCCGTCGAGGGGCACGCCGCGGTAGCCGACCGAGCGGAGCACCAGCTGGGCCTCGATCTCCTCGTAGCGGCCGGTGCCGGTCAGGCCGCCGTGGCCGTCCGGTGCCGTGCGTTCCAGGCGGACGCCGCAGACACGGTCGCCGTCGGCGAGGAGTTCGACGGGGCGGAGGAAGAAGCGCAGCCGGAGGTGGTGCCGGCCGCCCGACGACGGTGCGGTGGCCCAGCCGCGCAGGACCTCGACGTTGCGGCGCCGGGCGGCGGGCAGGGCGGACGGGTCGACGTAGTCGGGGTCCAGCTCCAGCTCCGCCGGGTTGACGGTGACCCGGGTGTCCGGCAGCGTGCTCAGCTCGCGCAGCTCCTTGGTGGTGAAGCGGGCCTGGGAGGGGCCGCGGCGGCCCACCATGTGGACCCGGGCGACCTCGCTGGCGGCGAGTGAACCGAGGGCGGCCTCGGGCATGTCGGTGGGGCTCAGCTCGGCCGCGCCGCGGGCGAGCATCCGGGTGACGTCCACCGCGACGTTCCCGACGCCGATGACGACGGCGGCCCGCGCGCCGCGAACGAACCCGTCGGCGACGACGTCCGGGTGCGCGCTGTACCAGGAGACGAACTCGGTCGCCGACCAGCTGCCGCGCAGGTCCTCGCCCGGAATGCCGAGCCGGCGGTCGGCGGCGGCGCCCACGCAGTACACCACCGCGTGGTACAGCTCCCGCAGCCGGGCGGCCGGCACGCCGCCCGGACCCACCTGGACGCCGCCGAGGAACCGCACCCGCTCGTGCTCCAGCACGGTACGCAGACTGTTCTGCAGCGACTTGATCTTCTCGTGGTCCGGCGCCACTCCGTAGCGCACCAGACCGTACGGGCACGGCAGCCGGTCCAGGACGTCGACGAGCACCGCTGGATCCTGCTGGACGAGGCTCTGGGCGGTGTAGCACCCGCTCGGCCCGGAACCTACGACGGCGACACGCAGCACGGCGGGACTCCTTACCCGAGGAGATCGCTGTTGTCTCAAGGATCGCACCATGGGGCGTGACAGGGGAGGGGCACGGAAGGGGGGAGGGGCGCGGCAGTGGGGACGGGGGCCTTGCTGCGCCGTCGGGGTGCCGTGCGCGCGGGGCATGCGTGGCTGCCCGCAATGAATGTGATCATGCGCTTACGTTGCGTAGGTGCTGGAAGCATCCTTTCTCAATCTCGCTGATCGCCACTGGCAGGACGGCACGGTGTCCGTGCGGCCCGCGTGGGAGGTGCGGGAGCACGACGGCGCCACGGCCTGGTTCAACGCCCGGCTGGACTTCCCGGACGGTGCCCATGTCGAGGTGCTCGCCGTGGTCTGCGAGGGGCGGCTGTCCCTGGAGGACGTCCGGGCCCAGCCACCGCTGTCCCTGGACGATCTGGCGGAGCTCGCGGACTGGATCGAGGGTCCGCTCTTCGAGGCGTGCGGCACCGCGCCCGAGCCCGACGACGAATGGTCGTACGAGTCCTCGCACGGGCCCGGCCGCCGGGCCAGGCCCCCGTGGCCGCGCGGGGTGGAGGGGCGGCGGCTGGTGGCCGAGGAGTACCTCGCGGCGCAGCGGGCGGGCTACGACCCGGTGCTCGCGGTGATGTGCGTGACCGGGCACAGCCGCCGCAAGTCGCTCAGGCTGATCGCCGGGGCGCGTGACGAGGGCCTGCTGGCGCCCCGCCACGCCCGACGCTGAGCCCGGCGTCGGTGGCCCGTGGCCCCGGGGGCATCTCAGCCCCTCAGCTACGGTCACCCCGTCAGATCGCGCATCCGGCTGATCTCGGTCGCCTGCTGGGCGATGACGTCGTCGGCCATCTCCTCGACGAGGATGTTGTTGCCCTGTGCCTTCACGTCCGTGGCCATCGTGATGGCCCCCTCGTGATGGGTGATCATCAGCGTCAGGAAGAGGTCGTCGAACTTCTTCCCCCGGAGCGCGCCGAGTTCCTTGAGCTGTGCCGAGGTCGCCATGCCCGGCATCGTCTCGTGGTCGTGCGAAGTGTCCTGCTTGTCACCGTCGTTGGTCTTGAGCCAGCCCTCCATGGCCGCGATCTCCGGCTTCTGTGCGGCCGCGATGCGCTCCGCGATCCGCTTCACCTGGGTCGACTTCGCGCGCTCGGGGGCGAGTTCCGTCATCTCCAGGGCCTGGGTGTGGTGCTCGATCATCATGCGCGTGTAGTCGAAGTCCGCCGAATTCGGCGAGTCGTCCTCGGCGCGCTGCTTCTCGACGTCTTCCGGAGAGAGGGTTCGAGCCGCCTCACCGGGTTTCCCGGGGGCGATCACCGCGGGGCCGCTCACCTTGGCGGAGCCGCCGTCGGGATTCACGTCCGCCCCTGAGTCGCAGCCCGCGAGCAGGAGCAGAACGGCCGTCAGCGAGCCCGTGACCAGCGACGCGCGAGTGGTGCGGCGAACGAGCACAGTGACCTCCTGGGCACAGGAACGGGCGTACACCTCGTGAGTGTTGACGAACGTTCCTAACACGCTTTCGCGCGGCGGTGATCAAATTTGTTCGTTACAACTAGATTGCCGTCTGTTGATCTGTGCATGATGAAGACGATACTTCGGAGGTGCCTGAACCGTTCAACTGCGAACGGCTACACGGGAGGACACAGTGACCCTGTTGAACAACCTTCGGACGCGACGCAGACGTCTGGCGGTCGCCGCGACCGCGGCCGGGCTCCTGGCCGCGTTACTCACCGCCGGCCCGGCGGCCGCGACCCCCGACCCCGGGGACTCGCCCGCCGCGCGGGAGAAGGTCTCCAAGAGCGACGCCGCCGAGGCGCGCGCGGCGATATCCGCCGGCGAGATACCCGGCCAGGACGAGATCGTCCACTCCGCCAACATCAAGCACCTGACGAACCTCCCGAAGGAGGCGCTGCCGGGCACCAACTCGGACCTCGCCTTCCAGGGCAAGTACGCCTTCGCCGGCAACTACGACGGCTTCCGGGTCTTCGACATCAGCAACCCGAAGGCGCCCAAGACGGTTGCCCAGGTACTCTGCCCGGGCTCGCAGAACGACATCTCCGTCTCCGGCGACCTGCTCTTCCTCTCCACCGACTCCTCGCGCAGCGACAACTCCTGCAACAGCACCACGCAGCCCGCGACCGAGAAGTCGTCGTGGGAGGGCGTCAAGATCTTCGACATCAGCGACAAGAAGAACCCCACGTACGTCGCCGCCGTCGAGACGGCCTGCGGCTCGCACACCCACACGCTGGTGCCAGAGCGCAAGAACGTCTACGTGTACGTCTCCTCGTACTCGCCGAACGCCACGTTCCCCGACTGCCAGCCCCCGCACGACGGCATCTCGATCATCAAGGTGCCGCGCAAGTCCCCGGAGAAGGCGGCCATGGTGGGCTTCCCGGTCCTCTTCCCCGGTGAGGGCGCGGACGGCGGCGGCAACCCGGGTTCGCCCACGAACCCCGGGGTCTCCAAGACCACCGGCTGCCACGACATCACGGTGCTGCCGTCGAAGGACCTGGCCGCGGGCGCGTGCATGGGCGACGGCATCCTGTTCTCCATCAAGGACCCGGAGAACCCGAAGATCATCGACCAGGTCCAGGACAACGTGAACTTCGCGTTCTGGCACTCGGCCACCTTCAACCAGAAGGCGAACAAGGTGGTCTTCACCGACGAGCTGGGCGGAGGCGGCGCGGCCACCTGCAACGAGGCGATCGGGCCCAACCGCGGCGCCGACGGCATCTACGAGATCGTCGGCAAGGGAGACAAGCGCAAGCTCGTCTTCAAGAGCTACTACAAGATCCCCCGGCACCAGGCGGACACCGAGAACTGCGTCGCCCACAACGGCTCGCTGATCCCCGTCAAGGGCAAGGACATCATGGTCCAGGCCTGGTACCAGGGCGGCGTCTCGGTCTGGGACTTCACCGACTCCTCGAAGCCGAAGGAGATCGCCTACTTCGAGCGTGGCCCGGTCAGCACGGACACCCTCGCGCTCGGCGGTGCGTGGTCGGCGTACTACTACAACGGCTACATCTACTCCAACGACATCGCCAAGGGCTTCGACGTCCTGAAGATCGACGACCGGCGGACGGACCCGGCCAAGTGGGTCCACCAGCGGGAGCTCAACGTACAGACGCAGCCGGACTACTTCGGCTTCGGCTGGTAGTCCGGCCGACCGGCGCCGATCAGCCGGTCGCACGTCCCGCCGGGCCCCTCGGGGACCGGCGGGACACCGGCCCGTGGCATGGTGGCGGCGTAGCCCCGTTCGTCGGCCAACTCGACGGCGGACCGGGGCGGTCGCTCGCGGGAACGCCGCCGGGACTCTTCATTGACCGAGGCGCCGCGCGGGGACATCCTGTAACTCCTGCGTTGACTGGCCGTCGGCCAACTACACTCAGCGCTTCCGGGTGGCGCCTCTGGGTGCTCCCGCCCGGCTGCTGTTCGTCCCGGGCCGCACGGGGGACGGTCCGGGACGGACGTCCAGCGGTGACGAACAGCCGGTCGTCCGAGGGGAACCGCTCAGTCCACCAGATCCAGCACCGGCCGCAGCCCGTCCGGCCGCTGGGCCGCCGGCAGATGCTCCACGAAGTGCACCCCGCAGCCCAGAGCCGCCGCGCCGCCGTCGGCACGCCGGTCGTCGCCGACCATGAGCGTGTCCCGCGCGTCGACGCGGAGCGCCTCACAGGCCATGGCGAACAGCCGCGGATCCGGCTTCTGGATGCCGTGCTCGTACGACAGCACGTACGTGCCGACATACGGGTCGAGGCCGTGCGCGCGCAGCACCGGCCGCAGATCCCAGCCGATGTTGCTCACCACCCCGACAGCGATCCCGCGTTCCCGCAGCGCGCCGAGGACCTCGGCGGCGTCCGGGTAGGGGCTCCACGCGGCCGGCGTCATATGGCGGTCGTACAGCGCGTCGTGGAGCGCCGGGTCGGGCAGGGGCACCCGGCGGGAGAGTCCCGTGTACGCGGCCCGGTGCTGCTCGGCGCTCCGGTCCCGCTCCGCCCACCGCTCGCCCGGCACGCCCGTCGGCGGCTCCACCGGGGAGGCCCCGCCCGGCAGCGCCCCCGCCCGCTCCAGGGCCTGGGCCGCCCGCATCAACTCGGGCTCGGGCAGGGCGATTCCCGCGTCCGACAGGACCGCGCGGAGCCAGAGCTCCGTGGGCTCCACGCGGAAGAGGGTTCCGGAGAAGTCGAACAGCACCCCTTTGACCGGCATGCCGTCGATCCTTCGTGCCCGGCCCGCACCCCGTCAAGTACGCGCCGGGCCGTGCCACTTCTCGCACACCAGCACCGCGAGCGCGACCGTCAGCCCGCCCAGGAGCCAGCCGCCCACCACGTCCGACACCCAGTGCACGCCCAGCCAGATCCGGGTCAGACCGACGCCGACGACGGAGACCACGGACACCGCCATGGCCGTACGCATGAGGACGCGGCCGGCGCCGTACAGATGGAGCAGCCAGAGCAGCAGACCGAAGACGACCGTGGCCGTCATGACGTGGCCGGAGGGGTACGCGGCGTAGTGGGCGGAGTCGACGGGGTCGGGCCACGCGGGCCGCTCCCGGCCGACGGCTGCCTTCAGCCCCTGCTGCAACGCCGTGCCCGCCGCGCTGGTGACCGCCAGCCACAGGGCGAGCCACCATTCCCGATAGCGCCACACCAGCCAGCCGGCGATGGCCGCGGCCAGCAGACGCATCGTCACCGGGTCCCAGACCCAGTCCGTCAGGATGCGGAAGGTGTGCGTGATGCCCGGCTCGCCGACGGCCCATCTGTGTGTGCTGTTCGCGATGCTCTCGTCCAGTGACATGAGCGGTCCCCAGGAGAAGGCGACCAGGACGAGCAGCAGGACGGAGGGCGCCGCGAAGGCCGCGGCGACGCGGGTGGCGAGGGCCGTGCGGGCGTCCGACGGCCGGTGGGGCGGTGCGTCGACGGTGGGGGTGTGCATACAGCGATCCTCGCCGACTCCTGGGGCCTCAGGCCAACGCCGGGGCGTGAGATCACTGTCACGCGCCGCGACCGGAGCAAAGCCTTCGCGTCGGCCGTTGTTCTTGGTCTGCGCTTGGCTCTTTCTTTGCCGTGTCACGACCCTCCGAGTGCCCGCAACCCCGGGAGGAAAGCCACCAACACCGGCACGACCGACACCAGGACGCGCACGCGGTCAGCCGCAGCCGCCGCGCGGGAGTGAGCCGTTCCGGCGCCGCGAGCAGCAGGCGGACCCGCTGCGGTACATGTTCCCCGGGGCCGGACGTGGCCCGAACACGCCCCGGTCCTCGTCGAGGCCGACGAGCGCCAGGGCGATGGTGAGGCAACGCGGCCGTGGTGATCACCAGCCGGGGCGTGGGCCGGGCAGCCATCAGGCGTCAGGCCGCTCGCCCGCCACCACCACGAGCCCTCCGCCGCTCGGCTGCTCACCGGACAACAGCGGGGCGCGCAGGAGGAGTTCGCCTGGCGCCGAGGATGACGCCGCCGGGCCGGACGTCCTCACGGATCAGCAGCGCCCCGGCCCACAGACCGCCGCGAGCCGACGCCACGGCGGTGGCCGTGCTCAAGGCCATCGACAGCGCGCAGCCCTCCGACACGGGCCGCGCCGCCGAAGTGACGTAGACCAAGGTCGGATACGGCCCCTGTGCTGGGCGACCGGCGTGCGCCCCGCGCTCGTCGCCGGTCAGACCGCCAGCAGCATGGCCAGCATCCCGATGCCCATGGACAGCCGGCAGGCCCGGGCCAGCTCCGGCCGGTCGCCCCAACCGGACGGGCCGGACAGCGGCACCCCCGCCCCCGCCGTCCCCATCCCCGTCCCTGTCGGTACGGGGATGAGCCGACTCCCCGCCCACAGCACATAGCCGGCGAAGTACACCAGCAGCACCCCGGTCACCAAGGGCAGCCCGGTGCCGCCGTGGCCGCCGCCGGGCGAGGCCGCCATCACCGCGGCCATGTAGGCCATCGCCAGCGCGCCCACCAGATGATGCAGATGGTGCGGGCCCGTCCGGGCCGCCCACAGCGCGCGCGCCGCCGCCGCGCCGAACACCGCCGTGTACGCGAGCCAGGCCCAGCGCGGCGGCGCCACGACCGCCGCGGGCACGGCCATCGCGGCCATCCCGAAGCCCATCAGCGCCTCACCGCCCGCGGCCCGGCGCTGCTCCTCGACGGCGCTGCGCATCCGCAGCAGGCAATAACCCCCGGTCACCGCGCACAGCGCGACCAGCAGCCAACCGAGCGACATCGGTCCGTGCACCGCGCACCTCCCCGTTCGACGACGTCGGACAGTGCTGAGAGTGAGGTCGGACAGTCGGTCAGGGCATGCCCGTGCCCGATGGCGCGCATACGAGCGCAAGGGTGTACGCGGGGGAGCGCGCGGGGGTGCACCACGGAGACGAGCGCCGAGGAGAGCTGAGGAGAACTGAGGAGCGCCACAGTCCGGTAGGCCGCCGAGCGATATCTTTCACGAGTAAAACACCTGCTAATGTTCTGCGTATGAGCAGCGTCAGACCTCCCCGCGCCCGCCGGTTTCCCCTCTCCGGAGTCCTCCGGGTCGGCCGGCCCTCCGAGATCTGGTTCAAGCCGGCGCTCAGCGTGGTCGTCGCGAGCGCCCCGCCGAACCTGACGCTGCTGGCCGTCGGCCGCCTCGACCTGGCGATGTACACGATGGCCGGGTCCCTGTGCGCGCTCTACGCCCACAACCGCCCGTACGCGGCCCGCGCCCGCACCCTCGCCCGGGTCGTGCTCGGCATGGTCGGCGGCCTCGCGGTCGCCCTGGTCGCCGCCTCGCTCACCACGAACGCGGTGGTGCTGGTCACGGTGGGCGCGTTGCTCGCCGCCGTACAGAAGACGCTCTGCGACGCGAGCCGGATCGGGCCGCCCGCCAACGTCATCTTCACCTTCGTCACCTCGGCGGCCCTCTTCCTGCCCCAGACCCTCGCCCAGGTCCCCGGCCATCTCGCGGCGGCCGCCGTCGCCGGCGGCTGGGCCTGGCTGGTGTGCATGGCCCCCGGCCTCCTGCGACCGCACGGGCCCGAGCGCCGTGCCACCGCCCAGGCCCTGAACGCGGTGGCCGCCCACATCGAGGCGGCGGACCCCGAGCGGCCGAGGACCCGCACGGCCGCCACGACCGCCTTGCACACCGCCTGGCAGACCCTGCGGGCCGCCGGCGCCCGGACCGAGCCGCGACGCGCCCTCGAACGGCTCGTGGTCCGCGCCGAGGTCGCGCTCGCCGCGCCCGCCGACGCCGACCCCGGCCGACTGCGCGCCCGGGCGCACGCGCTGCACGGCACCGGACCCCTCCCAGGCGCCGCCGCCCCGGCCAACGCGGCCTACGAAGCGCTGGACGCTCAGGGCGAACTCCCGGTCGCGCGGACCCCCTTGTGGAGCAGGCTCGGCCCGCTCACCCCTATCGCCGTACGCACCGCGACCGGCTGCGCCCTCGCCGGATACGCCTCCCTCGCCATCGGCGTGGGCCGCCCCTACTGGGCGCTGGTCACCGCCGCCTCGCTCTACCAGGCGAACCTCACCCTCACCTGGAACCGGGGCGTGCAGCGCGTCGTCGGCAACCTCGCCGGAGTGCTCGCCTTCGCCGCCCTCGTCCCGCTCGCCCACCTCGGCCCGGCGGTACTCGTCCTGTGCTGCCTCGCCCTCTGCTTCGGCGCCGAGGCCCTGATCAGTCGCAACTACTGGCTCGGCACCATCTGCGTGACCCCGCTGGCCCTCTTCGTCACCGAGTTCACCCACTACGGGAACCCCGGCGAGCTGATCACCGACCGGCTCCTCGACACCTTCGTCGGCGCCCTGGCCGGCCTCGTCGTGGCGGTCGCCGTCACCAACCGGCGCGCCGGCGACCGCGCCGGGCAGGCCCTCGCCGCCATGGAACGCGCCCGCGCCCACACCGTCCGCACGGCCGCCGACCCGGACGCCGCGCCCGGCGCGCTGCCGGCCGCCCGCCGGGCCTAGGGCGCTTCTGATGGATCTCCGCGGCGTCACGACGCCCGGCACGCCCTCTCGCCGCACCGGACAAAAGCCCTAGTAGCTCCTCCCCCACTCTCGGCTTCGCTCGAGCGGGGGGACCCCCATCGAGGGCTTCCGCCCGGCACGCCGAGAGCACGCACCGAACGCCGCTCCTTCTCCCACGGAGATCCATCAGAAGCGCCCTAGCCGCCGCCCTCGTCGAACTGCGCGCCACCACCGACGCCGCGACCGGCGAATGGTGGCAACGCGCCTGGCCGTCGGAGCGGGTGACGCACGCCGAGCAGGCCGGACACCGTACGCTCGCGGCGACGGCAGGACGGCGAGAGTTCCAGGCTGCGGAGGGTGTACGGGCATGACGGCAGGCAACGGGCGGACGGCGACGGGGAGCGGCGCGGCTCTCGGAGACACGGTCGCCAAGGTGG
Organism: Streptomyces adelaidensis; assembly: GCF_016598475.1. Lineage (GTDB taxonomy): Bacteria > Actinomycetota > Actinomycetes > Streptomycetales > Streptomycetaceae > Streptomyces > Streptomyces adelaidensis. The sequence goes on from NZ_JAEMUX010000011.1 coordinate 101,807, forward strand.
TGCGCCAGTGGCAGACGGTGCACCCCGGTCTCGACACCGCGCCCATGGAGATCATCGGCCGCGTCAACCGCTGCGCCGCCCTCCTCCAGCAGGCCGAGGACGCCCCCCTGCGCCGCGCCGGGCTCACCCGCCCGGAATTCGACGTCCTCGGCACCCTGCGCCGCACCGGCCACGAACTGACCCCCAGCGAGATCGCCCGCGAGACCTTCGCCTCCGGCGCCGCCGTCACCAAACGCCTCAAGGTGCTCACCGAGCGCGGCCTGGTCGAACGCCGCGGCGACTCCCGGGACCGCCGCGTCGCCCACGTCCGCCTCACCGACACCGGCCGCGAGCTCGTGGACAGCGTCCTGCCGGAGCAACTGGCCTACGAGACAGGTGTACTCTCCGGCGTCGACACCGACGACCGGCTCGAACTCGCCGCCCTGTTGGGGGAGTTGCTGATCCAATTGGAAGGCAGGCTCGGCCTGCCGCGCGCCTAGCGGACAGGCGACCAGGGGTTGTCGATGTCGCCCCAGCGGGGGCCGTACACGTTCTGCCGGATGACGGGCTCCCGCAGGAAGTCGTGCGGGAAGCCCAGCGAGGGCGCGCTCACCTCGTCGAGGCGGGTGATCGCGTCCGTGTCGAGCCGTACGTCGACGCTCGCCAGATTGTCGGCGAGCTGACGCCCACTGGTGGCGCCGACGATCGGCACGACGTTGCCGGGGCGGGCGAGCAGCCAGGCCAGGGCCACCTGGGCCGGCGGCAGACCGCCCTGTTCGGCGATCTCCAGCACGGCGTCGACCACCGCGTCCTCGCGCGGATCGGCGGCGGCCCCGTCGGCACCCAGCCGCCCCGACTCGCCCCGCCGGTACTTGCCGGTCAGCTTGCCGGCCGCCAGCGGGGCCCACGCGAACACGGACATGTCGAAGCCGCGAGCCTGCGGCAGGAGTTCACGCTCCGGGGTGCGCTCCAGCAGGTTGTAGCGCAGCTGCGAGCCCGCGAAGGAGGTCCAACCCCGCAGATCGGCAAGGGTGTTGGCCCGGGCGATCTCCCACGCGGGCCAGTCCGACACCCCGATGTAGAGCACCTTCCCGGACCGTACGAGATCGTCGAGGGCCCGCATCACCTCGTCGACCGGTGTGAAATCGTCCCGTGCGTGCACCCACAGGACGTCGAGCCGGTCGGTGCGCAGCCGCTCCAGGCTCGCCTCCACCGACTGGACGAGGTTCTTGCGGTGGTTGCCCGCCGAGTTCACATCGTCCGCGCTGGTCGCGCAGGTGTACTTGCTGGCCAGGACGAAGCGGTCGCGGCGGCCTTCGAGGAGCTTGCCGACGATGGTCTCCGAGGCGCCCTCGGAGTAGATGTCCGCCGTGTCGACGAAGTTCCCGCCCGCGTCCGCGTAGGCGTCGAGGAGCGGCCCGCTCGTGTCGAGATCCACGTCTCCCCAGCCGAACGTCATGGCCCCGAAAGCCAGTTCACTCACGCGCAGACCGGTCCTGCCGAACAGTGTGTAACGCACTGTGCATCCCCTCCGAGTGTTTCGTGGGGACGACGCTAGGAGTTGGAGCGCGCTTCAACGCAAGTCGCGGGCTGCCGGGCGGGTCAGCCCTCGGCACCCGCCGCATACACGCCGAACATCGCCCCCTGGGCATCACGCAGTACCGCGATGCGCCGACCGTCAGGCACCGAGGTGGGCTCCATGAGGACGGTGCCGGACGCCTCGGTGGCGATCCGGGCCGTGTCCTCGACGTCCTCGACGGCGAAGTACGGCAGCCAGTGGGAGGGCACCTCGTGCGGGAACTTGTCGTCCATCGTGATCATGCCGCCGAAGTCGGCCCCGTCGATGCCCCACTGCGTGTACTGCCCGGCGGCGGTCACGCTCCAGCCGAACACCGTCGTGTAGAAGGCCTTGGCCCGCTCCGGCACACGGGTCAGCAGCTCCACCCAGCCGAGCGTGCCGGGCGCGTTGAACAGCCCGGCGCCGGGGAAGGACCGCGCCTGCCACAGCTGGAAGGCCGCGCCGCCCGGATCGAACGCCACCGCGAACCGCCCGATGTCGAAGACGTCCCTGGGCTCCAGGACGACCGCCCCGCCCGCCGCCCGTACCGCCCGCACGGCCACGTCCGCGTCGTTCACCGCGAACGACACGTTCCAGGCGACCGGCTGCGACTCCTGATACAGCGGGGTGAGAGCGGCGACCGCCGCGTCACCGAGGTGCGCGACGCTGTAGCCGCCCGCCTCCTGGCGCGGATCGGTCTCCGGACGCCAGCCGAACAACTCCGTGTAGAACCGCTTGGCCGCCTCCGGATCGCTGGTGCCCAGCTCGGTCCAGCAGGGCCCGCCGGTCACCGGCTCTTCGAGCTTCATCGCGTTCCTCCCGGAAGGGAATCGGGCACGACAATCCCCTTCCAGCACGCTATGCCCGCGCTCCGGCCCCGGCCACCGGTGGTCGTCGACCGCCGGGGGTCAGATCCCCGGCCGGTACCGCAGCGGATGGTCCGCCGGGATCTCCACCAGCACGATCTCCGTACCGTCCGGGTCGGCGATCCACATCTCGATCAGCCCCCACGGCTCCTTCACCGGCGGCCGCCGCACCTCCACCCCGGCCGCCACCAGCTCCTCGTGCGCCGCCGTCACGTCCGCCACCTGGAGCCACAGCTTCCAAGCGGGCGACGGCGGCGTGTCCGAGCGACCGGCGACCTCCAGGAAACCGCCGCCGAGGAAGTAACACGACACCCCGGTGATCGCCCGTGCCGAACTCGCGGTGGACGGGCAGACCCAGTTGCCCGCCGTAGAAGGCGCGCGAACGCTCGGGGTCGGTGGGGCGGAGAAGGGTGCGGCTGCTGAGTACATGGATCATGAGCCGAGCGTAGGTGCTCCGCTGGGGTGGCGGTGGGGGACTGTGGGTGGGAGGTGTCGTGTTCCGGGTGCGGGTCGTACGGGGCTGGGCGCGGGGTTCCCCGCACCCCTTACGGGGCCCGGGATAGGCTCGCCTCCGCCCGAGCCGCACCGAGTGTCCGTCAGGAGCGCCCCCATGGAAGCCGCCGCCACCGGCCTGACCTTCCGCGATGCCACCGACGCCGATGTGGACGCCCTCGTCGCGCTGATCGAGTCGGCGTACCGCGGGGACTCCAGCCGGGCCGGCTGGACCACCGAGGCGGACATCCTCGAAGGGCAGCGCACGGATCCCGAGGGCGTTCTCGAGGTCATCAAGTCGCCCGACAGCCGGCTGCTCACCGTCGAGCGAGACGGCACGGTCGTCGCCTGCTGTCAGCTCGAACACCGTGACGCCCGCGCCTACTTCGGGATGTTCGCGGTGAGCCCGGCCCTCCAGGGCGGCGGCCTCGGCAAGGTGATCATCGCCGAGGCCGAGCGGACCGCGCGCGAGACCTGGGGCGCCGAGGAGATGCACATGACCGTGATCTCCGTACGGAACGACCTGATCGCCTGGTACGAGCGGCGCGGCTACCGCCGTACGGGACGGATGACCCCGTTCCCGTACGGCGACGAGCGCTTCGGCATCCCACAGCGGGACGACCTGCGGTTCGAGCTGCTGGTCAAGGAACTGTCGTAGGCGGAACCGACGTAGGCGCGCACGCCGTCGCTCACGCCGTGAAGCGGCCCGTGCGTTTGATGTCGGGGTAGTCGGTCGTCGCGCCGTCCAGCTGCAGCGCGCGGACCAGCCGCAGATGGTCCTGGGTGTTCACGACCCAGCCGATGATCCGCAGATTCGCCTTGCGGGCCTTCTCGACGACCTCCAGGGTCAGCCGCCGGATGTTCAGTACGAGGGTGAGGGCGCCCACCGCGACCGCCCGGTCCACGACGTCGGGGCCGTAGCGGCTGGCGACCAGCGCGGTGCGTACGCCGGGGACGAGCCGGGCGATCTCGGCGACCGCCTCGTCGTGGAAGGAGAGCACCTCCACCCGCCCCAGCAGGTCGCGCCGGTGCATGACCTCGGCGAGGGCGCGGGCCGCAGCCGTGTCCTTGATCTCGGCCTGGAGCGGTGCCCGTACCGCGTCCAGGACCTCCTCGAACGTGGGGACGCGTTCACCGCGGCCCGCGTCCAGGGCGCGCAGCTCGGCGAGGGTCTTGTCGGCGATCGGGCCCGTGCCGTCCGTCGTCCGGTCCACATCCGCGTCGTGCATGACGACGAGCGCGCCGTCCTTGCTCAGATGCAGATCGAGTTCGATGACGTCGAGGCCCGCGCGATCGGCGGCGACGAAGGAACGGAGGGTGTTCTCGGGTTCGACACCCATGACCCCGCGATGACCGATGGTGACGAAGTTCAAGGCTGACTCGCTTCCGTCGACGGCGGCTCGGCCCGCGTGACCGGGAAGGGGCGGCACGCGGCTGGGGCGCAGCGTAGTCCTCTCGCCGTGCGATGCATCCGTACGTGCACGGGCCCTTTCGAGCCGTGTCATGGCGTGTCGCATCGGAGAACAGGACCGTTTCCGCACCAGGCGCACGCGAATCGGGTCATCCCTGAGTGGGCGAGTCCGGCGCGCGTTGACCCCGCCGGTATGCCCGGACACCGCCCGCGCATGAATCGTGATCCGTGGGGCGTGTGACAGGAGATTCACCGGTTAGGTATGGGGAATGGCGGGAGGATTTCCGGTGGGGCCGCCCATGATCGGTCTTGCGGGAGGGAACCCTCCCTGCATACGGTGTCCTTACGAAAGGTTCTTCCGTGGAGGATGCGTCATGACGGAAATTCTTGTGCAGATGGCTACGGAGGGCGGCGTTCCTCCGGTGGGTAGGGTGGTGGAGCATCCGGCCTGGCCCGTGCTCAAGGATGCCGTGGAGCGGATCCGGCCGTGGCAGTCCAAGGACGGCTCGATCGACTTCGACGCCGAGGGCGCCCCTGACCCGGCGGACGCCGACCTGGCCCTGCAGGGCGTGATCGCTGCCGTACGGGCGCTGTCCCCGCTGCTGCCGCACGACGCCGCGTACCATGAGGCGCTCGTCAAGGACCTGAGCCGCTGGGCCGACGACGGTTTCAAGGTGCCCGACTTCCTCGACTCGCTGCTGGCCTTCCAGCCCGCCGCGGGCCGGGCGGACGGCCTCCAGCATCTGGTCGTCTTCCCCATGTACACGCAGAACGGCAACCCCGACCGCAACCTCGAAGCGGTCGTCCTGCGCATGGTCTGGCCCGACTGGCTGGCCGAACTGGAGCGCACCCGCTACGACAACCCGCTGTTCTGCGGCATCACCTTCGAGGACTTCACCGCCGGGTACGACACCAACTCGGCCGTCCTCTTCCCGGAGACCATCGCCGTGCGCGAGGCCCCGGAGCGGTTCTCCTGGGGCGGCATCTTCTGCGACCGCGAGGCCGCCCGCTTCCGCCGGGTCACCGAGGCCGCCGTCGACATCCTCGGCCTCGAACTGCCCGACGACATCAGCGAGCTGGTCGGCGACCAGAAGCGCTGCGAGGAGGCCTTCGTCCTGTGGGACATGGTCCACGACCGCACCCACAGCCACGGCGACCTGCCCTTCGACCCCTTCATGATCAAACAGCGCCAGCCGTTCTGGATGTACGGCCTCGAAGAGCTGCGCTGCGACCTCACCGCCTTCAAGGAGGCCGTGAAGCTGGAGGGCGACGGCGTCCCGCAGGCCCGCGACGTGCAGTACGCGATGCTCTTCGACCGCATGTTCCGCTTCCCGGTCACCGGTGAGCGCGTCCGCAACTACGACGGCCTCGGCGGCCAGCTCCTCTTCGCCTACCTCCACAAGCACGACGTCGTCCGCTGGACCGACAACAAGCTGCACATCGACTGGCGGCGCGCCCCACAGGTCACCAACCAGCTCTGCGCCGACATCGAGCAGCTCTACCGAGACGGCATCGACCGCCCGAAGCTCGTCCACTGGTTCGCCGGGTACGAGCTGGTCGCCGGCTACCTCGCCCCGCACCCCGGCTCCCGCTGGGCCAAGGGCCCAGACGCCCTGGACCTGTCGCAGCCGCCCCGCAAACTCGTCGACGAGGTGCTTCCGGACGAGTTTCCGCTCAGCATGTTCTATGAGGCGCTCGCCAAGAAGCTGAAGCATGTGATCGCCTCCACCAAGGGCATCACCGCGGCGAACGCCGAGCGGGCCGCCGCATGAGCGCCCGAAACGTGGACGTCGTGGACGCTGCTACGGAGGCGAAGATCATGGGCAACGGCAACGGTGCACTGAGCGGCGCGGTGATCGCGGTGGCGGGCGCGGGCGGGCCCGCGGGCCGGGCGGCACTGGTACGGCTCGCCGAGGCGGGAGCGACCGTCGTCGGCTCCGACAACGACCCCGAGCGGCTCTTCGAGGCCGTGGACGCGGCCCGGTACGCGCAGGGCGGCGCCACCGTCGTGGGCGACACGGTCGATCTCCTCGACCTCCAGTCGACCCGCGACTGGGCCACCCGCGTGGAGAAGGACTTCGGCCGGGTCGACGGGCTCGTCCACCTCGTCGGTGGCTGGCGCGGCAGCGAGACCTTCACCAGGACCAGCCTCGACGACTGGGACTTCCTGGAGATGCTGCTCATCCGCACCGTGCAGCACACCTCCCTCGCCTTCCACGAGGCCCTCCAGCGCAGCGAGCGCGGCCGGTACGTCCTGATCAGCGCGGCCGGCGCCACCAGGCCCACCGCGGGCAACGCCGCCTATGCCGCCGCCAAGGCCGCCGCCGAGGCGTGGACACTGGCCACGGCGGACTACTTCCGCAAGGCCGGCGGACCGGAGGGGCCGACCTCCGCGGCTGCCATCCTGGTCGTGAAGGCGTTGGTGCACGACGCGATGCGCGCCGAGCGCCCCAACGCGAAGTTCGCGGGATTCACCGACGTCAAGGAGCTGGCCGAGGCCATCGTCGGCGTCTGGGAGAAGCCCGCCGCCGAAGTGAACGGGAACCGTCTGTGGCTGACCGACAAGCCGTGAACCCTCCGAAGGCCCCTTGTACGGCGGCCCGACGTCATCACGACCCGGAGATCCGCGGTTTCGCCAGCGACAACTACGCGGGGGCCCACCCCGAGGTGCTCGCCGCCCTGGCCGTGGCCAACGGCGGGCACCAGGTCGCGTACGGCGAGGACCAGTACACCGAGAACCTCCAGCGGATCGTCCGCAGCCACTTCGGCGCCACCGCCGAGGCGTTCCCCGTCTTCAACGGCACCGGCGCCAACGTCGTCGCGCTCCAGGCGGTCACCGACCGCTGGGGCGCGGTGATCTGCGCCGAGAGCGCCCACATCCACGTGGACGAGTGCGGGGCGCCGGAGCGGATCGGCGGGCTGAAGCTGCTCACCGTGCCCACCCCCGACGGCAAGCTCACCCCCGAGCTGATCGACCGGCAGGCGTACGGCTGGGAGGACGAGCACCGGGCGATGCCCCAGGTCGTCTCGATCACCCAGAGCACCGAGCTCGGCACCCTCTACACGCCCGACGAGATCCGCGCGATCTGCGAACACGCCCACGCGCACGGCATGAAGGTGCACCTGGACGGCTCCCGGATAGCGAACGCGGCCGCCTCCCTGGACGTCCCGATGCGTACGTTCACCAACGCGGTCGGCGTCGATCTCCTCTCCCTGGGCGGGACGAAGAACGGCGCGCTGTTCGGCGAGGCGGTCGTGGTCATCAACCAGGACGCGGTCAGTCACATGAAGCACCTGCGCAAGCTGTCCATGCAGCTCGCCTCCAAGATGCGCTTCGTGTCCGTGCAGTTGGAGGCGCTGCTCGCCAAGGATCTCTGGCTGCGCAACGCCCGTCACGCCAACGAGATGGCCCAGCGGCTCGCCGAGGGCGTCCGCGCGGTCCACGGCGTGGGGATCCTCCACCCGGTCCGGGCCAACGCGGTCTTCGCCCGCCTCCCGCACGACGTGAGCGAACGCCTCCAGAAGCGCTACCGCTTCTACTTCTGGGACGAGGCCGCCGGCGACGTCCGCTGGATGTGCTCCTTCGACACGACCGAGGAGGACGTGGACGGGTTCGTGGCGGCGCTCAAGGAGGAGATGGCGCGCTGAGCCGTGCAGGCCTCGCAATGACTGCATAAATATGCGGGCATCGGAAAATGTATTGACGATCGGGTGATCGACTTTCTATGCTCTGCGGACATGGAGCTCATCCAGCAAACCCCCGACCTGTCCGCATATCTGGCCGCCGATGAGGTGATCGACCATGACCACCCCCGGATACGCGAGACGGCCGCGCAGCTCGCCAAGGACGCGACCGACTCGTATGACTATGCGCGAGTGGCGTACGAGTTCGTGCGCGACACCATTCCCCACTCGGCCGACTCGGGCGACCTCCGTGTCACCTGGCGTGCCTCCGACGTCCTGGAGCAGGGCACCGGTATCTGCTACGCCAAGGCCCACGCGCTGACCGCGCTGCTGCGCGCCGAGGACATCCCCACCGCGCTCTGCTACCAGCGGCTCGCGCACGACGACGGCGACGGACACGCCGTACACGGCCTGGTCGCCGTGCGCTTCAACGGGGACTGGCACCGCCAGGACCCGCGCGGCAACAAGCCGGGCGTGAACGCCCGGTTCTCCCTGACGGGTGAGCGACTGGCCTGGGTACCCGACCCGCAGCTGGACGAGGTGGACTACCCGGACCTGTACGCCGAACCGCACCCGGCCGTCCTCGGAGCCCTCCGGGCCGCCCCGGACCGCCCGCATCTCTGGCGCACGCTCCCCGTCGCACTCTGAGGTGCCGCGCGGGCGCCGGTTTCTGTGACGCGTCTGTTGCCGGAGCTGTGGCTTCCACCACAGCTCGTCCCGAGGGGAAGTGATCGACTCGGCGGATGCGTGAGACGGGGAGAGCTCGGCGGTTGCTGGAGCGTTCGGATCGTCACCGGAGAGCCGACATCGGGGTGGCCGTACTACTGGTCGCCATGGACCTGCTCGTCGTCGGCATGATCCTGATCGTCGGGACGGAGGGCGTCTTCACCGAGGACTGGCTGCCGTACCGGGGATGATGGACCAGGACGGCGCGAGCTATCAGCACAACTCCGTCGTGTTCCTGTACCAATTGGCGGTCGGCAGTGCGGGTCTCGCCCTGCTCTGCAGGCTGTGGCTGACCGCCGCGGCGCAACTGGTCGTGCTCAACTTCGGGGCGGGCTTCATAGGTTCCCTGGCCACGTACTGGAACCCGTGAGCCCCTCGACGTACCGGAGGTCCGTGAAGCCCGCGCCGGTCGAGCGGTCAGCGGGCCTCGGCCTCGCGGACCTGTTCCGGGGTCGGGGCCGTGCCGCCGAGGTGGGCGGGCATCCACCAGGTGTCGTCCGGACCCTTGGGGCGCACCGGATAGGCGCGCTGGGCGGCCTCCAGCAACTCCTGGACGCGCTCGCGCACCTGACGGGTGATGGCACCCGCGTACTTGTCCTTCGAAGCCTCTATCGCCTCGCCGACCCGGATGGTGATCGGGGTGTGGCTGCGCTTGAAGTTGCGCGGGTGGCCCTTGGTCCACAGCCGCTGGGTGCCCCACACGGCCATCGGGATCACCGGGACGCCCGCCTCCTGGGCCAGCCGGGCGGCACCCGACTTGAAGCTCTTCAGGGTGAACGACTGCGAGATGGTGGCCTCGGGGAAGACCCCGATGATCTCGCCGGAGCGCAGCGAGTCCAGCGCGTGGGCGTAAGCCGCCTCGCCCTGCTTGCGGTCCACCGGGATGTGCCGCATGTTGCGCATCAGCGGACCGGAGACCTTGTGCCGGAACACCGCCTCCTTGGCCATGAAACGCACCAGACGCTTCTGCGGCAGCGCCGCCAGGCCGTCGAAGATGAAGTCCAGATAGCTGATGTGATTACTCACCAGCACGGCGCCGCCCGAGCGCGGAATGTTCTCCGACCCCTTGCAGTCGATCTTCAGGTCCCACGCCTTGAACAGAGTCATGGCGAGACCGATCGCGGGGCGGTAGACAAGCTCTGCCATGGGCGGAGTGGACCCTTCTCTCTGCCTGGGAAAGGGGCTCCCGGCGGGAAAGTTACGCAGCCGTAGGTTTACGGCATCCCGCAGATCGTGCCCCAAGAACGCACGAGTGGCCAGCCCTTACGCCGCCCCGGCGCGAGATTCTCGTCACGTCGAACACACTCCCGTTCGCGGAACTTCGACCCCGCCTCAATCCGCGCGTGCGGCCACTCGCCGGACGAGCAGGTACATCTCGCACCCCAGGCAGTACCCGAACACCGCGTTCAGGAAAGCCGCCGCGAGCGCCGCCCCCGCCGCCGCGAGTCCCAGCCACTGCGGACCCACCGCGAAGCCGATCAGCCCCACCGCCGCGAAGACCAGCCCCACCGCCTGCGCGAACCGCGGCGGCTCCGGCGACTCGAACTCCGTCGGCGGCCCGATCCGCGGCCGCACCAACCTGCGGAAGACCCAGCCGTACGGCGAACGCCCCACCCCGCCCGCCGCGCCCAGCGCGAACGCGAACGTCTGCCAGGCCAGCAGCCACGCGCTTCCGGAGATCAGCCCGACCGCCAGTACGACGGTCGTCACGGCCGCGCCGAAACGCGGGCCCCTCACATCGATGTCCATGCGTCAAGCATTCCTCACGCCAATCTCCGTGGGGAGCCGGGAATCTTTGCGGTCTCATGAACGCTGAACCACGCCGTGACCGGACTTGTGGTGTGCGTACTGGTGCTCGCGGCGGCCGGCGCCTACGGAGTGCTGCATCAGCGGCGGAGCGGGAGAGTCAAGGTGCGCGGGCGGGACGGAGACAAGCGGCTCGGCGCGGCGGAGTTGGGGGAGGGGCTCGGTGAACGGGCCACGCTCGTCCAGTTCTCCAGCGCCTTCTGCGCCCCGTGCCGGGCGACTCGCACAGTGCTCGGCGAAGTGGCCGAAATGGTCCCCGGCGTCGCCCATGTGGAGATCGACGCCGAGGAACACCTCGACCTCGTACGGCGGCTCGACATCCTCAAGACGCCGACCGTGCTCGTACTCGACGCGGAGGGCCGGATCGTGCGCCGGGCCACCGGACAGCCGCGCAGGGCGGATGTGATCGCCGCGCTCGGCGACGCCGTGATACCGGAACGCACTTGACTGTACGCCTCACCTATCGTCAGTCTGACTGTATGCCCCGAGAACTCCTTCTCTTCGAGTGTGACGCCATGTCCACGGCGTTCGTGGTCCGCACGGCCGGTTCGCGCTGTCCGGGTACTTGAGCAGCCACGGACCAGCTCGTCGACTCCGGCAGAAGGACAACTCCATGACGGCCACCCCCGGCCTCCGTTCGCACCGGCTCACACCTCAGCTCGCCTCTCCCGATCTCCTGCGCTCCGTCTTCCGCCGGCACGCGGCCGGCGTCGCCGTGATCACGGCGCAGGGCGCCGCCGGCCCCGTCGGCTTCACCGCCACCTCGCTCAGCTCGGTCTCCGCCGAGCCCCCGCTGCTCTCGTTCGGCATCGGCACCGGCGCCTCCAGCTGGCCGGTGATCTCCGAGGCGGAGCATGTGGGCGTGCACATACTCGGGGAGCACCAGCAGGAGCTGGCCGCCACCTTCGCCCGCAGCGGCGCCGACCGGTTCGGGGCGCCCACCGGATGGCGTAGCGGCCCGGAGGGAGTTCCCGTCCTGGACGGCGTGCTCGCCTGGTTGGTCTGCCGGGTCGTGGCGCGGGTGCCCGCCGGCGAGCACCGGATCGTCCTCGCCGAGGTCGTCCTCGGCGACCCGTCGGGCACCGGCAAGCCGCTGCTGTACCACCAGGGCCGGTTCAACGGCCTGCGGGAGTGACCTCCCGTCCGATCTCGCCGTACGACTACGCAGGGTTGCCTAACTCACAGTTCAAAGCGCTTGCTTAGCGGGAACGGGATACGGGAACGTAGACGCCGTACTGGCGAGTAATATTTCGACCGGAGCGCAGGTCGCCCCGATCGGGATCGGCCGCTTCAGGCGCTTATGCTGCCTGCAAGAAGGCAGCCCGGAAATGACGATGCAGTAGGAGAGCCGGCGTGAGCTTGAGGATCGTTGTCACTGTGAAGTACGTGCCCGACGCCACTGGCGATCGGCACTTCGCCGATGACCTGACCGTCGACCGTGACGACGTGGACGGTCTGCTCTCCGAGCTGGACGAGTACGCGGTGGAGCAGGCGCTGCAGATCGCCGACGAGGCGGACGACGCGGAGATCACCATTCTGACCGTGGGTCCCGAGGACGCCAAGGACGCGCTGCGCAAGGCGCTTTCGATGGGCGCCGACAAGGCGATCCATGTCGAGGACGACGACCTGCACGGCACCGACGCCATCGGCACCTCGCTGGTGCTGGCGAAGGCGATCGAGAAGGCCGGCTACGACCTGGTGATCTCCGGCATGGCCTCCACGGACGGCACGATGGGCGTGGTGCCCGCGCTGCTCGCCGAGCGTCTGGGTGTCCCGCAGGTCACGCTGCTCTCCGAGGTTTCCGTCGAGGACGGCACGGTCAAGGGCCGCCGGGACGGCGACGCCGCGAGCGAGCTGCTGGAAGCCTCCCTGCCGGCCGTGGTCTCCGTCACCGACCAGTCGGGCGAGGCGCGTTACCCGTCCTTCAAGGGCATCATGGCGGCCAAGAAGAAGCCGGTTCAGTCCTGGGACCTGTCCGACCTCGACATCGAGGCCGAGGAAGTCGGTCTGGAGGGCGCCTGGACGGCCGTCGACTCCGCGGCCGAGCGCCCGGCGCGCACCGCTGGCACGATCGTCAAGGACGAGGGCGAGGGCGGCAAGCAGCTCGCCGAGTTCCTCGCGGGCCAGAAGTTCATCTAGGCCCGACCCGCTCACCGCCCCTCAAGCCTTCGCAATCCGCAGGAGCAATCCCATGGCTGAAGTTCTCGTCTACGTCGACCACGTGGACGGTGCCGTCCGCAAGCCCACCCTGGAGCTGCTGACCCTGGCCCGCCGCATCGGCGAGCCCGTCGCCGTCGCGCTGGGTAACGGCGCCGCCGACACCGCCGCCGCCCTCGCCGAGCACGGCGCGGTCAAGGTCCTCACGCACGACGCCGCCGAGTACGCCGACTACCTCGTCGTCCCCAAGGTCGACGCGCTGCAGGCCGCGTACGAGGCCGTGTCCCCGGTCGCCGTGCTGGTGCCGTCCTCCGCCGAGGCCAAGGAGATCGCCGCCCGCCTCGCGGTCCGCATCGGCTCCGGCATCATCACCGACGCCGTCGACCTCGAAGCCGGTGACGAGGGCCCCGTGGCCACCCAGTCGGTGTTCGCCGCCTCCTTCTCCACCAAGTCCCGCGTGGCCAAGGGCACGCCGGTCATCACCGTCAAGCCCAACTCCGCCGCCGTCGAGGCCGCTCCGGCCGCCGGCACGGTCGAGGCCCTGGACGTCACGTTCGGTGCGCTGGCCACCGGCACCAAGGTCACCGGCCGTACCCCGCGCGAGTCCACGGGCCGTCCGGAGCTGACCGAGGCCGCGATCGTGGTCTCCGGTGGCCGTGGTGTCAACGGCGCGGAGAACTTCCCGATCATCGAGGCGCTCGCCGACTCCCTCGGTGCGGCCGTGGGCGCCTCGCGTGCCGCCGTCGACGCCGGCTGGTACCCGCACACCAACCAGGTCGGCCAGACCGGCAAGTCCGTCTCGCCGCAGCTGTACATCGCCAACGGCATCTCCGGCGCCATCCAGCACCGGGCCGGCATGCAGACCTCGAAGACGATCGTGGCCGTCAACAAGGACGCCGAGGCCCCGATCTTCGACCTGGTCGACTACGGCGTGGTCGGCGATCTCTTCGACGTCGTCCCGCAGCTCACCGAGGAGATCAACAGCCGCAAGGGCTGAGTCCCCTGAGTTCTCCGAGGCCCCCGCGACCGCAGACACGGTCACGGGGGCCTCGGCTCATCCCAGCGTCAGCGAGGCCTGCACCGGCAGGTGGTCGCTCGGGTACAGCCCGTCCATGGAGAAGGTGTTCATCGCCGCCCAGTGTGTGGTCACCCCCGGCGTGGTCAGAATCCAGTCGATGCGTCTGCCGCCGGGTCTGAGCCCCCGGTAGCCGTGGTATGTCGCGTACGCGGGGCTGCGCGAGGCCGCCGCGTCCCAGGCGTCCACCAGCCCGGCGTCCAGCATGAGGTCGTACACCCGGTTGTCGTGGGCCGCGGCGTTGAAGTCGCCGGTGACGACGACCGGCGACGAGCGGTCCCATCCGGCGATCGTCTCGCCGATGAGCCCCGCGGCGCGTTCCCGGGCGTACTGGCTGACGCTGTCCAGATGGGTGTTGAGGACGTAGAACTCCCGTCCCCCGTCCGCGAGATCGGCGAAGCGGACCCAGGTCACCATGCGCAGCCAGTCGGCGCCCCAGGTGTTGGAGGCGATCGTGTACGGGGTGTCGGACAGCCAGAAGTGATCGAACTCGATCGGGTCGAGTCTGCGGGTGTCGTAGAAGATCGCCATGAACTCGTCCTTGCTGCCACCCCCTCGGCCGGTGCCGATCCAGTCGTAGTGACCGCCGAGATCCTTCTCGACCATGCGCAACTGCTGGTAGAGCCCCTCCTGGGTGCCGATGACATGCGGGCGCTCCCGGCGCAACAGCTCCCGCATCACCGGGCGGCGCACGGCCCAGCGTGGTGTCTTGTCGACGACGGTCGCGAAGCGCACGTTGAACGTCATGACGTTCAGGGCGCCCGCGTGTTCACCGGCGGACGCGGGCTGCGACGAACCCGCTGTGGTCAGCAGCGGCACGGCGATGGCGGCGGCCGCCGCGGACTTGAGTCCCTGGCGGCGCGTCACTCCGACCTCTTTCGGCACGCGATCTCCTCCCTTGGGGGTCATTGAAGCTTGCGTATTCAATACGGAAGAAGAAGGCGGATCAGCAGTGACCAGGGGGAGAGCATGGGGAATCCCACTTCGAGACGGTGTTGACCTCCGGGAAGATCGGCAGTTAGCTTCGTCAAGCGGATTATTGATTCCGAAATGTGGAATCTTGCGGTAGACGGAGGGTGTGGAATGGGGCAGGGTCGGCAGGAGAACGTGGCGACGAGTCTCGCGGGCGCCGTCAGCGAGGAGATCAGCGCCTCCCTCGCCCCCGTCGACGCGGAGCTGGAGCGCCGCTACCCGGGAGACCCCGGCGGCCGCCAGCCCGTGCACACCGTCTACGTCCCCGGTGACGTCTTCGCCGCCGACACCATCCGTACCTGGGGTGACCGGGCGCTCGCCGCCCTCGACGAGCACGCCCCGGACGCGGCCTCCTTCGCAGCCGTCCTCGGTCTCGGCGACGACCTCGCCGGACCCGTGTACGACCGCGTCCGCGCCAAGCTGGAACGCGAGCCGATCGAAGACCTGCGCGTGGACTTCGAGGACGGCTACGGGCCCCGCCCCGACGCCGAGGAGGACGAGGCCGCGGCCCGCGCCGCCCGGCTGATCGCCGAGGCGTACGCTGGGGGCACCTCCCGGCCGAAGGCTGGGGGAGGCACGGCGGCCCCCTACATGGGCATCCGTATGAAGTGCATGGAGGCGCCGGTGCGCGACCGGGGCATCCGCACGCTCGACATCTTCCTCACCGGCCTGCTGGCGGCCGGCGGCCTGCCCGACGGGCTGGTCCTGACCCTGCCCAAGGTCACCTACGCCGAGCAGGTCACCGCCATGGTCCGGCTCCTGGAGGCCTTCGAGAAGGCGCGCGGCCTCACGCCCGGCCGGATCGGCTTCGAGATCCAGATCGAAACCAGCCAGGCCATCCTCGCCGCCGACGGCACCGCCACCGTCGCCCGCATGATCGACGCCGCCGAGGGCCGCGCCACCGGCCTGCACTACGGCACCTTCGACTACAGCGCCTGCCTCGGCGTCTCCGCCGCCCACCAGGCGAGCGACCACCCCGCCGCCGACCACGCCAAGGCGATCATGCAGGTCGCCGCGGCCGGCACCGGCGTGCGCGTCTCGGACGGCTCCACCAACGTCCTGCCCGTCGGCACGACCGAGAAGGTCCACGACGCCTGGCGACTGCACTACGGCCTCACCCGCCGCGCCCTCGCCCGCGCCTACTACCAGGGCTGGGACATGCACCCCGGCCACATCCCCACCCGCTACGCGGCCGTCTTCGCCTTCTACCGCGAGGGCTACGCACAGGCCGCCGCCCGCCTGTCCCGGTACGCGAGCCGCGCGGGCGGCGACGTGATGGACGAGCCCGCCACCGCCAAGGCCCTCAGCGGCTACCTGCTGCGCGGCCTCGACTGCGGCGCCCTCGACCTCGACGAGGTGTCCGGCGCGACCGGCCTGACCCGCACCGGCCTGGAGGGCTTCGCGGCACCACGGCGGGCCGATCCGACGATTTCCGGCCAGTAGACGGGTGGGTCGGACGGTGGGCGCGTAGCGGTCCTGTGACAGCCGTCGCCGCCGGTCCGAGGCGCTCCTTCGGACGCCGTAGGCTGTGCGCCACTCATCGGTGGGTCACAGGAACGGGGCGCGGGTGTCTGCGGGGGCGAACGAACAGGCGGACGGTGTCGGGCGGATTCTCGCCGGACGGTACCGGATCGTGGAACAGCTCGGACGTGGCGGCATGGGCGTCGTCTGGCGGGCCGTGGACGAGGTGCTCCACCGCGAGGCCCCGGCCGCGCGAGGAGACCGAACTGGGTGTCCCGGCGGTGCCGCCGGGCTTCGGACCGCCGACTGCGGGCACCGGGCCCGGTGACACGGGCGCGGGCGCCGGGTTCGGTTCGACGCGCCCGACCCCTGACTTCGGGGCGCCGCAGCAGGCCGCGGGGCCCGGCACGGGGGCATCTGCGGCGGTCGGCGGTCCGGGCCCCGGTGCGGGTGCGCCGGTTCCCGCTTCGGGGGCCGCCACCACCGTGTCCACGCCCGGTGGCCGCCCCCGCAGAGGCCGGGCCCTGCTCGCCGCCCTGGCCGTCACCGTCGTCCTCGCGGGCACCGGCGTCACGGTCGCACTGTTGAACGGGAACGACGACACGGAGACCGGCGCACAGCCCTCGGCCACCGATTCGAGCAGCGCCACCCCTTCCGACGGCCCCAGCCGGGGCACGGTCGACCTCTCCGACGACGCCGACGCCAAGGGGAAGGACGACAAGAAGTCCGCGAACCCCAGCGAGCAGTCGAAGGAGAAGGACGAGAAGGAGACCGAGGCGTCCGCCTCCCCGTCGAAAGACACGAGCGGCGTCACCACGGGCGGCGGCGGTGCGGGAGGTTCGGACACCTCGGGCGGCTCCACCAGCGGTGGCACGACCGGCGGGACCACCGGCGGCGAAACCCCGCAGGAATCGTCCTGTGTCTCGATCGGCGGCGGCAAGTACAACTGCACGATCTGGCGCACCGCCAAGTCCTACACCGCCGCCGGCACCGAGGTCGGCGTCCTCAACGCCGGCACCAACTACTTCTACTGCCAGCAGAACCTGGGCCGCCGCGAGACCTACGACGAGTGGACCAACGTCTGGTGGGCCAAGACCGACGACGACAACGGCAACACCGATGTCTTCGTCAGCGACGTCTACATCAAGGGCGGCGAGAACGACGCCCCGGTGCCCGGCCTCCCGGTCTGCTGACCTGGGCCACGCACGGCTCGCCGCGCGCGCCGGGGGCGGTGGACCTACGCCTCCGGATGCGGCCGTACGTACGGCTCCAGGCCGGACACCGTCGTCCACCCCTGCTCGGCGAACACCTGCCTGCCACGGAGACACCGGGCCCGGTCGCCGCGCGCCCGGGCGGAGAACTCGTCCGGGGTGGTGCCGAACAGGTCGCGCAACTCCGCCGACGCGCCCAGGAGTTCGCCGATCAGTGGGCGCTGCCGGCCCGGATGGAGGCGTGGGCCCGGGCCGCCGTCGCTGAGGACGCCCCAGCGGTTGACGTAGATCCAGGCGGTGTCGAGCACGTCGCCCGACTCCAGCTCGACACCGAAGTCGTCGGAGGGGAGGGCGGCCCGCTGGAAGTTCCCGGTCGGTGAGTCGACGCCCTCGCTGGCGTCGACCACGGCGAGCTGCGCCTCGTCCAGCCAGGTGAGGAACAGCTCGCGGGTGGTGCCGGGGGAGTGGAAGGGCGACGCGGACATGTAGCCGAGCAGGCTGACATGGGCGGAGACGCCGACCCCGATACCGGTGACCTGGGCCCTGACCATGGGGATCCGGCACTTCACACCGTGCTCCGCCATCTTGTGCACGAGCTGCGCGGGGCAGGCGTTGGAGCCGACCGAGAGGACGGGCACACGGTCCTCGAAGACGAGCGTGTCAAGGGGGAGCATCCGGTTGCCGTCGAGGAGCGCGGACCTCGGGGGCCAGGCGCCCGGATAGCTGAGCGGATCCTCGCGCGGCGCCACGGCGAGGCCGAGCGCTTGAAGCGTACGCGGATCGGAGGCGGCCAAAGCTCAGTCCTCGGGCGGGAGTTCGCCCGAACCCCGGGCGATCAGCCGGGTCGGCAGCTCGATGCGCTCCGGGGTCAGGAGGGAGCCGTCCAACTGCTGGAAGAGACGCTCGGCGGCGGTGCGGCCCAGCCGGGCGGGGTCCTGGGCGACCACTGTGATGCCCGGCCGGAGCAGATCGGCGAGCTCGAAGTCGTCGAAGCCGACGAGGGCGACCCGGCGGGTGTGCTCGGCGAGGACCCGTACGACTGTGACCGTCACCCGGTTGTTGCCCGCGAAGATCGCCGTGACCGGCGCCGGGCCGGACAGCATGTCCTCGGCCGCCCCGCGGACCCGCTCGGGATCGGTGACGCCCAGGGACATCCACGCGTCCCCGACCGCGATGCCCGCGTCCTCCATGGCGGCCCGGTAGCCGCGCAGCCGCTCGGCGGCGGTGTGGATGCGGGGCATGTCGCCGATGAAGCCGATCCGGCGGTGGCCATGGGCGATGAGATGGGCGACCCCGTCGCGGGCGCCGCCGAAACTGTCCGACAGCACGACATCGGCGTCGATCCGCCCGGCCGGGCGGTCCACGAACACCGTGGCGATGCCCGCCCTGATCTCGGGCTCCAGATAGCGGTGGTCGTCCCCGGCCGGAATGACGACCAGCCCGTCCACCCGGCGCGCGCACAGCGCGAGCGCCAACTCCTGCTCGCGGTCCGGGTCCTCGGCGCTCGACCCGTTGATCAGCAGCGAGCCGTGGGCGCGGGACACCTCCTCCACCGCCCGGCTGAGCGGGCCGTAGAACGGGTCGGCGAGGTCCTCCAGGACCAGGCCGATGCTGGCCGTACGGCCCTTGCGCAGCACCCGCGCGCTGTCGTTGCGCCGGAAGCCGAGCGCCTCGATCGCCTCCTGGACGCGGCGCTCGGTGTCCGGGGTGACGCCCGGCTCGCCGTTCACCACGCGGGAGACCGTCTTCAGGCCCACACCGGCCCGGGCCGCGACGTCCTTCATCGTGGGACGGTTGCCGTAGCGGTTCTCGGGGCGGCGGGGGATGCTGCGGGCGGTCTCGGGCACTCTGCGCTGTCCTGTCCTGTCGTCCACGGGTGTGGTCGGTGGTGCCGTGTCGGAATTGTGCGGCCGTTGAGGATGTGGCGTCGAGCATAGAGCCTGGACAACGTTGTCACAGCCGGGGGAGACTGTTTATCGCATTCTCTGGCCGGCGCCCCCCACCAGGCGAGCGTCGTGCTGCCGGTTCTCCGGCCGGAGATCCGGGCACCGCCGCGTTTCGGGTGCCCGGTAGGAGACTCGCAGCGGGAGAACTGACACTGATGCAGACCGACCTCGTGGCCGCGCTCGACATAGGCGGCACCAAGATCGCCGGGGCGCTGGTGGACGGCCACGGCCGGATCCTCCTGCGCGCGCAGCGCCCGACGCCCGCGCGGGAGGACGGCGACACCGTGATGCGGGCCGTCGAGGAGGTGCTCGGCGAGCTGACCGCCGCCCCGCTGTGGAGCGGGGCCACGGCCGTCGGGATAGGCAGCGCGGGCCCGGTGGACGCCTCCGCGGGCACGGTGAGCCCCGTGAACATCCCCGGCTGGCGAGGTTTCCCCCTGGTCGAGCGCGTCCGGGCGGCGACCGGCGGGCTGCCCGTCGAGCTGATCGGCGACGGGGTGGCCATCACGGCGGCCGAGCACTGGCAGGGCGCTGCACGCGGCCACGACAACGCGCTGTGCATGGTCGTGTCGACCGGCGTCGGCGGCGGCCTCGTCCTCGGCGGACAGCTCCACGCCGGCCCCACCGGCAACGCCGGCCACATCGGGCACATCAGTGTCGATCTCGACGGCGACCCCTGCCCCTGCGGTGCCCGTGGCTGCGTCGAGCGCATCGCGAGCGGCCCCAACATCGCCCGCCGCGCCCTGGAGAACGGCTGGCGGCCAGGCCCCGACGGCGACACCTCCGCCGCCGCGGTCGCCACGGCCGCCCGCGCGGGCGATCCGGTCGCCGTCGCCTCCTTCGAGCGCGCCGCCCAGGCCCTCGCCGCCGGTATCGCCGCCACCGCCACCCTCGTCGAGATCGACATCGCCGTCATCGGCGGCGGTGTCGCGGGCGCCGGTGACCTCCTCTTCACGCCCCTGCGCGCCGCCCTCAAGAGCTATGCCACCCTCTCCTTCGTCCAGCACCTGACCGTCGCTCCCGCCGTGATGGGCACGGACGCGGGCCTGGTGGGGGCGGCCGCCGCGGCACTGGCACGTCGGCCGAGCGCGCCGGTGGCCGGAGTGGGATAGCCACGGAGTGGGACAGCAGCCTCGGGTGGCGCCGAAGCATCGGAAAGACGGGCCGTGACCCCTTGCCCCGTTCCGCAGTTGAGCGGGGCATGAAGAAGCGCAGCATGCTCGCCATCGCCTCCCTCGCCACCGGTTTCGTCGTCGCGGCGATCACTCCGTCGCACGGTCTCGACGCCGGAGAAGCGCTCGGGAAGACGGACGCGCTGAGCAAACTGGATGTCGAGGGCACGCTCGTCAAGGCTGGCAAGGCGGGCAAGACGGTGGCCGGCGACAGCCTGGCGGTCGCCGAGGACGCTCTGGGCGGGCGGAAGGGGCAGAAGGGGCAGGAAGGCAAGGGCGGCAAGGAAGGCAAGGGCGGCAAGGCAGGCAAGGGCGGCAAGGCAGGCTGACGGATCGAGCGGGCGGGCCGGTCCCGTCCGCCTCTTGTACACAGCGGCGGGTCCCCACGGTTGTGGGGACCCGCCGTCGTGTGTGCCGCCCTGTATGGCCGTGTATTTCGGCTCTTCGACAACGGCTGGTTTCCGTGGCGGAGTGGAGGGCAAGCCTCAGGGGGTCAACAGAAGAGGGGGAACCGTGACCGTCGTTTGGATCAACGGCGCGTTCGGTGCGGGAAAGACCACCACCGCACGGGAACTGATCGAACTGATCCCGAACAGCACACTCTTCGACCCCGAGGTCATAGGCGGCGCACTCACACATCTGCTGCCGGCCAAACGCCTCGCCGAGGTCGGAGACTTCCAGGACCTGCCGAGCTGGCGACGGCTCGTGATCGACACCGCCGCCGCCCTGCTCGCCGAGCTGGGCGGCACCCTCGTGGTCCCCATGACCCTGCTCCGCCAGGAGTATCGCGACGAGATCTTCGGCGGCCTCGCCGCCCGCCGCATTCCCGTACGGCATCTGCTCCTGGCCCCGGCCGAAACGATACTGCGGGAGCGAATAGCCGAGCGGGAGATTCCGCCGGACCTCCCCGACGGCGAGATGCGGCTGCGTCAATGGGCGTACGACCACATCGCCCCCTACCGCACCGCCCTGGGCGGCTGGCTCACCGCCGATGCCCACCTCGTCGACACCAGCGCCCTCACCCCGTACGAGACCGCGCGGCGCATCGCCTACGACGTGGCCGCCGGGGACGTACCCGTGTGCGACATCGTGCAGACCCCCGAGCCGACCGCCGAGACCGTCGCCGCAGGGGTCCTGCTGTTCGACGAGGACGACCGGGTCCTGCTCGTCGATCCGACGTACAAGGCCGGCTGGGAGTTCCCCGGCGGGGTCGTGGAATCCGGCGAGGCGCCCGCCCGCGCGGGCATGCGCGAGGTCATCGAGGAGACCGGCATACGGCTCGACGACGTGCCCCGGCTGCTGGTCGTGGACTGGGAGTCACCGGCGCCCCCCGGATACGGCGGACTCCGCCTGCTCTTCGACGGCGGACACCTGGACGCCACCGGCGCACAGCGGCCTGTACTGCCCGGTCCTGAACTGCGCGACTGGCGGTTCGTCACCGAGGAGGAGGCGGCCGACCTGCTCCCGCCCGTGCGCTACGAGCGGCTGCGGTGGGCGCTCCGCGCGAGGGAGCGGGGGGCCGCGCTGTACCTGGAGGCGGGCGTACCGGTGTGACGTCCGGCGCGACTTGGGCACGCCCCCCGTGAACTCGGCTAGCTCGCCGCGTAGTTGCGCAGGAACAGGGCCTCAGCCACCGACATGCGCTCCAACTCCTCCGGGGACACGCTCTCGTTGACCGCGTGGATCCTGGCCTCCGGCTCACTGAGGCCGATGAGGAGGATCTCGGCGTCCGGGTAGAGGGCGGCGAGGGCGTTGCACAGCGGGATGGAGCCGCCGTGGCCCGCGTACTGCATTTCCTGGCCCGGGTACGCGACGGCCATGGCGGCGGCCATCGCCTCGTACGCGGGGCTGGTGGTGTCGGCGCGGAACGCCTGGCCGTGGCCGATCGGTTCGCAGCTCACCCGGGCGCCCCACGGGGTGTGCGCGACCAGGTGGGCTTCGAGCAGCTTGAGGCCGTCCGTGACGTCCACGCCCGGCGGGACGCGCAGGCCGATCAGGGCGCGGGCGCTCGCCTGGATCGACGGGGTCGCGCCGATCACCGGCGGGGCGTCGATACCGAGCACCGTGGCCGCCGGACGCGCCCAGATACGGTCGGCGACCGCGCCGGACCCGACCAGTTCCACACCGTCGAGCACCCTGGCGTCCTCGCGGAACCGCGCGTCGTCGTACCGCAGGCCGTCCCACGTCCCGTCGCTCGCGAGTCCGTCGACGGTCGTCGTGCCGTCCTCGGCGCGCAGCGAGTCCAGTACGCGGATCAGCGCGGCCAGCGCGTCGGGGGCCGCACCGCCGAACTGGCCCGAGTGCAGGTTGCCTTCGAGGGCGTCGACCTTGACGCGCATGAGGATCATGCCGCGCAGGGAGGAGGTGACCGTCGGCAGGCCGGCGCGGAAGTTGCCTGCGTCGCCGATGACGACGGTGTCGGCGGCAAGCAGCCCGGGGTGCGCCTCGGCGTACTGCTGGAGGCCGCCGGTGCCCATCTCCTCGGAGCCCTCGGCGATCACCTTGACGTGCACCGGGACGCCACCGTCGGCCTTCAGCGCGCGCAGCGCCAGCAGATGCATGAGCACGCCGCCCTTGCAGTCGGCCGCGCCGCGCCCGTACCAGCGGCCGTCGCGCTCGGTCAGCTCGAACGGTGGCGAGTCCCAGGCGGCCTCGTCCAGCGGCGGCTGCACGTCGTAGTGCGCGTAGAGGAGGACCGTCTTCGCGCCCTCGGGCCCCGGCAGGTAGCCGTACACGGACTGGGTGCCGTCGGGGGTGTCGAGCAGGGCCACGTCCTGGAAACCCTCGCCGCGCAGCGCGTCGGCGACCCAGCGCGCGGCGCCCTCGCTCTCGCTCTTCGGGTACTGGTCGAAGTCCGCCACCGACTTGAAGGCCACCAGTTCGGTGAGCTCCTCCTTCGCCCTGGGTATCAGCGAGGCGACGGTCTCGGCGACCGGATTCGACGGCATGGGCACGCTCCTCGTGGGTGCGACGTTGTCCTACTGGGTATGTGTGTGCGTACGCGCATACCCGGTGTGTCGGTGTAGGGCGCATGCGCTGCCGATCCTCCCACAGCGGTGCTCGGCGTCACCCGCCGTAGGATGCGTGGGACAGGTGCGGCAGGCGGCTGGATCGGGAGCAGTAGACCATCGTGAGCAGCGAGAACTCTTCGGCGGACGACGTGCAGCGGGTGTGGGACGTCGTCGTGGTGGGCGCGGGCCCCGCGGGGGCTTCGGCCGCCTACGCGGCGGCGGTCGCGGGACGCAGCGTCCTGTTGCTGGAGAAGGCGGAGCTGCCGCGTTACAAGACGTGCGGCGGCGGCATCATCGGCCCCTCGCGCGATGCCCTGCCGCCCGGCTTCGAACTGCCCTTCAAGGACCGCGTGCACGCGGTCACCTTTTCTCTCGACGGCCGCTACACCCGCACCCGCAAGTCCAAGCACATGCTGTTCGGTCTGATCAACCGGCCCGAGTTCGACCAGCAGCTCGTCGAGCACGCCCAGAAGGCGGGCGCGGAACTGCGTACGGGCGTCGCGGTCACCCGGGTGGAGCAACACGGCTCGGCCGTGCCGGACCGGCGTACGGTCGCCGTCGTCCTGCAGAACGGCGACACCGTGCTGGCGCGGGCCGTCGTCGGCGCCGACGGCAGCGCCAGCCGCATAGGAGCGCATGTCGGGGTGAAGCTCGACCAGGTCGACCTCGGCCTGGAGGCGGAGATCCCCGTGCCGGAGACCGTCGCCGAGGACTGGAAGGGACGCGTCCTCCTCGACTGGGGCCCGATGCCAGGCAGCTACGGTTGGGTGTTCCCCAAGGGCGACACACTGACCGTCGGCGTGATCTCCGCGCGCGGTGAAGGCGCCGCCACCAAGCGGTACCTGGAGGACTTCATCGGGCGGCTCGGCCTCGCCGGCTTCGAACCGAGCATCTCCTCCGGGCACTTGACGCGCTGCCGCGCCGACGACTCCCCGCTCTCGCGGGGACGGGTGCTGGTGTGCGGGGACGCGGCGGGACTGCTGGAGCCGTGGACCCGGGAGGGCATCTCCTTCGCCCTGCGCTCGGGGCGGCTCGCGGGGGAGTGGGCGGTTCGCATCGCCGAAGCGAATGACGCGGTGGACACCCGCCGTCAGGCCCTGAACTACGCGTTCGCTGTGAAGGCGGGGCTCGGCGTCGAGATGAGCGTCGGCAAGCGACTGCTGAACGCGTTCGCGCGGCGGCCCGGGCTCTTCCATGCGGCGCTCACCGGCTTCCGGCCCGCCTGGCGGGCCTTCGTCGACATCGCGCGCGGCTCGACCTCGCTCGGCGAGCTCGTCCGCACCCACCCGCTCGCCCAGCGCGTGCTGACCTCGTTCGACAGGTAGGCGCGACGGGTACGGCCGGGGGCTATGGCTGGTTACGGCCGTGGTGGGCGGGGCCGCCGCCCGGGTCACTCGGCGATGGTGATCCGGAAGACGGGGTGCTTCGGCGCGGCGGCGAGCAGTTCCGCGTCGGTGGAGTCGGCGTTGACGTCGCCGAAGAACCGGCCCACCTCCCAGCCCCACTTCTTCAGATAGGTGCGCAGGACGACGGGCTTCTCCGCGTTCGGCACTTCGACGGCCGTGAACTCCCGCACCCGGCGCCCCACCTGGAGCCGGCCGCCGCCCGCCGCCCGCATGTTGCGTACCCACTCGGAGTGGCCGCGCGCCGATACGAGGTAGGGGCCGCCCTCGTACGGCAGCGGGTTGACGGGCAGTCGGCGCCACTCGCCGCTCTTGCGGCCGCGTACGGAGAGTTCGGCTGTGCCGAGGAGGCTGACGCCGTGGCGGGCGAGCCAGCCGATGAAGCCGTTCAGCGCGCGGTCGAAGGGGTTGGACTTGATGTAGTGGGTCGATGACATGGGGTCCCTCCCGGTTGGCGAGTGGCTCGGGGAGCGGCTCAAGGGGCCGTTCACCGAGGCGATTCAGAGAGCACTGCTCTCGCTTGTGAGCAGTGTGCACGAGATCGATGCTCCGATGCAAGAGCGGTGCTCTCGTTTGGGGGCGGCGCTCTGGGTGGAGAGCGCTGATCCGTAGCGTGAGTGGCGCTCCTTTTCGAGAGCGCTGATCTGAATTGAGTGCAGTGCTCTGCCTCTGTGGCACACTGCTTCACATGAGCACAGCACAAGGGGCCCGTGCCCGCGCCCGGATCGAGGTCACCGCCGCCATCAAGGACGAGGCGCGCAGACAGCTCGCCGTCGAGGGCGCGGCAAAGCTCTCGCTGCGTGCGGTGGCGCGGGAACTCGGCATGGCCTCCTCCGCGCTGTACCGCTACTTCCGGAGCCGTGACGAGCTGCTGACCGCGTTGATCATCGACGCCTACGACTCCCTCGGCGAGGCCGCCGAGGCGTCGTACGCGGCGGTCGGGGGCGAGAGCCCGGCGGGGCAGTGGGTCGCCGTGTGCGAAGGAGTGCGCGAGTGGGCGCTGGCGCGACCGCACGAGTACGCGTTGATCTACGGCTCGCCCGTGCCCGGCTACACCGCGCCCGACACGACCGTGCCGGCCGCGTCGCGGGTCGGGCGATTGCTGATCCGGATCGTGCGCGACGCCTATCAGGCCAAGGGGGAGGCGCAGTGGAAGGTGCCCGCCGAGCTCCGGCCGGAGGCGCGGCGGATGGCCGAGGAGCTCGCGCCCGATCTGCCGCCGGAGACGGTCGTGGTGCTGGCCGGCGCCTGGGCGCAGCTGTTCGGGCTGGTCAACTTCGAGGTGTTCGGACAGTTCCACCGGGTGGTCGAGGACCGCGAGGCGTTCTTCCGGCATGCGGCGGGCCAACTCGCCCACCACGTCGGCCTGGTGTACCCGCAGTCCGAGGCGGCGGCGCGCTGACACCGGGTGGGCGTACTTCGCCGGGAGTAGGTGTGATCACCTCGCTCGGGTGACGCCGTGGCCGCGGCGTGGCGTCTAGCGTGGCCGCCATGGCAGAGCAGGGTACGGACGCGGGTGGCTCCCCGGGAGGGGGCGGGCCGGTGTGGAGCGGGCCGCCGTGGCGGCGGTGGCACGGCGGGGGCCCGCCGTGGTGGAACCGGCCGGACGACGACACCCGCACCCGCTGGCCCTGGCGCTCCACGCTGGCGTTCACCGTCTTCGTCCTGGTCGGCTCGAACGCCGCCGCCGAACTCCAGCAGGGCGACCGCGCCGACCTCGCCCCCTTCGCGCGCGTCCTGCTGCTCGTGGGTGCCCTCCTGCTCCTGTGGCGGTGGCGGCAGCCGGTGCTCGTCGCCTTCGGCACGGCTGCGACCGCGATGGTGTATCTGGGTGCCGGATACCCGTACGGGCCGGTGTTCCTCACCGTCGCCGTCGGCTGCTTCAGCGCGATCGTCGCCGGGCACCGCAAGGCCGCCTGGACGGCGATGGGGGCGCTGTGGGTGGGGCATGTACTGGTGGCGCACTGGCTGTACCGGTGGCTGCCCTCGGCCGGGGACGACGCGGCGGGCTGGGGGCAGGAGGTCGTCGTCGTGACCTGGGGCGTGGCGATCGTCGCGCTCTCGGAGCTGGCCCGCGCCCGGCGCGAGCAGTGGGCCCGAGAGCGGGCGGAGCGCGCGCAGGCCGCCCGGCGGCGGGCCGACGAGGAACGACTGCGGATCGCCCGCGAACTGCACGACGTCCTCGCGCACAGCATCTCGGTGATCAACGTCCAGGCCGGTGTCGGCCTCGCGCTCCTCGACTCCGACCCGGAACAGGCACGCACCGCCCTCACCACCATCAAGGCGGCCAGCAAGGAGGCCCTGGGCGAGGTCCGCCAGGTGCTCGACACCCTCCGGGCGCCCGGCGACGCCCCGCGCGCCCCCGCTCCGGGGCTCGCCCGGCTCCCCGAACTCGTCGAGCAGGCGGCGGGGGCGGGCCTGACCGTCGAGATCGAGGGCGAGCCGCCCGAGCTGCCGCCGGGCACCGATCTCGCCGCCTTCCGCATCGTCCAGGAGGCCCTCACCAACGTCGTACGGCATTCGGGGTCGCGGCATGCGCGCGTGTGCTTCGGTCGTGGCGGGGGTGAGGTGCGGCTGCGGATCGATGACGACGGGCCGGCGACCGGCACGGACGCGGGCGGCAGCGGCAACGGACTGGCCGGAATGCGGGAGCGGGCCGCCGCGCTGGGTGGCACGATCGAGGCGGGGCCACGTGACGACGGGGGGTTCCGGGTGCTCGCCGTACTGCCCGTACGCGCGTCCCGCGAGGCCGAGGAGGACCGGTGATCCGCGTACTGCTCGCCGACGACCAGTCTCTGGTGAGGGCAGGGTTCAAGGCGCTGCTCGACGCCCAGCCCGACATCGAGGTGGCCGGGGAGGCCGCCGACGGTGAGGCGGCGTTCCGCAAGGTGCGCGAACTGCGCCCCGACGTGGTCCTGATGGACATCCGTATGCCCGTCCTCGACGGCCTCGCCGCGACCCGCCGTATCACCGACGACCCGGGGCTCGAGGACGTCAGGGTCGTCATGCTGACCACCTTCGAACTCGACGAGTACGTCTTCGAGGCGATCCGATCCGGGGCGTCGGGCTTCCTGGTGAAGGACACCGAGCCGGAGGAACTCCTGCGCGCGGTACGGGCGGTCGTCGAGGGCGACGCGCTGCTGTCGCCGGGCGTGACCCGGCGGCTGATCTCCGAGTTCGCGGCCCGCTCCAAGGAGCCCGCGGCCGTCGCCTCTCTCGCCGGACTCACCGAGCGGGAGCGGGAGGTGATGGCCCTCGTCGGTATCGGCCTCACCAACGACGAGATCGCCCGCCGCCTCGTCGTCAGCCCACTGACCGCCAAGACCCATGTGAGCCGCACGATGGTCAAACTGGGCGCCCGCGACCGGGCCCAACTCGTCGTGCTCGCCTACGAGTCGGGGTTGGTACGGCCGGGCTGGCTGGGCTGAGCGGGGCGCCGCCCCGATAGGCGGCGCCCGCAGCCGGCGGACCGGGGCCGGGCCCCGGTGTCAGATGCTCGCGGCCTCCCGCCACAGTGCGGCGAGCGAGGGGTCGCCGGTGACGGCCGGGAAGGGGAGGCGGTTCCAGAGGGACAGGTACAGCTGGGGCGCCGGGCCGGCGATCTCGCAGTCGGCGTCCAGGGCCTCCCCGGTGGCCTCGGCGCGTTCCGTCGCGGGTGGCTGCGAGGACAGGCGTACGGTCCAGGCGGCGTCCGTGTCCGTCGCCCGTACCCGCAGGAGGCGCGGGGTGTCGGTGCGTGCCCGGCTCCTGTCGCGGGCGTGGAAGCCGAGGAGCAGTTCGTCGATGCCGTCGACCGCGAAGTCCGCGGTGGGCTCGGCGAGGGGGATACCGAGGGCGGACTCCGCGTCGGCGCGGTGCACGGCCGTCTCATGGGCCTGGCGGCGCGCCCAGAAGGCCAGCGGGGAGGGGGCGGGCAGGAAGCTCCAGCACGCGAGGTCGGCCGGGGCGGCGCGGAGGGTGTCGACGAGGCGGCGGTGTCCCTCCTCGAACCAGGCCAGAAGAGGGGCGCCGTCCAGGTCCGGGCCGTCGTCGGGGCGGCGCGGCGAGGGGTGGCCCTCGGCGACGAACGCCGCAGCCCAGCGGTGCACCGCGCCCATGTGCAGCACCAGGTCCCGTACGCGCCAGTCCGGGCACGTCGGGACCTCGGCGTTCGTACCGGCCTTCCGGGCGGCGGCGGCCAGCAGCCGGCCCTCCTCGTCCAGCGCTCTGATGTGCTCGGCGGTCTCCATGGGCCGAGTCTGCCGGATGGAGTGCTCTCTAAGTGGCCCGCTTTTTCTCGGGCGGGCCACTTCGGTGCGTCAGGGTGTGGCCCGTATGCGGCCGGTGCGGCGCGGCCCCGCCTCGGGCTCCTCGCGTGCCAGCCAGTCGGCGATGGTGCGGGCGATCGGCTGGCCGGTGTCCATCTCCACGAACCCGAACTGGCCCGACTGGTTGCACTCGAGGAACCACCAGATCCCGTCGGCGTCCTCGACGAAGTCGAAGGCCCCGTAGGCGAGTTCGGCGCCCCGCAGATAGGAGTGCACGGCGGTGGCGGTGCGCGCCGGGACGTCGACCGGCTGCCAGGGAGCGGTGGAGGCGGCGTAGCGGACGTCGACCTCGTCGGGGTGCGCGTCCGAGGGGACGGCCTTGCGGGCGGCCAGCACGCGGTCGCCGACGACGGTGAGCCGGAGGTCGGCGGTCTTGGCGATCCGGCGCTGCAGCAGCGTCGGACCGAAGGCGACGGCGGCGAAGTCGGTGTCCGGCGCGATCCGGCTGGTGGGGACCGTCCGCGGCGGCTCCTGCGGATGCGTGCCCGAGACCGGCTTCACCACCAGATCGGGGAAGCGCTCGGCGAAGTCGCGGGCGACCTGCGGGAACGTGGTGATCAGCGTGGCCGGTACGGGGAGCCCGCAGGCCTGGGCGTGCCGGAGCTGCCAGGGCTTGTGGCGGGCCCGCCGGGCCGCGTCGGGGTCGTTCATCCAGCGGGCGCCCGTGCCGCGCAGCATGCCGTACAGGGCCTGAGAGGACTCCTCGGTCAGCCATGCGGACGGCTCGGCGGTCCGGGTGGCCGGAACCCCCGGCCGGCGCAGCCACACGGACCGCAGCCCGCTCATGCTCACCAGGCGTCCCCCCGCGGACAGATGCCCGCGGAAGGAGCCGTGCACGTACTCGCCGGAGAGCGCCACTTGGCCGGGCAGGTCGGCCGGGTCGACCCGGACCACCGGTACGCCGGTCCTGTTCAGTTGTGCCACCACCAGGTCCGCCGTCACATCCTGTTCGCGCGTCAGGATCAGTACGGTCATCGTCGCCGGTCCGCGTTCAGTCGTCGAAGTGGGTCTTCGAACCCGCCGTCGAGGTCGTCGCCCCCAATTCCCGCATCAGACCCTGGTCATGGGCGGCTATCCGCCCATCGGCGAGCACGTTCAACTGCAGCCCGGAGTCGTAAGTGTACGGAGCGCTGAACTCCAACTGCTCAGTGTCGCGAGCGTAGTTGAGCACGAACAGTCGCATCGTTTCTCCTTGTTCGGGACCATCCAGAAAGCGGATGGTGACGCTCCGGCCGCACTCTGTTCGGCCGGGTCGCAGTGCCTCCAGGGAGTTATACGAATCGAACGACTGAATGGTTGCCTCATGTTGTCCGAGGCCTGTCGTCATGCACCGCGAGGTGCCATGAGGCAACGGTGAGTGGTCAATTGACGGCTGCGTGGCGGGTGAGGAAGGCGATGACGGAGGCGAATCCGGCGAGTATCGCGACGCTGGTGAGCGCGAGGGACAGAGAGGACCATTCGGCCATGAAGCCGATCGCGGGCGGGCCGAGGAGCATGCCGAGATAGCCGAGCGTGGAGGCGGTGGCCACGCCACCGGGACCGGCCAGCGCACCGGCGCGTTCGATGGCCACGGGGAAGATGTTGGCGAGCCCGAGCCCCGTGATCGCGAACCCGAGCAGAGCCGCCCACACCGAGGGGGCGAGGGAGCCCAGCAGCATCCCGGCCGTCGCGGTGGCGCCGCCGGCCACGAGGACCCTGGTCCTGCCCAGGCGTTCGAGCAGTGTCGTCCCGGTCAGCCGGCCGATCGTCATGGCGAGCGCGAAACACGAGTAACCGGCCGCCGCGACACCGGGCGAGGCGTCCAGATCCTCGTCCAGGTGCAGGGCGCCCCAGTCGGCCAGCGCTCCCTCGCCGTACGCCGTGCACAGGGCGATCAGGCCGAGGACGACGACCAGGCCGCGGGTACCGGAGTCCGGGCGGCGCGGGTCGCCGCCTTCGTCGTTCTCCTGGCCGGGGGCGGCCTCCGGGGGTGCCGGGGGCTCGTGGCGCAGCAGGGTGCGGCCGGCGACGGCGGTCACCAGCAGGCCGATCACGGTGATGCCGAGCAGATGGCGCGTGGGGGACAGGGAGTCCGCGACCAGGCCGCCGAGCCCCGCCCCGACCATCCCGCCGAGGCTGAACGCGGCGTGGAAGCTCGGCATGATCGGCCGCCGCAGTACGTCGACGCCCTGGTCAGCGGCCGTCATGTCCGGGTCGAGATCGACGGCACGGTCGTCGCCGACACACACCGCCCGGTGCTGCTGTTCGAGACCGGTCTGCCCACGCGGTACTACATCCCGCGCGAGGACGTCCGGCTGGACCTGTTCGAACCCACCGACCACAGCACCGGCTGCCCCTACAAGGGCACCGCCGAGTACTGGTCGTGGCGCGGCACGGCCGACGTGCCGCCGCACATCGTCTGGAGCTATCCGGAGCCGCTGCCCGCGGTGGGCCCGGTCAAGGGGCTCCTCGCCTTCTACAACGAGGAGGTCGACATCACCGTCGACGGCGAACGCCTGGAACGCCCGATCACCCCCTTCAGCAGAAAGCCCTCGGCCACGTGACGCACGGAGGTGGTCGGGACGGAGGTGGTCGGGACGGAGGCCGTCGGATCGGCAGTGCTCCGGCGGGGTGGCCGTGTTCCCGGCCGCAGGCGGTGAGGGTGAGGACGCCGGAGCCCGTGACCCGGGTGTGCGGTCCGAGTGCGCCGGGGTCGACCGAGAGCCGGGCCGCGATGTCATTGGCGTAGCACATGTCGGGGATCCGGAGTTCGTCCTTCACCCGGTTGTACCGGGCGGTGAACGCTTCCGAGTCCCAGACGCCCTCGTCGTCGTAGATGTCTTCGGGCATGCCGTCGTCGTGCGGCAGGAGGTAGCCGGCTTCGGCGGGATGTGCGGGGCCTTCGTCGCCGTCCTCAAGGGCGGCGCGCAGGTCGTAGTGGCGCACCACCTTTCCGTCTTCGGCGATGCACCAGGCCGTCCAGTTGTCTCGGCAGTGCGAGCCGTACCACTGCGCGGTTCCGAACCGGCGGCTGAGGTCGGCGCACCGTCGGCGTACGAGGTGCGCCAGGGCGGCCGCGTCGTGGTCGCCGGCGGCGTCGATGCGGTGGGTGTCCTGGGACGGGTTGCCGAAGACCAGCGTCCAGCCGTCCAGTTCGGGGCTGACGAAGACGCGTGCGCAATCGGTGTGCGGGTGGGGCCGGTCCCGCAGCCAATGGTGCTGGTCGTGCTCCCAGGCGGCGGCGCCCGTCCGTAGGGTGACCGGCTCGGGGTCGCTCAGGTCGAACGCCTCCAGTATCGCCGCCCGGTCGGAGCCCGGGACGGCGTACCAGGAGGTGCACCGGTGCATGGCCTCCGGTATCTCGGCCGGCCGTTTGATCCTGGTCAGCCGGCGGCAGGCGTCCTGGTCCACGGGGCTGAGCGCGGCCGGTCCGCCGATCGCCGCGAGTGCCACCAAGGCGCCGGACCGGATCCGGGGGCCGGTCGCGGGCCGCTGTCGCAGCCGCCGCAGCTCGGGGACGGCTCCGGTGCCGATCGCCGTGAGCGCCTGCACCGCCCGCTGCCGGACCTCGGGTTCCGGGTCTCCCAGCAACGGGATCAACCGGCCGACGAACCCCACCGAGGCCTCGCCCCGGCGCTGGAAGGCGACGAGCGCGTTCTCCCGGACCCGTGCCTGAGGGTGCTTCAACAGGGGGCTGTAAGCGCCGACATCGGCCACCTCCAGTCGGCCCAGTGTCCATGCGGCCCGTGTCACCACCTCGGGTGAGTCCGCCTTCGCGATCGCCTCCGTCAGCGGAGGGAAGGCGGGCTCCCCGATCCTGCACAGCACATCCGCCGCGAGGCTCCAGTCGACAGGTGACCCCTCGTCGCAGAGCACCTCCAGCACCGCCGCCACGGCCGCGCCCTGTTCCACGAGGGCGTCGCGGGCCGGCCGGGTGTGATCGTGGGAGCCGGAGAGTTCTTCGGTGAGCCGTCCCTTGTCCATGGCGCGCACCTTAATCGGGCGCGAGGGCGGCGTGTGGGTCAAGTTCGCCATGAGGGGCCGGGTTCGGCGTGGACACCGTTTCGGAACTCTCATTGCCGACCTCAGTGAATTCCTTGCGGCCCGAGTAGCGGAATCACCTGATCAGGATTCGATGATTCGCAGTCTGTGCGTGGGTTGGGTTCCGGATGTGTGAAAGGCCGTCTCGTCATATGTGACGCCCGGAAAATCGACCCCGGCATTCGGCGCGATTCGTAATTCCTCGGCCGATTGGGCAATTCCGATCACCGCTCGCCCACCCGGCTCTCCATCACCGCCACCAGGCGCTCCAATGCCTTGAGGACCCATTCCCGGTCCTCGCCGAGTCCCGCCAGCAGTTCGACCTCGGCGGCGAGTTGGCGGGGGAAGAGGGTGTCGACGGCCTGTGCCCCGTCCGGGGTGATGGTGATCAGGGCGGCGCGGCGGTCGGCCGGGTTGGGGGCGCGGGAGACGAAGCCGCGTCGCTCCAGCTTGGCGAGGCTCTTGCTCACGCCCGCGCGGGAGAGGCCGAGGCGTTCGGACAGGCGGCGGGCGATGACCGGCTCCGTGGTGTGCCGGAGGAGGATCAGCACGTCGACCTCCGGCGCGGTGAGGGGAGCGCCCGCGTAGAGCGGCTCGACGGCCCGCTCGACCAGGGCTGTGGCGTGCTTGAGCAGACCGATCACCTCCATCGGCGACGTGTCGAGCCCGGGGTTGTGCTCGGCCCACTGGGCGCGGACGGCTGCGGGGGAGGAGGACATACGGCTCGCTTCTCGCTCTCGGATGGCTGTCGAATGAGTTTGTTAACTGGTGAACCATCGGTTACCGTTAACGTCATGATAGCCCCCTCCCCCTCCCCCTCCCCCTCCGCCACCGCCGGAACCGGTTCCGGCGGCCCCGCCGATCCTGCGGTCCCTTCCGCGCCCCACAAGGGCTCCGCCACCGCCCTCGTCGCCGTGCTCGCCGCGCTGACCGCCGTCGCTCCGCTCGCCACCGACATGTACGTCCCCGGTTTCCCCGCGATGGGGGACTCGCTCGGGGCGAGCAGTTCGGCCGTCCAGCTGACCATGACGGCCTTCCTGGCCGGCCTCGTCGTGGGACAGCTGCTGTTCGGGCCGCTCAGTGACGGGATCGGGCGCCGTCGGCTGCTCATCTCCGGGTCGGCCGGCTTCGTGCTGTTCTCCCTGCTGTGCGCCGTCGCCCCGAACGTCGCCGTCCTGACCGGCGCCCGCTTCCTCCAGGGCGTGGCCGGCGCGGCGGGCATGGTGCTGGCGCGGGCCGTGCTCTCCGACCGCTTCCACGGGGCCGAACTGCCCCGCCACTTCGCGGTCCTCTCGCAGATCATGGGAGTCGCCCCGATCGCCGCGCCGGTGCTCGGCGGCGCGATCCTGACCGTGTCCAGCTGGCGCGCGGTGTTCGCCGTACTGACCGTCATGGGCGTACTGCTCCTGCTCGCCGTGGTGCGCGGCGTGCCCGAGTCGCTGCCGCCCGAGCGGCGCCACAGCGGCGGGGTCGCGAGCACCTTCCGTGCCATGGGCTCGCTGCTCACCCGCCGCGCGTTCATGGGCTATGTCCTTGTCCTCGCCCTCGTCTCGGCCGCCCTGTTCGCCTACATCGCCGGGTCCGCCTTCGTCTTCGAGAACCTGCACGGGGTGTCCTCGACGACGTACTCCCTGATCTTCGCGACCAACGCCGTCGGCATGCTGCTCGCCGGAGCCGTCTTCGCCCGCCTCGCCGGCCGAGGGGTGCGGCTGAACACACTGCTCACGGCCGGCATCTGTGTCTCGGCCCTCGGCACGCTGGCCCAGGTCCTGCTCGTCGTCACCGTGGGCGAGAGCCTGGTCGGCACCTGGGTCACGCTGTTCGTGACCGTCGCCGGTATCGGGCTGATCTTCCCGGCGGCCATGAGCCTCGGCCAGGCCCTCGGCCGCACCACCCCGGGCGCCGCCTCCGCGCTCCTCGGCGGCCTGCAGTTCCTCTTCGGCGCTCTGGCCTCGCCCTTGGTCGGCCTCTTCGGCGACGACAGCTCCCTCCCGATGGCACTCATCATGCTGACGGCGGTCGCCGCGGCCGCCCTCGCGCTCGTCGGGCTCGCACGGCCGTGGCGGGGGCAGGGCGAGGTGGGACCGGAGCGGTCGGCGTCCCGTCCGTGAGCGGGCGACGCCCGGCGCCCGTGCGGGACTGTGCCCGTGCGGGGCGGCAGGGCTGTGCCCGTGCGGAGGCGGCGTGGCTGAGGGCCGTCCCGGACCATGACCGGCGAGGAACGGCCCTTCAGAGTCAGGGAGTTGGTGAGTCGGTTCAGCCGGCCGCCCGGAAGGTGCGCAGGCGCAGGGAGTTGCCGACGACGAAGACCGAGGAGAAGGCCATGGCCGCCCCGGCGATCATCGGGTTGAGCAGGCCGGCCGCCGCGAGCGGCAGGGCGGCCACGTTGTAGGCGAACGCCCAGAACAGGTTGGACCGGATGGTGCCGAGGGTCCGGCGGGCGAGGCGGATGGCGTCGGCCGCCGCGCGCAGATCACCCCGTACGAGGGTCAGGTCGCCGGCCTCGATCGCGGCGTCCGTGCCCGTGCCCATGGCGAGGCCCAGGTCGGCCCGGGCGAGCGCGGCCGCGTCGTTGACGCCGTCGCCGACCATCGCGACCGAACGGCCTTCTCCCTGCAGCCGCTTGACGACGTCGACCTTGTCCTGCGGCAACACCTCGGCGATCACGTCCTCGGGCGCGATACCGACCGCACGCGCCACGGACTCGGCCACCGCCCTGTTGTCGCCGGTCAGCAGGATCGGGGTGAGCCCGAGCGCCCGCAGCCGGGTGATCGCCTCCGCGCTGGTCTCCTTCACGGCGTCCGCGACTTCGAGAACCGCGCGTGCCTCGCCGTCCCAGGCGACCGCGATGGCCGTACGGCCGGACGCCTCGGCCCCGGAGACGGCCCGCCGTAGTTCCGCGGGCAGGGCCATGGCCCAGTCGGCCAGGAGCCGTTCGCGGCCCACGAGGACCGCGTGGCCGTCGACGACGCCCTGCACGCCGAGGCCGGGCACGTTCGCGAAGTCCTCCGGCACGGGCAGCGGCGTACCGAGCTTCGCCAGTGCCGCCTCGGCGACGGCACGGGCGACCGGGTGCTCGGAGGCGTGCTCCAACGCGCCCGCCAGGCACAGCACTTCGGCCTCGTCGGTGGTGTCGGCGGTGTGCACGGCCAGTAGGGTCATCCGGCCGGTGGTGACGGTGCCCGTCTTGTCGAGCACGACCGTGTCGACCCTGCGCGTGGACTCCAGCACCTCGGGGCCCTTGATCAGGATGCCGAGCTGGGCGCCGCGCCCGGTGCCGACCAGCAGCGCCGTCGGCGTGGCCAGCCCCAGGGCGCAGGGGCAGGCGATGATCAGTACGGCGACGGATGCGGTGAACGCGGCCGTCAGCCCGGCGCCGTTGCCGAGCCAGAAGCCCAGGGTGCCCAGGGCGAGGGCGATCACGATCGGCACGAAGACGGCGGAGATCCGGTCCGCGAGCCGCTGCGCCGCGGCCTTCCCGTTCTGCGCGTCCTCCACCAGCCTCGCCATCCGGGCCAGTTGGGTGTCCGCGCCGACCCGGGTGGCCTCGACAACGAGCCGGCCGCCCGCGTTGACCGTGGCACCGGTGACCGGGTCGCCGGCCCCGGCGTCCACAGGCGCGGACTCGCCGGTGAGCATGGAGGCGTCCACGGCGGACGAGCCCTCGACGACCGTCCCGTCGGTGGCGATCTTCTCGCCGGGCCGCACCAGGAAGCGGTCGCCGACTTTCAACTCGGCGACGGAAACGGTCCGTTCGCCTCCGTCGGACCCCAGCACGGTGACGTCCTTCGCGCCCAGCTCCAGCAGCGCACGCAGCGCCGCGCCCGCCTTCCGCTTGGCGCGCGCCTCGAAGTACCGCCCTGCCAGGATGAACGCGGTCACCCCGGCCGCCGCCTCCAGATAGATACTCCCGGAGCCGTCACCGCGGGCGATGGTCAGCTCGAAGGGGTGCGTCATGCCCGGCGTGCCCGCCGTCCCGAGGAACAGCGCCCACAGCGACCAGCCGAACGCCGCCGTCGTACCGACCGAGATCAGGGTGTCCATCGTCGCCGCGCCGTGCCGCGCGTTCGCCAGCGCCGCCTTGTGGAAGGGCCACCCGGCGTACGTCACCACGGGTGCCGCCAGCGTCAGGGACAGCCACTGCCAGTACTCGAACTGCAAGGCCGGGACCATGGCCATCGCGACCACGGGGACCGCGAGGACCACCGCCGTGATCAACCGCTGCCTGAGTGGCCGCAGCGCGTCGTCCGCCTCATCGCCCGCGTTCCCGTCCACGCCCCCGCCCCCGCCCTCGGAATCCGCCCGTACGGGCGGCGCGGGCTCGCGTGCCGTGTACCCCGTCGCCTCGACGGTGGCGATCAGATCGGGCACGGAGACGTCATCGGCGTAGCTGATCTTCGCCTTCTCGGTGGCGTAGTTGACCGTGGCCGTGACGCCCGCCATCCGGTTGAGCTTCTTCTCGACGCGAGCCGCGCAGGAAGCGCAGGTCATGCCGCCGATGGCGAGCTCTACCTCGGCGGCCGGGCCGGTGATGGTGGTGCTCATGGCTGCTCCTTGTACGTGGTGGCCGGCGATCGGAAGAGATACGGGGTAGGGGTACCCAAAGGCAACCGCCGCACTCCTGTCTGTATACCCCCCCAGGGTACGGAAGGCAAGGTACTCGCGGCGTTTGACTTTATACCCCCTGGGGGTAACGTGAGCTGTGTTGACACCCGGATCGCGAAGGAGACGGCAATGAACACCGGACTGAGGATCACCGCGTTCGCCGCCGCGCTGGCCGCGACGTTCGGCGCCACCTACGGCGTAGGGAAGGGCGTCGAGGCCGTGGGCGACGACGTGGCGGAGAGCGCCCCCGCGCGCCATGACAGCCACAGCGAGACGTCACCAGAACGCGAGCGGCGCCCCGAGCAGCAACCCGACGAGGGCGGCGGCCATGCGGGAGAACACGAATCGGCCCCGCCCGGTGGGCTGCAGATCTCCGAGGGCGGATACAGCCTCGACCTGCGGACCCCGAGCGTCGCCGCCGGGCACCGCACCGACCTGAGTTTCGTCATCCGCGACGAGGACGGCCGAGCCGTCACGGCGTACCAGCGCGAGCACGACAAGGAGCTCCACCTCATCGTCGCCTCACGCGACCTGGTCACCTACCGCCATCTGCACCCCACCCGCGCCGCCGACGGCACCTGGAGCACCCCCGTCGACCTGCCCCGGGCGGGCGGCTACCGCGTCTTCGCCGACTTCACCCCGGCCGGCCAGGACGCCGAGAACCTCACGCTCGGGGCCGACCTCGCCGCCTCGGGCACGTACAAGCCGGAGAAGCTCCCGGCGCCGAGCACCACCGCCGAGGTGAACGGCTACGAGGTCGAGCTGGACGGCGGCCTGCGGCCCGGCGCGGCGAGCGAAATCAAGCTGAAGGTCTCCCTCGACGGCAGTCCCGTCACCGACCTCCAGCCCTACCTCGGCGCCTACGGCCACCTGGTCGCCCTGCGCTCCGGCGACCTCGCCTACCTCCACGTGCATCCCAACGGCGAACCCGGGGACGGCACGACCCGGCCCGGCCCGGGCATCTCCTTCACGGCCACCGCACCCAGCGGCGGCAGCTACCGCCTCTTCCTCGACTTCAAGCACGAAGGAAGGATCCACACGGCGGCGTTCACGGTCCGGGCGGGCGCAGCGGCCGTACCGGAGGAGTCGGCCGAACCGGAGGAGCCGGAGGGCACATCGGCCGGCCACGAGCACTGAGGAGCCGGGACATGGGGCGCTCCGCTCCTGATTGGATGACCTCATGACCGACGCCCACGAGCAGCTGATGCGGGCCAACGAGGCCAACTGGGACGCCCGTACCCCCGTCCATCTCGCGAGCCGGTTCTACGGCCTCGACGAGGACCTCGAACCCTCCCGGTGGTTCGCCCCCTGGGAGTGGGAGGACCTCGGTGAACTGGCCGGCCAGGACGTGCTGCACCTCCAGTGCCACCTCGGCACCGAGACACTCGCCTTCGCACAGCGCGGGGCGCGCGCCACCGGCCTGGACTTCTCCGCGGCGTCCGTGGCCGCCGCGACCGGCATCGCGGCGAGGGCGGGCCTGGACGTCACGTACGTACGATCCGATGTGTACGACGCCGTGGAGGCCCTGGGGGAAGGGCGGTTCGACGTGGTCTACACGGGCAAGGGCGCCCTGTGCTACCTGCCCGACCTGAACCGCTGGGCCGCCGTGATCGCCCGGCTGCTGCGGCCCGGCGGCCGGCTGTGCATCGCCGAGTTCCACCCGCTCCTCAACTCCCTCGGCCCGAAGCCCGACCCCGGCGCGGGCCCCGGACTCCTCCTCCGCCACGACTACTTGGGCGGCCGGGGCCCGGTGCACCGCGACGCGACGTACACCTACACCGACGGCCCCGCCGTCGAGGGAGCCACCGACAGCTACGAGTGGATGCACGGCCTCGACGAGGTGATCAACGCCCTGGTCGGCGCCGGACTGAGCATCCGGCGACTGCGCGAGAGCGACGAACTCCCCTGGCCGCGC
Organism: Streptomyces adelaidensis; assembly: GCF_016598475.1. Taxonomy (GTDB): domain Bacteria; phylum Actinomycetota; class Actinomycetes; order Streptomycetales; family Streptomycetaceae; genus Streptomyces; species Streptomyces adelaidensis. Next base: position 141,584 of record NZ_JAEMUX010000011.1, read on the forward strand.
TGGCCCCGGATGACCCGCACCCCGTCCGGCTGGTGGCGCCTCCCGGAGCCCCGCATCCCCCTCCTGTTCGGCCTCCTCGCGACCCGCTGACTGCCGACGCGCTTCAGACGGCGTCGGCCATCACCACCGGCGGCCGGCGCTCGCCCACCAGCGTCGCCTGTTCGAAGGCGTGACCGGCCTTGAGGACCGACCAGTCCCGCCGGTGCGGGCCGACGATCTGCAGCCCGACGGGCAGGCCGTCCGGAGTGAACCCGGCCGGGACGGACAGGGCGGGGCAGCCGGTGACGGAGATCAGATACGCCGAGCGCATCCAGTCGAGGTAGGTCTCCATGGGGGTGCCGTCCACGACCGTCGGGTACGCCAGGCCGATGTCGAACGGCGCGACCTGGCTGACCGGCAGCAACAGCAGGTCGTACCGCTCGAAGAACTCACGGACCCGGTGGAAGAGGGCGCCGTGCAGCGCCTGTGCCCGCCCGAGGTCGGGTCCGCCGAGCCTGCGGCCCTCCTCGATGTTCCAGATCACGTCCGGGGCGAGCCGGTCGCGGTGCTCGTCCAGCAGCGGCCCGTAGGAGAGTTCCACCTGCCAGGCGCGCTGGGCGAGGAACACCTCGTCCGCCCCCGTGAGGTCGGGGCAGGCCTCCTCGACCTCGCAGCCCAGTGCGGAGAACACCTCGACCGCCGGGCGCAGCACGTCCCGTACCTCCGGGTCGACGGGCACGGTGCCGCCGAGATCGGGCGACCAGGCGACCCGCAACCCCCGTAGTCCGCCGTCGAGTTGCCAGGCGAAGGTGGAGCCGGGCGTCTGGAGGGAGCGGGGATCGCGGGGGTCGGGGCCGGCCAGGACGGACAGGGTCAGGGCGACGTCCGCGACGGTCCGGGCCATCGGCCCCTTCACCGACAGCTGACCCCACGGCGCCTTGTCCGGCCAGGACGGCACCCGGCCGGGCGACGGGCGCAGCCCCACGACGTTGTTGAAGGAGGCGGGGTTGCGCAGCGAGCCGCCGGTGTCGCTGCCGTCCGCGATGGGCTGCATCCCGCAGGCGAGGGCCGCTCCCGCGCCACCGCTGCTGCCGCCCGCGCTGCGGGAGAGGTCGTACGGGTTGCGGGTGGCCCCGAAGACAGGGTTCACGGTGTGTGAACCGAGGCCCAGTTCGGGGACGTTGGTCTTCCCGAGGGTGATCGCCCCCGCCTTCCGCAGCCGCTCGACGACCAGATGGTCACGGTCGGGGACCCGGTCGGCGAAGATCGGCGAGCCGGACGTCGTCCTGATGCCCGCCGTGTCGTGCAGATCCTTGTGCGCGACGGGCAGCCCGTGCAGCGGGCCGACCGGCTCCCCGGCCGCCATCCGGTCGTCCGCCTGCGCCGCCTGCTCCAGCGCCCGGTCGGCCACCAGGGTCACGATCGCGTTCACCACCGGATTGACCCGCTCGATCCGCTCCAGGTGGGCGGTCACCACCTCCCGCGCGGACACCTCACGGCGCGCGAGCGCGACAGCGAGTTCGTACGCGGTCCGAAAGCACAGGTCGTCCGTGGAGTTCACGTCGCCCGTCGGGTTCACGGGGTACTTCTCGGGGTGGTCGACAGTGGGGTTCACGAGGTGGGTCACGCCCCTCCCAGGGAGTCCTTGAGTTGTACGACGGCGAGCACTGCGAAGAGCACGAAGGAGCCGCCCAGCAGCAGGTTCGAGGTGATTCCGTTGCGCAGCCCAGGCTCCACGCCCCGGCGGTTGAGCAGCACCAGCAGTGCGCCGGAGAGCAGCGGCAGGATCAGCGAGCCGACGGCGGCGTAGGTGAGCACCAGGGGCACCGGCCGTCCCACGAAGGTGACGGCGACCGAGGTGAGCGTGCAGTAGAGCAGGAAGGCCCGGAACGGGCGGCTGTGCTGCGCGATGTGCGGCTCCGCCTCGGCGTCCGGGACGCCGCGCAGGGCCCGCAGCGAGTCGGCGAGCAGATAGCACAGGCCGTTGAAGCCGCCGACGAGCGCGCTCAGCGTCACCAGGAAGAACGTACCCAGGAACAGCACCCGGGCCACGGACCCCAGGTCGGCGCCGAGCGGATCGGCGAGCGCGGCGAGGCCTTCGCTGCCGGTGATGCTTCCGCCGGTGCCGTACAGCAGCCCCGTACCCACCACCGTCGTGCACACCACGAACAGGAACGTCACGGCGTAACTCACCGCAGAGTCCGCCCGCATGAGCCGCAGCCGGCTCCGGTCCGCCCAGCCCTTCTCCCGCACCCAGTAGCTGTACGAGGCGATCCCGGCCGTGCCGCCCACGCCGCCGATCAGCGCGAGCACCGTCACCACGTCACCCTCCGGCAGCCTCGGGCGCAGCGTGCCGAGCAGGCCGGGCAGATCGTCGGCGGTGGCGAGCATGGCCACCGCCAGGACGGCCATACCGAGGAATTTGGCGATCATGAAGACGCTCATCACGCGCTCGAACAGGGCGTACCGACCGACATACACGATCGCGGCCGACGCCAGCGCGATCGCCACGGCGACGGGCCTGACCGGCAGCACGGGGAACAGCGTGGACAGCGCCAGCGACGCCACCGAGCTGAGCGCCGCCCCGTAGAGCAGTCCGATGACGAGCACGAACAGGATGAACAGCGGCGGCAGCCAGCGGGCGGCGGACTTCAGGCTCGCGATCACGGTCTGCCCGGTGGCCAGATACAGCCGGCCCACCGCCTCGGTGAGCGCGTACTTGAGGACGACACCGATGACGATCGCCCACAGGAGGGCCATCCCGTAACCGGCCGCGCCCGCGAGCGACGTCACCATGTCGCCCGCGCCCACGCTCGCGGCGGCCAGCACCAGCCCGGGGCCCAGCAGAGCCAGTCGGCCGCGCAGGGGGCCGCCGGGCCGGGGCCGCGTCGCCGGAACGGTGGCCTCGGCGCCGGGGGCACGCGGGGGACTTCCAGGAGTCGCTGTCACGTCAACCATCTCCGTACATCGGGGAGTTACGGGAGTCATGGGTCCGTGCGGCTCGTGCGGGCCGAAGGAGGGGGTGGTGGTGAGGGGTGGCAGTGGGGGTGGCGGGGGACGGGTGGACACGACCGCACGGCGGGGAGACCATGCGGTTCCACTTCACGGCAGGCTGGGCCACGGCGACGGAAGCGAACAAGAATCCCTGCGGAGATGACGGAATCCGCCATACTCTGGGGCCGATGGACGCACCGCAGACCGGCCCCGTGACGGATTCACTGGACCGGCGCATCATCAGCGCGCTGCAGATCGACGGCCGGGCCGCCTGGCACCGCATCGCGGCGGCCCTCGGCGAGCCCGAACGCACCGTCGTCCGCCGGGGCACCCGTTTGCTGGAGTCCGGCCTGGTACGGATCGGGGCCATGGCGATGCGCGGCCGCAGCGTGGTGGTCGGCGTCCGCTGCGCCCCGGGCCGGGCGAGGGTCACCGCCACCGCACTGGCCCGCCGGCCCGACTGCGTCTTCGCCCACGTCCTCACCGGCACCCCGGACTGCGTCGCGGAACTGCGCTGCCCTCGCGAACGCCTGGCGGGCCTGGTGCTGGACGAACTCGCCGGTCTGCCGGGCGTGACGGAGACCCGTACTCTCCCGGTGCTGCGGCACGTCCGCACGATCCGCGAGTGGCACGCGGGCCTGCTCACCGATGCCGAGATCGCCGCGCTGAAGGGAGGCGCGGACCCCTCCGACACCGCGTCGCCGCAGGTGACAGATCCGCTGCCGCCCGCCGACATCTCACCCGAACTCTCCCGCGCCGACCGGCTGTTGCTGCATGCCCTCGCCGAGGACGGGCGCCGCACCTACGACGAACTCGCGCGCGTCGCGGGCGTCTCGGAGGCCACCGCGCGACGGCGCCTCGGCACCCTGCGGCGCGAGGGCAGGGTCCGCATCCGCGCCGTGATCGAACCCGCCGTGCTCGGCCTACCGGTGGAGGCGGTCCTGTGGGCCCGCACGTCCCCGGCCGAGGTGGACTCCGTGACGGCGGCCCTCACCGAGTCGGCCCACGTCCGCTACGCCAGCTTCGTCACCGGCGAACGCCAGCTCCTGATCCTCACCGCGTTCCCCGACGAAACGGCCCTCCATGACTTCGTCACCCGCTCCCCCTGGCTGCGCGCGGTGGCGTCGCTGGACGTCTCCCTCGTCCTCACCACCCTGAAACGCGGCGGCATGCTCGCCCCTTGGCTACGGGACTGACGCGACTCAGACCCTGCCCTCCGACCGCAGGTCTCAGGCGACGACGACCCGCACCCCGGCCTCCTCGAACAGCCGTACCGTCTCCGCCGGCGCCGCCGCGTCCGTGACCAGGATGCCCACCGACCCGGCCGCGCAGATCCGCGCGAAGGCCCGCCGCCCCAGCTTGCTGGAGTCCGCCGCGACGACGACCCGCTCGGCGCGCTCGCAGAGCAGCCGGTTGACGGCCGCCTCCGCCTCGTCGTGCGCCGCCGCGCCGTGGACCACGTCGAAGGCGACCACGCCGAGCACGGCCACGTCCAGGGTGATCTGGCCGAGCACTCCGTCGGCGAGCGGACCGACGAGTTCGTACGACTGGGCGCGGGCCACCCCACCCGTCACCACGATCTTGAACTGGGGCCGGACGGCCAGCTCACTCGCGATGTTCAGCGCGTTCGTGACGACGGTCAGCGCGGGCGCCCCCGACGTCAGATCGCTCCGCACGGCCAGTGCCCGCGCCACCTCGGTGGTGGTCGTGCCGCCGGTCAGGCCCACCGCCTCGCCGGGCGCGACGAGATCCGCCACCGCCTTCGCGATGCGCTGCTTCTCGGTGGCGCGCCGGGCCGTCTTGTAGCGCAGGGGCAGCTCGTACGAGACACCGTGCACGACCGCCCCGCCCCGCGTGCGCAGGAGCATCTGCTGCTCGGCGAGCTGGTCGAAGTCGCGCCGGATCGTCGCGGGGGACACGGCCAGCTCGGCGGCCACCTCCTCGACGTCCAGCCGCCCCCGCTCGACGAGGAGTTCGAGCAGCGTCTGCCAGCGGGCATCGCGGGACATCCGCGGCCTCCCATACGAGCGATCTTTCCGAGCGGGATCTTTCCGAGCGTGATCTTCGCGCGACCCTAGCGCAGATGGAGCATTTCAACCCCTCGGGATGCTTGAAGATGCTCGAAAGTTGCATCTATTGTGCAGAAACAAGCATCAGTCCGTGATTCCTGGGGAGGGGTTACCGCATGACCCATGCCGAGGACGAGCTGAACAGCCAGCCCGAGTGCTGGACCCGCGCGGCCGCCGAGGCGGTGACCCACGCGAAGGCCCTGCCGGGGCCGGGGGAGCGGGTGGCGCTCGTCGGCTGCGGGACGTCGTACTTCATGGCGCAGGCCGTCGCCGCGCTGCGAGAGCGGGCCGGCCAGGGCGAGTCCGACGCCTTCGCGGCGTCGGAGTTCCCCCATGGCCGCGCCTACGACCGTGTCGTCGCCCTCACCCGCTCCGGCACCACCACCGAAGTACTCGAACTGCTGGGCGCACTCCGCGGGCGTACGCGTACGACGGCGATCACCGCGGATCCGGACACCCCCGTGATGGCCGCCGCGGACGACGTGGTCGTACTGGACTTCGCCGACGAGAAGTCCGTCGTCCAGACCCGCTTCGCGACCACCGCCCTGACCCTCCTGCGCGCCCGTCTCGGCCTGCACACGGACGCGGCGGTCACCGACGCGCGCACCGCGCTGGCGACGCCGCTGCCCCAAGGGCTCGTCGGCAGCGCCCAGTTCACCTTCCTCGGCCGGGGCTGGACCGTGGGTCTCGCGAACGAGGCCGCGCTGAAGATGCGCGAGGCGGCGCTCGCGTGGAGCGAGGCGTACCCGGCAATGGAGTACCGGCACGGCCCGATCAGCGTCACCACCCGGGGCACGGCGACCTGGATGCTCGGCGAGGCGCCCCAAGGGCTGGCCGAACAGGTGCGGGAGACCGGCGGCCTGTGGGTGGCCGGCGGGCTCGACCCGCTCGCCGAACTCGTCGGCGCCCAACGGCTCGCCGTCGCCGTGGCCGCCGCCCGCGGACTCGACCCCGACCGGCCGCGCCACCTCACGCGCTCGGTGATCCTCGACTCCGACGACCGCTGAAACAGGAGGAGTCGTGCCGCTCACCACGACCGGTGAACTGATCGCGAAGGCCACCGCCGCGCACTCCGCGGTGGCCGCGTTCAACATCATCACCCTGGAGCACATCGAGGCGGTCGTCGCGGGCGCCGAGTCCGTGGCCGCGCCGGTCGTCCTCCAGGTCAGCGAGAACGCCGTCAAGTTCCATGACGGGGACCTGTTCCCGCTGGCCCGCGCCGCGACCGCCGCCGCCGAACGGGCCGCCGTGCCCGTCGCGCTCCACCTCGACCACGTCCAGAGCGACGACCTGCTGCGCCGGGCGGCCGACGCCGGGTTCAGCTCGGTGATGTACGACGCGTCGCGCCTGCCCTACCTGGACAACCTCGCCGCCACGTACGCCGCCGTCGAATGGGCGCACGGTCACGGGCTCTGGATCGAGGCCGAGCTGGGCCGGGTGGGTGGGAAGGACGCGGGGGCGGGGGGCGCGCCGGGTGCGGGGCAGGGGGCTCCACTCGACGCGCACGCCCCCGGCGCCCGTACCGACCCCGACGAGGCGCGGGCCTTCGTGGCCGATTCAGGGGTGGACGCGCTCGCCGTCGCCATCGGCAGCTCGCACGCGATGACCACCCGTACCGCCGCCCTCGACCACGCCCTCCTGAAACGCCTGGCCGCCGCCCTGGACGTCCCGCTCGTCCTGCACGGCTCCTCCGGCGTCCCGGACGGCGAACTGCGGACGGCCGTCGCGGGCGGCATCGCCAAGGTCAACATCGGCACCGCGCTCAACATCGCCCTCACCGGCGCGATCCGGGAGTACCTGACCGCCCGCCCCGATGCCGTGGACCCGCGCGAGTACCTCACGGCGGGCCGGGCGGCGATGGCGGAAACGGTGGCCCGGCTCATCCGGGTCCTGCGCACGGAGGAGCCTGCGGGAGGGCCCGCGGAGGAGGACCCGGCAGGGGCCGTTCCGCCCACGTAACAGCCCGTACACGTCCGTCCCGCGTGGGAATGTGACCGCTTCGCGATGCGACGGGCCCGGGGCCGGGGCCTGAGTGTGACGGCCGTCACTGATACTTTCCCGTCATGCGGGAGACGGAGATCCACCTCGGTGAGCCGCCCGTCGTCGCGCTCATCGGTGTCGGCGTGCACGGCGTCGCCGGGCGCACGGACGTGTTCCGGCTGCCGGAGCTGTGGCAGCTGCACCTCTACCAGTACGAGGCCGAACTGACCGTCGACGGCACGGCCCACGCCATCCGCCCCGGCCGGGTCAGCCTCGTACCGCCCGGCACCACGGTCCGCTACCGCTACCGGGGCCGCTCCGAACACCTCTTCGCCCACCTGCGCATCGCCCCGGCCGGACCGCCCCGCACGGTTCCTGTCGTACAGGACGCGGGCCCCGAACTCCTCACGCTCACCGACCTGTTGCTCCAGGCGGTGGCCGCCGCCCCGAGCGAGGCCGACCGTACCCGAGCCGAGATCTGGACCGCCCTGTGGCGCGTCGCCCACCTCACCCCGTCCGCCGTGACGGACTCCGGCCCGCACCCGGCGGTCACCACCGCCATCGCCCACATCGAGGCCCACCTCGCCGCCCCGCTCACCATCCCGGACGTGGCCCGCGCGGCCGGTGTCTCCCACAACCACCTGACCCGGCTGTTCCGCGCCGAGACGGGCGGCACGGTCGTGGCCTACATCCGCCACCGAAGACTCGAACGCGCCCACCACCTGCTCCGCGCCACCACCCTCTCCATCCCCGCCGTGGCCGCCTCCGTGGGCATCCCCGACCTCCAGGCCTTCAACAAGGCCTGCCGCCGAGAACTGGGCGCCTCACCGAGAGCCCTGCGCGGGACCGGTGCCTGAGTCCTGCGGTGCCTGAGCCCGGGGCCTACGAATCCCGCCTGACCGCCTTCAACACCACGAACTTGGCGTCGCTCGCGACGAGTTCGCTGTTCCCGAAGATCCGCCGCAACTGCACGTGATAGCCCAGATGCCGATTCCCGACCACCCACAGCTCACCACCCGGCCGCAGCGCGCGCCGTGCCCCGGCGAACATCCGCCGGGCCGTGGCATCGGTCGTCGCCTGGTGGGAGTGGAACGGCGGGTTGTTCAGGACGAGGTCCACACTCTCCGGCCCGAACCCCTCCAGCCCGTCGCCCACCAGGAACTCGGCCTTGCCTTCGGCGTCCGGCAGGTTCGCCCCGTACGTGGCCTCCGCCGAAGCCACCGCCTGGTACGACTCGTCGACGAACACCACCTCGGCGCCCGGATCGGCCACTGCGACCGCCGTACCGACCACGCCGTTGCCGCACCCCAGATCCACGACCCGCCCCGGGCCCTGCTCGCGCGGCAGATGCCGCAGGAAGAACCGGGTGCCGACGTCGAGCCGGTCGGCGCAGAACACACCCGCGTGATTGACGACGGGACGCCCGGCCAACAGGCCTACGTCGTCCGGCAGTTCATACCTGTACGGCCACGGATCGTTCCCTCGCGCCCGCGCGGTCCGCCCGTCCGGTTTGCAGAGGATCAGCCGCGCCTTCTGCTGGGCGAGGGAGGTACGGGTCGGGCCGAGGATCCGCTCGAAGAGCCGAAGCGTCGAGGTGTGGATCTCCTTGACCATGCCGGTGCCGACGACGACCGTCCCCTCGTGCACTGCGGGGGCGAGCCGGTGCAGCTGGTCCTCCAGGAGCGCGAGGCTCTTGGGGACCCGGACGACGAGCACGTCGACCCGGTCCGGGGGCGTGTCCCGCGTGGTGAGCAGCCGTACGGAGTCCGCCTCGACGCCGTTGCGCTCCAGGTTCGCCCGCGTCGCCTCCCGGCTCAGGAACGAGTCGGTGATCTGGGTCGGCCGGTGCCCGGCGAGCGCCGTGGTCAGCGCGCCCCAGCGGTCACCGACGACCACCACCGTCCCGTCCAACGGCGTCCCGCTCTCAGTGAGATGGCGCAGCAGATACGCGTCCGACGCGTCCCAGGCGCGCAGCCGGTCACGAGGGTCCTCGGGGAAGCGGGCCAGGGCGTATTCGCCCCAGGGCGCGGTCATACGGTCGCTCATCGTGTGCCCAGGCTAACCGAGCCCCAGCTCACGCCCGCTCGCCGGGCTTCGTCGGCCTTCGCCGGCTTGCTCCGAGCGGCGATGCGTGAGGATGGACCCCATGAACGCCACGGACGCCACGGACGCCGAGCTGTTCCCCCGGGGCCGTACGGAGATCGCGCCGGGCGCGGTCCATGTCCCGGGCTGGCTGGACGCGGAACATCAGCGCCGGCTCCTGGCGGCCTGCCGTGCCTGGGCCCGGCCGCCCGCCGGACTGCGCACGGTCCGCACCCCGGGCGGCGGCACTATGACCGCCCGGCAGGTCTGCCTCGGCTGGCACTGGTATCCGTACGGGTACGCCCGCACGGTCGTCGACGGTGACGGCGCGCCCGTGAAGCCGTTCCCGGAACGGCTCGGCGAGCTGGGCCGGCGCGCGGTCGAGGACGCCCTCGGAGGGGTGGAGGCGACGGCCGCGTACGACATCGCCCTGATCAACTTCTACGACGCCGACGCCCGTATGGGCATGCACCGGGACAGTGACGAGAAGTCGGACGCGCCGGTGGTGTCGCTGAGCCTCGGTGACACCTGTGTCTTCCGTTTCGGCAACACGGGGACGAGGGCCCGGCCGTACACGGACGTGGAGCTGCGCAGCGGTGATCTCTTCGTGTTCGGCGGGGCGTCCCGGCAGGCGTACCACGGGGTGCCCCGGGTCTACGAGGGGACGGCACCGCCCGGGCTGGGGCTGACCGGACGGCTGAACATCACCCTGCGGGCCAGCGGCTTCGGTGCCGGCTGAGGCTCACCGGGCGGGGCCCGCCGCCGTGCGGATCATGGGAGACTCGCCCTCATGGACGGGAAGGCGGCCCCCAAGGCGGCGGGCGAAGGGACGACGACGCGGACGCGGCTGGACCGGGGGAGGGGCGCGCTCGGTCCGGCACTCGAACTCGTGCACACCGGACGGGCACCGACCCGGGCCGTGCTCACCGCCGAGCTGGGAGTCACCCGAGCCACGGCGGGTGCCGTCGCCGCCGAGCTGGAGGCGCTGGGGCTGATCCGGGTCGACGCGCACCCGGGAGCGGCCGCCGGTTCGCAGGGCCGGCCCTCGCACCGCCTCGAAGTCGCCGAGGACGGGCCCGTCGCCCTCGCCGCCCAGGTGCACGCCGACGGCTGGCGGGCCGCGCTGGTCGGGCTCGGCGGACGGATCGTCGCCACCGCCCCCGGCTGCGAGACCGTGGACGCCGACCCGGCGAAGGTGCTCGGCTCGGTCGTCGACGCGGGCGGCGAACTGCTCCGGGAGACCGGCCGGCGGTGTGTGGGCGCGGGGCTCGCCGTACCGTCCGCGGTCGCCGAACCGGCGGGGCTGGCGCTCAACCCGCTGCACCTGGCCTGGCCCGCCGGGGCGCCGGTCCGGGAGATCTTCGCCGACCAGGTCCGTGCGGCAGGCATCCAAGGGCCCGCGTTCGCGGCCAACGACGTGAACCTCGCCGCCCTCGCCGAACACCGGCACGGCGCCGGACGCGGCTCCCGCGACCTGCTGTGCGTGGCCACCGGGCACCGGGGCGTCGGCGGTGCGCTGGTCCTCGACGGCCGTCTGCACACCGGGAGTTCGGGCCTCGCCCTGGAAGTCGGGCACCTCACCGTCAACCCCGAGGGCCGCCCCTGCCACTGCGGCAGCCGAGGGTGCCTCGACGTCGAGGCGGATCCCCGGGCCTTCCTCGACGCGGCGGGCCGAGACCCCGGCCCCGAGATCTCACTGCTGCACCAGGCCAACGACCTGATCCGCACCCAGTACGCCGACCCGGGCGTCCGCGCGGCCACCGAGGCCCTCATCGACCGCCTCGGCCTCGGCCTCGCGGGCCTGGTCAACATCCTCAACCCCGACCGCATCATCCTCGGCGGCATGCACCGCCACCTCCTCGACGCCGACCCCGACCGGTTGCGCGCCGTCGTCGCCGACCGCAGCCTGTGGGGCCGGGAGACCGGGGTCGCCCCGATCCTGGCCTGCACCCTGGACCACAACAGCCTGGTGGGCGCCGCCGAGTTGGCGTGGCAGCCGGTGCTCGACGACCCGCTGGGAGCACTGGCCTGAGACCCCGCTGTTCAGGGCGCCTTCAGGGTGCCCCGCAGCATGATCGTCCGGGACACCACGAAGGTCACCGGAATCGCCGCGCCGGACGCCAGCAGCGGGGCGAACCGGTTCCCGGCATGCAGCACGTCCACGATCACATACACACCCGCCGTCGTGATCAGGAAGTTCGTGGCATTGGTCAGCGGGAACAGCAGGAATTTGCGCCAGGTCGGGCGCGTCCGATAGGTGAATCGCGCGTTCAGGAAAAACGAACCCGTCATGCTCACGGTGAACGCCAGAACATGGGCGGCGAGATATGGCAGCCAATCGAGGAACAACAGGTAAAGGCCGTAATAGATCAGGGTGTTGACGACACCGACCAGGGCGAAGGCGAGGATCTGGCCCGATATCCGACGCTCCGGTGCCGGACGGAATCCCTCCGAGGACGTCTCCGTACGCGGTGCCGTGTACATCAGCGAATGAGGTCCTTGGTCGTGCTGCACGCCGCGCGGCCTTCCGTCTGCTCCACGTTGGTCGCCTTCACCAGGAAGTGCGGGCGCCCCTTCACCTCGTAGTAGATCCGCCCGGTGTACTCCCCGATCACCCCGAGCATGATCATCTGAACACCGGCGAGGGCGGTGACCGCCGTCACGATGGTGACATATTCCCGGCGTCTCCACGCCGTTGACGAGTGCGGCACCCACGATCCACGCCGTGTAGAGCCCCGCGCACACCAGCAGACACAGACCGAGGTGGAGGGCCGCGCGCAGCGGCCGGTTGTTGAAGGAGAGGAGCCCGTCGAGCCCGTAGTTGAGCAGAGATCGGAAGCTCCAGGAGCTGCGGCCGTGTTCACGTACGGCGTTCTCGTACTCGAAGGTGGTGCCGGGGAAGCCGACCCAGGCGAAGAGGCCCTTGGAGAAGCGGTTGTACTCGGTGAGATCCAGGACCGCGTCCACCACCCGGCGGGACAGCAACCGGAAGTCGCCGACGCCGTCGACGAGTTCCACATCGACGACGCGGTTCACCAGCCGGTAGTACAGGCGGGCGGTGGCGGTGCGCAGGAAGCGGTCGCCGGTCCTGGTGCGCCGGGCGATGACCTGGTCGTGGCCCTGTTCGCGCAGCGCGACCATGTGGCCGATCAGCTCCGGCGGGTGCTGGAGGTCGGCGTCCATGACGATCACCGCGTCCCCCGAGGCGTGCCGCAGCCCCGCGAGCAGCGCCGCCTCCTTGCCGAAGTTGCGGCTGAAGGAGACGTACCGCACGCGTGCGTCGAGCTCGGCCAGCTGCTTCAGGGCGGCGAGGGTGCGGTCGCGGCTGCCGTCGTCGACGTAGACGAACTCCATGTCGTGGCCGAGCGGAAGCAGTTCCTCCGCGACCTTCTGGATCTCTTCGTGGAAGCGTGCGACGACGGCTTCCTCGTTGTAGCAGGGTGCGACGATCGAGATGAGCATGGTTCTCCCCCAGGGGCGCTGGTCTAGCGAGCAGTGGTCATGCGCTCGCGTGCGGTCGGGTCGTCGGGCGTGGGTCGAAGGGTGGTCGGGGAGGCGGGGGCGGGTCCCGCCCCGGCCCGTCGGCGGCGGATCGCGCCCGTCACGCCGATCAGGAGCGTCGCGGTGAGCGAGACGGCCCCGACCGCCGTGCCAAGGCGCAGTCCTGGCGGGTGGAACGTGCAGGTCACGCTGCTCGCGGAGCCGTAGAGGGGTACGGCGATCAGCCCGTAGTGGTCCTTGGCCGGTACGGCGGGGGCGTTGTCGGCGGCACAGCGCCAGCCGGAGATCCGGGGCGCCGCGACGACCGCGATGCCCGTGCTGCCGACGGGGAGTTCCGCCCGGACGGTCCCGTCGGACACGCGCACGCTCGTCGCGCCGGTGGTTTTGAGTCCCTCGACGGCGCCGCGCAGCCGGGCGGTGTCCAGACACCCCACCGCGCCGTCCGGGACGAGGCTCGTCCGGTCCGGCGACAGGTCGATCCGGAACCGTCCGGAGGCCGGGACCATGCCCAGCCGCTGCATCGAGGCGATCTTGGTGACGGGCTGGTCGGACCGGAACCGCCCGGTCAGGGCCCCGGCCGATCCGTCGGTGGAGGCGGAACCTCCGGCGAGCCGCGCGGTGCCCGAGAGGTGCGGCGCCCACAGGTACAACTCGGACCCGGCCGGGCAGCTGCCCGTGATGGTCGGCTTCCGCGCGGCGTTCACATGGGGCAGGGGGCCCACGCGCACACCCGGCCGCCCGTCGTCGCTCGGCGACGGCGGCTTCCCGGTCGCGGTGCGCACGGTGAGCCGGGGCACGGTGTACACCGGCGAGCCCAGCAGGAGTTCCTGGTTGCGGTAGGGCGACGGCCCGAAGTCGGAGAGGTCCGTACCACCGTCGGCGTCGGAGAGGCCCGCACCGTCGGCGGCCGGGCCGGCGGTCGGCCGTACCGTCACCAGCGGCGGCACGTCCTGCCTGGTCACGGTTGTCCGGCCGCCGGCCTGCGGGAACCAGTTCTGATGCGGGTCCGGCGGGGAGTGCACCCGGGCGCCCACGGAGAAGATCGCGTCCGTGACGGCGTTGTCCAGACTCTGCACGTTCCGCCCGCGCGAGGTCCAGCCGCCCCCGAGCGCGGTGAGCGTGCGGCTGAGGACGTCGGAGGTGAGGCTGCTGTAGTACTGGGCACCCTGGCCGCCCACGAGCAGCGGATCGTTGCCGACGGTCTGCTCCCGGCCCGGGTCGGTCCGGTACCGAGGCCAGCCGTCGGCCCCGGCGATCGCCTCCGCCTGCTCCCGCTGCCGCGCGCCCCAGGGCGCGTAGTCGTCCAGGTGCCCGAGCCGCAGCCGCGTGTCGGCGGCGGCGGTGACGGCGGTCTCGCCGAACTGCGTACACACGAGCAGGGCCACGGCGAGGACGGCCAACGGCCTGCCGCCCCGCTGGCCGCCACGCTTCCCGAGCCCGAGCAGGGCCAGCCCGGCGAGCGCGCCGACAGCGGCGACCAGGGCGAGCGGGATGCTGAAGTACCGAATCGTCCGCTCGCTGCCGCTCGCCAGGGCGATCACCAGCGCGAGCAGCGCACCCGCCGCGCCCAGCGCACGCGGCCCGGGAACGCCGTACGACAGCGTGTGCCAGGCGGCGATCACCAGCAGCGCGCAGAGCACGAAGGCCTGGCGGTACGAGCTGCCCTGCGGAGTGGCGAAGGCGTGCCAGAGCAGATGGGTCGGCCCCCACTGCATCGTCAGGACCACGGCCACCACCAGCAGCGTCCACCCGGCGCGCACCCGCCCGGGGACCGCCCGATGGAAGGGCAGCGCGAGCGCGAGCAGCAGGGCCGTGGTGCCCACGAACACCGCCGGCGTCCCGAAGCTGTACGTCCCTGGCAGCAGCCGGGCCAGCAGGTCCTCGGCCGGAACGGGCGTGAACCGCCGGACCCGGCCCGGATGGGCGTGCCGGGTGCCGAAGTACACGACCGCCACCAGCGGCGCGGCCAGCCCCATACCGAGGACGACGGTCACGGCGGCGCGGCCCGCCGCCCGCAGCCGCTGCCGGCGCGTGAAGTCGCCGAGCCACAGCCGGAGCAGCAGCACCAGAGCGGCGGCGAGGGTCGTCATGTACGCCGTGTAGAAGTTGGCGATCCAGGCGAGCGCCACGACCACCACCCCGAGCACCGGCCGCCGTCCACGCGTCGCCCACTCGCCGACCAGGCACAGCAGCGGCAGCGCGACCAGCCCGTCGAGCCACATCGGGTTGTACAGGGAGTCCGCCAGGGCCCAGCCGCACAGGGCGTACGAGGAACCCAGCAGCCCCGCCGCCCACGAGCGGCCGGGCCGCAGCCGGAGCAGCAGCCAGGCCATGGCGGCAGCGGCCGACGCCGCCTTCACCAGGGTGATCACATACACCGCGAGGTCGATCCCGTCCCTCGGGAACACCACGACGAGCAGGGCGAACGGGCTGCTGAGATACGTGCCGAGGTCGGGCAGGAAGCCGGCACCGAACCCGGACCGCCAGTTGACGAGCAGCCCGCCGTCGGCCCTGCCGTGCAGCAGATCCCACAGGTGCGCGTGGAACGGCACGTACTGGTTGCCCAGGTCGTTGACGTCCCGGGTGCGCGGCCCGAAGGGGTAGCTGCGGGCGACGACGTCGGCGGCGCACAGCACGGCGACGGTGAACGCGGCGGCGAGCAGCGCGGCGAGCAAAGCGGCTTTTCCCCGCGGCCCGGTGGCCGCGACGGAACGCTCGGCAATCCACTTCATTCTCGACGGCCCCCCGAATTTGGGATGCCAGGCATCTCGCGGTGCCCGGCATCTCGTCCGGGGTCGTCATTCCCCGCACATCAACGATTCGCCGAATTAGAGGCCCGGCGATCGACGAAGGTTGTGCCGCCGGAGGAAAGTGAAAGTAATTATTCCGAATGGGGCGGGATATGGAGAACGGGCAATTGCCATTGCGGAGATGGGAGTTGTCTTCAAAGTGATCGGAAGGTTAACCCGGCTCTGGAGGTCATCCCTCGGACGACCGGTCGGCCTCCGCCGTGAGACTCCACAGCGCCGCCACCTGGGGCCGCCGCAGATCGGCCCGCCGCACGCACAGCCCGATCGGGAACGGCTCCGGTGGTGTGCCGGTGGTGATCGCCGCGAGTCGGTCGCGCACGGCGCTGTGGTCGAGCACCAGCCGGGGGACCACGCCGGTGCCGCAGCCCAGCGCGACGAGGGTCAGCAGCGCCTCGTGGCCCTCCGGTTCGGCGGCGAGTTCGGGCCGGCTGTCGTGGGCGCGGAACCAGCGGTCGGCGGCGTCGCGGACCAGGCCGCGGTGGGGGAGCACGAAGGGGCCGTCGAGGCCGGGGTCCGGGCGGTCGCGGGCGGTGACGAACACCAGGTCCGTCGTCGCCACCGTCCGGCCTGCCAGCGACTCCGGCAGCCGCGTCGGGATGCCCGCGACCGCCACGTCCACCTCGCCCTCGTCCAGCCGGGCCAGCGCGGCGGCCGCGTCACCGGTGCGCAGATCCAGGCGGACCTGCGGGTGGGCCCGGCGGAAGGGCGCCAGCAGTCGGGGCAGCAGAGCCTGACACGCCGTCACCGTCGCGAACACCGCGAGTCGCCCGGTGAGTTCGGCCGGGTCGGGATGCTCCTCGCGGTACGCGCGCCACAACTCCAGTGCCTCGGTGGCGTATTCGCGGAAGCGGTGCCCCTCGGCCGTCAGCGAGACACCCCTCGGCCCACGGTCGAGGAGCCGGTGCCCGAGGTCGGACTCCAGCCGCTGCACGGTACGCGTCAGGGTCGCCGGGCTGACATGGCAGTCCAGGCTGGTCCGGCCGAAGTTCAGAGTCCGCGCCAGATGGAGGAACAGCCGAAGCTCACGACGGTCGTCCCGCATCCACGCTCACCTGTGTCTTTCATATGGTGCAACACTCCGCTGCAAAGGTTGCGCTTGCCGCAACACTCGCCCGGACCCTACAACTCCACCATGACCACCTCCACCGTCTTCGCCCTCGAAACCATGGCGGTGCCCGGCGGCACCGAGACCGTCCTGCGCGGCGGACGCCACCTCTTCCCGCTGCTGTCGGGGGCCCTCAAGGGGGTGCGCCGCATCGGTGTCATCGGCTGGGGACCGCAGGGCCGGGCCCAGGCCCGCAACCTGCGCGACTCCCTCGCCGCAACCGACATCACCGTCGCCGTCGGCCTGCGCCCCGGCTCCGCCTCGGCCGCCGACGCCCGCACCCACGGCTTCACCGAGGCGGACGGCACCCTTGGCGACTGGCTCGCCGTCACCGCCGACAGCGACCTCGTCATCCTCCTGATCGCCGACGCGGCACTCGCCGCCCACCACCAGGAGATCTTCGCCGCCCTGAAGCCCGGCGCCACCATCGGCCTCTCCCACGGCTTCCTCCTCGGCCACCTCCACGAGACCGGCGGCGACTTCCCGCCAGGACACGGAGTCATCGCCGTCTGCCCCAAGGGCATGGGCGACTCGGTCCGCCGCCTCTACGAGCAGGGCGCGGAGATCAACGGCGCCGGGATCAACAGCAGTTACGCGGTCCGTGCCGACCCCGACGGCCACGCCACCGACCGAGCCCTCGCCTGGTCGGTCGCGCTCGGCTCCCCGTACACCTTCCGCACCACCCTGGAGAGCGAGTACCTCTCCGACATCGTCGGCGAGCGCGCCATCCTGCTCGGCGCCGTCCACGGCATCGTCGAGAGCCTGTACACCCGCCGCCGTCTCGCCGGGGACGACGAGGTGACCGCGTACGAGCGCTCCTGCGAGAACATCACCGGCCCCCTCGCCCGCACCATCTCCCAGGCCGGGCTCCGCTCGGTGCGCGAGGGCCTCGATACGGCCGGCCGGGACATCTTCGACCGCGCGTACACGGCCACGTACGGGCCCGCCCGCGAGATCGTCGCGGAGATCTACGACGAGGTGGCCGACGGCACCGAGTTGCGCAGTGTGATCCTGGCCGAACGACGCCTCGGCGCCCGCCCGATGAGCGGGATCGGGGGCTCACTCATGTGGTCCGTGAGCGACCGCGTGCGCGCCCGCCGCAGCGAACGGGAGCTGCCCGTCGACCCGTTCACCGCCGGGGTCCTCGTCGCCACCATGACCGCCCAGATCGACGAGTTCGCCGAGCGCGGCCACCCCTGGTCGGAGATCGTCAACGAGTCCGTCATCGAGGCCGTCGACTCCCTGCTGCCCTACATGCACGCCCGCGACGTGGCGTACATGGTCGACAACTGCTCCCGCACGGCCCGCCTCGGAGCCCGCCGCTGGGGCCCCCGCTTCCAGGCCGCCTACGAACAGATCGCCTATCCGGCCGTCGAACGACCCGCCGATCAGGACCTGTTGGCGGCCTTCGACGCCCACCCGGTCCACGAGGCGCTCGCCGCGGCGGCGAAGCTCCGCCCGCCCGTGGACATCTCCGTGGCGTGACGCCTACGCGGCGACCCGGCGGCGGGGTCCGGCCACCAGCTCCCCACCGCAGTTGGGGCAGACCTGGCCCATGGCCTCACCACAGGGCACACAGAAGGTGCACTCGTACGAGCAGATACGGGCCGGGCCGTCGGCGGGCAGGGCGGCCGTCTCGCAGTCATCCCCCATCCTCGGTGCGTCGGCGGTCACCACTGCCGGCCCCGGGGCAGCCGCTCGCGTTCCGGCGTGTTCATGTACAGCACCTGGAAGACCTCGCCCTCGGCCTTCGGCACGTCGTGGTCCCAGAGTGAGAAGTGCACCAGCTCCCAGCGGTCCGGGTCGAGCACGGCCGCCGCGCACACCGCCCCGTCGAGCGAGGCCAGCCGCCCCGCCTCATCCACCGCCTCCGCCGCGACGTCGGCGAGCCGTACCCCCTCCGGCACACTCCACCGGCGGCGCACGGCAATCCTCGGCACGGCACCGGCGGAGCCGCCCTCCTCGTGGGCCAGTCCCGTCCAGTGCCGCACGCGGGGGCGCCCGAAGTCGTCGGACAGGCCCTGGAATCCGGGGCCCCAGAGGAAGGAGTTCATGCCCGCCGGTGTGTTCCAGAGGTAGAACGGGGCGTACTGATTGACCGGCGACCCGCCGACCCCGCGCTCCCGCATGAGGTACGCCTTCAGCCCGAGCCCGGGAAAGTCGTCCAGCAGGGGGCCCTTGCCGGTCGCGCGGGCGCGGATGACGTCCATGTCGTAATCGGCGGGCAGGGTGATCTCGTACTGCATGGCGTGCATCGAATGGCTCCGCAGGGGTGTAGGGCCGCTGGGTGGTCTATCAGGTGGTCTATCAGGTGGTCTGTCGGGCGGTCCGTCGTCCGGGCCGGAGCAGGGCGAGCAGGCCCCGGGCGCCCGCGTCGAAGGCCGCCGGCGATCCCGACGCGCGGGCCAGTACGTAACCGCCTTGCACGGTCGCCACGATCGTCGCGGCGATCTCCTCCGCGTCCAGCTCCGGCGCGAACTGCCCCTTCTCCTTGCCCTCTTCGACGAGCCCGGCGAGGCGTTCACGCAGCCAGTCGATGGTCTCGTCCACCGGCGCGCGCAGCTCGTCGCTCGCGATCACGTCCGGGTCCATCGTGAGCCGCCCGACGGGACAGCCGCGCAGCACGTCCCGCTCGCGCCGCAGATACGCCTCGACGCGCTCGTGGGGGGAGCCCGGCCCGTCGAGTACTTTCTCGGCGGTAGCCCGCAGCTCCTCGGCCGTCCGCCGGATCGCCGCCAGGGCGAGGTCCGGTTTCCCCTTGAAGTGGTGGTACATGCTGCCCTGCCCGGCCCCCGACCGCTCCAGGATGGCCTTGGGGCTGGTGCCCACATAGCCGCGCTCCCACAGCAGCTCACGGGTGGACTCGATCAGACGCTCCGGGGTGCTCATGCCCTCACTGTACATACTAGTAGTTACAGAAAACGAGAGTCCGGGAGCCCGAGAGTCCGGGAGCCCAAGACCTTGGGAAGCAGACCCCGGCGCCCGCCGTACTCCGGAGGAGGTACGCCCGCTGCCGCTGACCGTACGACGACCCGAACCCCCTCCCGGCGAGAGCCTCAAGTCATCTCGGAAAAACGCGACCTAGGAGATGAGTTCGAGATGCAGACCCTCGCGAACTGGGACGGTGGCCCCGGACCCTGGATCCTCGTCCTCCCGCTGATCTGGGCGGCGGTCGTCGTCGGCGCCGTCACCCTGCTGCGCCGCACCGTCTGGCGCGGCCGCCCGGGCCCGTGGCGCGCGGCGGACGGCTCACGCCCGTACGGCGGCCCCCGGCCCTCCGGCGACTCCCCGATCGCGCTGCTCGGCCGCCGTTTCGCCGCCGGCGAGATCGACGAGGACGAGTACTGGCGGAGGCTGTCCGTCCTGGACGAGCAGTTCGGTCCGGCCTCCAAGGGCGGTACGGCATGACCACCCCGCCCCGTCCAGGGCCCGTACCGCCGTGTCGCCGGAGCCGTACACCATCCAGGCCGCGCGGGTGATGACGTAGTCGCCCGTGAGTTCCGACCGGCCGCAGACGGCTCGGACGGTAATCTCCTTCTGCCCGTCGGCGAAGGTGAGTTCGGCCTGGTCGCCGGGCTTCAGGCCCTGCTTGTCGGCCTCGTTGCCGGTGACGGCGATGCCGTCGGTGCCGAGGCCGTCGAGCGAGCCCCGTACGTCGCCGAGGTCGAAGAGGGCGCCGAGTGCGGCGGGGTTCGCGACGGTCAACGTCCCCTTCCCATCGCCAACGCTGACGCTCGCCCTCCATGAGCGCACCCGCGAGCTGGGCCTGCTCCGTCGGGCCGTCGGACAGACCCGGTCCCGACTGCGGGCCATGCTGCGGGCCATGGTCCCCCGGGAATCGGTCCTGGTCGCCGCGTTCGGCACGGCGGGCGGCCTCGCCCTCGGCGCCTTCCTCGGCTGTGGATCCTCGTCAAGGCCTCCGACGGTGAGAGCGACAGCGTCTTCGCCTTGGCGATGCCACTGCCGCACCTCACGGTCGTGGGCCTCGTGGGCCTCGTGGGCTTCGTGGGCCTCGTGGGCCTCGCCGCCGGAGCCCTGCCAGGGCTCCGGCGGCGAGGCGGGCGGCACGCCTGGACATCCCGCGCGCCGTCGCCACCGAGTGAGCCACCGACCGACGTACGACGACGAGAGGGTGGTCACCGCCCGGTCAGCCTGCGACGGCCGACCGGGCGGGAGCGTGTTCGGACCTGCGCCCACGCGCGGCGGGCCTGCGTCCGGCGTCGTACGTCTGTCCGGTGTCAGGCAGTTGCCCGACGTCGTACGGCGAGATCTTCGGCACCGCGGCCGAGGACGCCGGCAGGGTGAACCACACGATCTTCCCCGACTCGCCGTGCGGCCGCACACCCCAGCTCTCGCTCACCGCGGCGACCATCGCGAGACCCCGGCCGCAGGTGGCGAAGGCCTCCGCGTCCTGGACGACCGGGAGACGGGGGTCGTTGTCGTGCACCGAGACCGTGAGCCGGCCGAGGAGCAACTCCATCTCCACGGTGCACATCTTGTCCGGCTCCGCGTGCCGGTGGACGTTGGACAGCAGCTCGGTCACGCCGAGTGCGGCCCGGTCTATCAAGGGATCCAGATGCCAGTAGCGCAATTGCGCAGATACGATTCTGCGGACCTGGCCGATCCGCGACGGCAGGGCTTGGAGCTCCACCGTGCAGTGCCTGCTTTGCTGGCTGATCACGGCTGCGACTCCCCGAAATTGAGTCCGGAAGAAGATCGGAGTACGGATCCAGCGAGGTGGCTGGGCGAAAAACGCCGCCTGCTGTGGGGGCGGCCGCCTACGACTGCCGCCTGCTGTGGGCGACCGCCATGGCTGTCGCCTGCTCTTGGGGTGGCTGCGTACGTCCGCCGCCCGCTGTCGTGGCCGGCGGGCTGGTTCGCAGCGTTATCGCCGGTAAACCCAGAGTGATGTGAGACCAGAGTGGCTCAGGGGGTCCGGTCCCGCAACTCGCGGTTCGTCAGCCGCTGCGCCCCGCGGCCCTGCGCACCGCTTCTATGAACCGGCGCGCCGAGGGCGGCCCGGGCTTTCCCGGAGCCGGGTCCTGCTCGTTGAGCGTCAGCGTGTACCGGGTGCCGTTGACGTCGGCCATCGCCCGGTCCTCGTCTCCGAACCAGGGCTTCGAGGCGCGTACCGCCTGTACCGGGGCGCTGTCGATCTCGCTGCCGTAACTGGTCAGCAGTTGCAGCCGGCCGTCCTCGATCCGGACCTGGCCCGCCCGGGTGAGCTGCCGCAGCCTCTTTCCGATCCGCACGCCCGTGGCCGTGAACTCCGGCTCCGCCATGCTGCCCCGCCCCCTAGTGCGCTCGGCTGTCCTCAGTGGTGATCCGTGGCGGACCGTGATCCAGTGTGCCCGAGGTCGCCTTCCCCTGGGTGACCCTGTGGCACCGACCCGGCCCCTGCGGTGAAGTCTGCACGTCCGCCGCGTCGAGCACCAGTGCGCATGGAGGGTCGGGGGCGGGGTTCCGGCGCACGCGCGGCATGCGCCCCCCATGCGCCCCGCGCATCGCTGCCACAGGAGTGCCTTTGAGGTGCTCAAAGGTATGTTTATGCAGGTGAGAAGCTTGCGGAAGGTGTCTATCATCGGGACGTCCGACGCCGCGATCCGCCGTCGGCGCAACGCGTGAGGAGCACGCCGTGAGCACCCCCCACCCCGCCCGCCCTGACGCGACCCTCGATGTCGACCACACCGACACCGAGTACCGGACCTGGCTCAAAGAAGCCGTCCGCAAGGTCCAGGCCGACGCCAACCGCTCCGCCGACACCCATCTGCTGCGCTTCCCCCTGCCCGAGAGATGGGGCATCGACCTGTATCTCAAGGACGAGTCGACCCACCCCACCGGCAGCCTCAAGCACCGCCTCGCCCGCTCCCTCTTCCTGTACGGCCTGTGCAACGGCTGGATCCGGCCGGGCCGCCCCGTCATCGAGGCGTCCAGCGGCTCCACGGCCGTCTCCGAGGCGTACTTCGCCAAACTCATCGGCGTCCCCTTCATCGCCGTCATGCCGCGCACGACCAGCCCCGAGAAGATCCGCCTGATCGAGTTCCACGGCGGCCGCTGCCACTTCGTGGACGACTCACGGAAGATGTACGAGGAGTCGGCCCGCCTCGCGGTGGAGACCGGCGGCCGCTACATGGACCAGTTCACCTACGCGGAACGGGCCACGGACTGGCGGGGCAACAACAACATCGCCGAATCCGTCTTCCGGCAGCTCCAGTTGGAGCGTTTCCCGGAGCCCGCCTGGATCGTCGCCACCGCGGGCACCGGAGGCACCTCCGCGACCATCGCCCGCTACGTCCACTACATGCAGTACGACACCCGTATCTGTGTCGCCGACCCCGAGAACTCCTGTTTCTTCGAGGGCTGGACCACCGGCGATCCCGACGTCACCTGCGACTGCGGCTCCCGTATCGAGGGCATCGGCCGCCCCCGGATGGAGCCCAGCTTCGTCCCCGGCGCCGTCGACCGCATGATGAAGGTCCCCGACGCCGCCAGCGTCGCCGCCGTACGGGCCCTGGAGCGGGCCATCGGCCGCAAGGCGGGCGGCTCCACCGGCACCGGCCTGTGGAGCGCCCTCAAGATCGTCGCCGAGATGGTGTCCCAGAACCGCCGGGGCAGCGTCGTCACCCTCCTGTGCGACCCCGGCGACCGCTACCTCGACAAGTACTACTCGGACGAGTGGCTGGCGCAACAGGGCCTGGACATCGCACCGTACTCGGCAGCCATCGACGCGCTGCTGGAGACGGGCGTGTGGCGGAACTAGGGCCCATCTGATGGATCTCCGCGGCGTCGCGGGAGATCCATCAGAAGCGCCCTACTGGGCCATGGCTTTCAACAGCCGGCCGGGACCCGGCATGCCTCAGAGATCGGCGCCGTCCTCGGCCTCCCCGGCCACCACCAGCCGCCGCAGATGCTCCGAGATCTCGGCCCGCGCCTGCGCGGCCAACCCCGCGTCGGTCACCAAGGTGTCGATCTGCTCCAGCGCGGCGAACGAACTGAGCCCCACCGTCCCCCACTTGGTGTGGTCGGCCACCACCACGACCCGCCGCGCCGACTGCACGAGCCGCCGGTTCGTCTCGGCCTCCGCCAGATTCGGCGTGGACAGCCCAGCCTCCACCGATATCCCGTGCACACCCAGGAACAGCACATCGAAGTGGAGCGCCGCGATCGCCTGATCGGCCACCGGCCCCACCAGCGAGTCGGACGGCGTCCGCACCCCACCGGTGAGTACGACGGTCGCCGCACCCTGCCGGGGTCCCGACGTCCGCTGGGCGGCATGGAAGACGTCGGCGACGCGCACCGAGTTCGTCACCACGGTCAGATCCGGCACGTCCACGAGCCGGTGCGCGAGCGCGTACGTCGTCGTACCGCCCGACAACGCGATCGCGGAACCCGGCGCGACCAGCTCCGCGGCGGCCCGCGCGATGTCCTCCTTGGCGGACAGCTCCAGCCCGGACTTCGCCTCGAAACCCGGCTCGTGCGTGCTCGCCTCGGCCACCGGCACCGCGCCGCCGTGCACCTTCTCGACCACGCCCTGGCGGGCGAGCGCGTCCAGATCCCGGCGCACCGTCATGTCCGACACGCCCAGCTTGCGCGTCAACTCGTTGACACGGACCCCGCCCCGCCGTCGCACCTCGTCGAGGATCAAGGCACGGCGCTGCTCCGCGAGGAGGTTCTGGTTCTCACTCACGCCCGCTCCGGTCCTTTCGCCCCATCACGCCCGACACGCCTCCGATACCCCCTCCGACGAGCACTTTCCCCAGCCCCCGGTCCCGAGGACGTCCCATGTTCGCACGCCCCACAAGCGGTGACGCCACTACCCGCACAGGCACGGATACGTCACGCTCCGTTCCTCGCGCCCGCCACTATCACATGGATCGAGGAGATTCGGTGACCACAGGTGTACGAGCCCCGCTCAGCGGCGATCATCTGTGCCTGCACAGCACATCTGACTCGCGGCGCATCACGGGGGAAGCGGAACAGTGGATCGTGCGACGGAACATACGACACATACGGAACTCAGGGAACATCCGGAAGCCACACAAGTACCGGAGCACCGGGACACTGGCCGGTTCACGACGGACGGGAACGCCCTCGAACTCCTCGTCCACGGCGTCGGCGGCACCACCCCCGAACGCATGCTGGACGACCCGCGCACGGTCCGGATCACCGGCGACGACACGGCCGCCGTCTTCCGGCGCATCGACGACGCCGACGCGGAGGCACGCCCAGAGGACTACCGCGGCAAGCCCGTCCCCGAGGCCTATGTGTGGTGCAACCTCACCTCCGGAAACGGCTCCCGCGCCCTGTGGCTGTTGCTGCTCCCCTTCATGGTCGTCAACCTCGCCCACTGGATGCGCCCCAGTGCCCGCGACCGCCGACGCGCGGTCCGCCTCTACGGCCTCCTCGTCCGTCTGACCGGCCTGACCCTGACCGTGCTGCTCGTCGCCGCCGCCTGCGAGGTCGCCCTCGACCTGACCGCCTGGCAGTGCGCGGGCGCACGCGCCTGCGCCGAGGCGCACACCTGGCTCGGATTCCTCTCCCCGGCCGGCTCCGACGACGGCTGGTGGAGCCGGCCCGGCCGCCGCCTCGCCCTGGCCGCCCTGGTGCCCACCGCACTGACCGCCCTCCTGTGGTACCTGTCCCACCGCACCTGGAGCGAGTACGAGTCCCAGCGCCCCATGGACCGCGACGACGCCGAACAGGAGGAGCACGCCGAGCGCGAGGAGGACACGGCGCAGGTCGCTCTCGGCCGCCCCGGCTTCTGGTACGGGCGCCGCCTGGTGGCCAGGCTGCGGGCCGCCCACGCGGCGGCCGGTTTCCTGACGGTCGCGGCGGCCGTCGGCACGTCCGCGGCCCGCCACGACCGCCGGGCGGGCGGCCCCACCGCCCTGGAGCTCCTCGGCTGGCTGCTGAACGCCGCGCTCGTCCTGCTGGCCGTCGTCGTGGTGTGGGTGGTCTGCCGCCGGGGCCGCAGCGAGCGGCGCCTCGACAAGGACCTGGACGAACACCTGGTGCGCCGCCTGCCCGCCGCCTCGATCGCCCTGCTCGTCCTCGCCCTCATCCACGCCGGGTGGTCGCGCCCCGGCTGGACGTCGGCGGGGCGGCTGCCGGGAGACCTGACCTTCGGCGGGATCACCCTGGTCCAGGGCGTGCTCGTCATCGCGCTCGGCGTGGTCGCCCATACCCTGTACCGCTCCCACCCGGACCCGCGCACCGCCATGTACGGCCTGGCCGGCCCCGCCGTGGCGATGCTCGCCTGCGCCCTCGGCGGCGTCATGTCTGCAGGTGTCGCCCAACGCGTCGCCGACTGGCTGGGCGGCACCGACGACGCCCTGCCCGGCCCACCCGTCCTCCTCACCTGGCAGGCCTCCGTCATCCCGCCTCTCCTCCTGGTCGTCCTCGGCCTCCTCGGCTGGCTGGCCCGCCGCACCTGGGTGCTGCGCCGCGCGGAGACGGCGGCGGTGGAACACGAGTACGGCCTGGTGGAGGGCGGGCAGCACCACGAGCGCCGAGCGGAGCAGCCACCGGGCGAAGAGCCGGCGAAGGAGGAACCCGAGTCCCAGGACGCCGCCCGCACCCGCCGTATCGCGCGCACCCGGGCCATGGCCGCCCTCACCGACCGGGCGCCCCGCATCGTCGGCATCACCTCCACCGTGACGTTGCTCCTCGGCGCGGGCGCCCTGGCCGGCTCCCTGATGGCGCGCGCGACACCGGCGCGGGCGGCGCACGGCTCGTACGCCTTCGTCGAGGGCGGCGCCCAGACCGCCCAGGCGCTGGGGTCCTGGCTCATCGGCGTGGGCTTCCTGCTGTTCGTCACCTGGGGGCGCCGGGCCTACAAGGACGCCTCCGCGCGCCGCACGATCGGCATCCTCTGGGACGTGGGCACATTCTGGCCGCGCGCCGCACACCCGTTCGCACCGCCCTGCTATGCCGAGCGGGCCGTGCCCGACCTGACCTGGCGCATGGCCACCTGGACGCGCACCACGGGCGGCCGTCTCGTCCTCTCCGGCCATTCCCAGGGCAGTGTCCTCGCGGCGGCCGCCGCCTGGCAGCTGACGCCGTCCGTCCGCAAGCGGGTCGCGCTGCTCACCTACGGCTCACCGCTGGAGCGGCTGTACGGCCGCTGGTTCCCCGCCCACTTCGGCCCGGAGCCGCTCGCCTCGCTGCACCGCGAGGTCGACTGCTGGCGCAACCTGTACCGCCTCACCGACCCCATAGGCGGCCCCGTGCGCCTGACCAGCGCCTGTGGGCCGCAGGTCGACGCCGAGCCGTTCAACGACCCGCTCGCCTACGGCCGCACCGGCGCGCACCCCCTGCCCGCCCCGATCCTCGGCCACTCCGACTACCAGGCGGACCCGGCGTTCGCCGCGGAGCGGAAGCGGCTGCTGGACCGGCTGGGCCCGGACGTGCCGGGCCCACGCCGGTCCTAGGATGCCGCCGTCCGGCGCGGGCCAGGGCCGGAGGTTCGCCGAGTGCCGGTCTGTCGCAGGGAGTTCGCAGGACGCGCGCGTGCCGGCGCCCACCCCACGTGGGTCCAGGCCTACGCCCCATTCCGGCGGCCAGGTCACTCGGCGCTCGGGTTTCCCTCCGGATCCCTCCCCGCCGTGCGACGGGTGCTACGGCAGCTCCGGCAGGTCCTCCGCGTACAGCAACGTCAGTTCGTCCGTACTCGGTTCGGCGACCTGGGCCACCCGGCTGGCGTGGCGCTCCACCATCGCCTCGAAGGTCTGCCGCGCGGTGCGGCCGTTGCCGAAGGCCGGGCCCTTGGGGATCGCCGTGAAGTACTTCAGCAGCCCCTCGCCCGCACCCGGCGCCAGCCGGTACTCGTGCTCCTCGGCCTGCTGCTCCACGATGCGCAGCAGCTCGTCCGGGACGTAGTCGTCGAAGGTGATGGTCCGGGAGAAACGGGACGCGACACCGGGGTTGACGGTGAGGAAGCGCTCCATCTCGGCCGTGTACCCGGCGACGATGACCACCACCGCGTCCCGGTGGTCCTCCATCAGCTTGACCAGCGTGTCGATGGCCTCCTTGCCGAAGTCCCTCCCTGAGTCCTCCGGCGACAGCGCGTACGCCTCGTCGATGAACAGCACACCGCCACGGGCCCGTTCGAAGGCCTCCTGGGTGCGGATCGCGGTGGAGCCGATGTGTTCGCCGACCAGGTCCACGCGGGACACCTCGACGAGATGCCCCTTCTCCAGGACGCCGAGCGAGGCCAGGATCTCGCCGTACAGACGGGCCACGGTCGTCTTGCCGGTGCCGGGGGAGCCCGTGAACACCAGGTGGCGTTTGACGGAAGCCGCCTTGAGACCGGCCTGCTGGCGGCGGCGGCCCACCTCGATCATGTCCGTGAGGGCACGGACCTCACGCTTGACGCTCTCCAGGCCGACCAGCGCGTCGAGTTCACCGAGCACGGCCTTCGAGGTCCGCGCCGGCTCCTCGGGCTCGGCGGCGGGCGCCACGGCCGACGGCTGCTCGGTGGTGCGCTGGGCCGGGAGCGAACCCAGCACACCGGGGGACAGGGTGGTGGTCTGGGTGGCGGTCTCCAGCGCCGGGGGCCGCACGCCCGCGCTCTCGTCGCTGGTGCAGTCCTCGACGACCGGGCCGCCGCCCGCCGTGCCGGTGCCGCCCTCCGCGAACTCGTAGCCGCCGCGCGCACAGCGCTCCGTACGGCACTTGCGCAGCGTCGACCGGCTGCCGTCGATGATGTGGAAGCCGTAGCCGCCGCTGCCCGTCACCCGGCAGTTGAGGAAGCTGCCGCGGCCGCCGGCCGAGACATAGAAGCCCGCCTCGGCGGGCGAGGTGACCGTGCAGCGCTCGATGGTCGGGTCCGCGCCCTTGGTGACGATCACGCCGGTCTGGGTGCCGTCCACCGTGCAGTTGTTGAGGGTGCCGCCGCTGCCGTGGTCGCGGAACCAGGCACCTGTCGCGGCGTCCCGGATCCGGCAGTCGTCGAGCTGTGCGGTCGCCCCGTCGCTCACCGACACCGCCGTGTTCCGCACCTGCGACAGATCACTGTCGACGACGTCGGCGCGCGAACCCCGGTCCAGCACGAAGAGCGCGTCCGGCACATCGTGCACCCGGCAGGACTCCAGCACCGCCGTCGCGCCGTCGCTGACCCAGACGGCCGGATAGTCGCCGGTGCTGTCGAAGATCTCGCACTGGTTGGCGTCCACGCGGGTGCCCGGGTCCCACACCGACAGCCCGTTGCGCCCGAACTGGCGCACCGTCGTGCGGGTCAGGGTGAGGACGGAGCGCGAGCGGAGGTCCACCGCGTTCTCCGGGATGTCGTGGATACGGCAGTCGGCGAGGGTGAGCACGGCGTCCGTGTCGAGCGTGACCCCGTCCGCCGTGGTCCGGTGCACATCGCAGTCGGTGAGATGGGCCGTGGCCCGGCCGGTGATCTGGACGCCGCTGCCGCGCACCTCGTAGATCTCGCAGCCGACCGCTTCCAGCGCGGAGTTCTCGCCGGTCGCCGTGAGGCCCGAACCCGAGGTGTGGTGGATCCGGCACCGCTCCAGGCGGGGATGGCCGCCGCCGCGCACCGCGACTCCGGCCTGACCGGCCGCGACGACCTCGCACTCCTCGAACACGCCACCGCCGCCGTCGACCACGGCGATGCCGATGCCGGCCGGATTGTCGACCGTGCAGCGGCGGACCGTCGGGCGGGCGCCGCCGCGCACCTCTATGCCGGCCGCGGAACGCGTGACGATCCGCAGGTCCAGCAGCTCCGGCGTGCCGTCCTCGACGAGCAGCGCGGGCGCCGCCGAGTCCTGGCCCTCCACGTGCAGATCCTGCACCACGGCCGAGGCGGACACCGTCAACGGCACCCCGTCCACGGGCGCGATGCGTACCGAGCCGGGCGAGCCCTCCGGGCCGCGCAGTGTGACCCCCCGCCGCACGACGAGGTTCTCCCGGTACGTGCCGGGGGCGACGATGAGCACATCGCCGTCGCTCGCGGCCTCCAGGGCCGCGGCGAGCGACGTGTACTCACCCGTACGGCGCCGCCACCGCGATGTTCCGGTGTGCGTCACCTGGACCGTGCCCTGTGCCATGGCGTTGCTGTGCCCCCACCTCGTGGAACGCGGGTCGATGCCGAACAGTTCGGCTGGTCGGTCCACCGTAGCGTGCGCGGGCAGGGGGAGTTGACCGGAGTGGAAAGGCGGTCAGCTGCCCGTTCCCGTCCTGCCCCAGTCCGGTCCCGCCCTGTCCCATGCCTGGTCCCAGCGGGTGTACCGGCGGCGGACCATGCGCCAGACGATCAGCCGTCTGCCGCCCTCGACGAACCCCGCGGCGAGCATGGTCGCGCCGAAGCCGGCCAGCACCGCGTGCGTCGTCGCGGTGGCGGTGTCCAGGGGGCGGCCCACGGTCCGGCCCTGCCCGTCCGTCCACAGCGTGAAGTGGTCGCCCGGCTGCGGGGTCTTGAGGTTCGCCATGACCGTGCCGTGGCGGTCGGTGCCGTCCGGGCCGGTCCAGTCGGCGACCACCCGGCTCTGCCGGTCGCGGGTCGTGGAGGTCTCGGGGTCCGGGTCCAGCGGGGAGCCGTCGACCTTCTTGACGACGGTGGCCGTCACCCGGTGCCGGGACTCCTGCTGGTCCCGCACGGCCTGCTGAAGAGCCCCCTGGGCGGTGGTGCCGACGAGAGCGCCGACCAGGGGCGCGACGACGAGGATCAGCACGAGGGTCGCGAACGCCAGCGATGCCTCGACCAGATCGGTCGTCCGGCGCAACGGATTGTGCCGCCAACGCCACAGCCCGCCGAACGCCCGAAGTCCACCGATCGCCCGCACGACCCACACCCCCCTCCGCGTCCGTGATAGCCCCGGGGTGAGCCGTCCACGCGCGGTCCCGGTCAAGAGAGAGCGAGATCACCCTCCGACCGGCCTTCTCATGAACTTCTCACAAAGGCTCAACGGTCAGGCGCGGGGCTTGTGTTCCCCGCGCCTGAACCGAATCGTAGAAGGTTGAGTTTTCAAGAGGGAAGCGGGGTTTCCTCAAGACCGCCCAGATCTCATCGAGATCCGGCGCCGACCCAGCCGGCCTATTCGACTACGCGCACCGAATCGCCGATCCGTACCGTGCCCCCGGATTCCGGGACCAGGTTCTGCCCGAAGACCAGCTTGTCCCCGAAACGCCGATGGCGGGCGAGCGTACGCAGCGGCTCCCGGCCGCGCTCGGCGGTGTCCTGGTCGGTGGTGGTCACCACGCACCGGCCGCACATCGTGGCGACCCGGAAGGAGACCTCGCCGATCTCGACGCGCCGCCAGCCGTCCTCGGCCCAGGCCTCCGTGCCGTCGACGACCACATTCGGCCGGAAGCGGCTCATGGGCAGGGGGCCCTCCTCGGGGTGGTCGCCGCCCGCGACCAGGGCGTTGAGCGCGTCGAGCGAGGCGAGAGTGGTGAGCAGCAGCGGGTAGCCGTCCGCGAAGCTCACGGTCTCGCCGGGGCGGGCGTACTCGGGGTCGATCGGGCGGCGGGTCGCCGGGTCGTCGAGGTGCACGAGCCGGACGGGGATGCCCAGGGAGTCGCTGAACCAGGCGTGCGCCGCCCCGTCGGCCGGGACTCCCTCCACCTTGTCCCGCCAGATCTCCACCGTCGTCGTCCCCGTGGGCTCGGGCGCGCGGACCGTGAGCGGGTCACGGCCGGGCGCGGACAGCAAGAGACCGCCGCCGGGCAGAAGCCCGGCGGCGGCCAA
Source organism: Streptomyces adelaidensis (assembly GCF_016598475.1). Lineage (GTDB taxonomy): Bacteria > Actinomycetota > Actinomycetes > Streptomycetales > Streptomycetaceae > Streptomyces > Streptomyces adelaidensis. The sequence goes on from NZ_JAEMUX010000011.1 coordinate 172,796, forward strand.
CGCCATTCGCGGATGTGGACGTTGAGTGATGACCTTGCCCGAGTCGTCGACCAGCACCCAGCGGCGGTCGCCCGCCAACCCCCAGGGCTCCACGGCGGCCTCGTCGGGCGCGAAGCCCCGGGCCGCCTTGAGCGGGTGGACATGGATCGAGTGCAGTGACGGATTCCCCATGGAGTCATCCTGCCAGGAGGCTCGGACAACCCCGCGCGGAATACGCGGAGTATTCCGGCCCGCTCAGTACCCCCGGTACTGCTGGCCGTTGTACGGCTCCTGCTGGTACGGCGCGGCCGGGGCCGGACGCGGAGCCGCGGGGCGCATGGCCTCGTAGCCCGTGTTGCCGCCCATCGGGCGCTGCTGCTGCTGCGGCTGGGCGCCCGGGTATCCACGCGGTCCCGAGGTCTGCTGCGGGATGTACGCGTTCGGCGCTTGCTGCAGCGGCGAGGGCTGCTGGGCCTGCGGATAACCGTAGGCGGGGGACTGCTGGGAGGGGCCCGCGGGCAGCGCGGGAAGCGCCGACGGCAGCGCGGGCAGATTGCTGCCCGGGATGTCGTACTGGGCGGGGACCCGGATCGGGGCGATCTGAGGGGTTCCCCGCTCGGCAACGAGAGAGTCGTAGATCGGGGTGTCCGCGAAGGACGAGGCGGAGTAGTAACCGCCGCCGTAGGTGGAGCGGGGGGAGGTCATGGCACATAAGGTAAGCCCACGATGTGCTGATTGGGGAGACCGATAAGAGGGTTGTTTTCCGTGTCGGCCGTGACGTCGGATCCTCAATGCGAGCGAACTCGGCGAAAAAGGGCAGAAAAGTGCGTTCTGGTCGTGTAAAGGCCGAGTTCCCGGCGGGTTACCGGCGGTTGGCCACGGATCTTTCGGTACGGGTCCTGGGGGTTCCGGGGCTCGGGGCAATAGGTTTGGCGCCACAACGGATCCGTCCGGATCCGGCGGACTGCGTGGGACGCGGCCTGGCGACGACCTTCTGGGCGACCTTCTGATGGGGGCAGACATGTCAATGCCGAAAGGATCGAACATCGCGGTGCCGACGGCCGCGCTTCGGGTGGAATTGGGGTGGCGTTCCGGACCGGGCGTGCCCGACGCGGACGCCTCGGCGCTGCTCCTTGTCGGTGGAAAGGTGCGCTCCGACGCGGACTTCGTCTTCTACAACCAGCCCGCCCACTCCTCCGGCGCGGTCCGCCACGAGGGCAAGCGGGACGCCGGCGGCCAGGTGACCGACGCGCTGCTCGTCGACCTCGCGCGCGTGGAGCCCGGCATCGAGACCGTGGTGCTGGCCGCCTCGGCGGACAGAGGCACCTTCGGACAGGTGCCCGGACTGTTCATCCGTGTGCTCGACGACCGGGCGGGCACCGAGATCGCGCGCTACGACAGCGCGGACGCCGGCGTCGAAACCGCTTTCGTCCTCGGAGAGTTCTACCGACGCCAGGGCGCCTGGAAGTTCCGCGCCGTCGGTCAGGGCTACGGTAGCGGGCTGGTGGGACTGGCCACCGACTACGGCATCACCGTGGACGAGCCGCAGCATCCGGCGCCGACACCGCCCGCGCCCGTGGCGCAGCCCGCGCCCGCACCCGTGGCCCCGCCCGTCACCGCGCCGACCCCGGTGACCGCCGCTCCGCCCCCGCCGCCCGCGCCCCCCGCCCCGGTCCGCCTCACCAAGGTCACACTCACCAAGGAGTCCCCGGCGGTCTCCCTGGCCAAGCAGGGCGGCACCTCCGGCGCCATGCGCGTGAACCTCAACTGGGAGGTGCGCAAGCAGTTCAAGGGATGGGGCAGCAAGCTGGGCCGGGCCGTCGCCATGCACGCGGACCTCGACCTCGACCTGTGCGCCCTGTTCGAACTGTCCGACGGCAGCAAGGGCGTCGTCCAGGCGCTCGGCAACGCCTTCGGGGCGCTGCACCAGCCGCCGTTCATCCATCTCGACGGCGACGACCGCACCGGCGCGGTGAGCAGCGGCGAGAACCTCACCGTGAACCTCGACCGCAGGCAGGACTTCCGGCGCATCCTCATCTTCGTCACCATCTACGAGGGCGCCCGCTCCTTCGCCGACCTGCACGCCACGGTCACCCTCCAGCCGCAGCACGGCGCGCCCGTCGACTTCTCCCTCGACGAGTGCACCGTCCCCTCCACCGTCTGCGCCCTCGCCCTCATCACCAACCAGGGCGGCGACCTGATCGTCCAGCGCGAGGCCCGCTACCTCGTCCCCGAGCGCGGCGTGAGCCCACAGCGCACGGTCGACTACGCCTACGGGTGGGGGATGAACTGGACCCCCGGCAGGAAGTAGGGACCCCCGTACAAGGGGCCCTGTACAGAGGAGCCCCGGTCCCGGACTAGAC
>NZ_JAEMUX010000110.1 GCF_016598475.1 Streptomyces adelaidensis
TCCTTTTAGAGCTCTGGCTCTTGGGCATGACGCCCAAGAGCCAGAGCTTTTTTGCGTTGAGGTAGGGTCAGGGGGCATCGTTGGCTCATTTCCCACAGGAGGCTCCCGGGTGGAGGTCCAAGAGACCCGGGTCCAGACGGACCGGGTCCTCACCATCCCGAACATCCTCAGCATGGCGCGGCTCGTTGGCGTGCCCGTCTTCCTGTGGTTGATTCTCTGGCCCGAGTTCGGCGGCCCCAAGGTTGACGGTTGGGCGCTCCTGGTGCTCGCTTTCAGCGGCGTCAGTGACTATCTCGACGGCATGCTGGCGCGGCGTTGGAACCAGATCAGCGGCCTTGGCCGGCTCCTCGACCCCGCGGCTGACAGGCTGTACATTCTGTCCACTCTCGTGGGACTCACGTGGCGCGAGATTCTGCCATTCTGGTTGACCGCTGCACTGCTCTTGCGGGAGCTGGTCCTGTTGGTGATGGTGGGTATCCTCAGGAGGCACGGCTATCCGCCGCCGCAGGTGAACTTCCTGGGGAAGGCGGCCACCTTCAACTTGATGTATGCCTTCCCGTTGTTGTTGCTCAGTGACGGAAGTGGATGGATCTCGTCACTCGCTGCTATTTTCGGATGGGCGTTCGCCGGATGGGGTACAACGCTGTATTGGTGGGCAGGAATCCTCTACGTGGTTCAGGTCCGCCGACTTGTCAGGGCGGACGCCATGGCCGATTGAGCCCGCCTGGAGAGGTGGCCGTAGTGGCTCGATGGCCCGCGTCGGAAATGTGCGGGACAATCTGGACGGGTGAAGTCGGCTAGACCGTCGTCTCTTCAAGGAGGACGCTTCCGACATGAAGGCCGTCGTGATGGCCGGAGGCGAAGGCACACGCCTTCGTCCCATGACCTCGAGCATGCCCAAGCCGCTCCTGCCCGTGGCGAACCGCCCGATCATGGAGCACGTGCTGAGGCTGCTCAAAAGGCATGGGCTCAACGAGACCGTCGTTACTGTCCAGTTCCTGGCGTCACTCGTCAAGAACTACTTCGGTGACGGTGAGGAGCTCGGGATGGAGCTCACCTATGCCAACGAGGAGAAGCCACTCGGTACTGCCGGGAGCGTCAAGAACGCCGAGGAAGCGCTGAAGGATGATGCGTTCCTCGTCATCTCCGGCGACGCCCTCACGGACTTCGACCTCACCGAGCTCATCAATTTCCACAAGGAAAAGGGTGCGCTGGTCACTGTCTGTCTGACACGGGTACCCAATCCTCTGGAATTCGGTATCACGATCGTGGACGAGGAAGGCAAGGTCGAGCGGTTCCTGGAGAAGCCGACCTGGGGGCAGGTCTTCTCGGACACCGTGAACACGGGCATCTATGTGATGGAGCCCGAAGTCTTCGACTATGTCGAGGCCGATGTTCCCGTCGACTGGTCCGGCGATGTCTTCCCGCAGCTCATGAAGGAAGGCAAGCCGGTCTACGGCTATGTCGCCGAGGGCTACTGGGAGGACGTCGGTACCCACGAGAGCTATGTGAAGGCACAGGCCGACGTCCTGGAGGGCAAGGTCGACGTCGAGCTCGACGGGTTCGAACTTTCCCCGGGGGTGTGGATCGCCGAGGGCGCCGAGGTGCATCCCGACGCGGTGCTGCGTGGGCCGTTGTACATCGGGGACTACGCCAAGGTCGAGGCCGGCGTCGAAATCCGTGAGCACACGGTCGTCGGTTCGAATGTCGTCGTCAAGAGCGGGGCCTTTCTGCACAGGGCTGTTGTCCACGACAACGTCTACATCGGACAGCACAGCAATCTGCGTGGATGCGTGGTCGGTAAGAACACCGACATCATGAGGGCCGCACGGATCGAGGACGGCGCGGTGATCGGCGACGAGTGCCTCGTCGGCGAAGAATCGATCATTCAGGGGAACGTGCGGGTCTACCCCTTCAAGACGATCGAGGCCGGCGCATTCGTCAACACCTCGGTGATCTGGGAGTCCCGGGGGCAGGCCCATCTGTTCGGCGCCCGTGGGGTGTCCGGCATCCTGAACGTGGAGATCACCCCGGAACTGGCCGTGAGACTCGCAGGCGCGTACGCCACGACGCTCAAGAAGGGCTCCACGGTCACGACCGCCCGCGATCACTCCCGAGGCGCCCGTGCGCTGAAGAGGGCCGTCATCTCGGCGCTCCAGGCCAGCGCCATCGACGTACGGGATCTGGAGAACGTACCGCTGCCGGTGGCGCGGCAGCAGACCGCGCGGGGCAGTGCCGGCGGGATCATGATTCGGACGACGCCGGGGGTTCCGGACTCGGTCGACATCATGTTCTTCGACGGGCGGGGGGCCGACCTGTCGCAGGGCAGTCAGCGGAAGCTGGACCGGGTGTTCGCGCGGCAGGAGTACCGGCGCGCATTCCCGGGCGAGATCGGGGACCTGCATTTCCCGGCCAGTGTGTTCGACTCGTACACCGGGTCGCTGCTGAGGAACGTCGACACGACGGGCATCGCCGAGTCCGGGCTCAAGGTCGTGGTGGACGCGTCGAATGGCAGTGCTGGTCTTGTGCTGCCGAGCCTGCTCGGCAAGCTGGGTGTCGACTCGCTGACGATCAACCCCGGTCTCGACGAGTCCAGGCCGACCGAGACGGGCGACATGCGGCGGTCGGGGCTGGTGCGGCTCGGCGAGATCGTGGCGTCCTCGCGGGCCGCGTTCGGTGTGCGGTTCGACCCTGTCGGTGAGAGGCTGTCGCTGGTCGACGAGAAGGGTCGGATCATCGAGGACGACCGGGCCCTGCTCGTCATGCTCGACCTGGTGGCCGCGGAGCGGCGCAGTGGGCGGGTGGCGCTGCCGGTGACGACCACGAGGATCGCGGAGCAGGTCGCGGCCTATCACGGCACGCAGGTCGAGTGGACGACCACCTCGCCGGACGATCTCACGCGGGTCGGCGGGGACGAGACGACCATCTTCGGCGGTGATGGGCGCGGTGGGTTCATCGTGCCGGAGTTCAGCAGCGTCTTCGACGGGGCGGCGGCCTTCGTACGGCTCATCGGACTGGTGGCGCGGACGCAGCTCACGCTCAGCCAGATCGATGCGCGGATTCCGCGGGCACACGTCCTGAAGAGGGATCTGGCGACTCCGTGGGCCGTCAAGGGCCTTGTGATGCGCCGAGTCGTGGAGGCGGCCGGTGATCGTTTTGTCGACACGACCGATGGTGTGCGGGTCGTGGAGACCGACGGCCGGTGGGTGATGGTGCTGCCGGATCCGGCCGAGGCCGTCACGCATCTGTGGGCCGAGGGGCCCGACGATGCCTCGGCGCAGGCGCTGCTCGACGAGTGGTCGGCGGTCGTGGACAGCGCCGGCCGCTGAACCACGCCGCACGCGCGCGTGCCGGGCAGGTACCCAATGGGGCCTGTCCGGCATGCCGGACAGGCCATTCGGAGGTAGTGGTCGCGACGTGCGACGATGTGCGGCATGCCGCAGCAGCCCCCCGTTCGGAGCACTCCCACGCGCGCGACGCGTCCGGACGCCTCCATGTCGCTGCTCACCAACGTCATGGACCACAGTCTCGACGACGGCTACGCCGAGGCCGCCACCCGCAAGAAGGCGGCGGGCACCGAGGGCCTGCCGAAGACGGTGCGGGCCAAGCTGGGACTGGCGGTCGGTCTCGTGCTCGCCGCCCTGGTGGTGACGGTCGGCGCGGCACAGGCGCGGATAAGCGCTCCCGTGGTGGCCAAGGAGCGCGAGGAGCTCATCGACCGCATCCAGACGGAGACCGCGGACGCGGACGAGCTGGAGGACTCCGTCGACAAGCTCCGCGACGACGTGAGCGCACGGCAGCGGAAGGCCCTAAAGGAAGACGGCGGCAGTGACGGGAACGACCTGGTGGAGATCCTGGCCGGCGCCGTCGAGGTGCACGGACCCGGGGTGAAGCTCGTCGTCAACGACGCCAAGGACGCCAGTCAGGGCGGTGACGGCGACGCGCGCGAGACGTCCGGGTTCTCGGACACCGGCCGGGTCCGCGACCGGGACATGCAGCGGGTCGTGAACGGGTTGTGGGAGTCGGGCGCCGAGGCCGTCTCGATCAACGGACAGCGGCTCACCGCGCTGTCGGCGATCCGGGCCGCGGGCGAAGCGATACTGGTCGACAACAAGCCACTCGCGCCGCCTTACACGGTCCTCGCGGTGGGGGACGGGCAGCGGCTGAGCACCAAGTTCCAGAACAGCCCCGACGGGCTGTATCTGCATGCCCTCCAGGAGAACTTCGGCATCAGGACGAATATCTCCACCGAGGACGACATCAAGGTGCCGGCCGCGCCGAGTGTGATCGTACGAACAGCAGAACCGAGCACAGAGAAGGGCACATCGTGATCGCCGTACTGGGCCTCGTCCTCGGAGTCGTGGCCGGACTGTTGGTCCGGCCCGAGGTACCGGCGGTGGTCGAGCCGTATCTCCCCATCGCCGTGGTGGCGGCGCTGGACGCCGTCTTCGGTGGTCTGCGCGCGATGCTTGACGGCATCTTCGACGACAAGGTCTTCGTGGTGTCGTTCCTGTCGAACGTGGTCGTGGCCGCCCTGATCGTTTTCCTCGGCGACAAGTTGGGCGTCGGTGCCCAGCTGTCCACGGGCGTCGTGGTCGTGCTCGGTATCCGCATCTTCTCCAACGCCGCGGCGATCCGCCGGCATGTGTTCCGGGCGTGAGGCCGATGAACGAGCGGGACGAGACGCCGAGTCCGAAGCGGACTCCGGGCGGGGAACAGGACGACACCCCGACGACCCGGCTGCGCCGGGAACTCCCCCAGGAGGTGCCCTCCGCGGCCGCGGAGGAGCCCGGTGCGGCTCCACGGGAGGAGAAGGACAAGCAGACCGGGCGGCAGCGGCTGGCCCAGGGACTGTGGCCTCCGCGCTTCACCCGGGCCCAACTCATCGTGGCCCTCCTGCTGTTCGGGCTCGGCTTCGGTCTGGCCATCCAGGTGGCCTCCAACAACGACGACAGCGCGCTGCGCGGAGCACGCCAGGAAGATCTCGTACGCATCCTCGATGAACTGGATGACCGTACTCAGCGTCTGGAGGAGGAGAAGCAGGGTCTCGAAGATCAGCGCACCGAGCTGGAGAACAGCTCGGACCAGGCCGAGGAGGCACGCAAGCAGACGGTCGAGAAGGAGCGGCAACTCGGCATTCTGGCGGGCACGGTGGCCGCGCAGGGACCCGGCATCACACTGACGATCAACGACACGAAGGGGACGGTCGAGGCGGACATGCTGCTCGACGCGATCCAGGAACTGCGCGCGGCCGGTGCGGAGGCGATCCAGGTGAACGGCGTTCGGGTCGTCGCCAGCACCTATCTGACCGATTCCGATGAGGGAATCAGCGTCGATGGGAACAAGATCACCCAGCCGTTTCGTTTCAAGGTCATCGGCAACCCGCAGGACCTGGAGCCCGCACTGAACATCCCCGGAGGCGTGGTGCAGACACTGGAGAAGGAGCAGGCCACAGTGACCGTGGCGCGGGGGGACGAGATCGTCGTGGACGCCTTGCGAGCGGCGAAGCGGCCTGACTACGCTCGGTCGTCCTCCCAGTGAACCGCAGGTGCATGGGGCCCGTCCGGCGAGGGCATGAGCTTGCGGGGGGTCGGCGCACCGAATGGGTGGTGCGTGGTGGAAACTGTCTGGTGGATACGGACGTTGTGAGGTTGTCCGGGTCGGCCGGTGTGTTCAGTCAGGGTTCGTCCTGCCCCACGGGCGGGTCTGTTTCGGTCAAGGGGAATCGCCCGTGAAGTTGTTTGCGAAGTTGTTCGGCAAGAGCGCGCGAGAGGGCAGCGAAAACGCGACCTCCCGTCATCGCGCGCAGCCATCGGAGGCGGAGGGCCAGGGCGGTGAGCGGCCGCTGTTCCGGGACCAGGTCGCTGGGCCTGGAGGTGACATTTCCGGAGGTCAGGGCGCGCCGTCTGTTGACCCTGCCCAGTCCGGCCGCATAGGTTTCGGGGAACCGTCAACCTCAAGTACGGGTGGAGAGTTTGCCTCCGACCCGTACTCGTCCAATGCCCCGGCGGGGCAGCCGCGGCAGGAGGATCCGTCGATGTCGGCCCTGGTGTGTACGAGGTGCGGTAACCGCAATGCGGAGAACAGCCGCTTCTGCTCGAACTGCGGTGCTCCGCTGCGGGCCGGCGCGGCCCCCGAGCGTCCGTCCGAGACGACCTCCACGATCTCCATCTCCGGCCTGGAGGCCTACGACTCAGAGGTCACCGGCCAGACGCAGCTGCCGGCGCTCTCCCCCGAGGCCCAGGCCGCCGTCGACGCGCTGCCGCTCGGTTCGGCGCTGCTGGTCGTGCGCCGTGGCCCGAACGCGGGCAGTCGATTCCTGCTGGACGGCGATCTGACCACGGCGGGCCGCCACCCGCAGAGCGACATCTTCCTGGACGACGTGACGGTGTCGCGCCGCCACGTGGAGTTTCGCCGCGGGCAGGACGGCTCGTTCACGGTCGCCGACGTCGGCAGCCTGAACGGTACGTACGTCAACCGGGAGCGGATCGACCAGGTGGCGCTGCACAACGGTGACGAGGTGCAGATCGGCAAGTACCGGCTGGTCTTCTACGCGAGCCAGCGAGGCTACTGACCCTCCCCGGACTCTGTCCGGGGGGATCCCCAGGGAAGGTCCATGCTTCGAACAACGAGCGGTGGTGCCGACCACGGCACCGCCGCCGCGGACAGTGGCCTGATGAGCATCGGCACGGTGCTGAACGCACTGCGCGAGGAGTTCCCCGAAGTCACGATCTCCAAGATCCGTTTCCTGGAGTCGGAGGGGCTCATCGAGCCGCAGCGGACCCCCTCGGGGTATCGCAAGTTCAGCGCTGAGGACGTCGAGCGCCTCGGGCACGTTCTCAGGATGCAGCGGGACCACTATCTTCCGCTCAAGGTGATCCGTGAGTATCTGGAGGCTCTGGAGCGCGGCGAGGATGTGCGTCTGCCGTCGGTGGGACGTCAGCGGGACGTCGGGGACGGAGACCGTCTGAGCGAGCTGTTCGGGGAGCACGAGGAGCCGACGGCCGCCCGGATCGGGCGCGGTGAGCTCATGGCCGGCGCCGGGATCGGTGAGGAGCGGCTGGCCGAGTGGGAGTCGTACGGGCTCGTGACGCCGCTGCCGGACGGGTCGTACGACGCCGAGGTGCTCACCGTCGCCACGCTTGTGGTGGAACTGGGGCGGTTCGGTATCGAGCCCAGGCATCTGCGGGTGATGAGGGCCGCCGCCGACCGTGAGGCGGGGCTCGTCGACCAGGTCGTGGCGCCGCTGCGTCTGCACCGCAATCCGCAGACCAGGGCGCATGCGGAGGATCGTACGAGGGAGCTGGCGGGGCTCACGGTGAAGCTGCACGCCGCGCTCGTGCAGAGCGCGCTGGGCGTACGGCTCCGCTGAGGGCGGGTGTTCGCCTGTGGCGGATCGGTCGGCCGATCTGTGCCCGACTACCCAAACATCCCGGGCACGGCCTAGGGTTGCTGTGTGAACGAGCTCGATGTCGTAGGTGTCCGGGTGGAAATGCCCTCCAACCAACCGATCGTGCTCCTGCGCGAAGTGGGAGGCGATCGTTACCTCCCCATCTGGATCGGGCCGGGGGAGGCGACGGCGATCGCTTTCGCCCAACAGGGCATGGCCCCCGCGCGACCGCTGACCCACGACCTGTTCAAGGACGTGCTGGAGGCCGTCGGCCAGGAGCTCACGGAAGTGCGCATCACCGATCTGCGTGAGGGCGTCTTCTACGCGGAGCTGGTGTTCGCCAGTGGAGTCGAGGTGAGCGCCCGGCCCTCCGACGCCATAGCGCTGGCGCTGCGTACCGGGACGCCGATCTTCGGCAGCGACGGGGTGCTCGACGACGCGGGCATCGCGATCCCGGACGAGCAGGAGGACGAGGTGGAGAAGTTCCGCGAGTTCCTCGACCAGATCTCGCCCGAGGACTTCGGAACCAACAGCCAGTGAGGCCCTGGACGGCCGGTCTCCGCCGGAGCGCATTCGGCTAGCCCTTCCCCGTGGAAGGGCACGGGAAACCACTCTCAAGGTGATTATCACTCGGCGTGGCGAGTGTGGCGGTCGTTGACGCACCCCTGGTGGCTGCCTACCGTCGAGAAGGCAGGTCAAGGACGGAGGTCGGCGTGAGAAGCAGCGGCGACGGTACGGCTGGGGGTGCCCCCGGACGCAGGCTGGGGGAGCACGGCCCGTACCCGCTTCACAGCAGCACAGCCGGTCACGTCCCGCAGCGGCCCACCGCCGTGCAGGACAGCACCGAGGCGGAGTCCGAGCCGCACGAGAACGTCGGCTACCGCGGCCCCACCGCGTGCGCGGCCGCCGGTATCACCTATCGGCAGCTCGACTACTGGGCCCGCACCGGTCTCGTGGAGCCGAGCGTGCGGCCCGCTCATGGCTCGGGGACGCAGCGCCTATACAGCTTCCGGGACGTCGTCGTCCTGAAGATCGTGAAACGGTTCCTCGACACGGGCGTGTCCCTGCAGAACATCCGCACCGCCGTGCAGCACCTCCGCGAGCGGGGCTTCAGTGATCTGGAGCGGATGACGCTGATGAGCGACGGTGCGACGGTGTACGAGTGCAGCTCGCCCGACGAGGTGCACGCTCTGCTCCAGGGCGGCCAGGGGATCTTCGGGATCGCCGTAGGGGTCGTCTGGCGTGATGTGGAAAGCGCTCTCTCGCAGCTGCACGGCGAGCGGGTCGACACGGGAGAGACCCTCGTGGGCCCCAACCCGGCGGACGAACTGGCGCGGCGGCGCAACCGGGCGGTCTGAGGACGGCGCAGGCAGTGCCGGTCGCGGCGGGGCATTGTCAGTGGCGTAGGGCAGCATCGGAGATGTGAGAACCGCGCCCACGATCCTGCATCTCGACATGGATGCCTTCTACGCCTCGGCGGAGCAGGCATCCAAGCCGAGTCTGCGCGGGAAAGCTGTCATCGTGGGCGGGATCGGGCCGCGCGGGGTGGTCGCGACCGCCTCGTACGAGGCGCGGGTCTTCGGGGTGCACTCGGCGATGCCCACGGCGCAGGCGCGCCGACTCGCGCCGAACGCCGCATATCTCACGCCGCGCTTCGCGTTCTACCGGGCGATCAGCGAGCAGGTCATGGGGCTGCTGCGTGCCCTGTCGCCCCTGGTGGAGCCGCTGAGCCTCGATGAGGCGTTCGTGGACCTGGAGGCCGGGGGAACGGCCTGGGACGAGGAGTCGGCGCGACTGGCGGGGGCGCGGTTGCGCGCGGAGATACGGGCGGTGACGGCGCTGACGGGATCCGTGGGGCTCGCCGCCTCCAAGATGCTCGCGAAGATCGCCTCAGAGCAGGCGAAGCCCGACGGGCTGGTCCTCATCGAGCCCGGAACCGAGCGGGCGCTGCTCGGACCGATGTCCGTGCGGATTCTGCCGGGCGTGGGGCCGGCGACCGGGGATCATCTGCGGCGGGCCGGGATCACCACGGTCGAGGAGATCGTGGGGGCGGGTGAGGACGAGGTCGTACGGCTGCTGGGCAAGGCCCATGGGCATGGGCTGTACGCGATGGCGCTGGCGCGTGACGACCGGGCGGTGGTGGCCGAGCGGGACACGAAGTCGGTGTCGGTGGAGGACACGTACGACGTGGACATCCATGACAGGGTGCGGGTCCGGGTGGAGGTGCAGCGGCTTGCCGAGCGGTGTGTGCGGAGGTTGCGGGAGGCCGGGCTGTCGGGGCGGACGATCGTGTTGAAGGTGCGCCGGTACGACTTTTCGACACTGACCCGGTCCGAGACGTTGCGGGGGCCGACGGACGACCCCGCCGTGGTGCGGGAGGCCGCGGCACGGTTGCTGGAGGCCGTGGACACGACAGGTGGGGTGCGGCTGCTCGGGGTGGGGGTCAGCGGGCTCGCCGACTACACACAGGAGGACCTGTTCGCGCAGGCGGCGGGGGAGCTGGATCCGGCGGGGGAGGAGACGGCCGCTGCTCCGGAGGTGGCGGTGGCGGAGGAGAGTGCGGCCGGTGAGTGGCAGTGGAGGGCTGGGCATGATGTGCGGCACGCCGAGTACGGGCACGGGTGGGTGCAGGGGAGTGGGCTCGGGCGGGTGACCGTGCGGTTCGAGACGCCGGACGACTCGGAGCCCGGCAGGGTGCGGACGTTCAGAACGGACGATCCCGGGCTGGAGCCGGCGGAGCCGTTGCCGTTGGTGCCGGACGGTGTGCGGGGCTGAGTGGTTGCGGCGGGGGCTCGGTCAGGTGGGGTCGTCCTGGCCCGCCACGTTGCCGAAGTCGTGGTCCGGGGGCGGTGGCGGGGCTATGTCGAGGCCGTAGTGGTGGTAGAGCTGGAGTTCCTGTTCGGGGGAGAGATGGCGGCCCACGCCGAAATCGGGGGCGTCTTTGATGAGCGAGCGGTCGAAGGGGACGCGGAGGGAGCCTTCGAGGAGTTCGCTGGGTTCGAGCGGGACGAAGGCGTCGCGGCCGAAGAGGCCCATGCGTATCGCGGCCCACTCGGGGATGCCGGTCGCGTCGTCGAGGTAGATCTCGTCGATGGTGCCGATCTTGGTGCCCTTGCGGTCGAACGCCTTGCGGCCGATCAGGTTGCGCGGATCGATGTCGGTCTGCACGGGCCCTCCAAGTGGTCGCAGAGGAGTCGCAAATCATCCCTCACCACTACGAAAAGGCACTTTGGGGAAGGTGGCCACTCGAAGACTCGTGCGGTGACCGCGCTGATACGCTGACAACGGCTGCTGACCCCGTGCGGGAGAGTCCTCCAGGCTTCATCGGAGGCGCCGAAGGAGCAACTCCTCCCCGGAATCTCTCAGGCTCACGTACCGCATGGACGAGGTCACTCTGGAAAGCAGAGCGGGTGTCACGGTTTCCGCTCTCACCGACGGTGAAAGCCGGTTCGTACTGGACCGGTGAAGCTCTCAGGTTGAGATGACAGAGGGGGAGGCCGTCCGGGCACCCGTGCCGTGGTGCCCCTCGAAGGTCGTGGCAGACCAGGAGGCCTCCGCAATGACCGCCCACCGCATTCCGCTCTCCGAGCTCGAACAGGGAATCCCCTTCGAGCGGCGCCACATCGGCCCCGACCATGAGGCCAGAGCGAAGATGCTCGCGCAGGTCGGGTATGGCTCGCTCGACGAACTGACGGCCGCCGCGGTGCCGGATGTGATCAAGAACGCAGAGGCGCTGGACCTTCCGGGCGCGCGCACCGAGGCCGAGGTGCTCGCCGAGCTGCGTTCGCTCGCGGACCGCAACCAGGTGCTCGGCTCGATGATCGGGCTGGGGTACTACGGGACGTTCACGCCGCCCGTCATCCTGCGCAATGTCATGGAGAACCCGGCCTGGTACACGGCCTACACGCCGTATCAGCCGGAGATCTCCCAGGGGCGGCTCGAGGCGCTGCTCAACTTCCAGACAGTGGTCGCCGAGCTCACCGGGCTGCCCACCTCGGGGGCCTCGCTGCTCGACGAGGGCACCGCCGCCGCCGAGGCCATGGCGTTGTCCCGGCGTATGGGGAAGAACAAGAAGGGGCTCTTCCTCATCGACGCGGACACGCTGCCGCAGACGATCGCCGTGATCGAGACCCGTGCCGAGCCGACCGGGGTCGAGGTCGTCGTCGCCGACCTCAGTGACGGCATTCCGGCCGACATCGCCGCGCGGGAGATCAACGGCGTGCTGTTGCAGTACCCGGGCGCCTCCGGTGTCGTACGCGATCTCAAGCCGGTCGTCGAGCAGGCGCACGACCTCGGCGCGCTCGTCACCGTGGCCGCCGATCTGCTGGCTCTCACGCTGCTGACCTCGCCCGGAGAGCTGGGCGCCGACATCGCGATCGGTACGACGCAGCGTTTCGGTGTGCCGATGGGCTTCGGTGGGCCGCACGCGGGCTACATGGCCGTGGGGGAGAAGTTCGCGCGCAGCCTGCCCGGGCGGCTCGTGGGTGTCTCCGTGGACGCGGACGGGCACAAGGCGTACCGGCTGGCCCTGCAGACGCGGGAGCAGCACATCCGCCGGGAGAAGGCGACCAGCAACATCTGTACGGCTCAGGTGCTGCTCGCCGTGATGGCCGGCATGTACGCGGTGTACCACGGGCCGGAGGGGCTGCGTACCATCGCCCGGCGTACCCACCGGTACGCCACCGTCCTCGCCGCGGGGCTCATGGACGGCGGGGTCGAGGTCGTGCACGGCGCGTACTTCGACACGCTCACCGTGCGGGTGCCGGGGCGGGCCGGTGAGGTCGTGGCAGCCGCGCGGGAACATGGCGTGAATCTGCACCTCGTGGACGCCGACCTGGTGTCGATCTCCTGCGACGAGACCACGACGCGGGCGCAGCTGGGTGCCGTGTGGACCGCGTTCGGGGTGGCAGGGGACGTCGAGGCCCTTGATGCCGCCGCCGCGGACACGCTGCCGGAGGCGCTGCTGCGCTCCGACGACTTCCTCACGCACCCGGTGTTCCACTCGTACCGCTCCGAGACCGCGATGCTGCGGTACCTGCGCCGGCTGGCCGACCGGGACTACGCGCTGGACCGGGGCATGATCCCGCTGGGCTCGTGCACGATGAAGCTCAACGCGACCACCGAGATGGAGCCGGTGACGTGGCCGGAGTTCGGGCAGCTGCACCCGTTCGCGCCCGCCGGTCAGGCACAGGGCTACCTCACGCTCATCCGGGAGCTGGAGGAGCGGCTCGCCGAGGCCACCGGGTACGACAAGGTGTCGCTGCAGCCGAACGCGGGCTCGCAGGGTGAGCTGGCCGGGCTGCTGGCCGTCCGGGGGTACCACCGGGGCAACGGCGACGAGCAGCGGACCGTGTGCCTCATCCCGTCCTCCGCGCACGGCACCAACGCCGCGAGCGCCGTCATGGCCGGCATGAAGGTCGTCGTCGTGAAGACCGCCGGGGACGGCGAGATCGACGTCGACGACCTGCGCGCGAAGATCGAGCAGTACCGCGAACAGCTGGCGGTGCTGATGATCACGTACCCGTCGACGCATGGTGTGTTCGAGGAGCACGTGGCCGAGATCTGTGCGCAGGTGCACGACGCGGGCGGCCAGGTGTACGTCGACGGCGCCAACCTGAACGCCCTGGTGGGCCTCGCCAAGCCGGGCCACTTCGGCGGTGACGTCTCGCACCTGAACCTGCACAAGACGTTCTGCATCCCGCACGGTGGCGGCGGACCCGGGGTCGGCCCGGTGGCGGTGCGCGAGCATCTGGCGCCGTACCTGCCGAACCACCCGCTGCAGCCCGCGGCCGGCCCGGAGACGGGTATCGGGCCGATCTCGGCGGCGCCGTGGGGCTCGGCGGGCATCCTGCCGATCTCGTGGGCGTACGTCCGGCTCATGGGCGGCGAGGGGCTCAAGCGGGCCACGCAGGTGGCGGTGCTCAGCGCCAACTACATCGCCAAGCGGCTGGAGCCGCACTACCCGGTGCTCTACACCGGCCCGGGCGGGCTCGTGGCGCACGAGTGCATCATCGACCTGCGGCCGCTGGCCAAGTCGACCGGGGTGAGCGTCGACGATCTCGCCAAGCGGCTGATCGACTACGGCTTCCACGCGCCGACGATGTCGTTCCCGGTGGCGGGGACGCTGATGATCGAGCCGACCGAGTCGGAGGATCTCGTCGAGCTGGACCGGTTCTGCGAGGCGATGATCGCGATCCGAGCGGAGATCGACAAGGTCGGCTCGGGCGAGTGGCCCGCGGACGACAACCCGCTGCGGAACGCGCCGCACACCGCGGCCGCGCTCGGCGGGGATTGGGAGCACGCCTACACGCGCGAGGAGGCCGTCTTCCCGGCCGGGGTCACGCCCGCCGACAAGTACTGGCCGCCGGTGCGCCGCATCGACCAGGCCTTCGGCGACCGGAACCTGGTCTGTTCCTGCCCGCCGCTGGACGCTTACGAAGAGTAGTCGCGCGCGGATACGCGTCGGGGCCGGTTCGGAGAGTGCTTCTCCGGCCGGCCCCTCGAATGTCCGGGCCAACGCCCTGTGCGGCAGCGCTTGCCCTGTGTGCACGTAAGTGCGGCTCAGGCGGCCGTCATCACCGTGTCGGTGCCCATCGGGCGGTGCGGGGCGATGATCTGGCCGTCCGGCAGAAGCTCACCGGTGTCCTCGAAGAGCAGAACGCCGTTGCAGAGCAGGCTCCATCCCTGCTCCGGATGGTGCGCCACGAGTCGGGCGCCCTCCCGGTCGGCGGATGCGGCTGTCGGGCACAGTGGCTGGTGCTGGCACATGGTTGTTGGGATCTTTCGCTGGGTCGTGTGGTCTGAGATGGCTGTTTTGTCTGTCGTGCGGCGTGAAGCCTCGTTCATGGCCGCCCCCCGTTGTGATAAATCGGTCCGGTCCCAGTGTTGCCCCCCGGGCGTCAATACCGCAGGGATTTGGCAGCACCGTTCCTCACAGGTTGATGACGCTTCACCGCCGGGGACGGTTCATCCCAACTGCACTGTCCCTTCGGGTGGTTCGCAGTGGTCGGATGAGGCTAGTCCGGTGGTGGGAGATCGCGTGAATAGCTCGTACGAGCGTATTGGTGCCCGGAAGAGCGGAATTGCCGGCGAGCGCTGAACAAGTGCCCCGCCAACCGGATATCGGCAGCGGGGCACAAGCGGTACGAATGGTGAGTGGGTCTTGGGCTCGGGTGGTCCTTGGCTCAGGCGGGTGATCCCAGTAGCGGGGCGGGCGTCAGTCGGGTGGTCAGGACCGGGAGGAGGTCGGCGACCCGGTGTGGGCGGTGGGCCGCGATGCCGGGCGGCGCGGGCGCCAGCGGGACCAGCAGGTCGGCCGGTGCCGGGTGGCCGGTGGCGGCGTCGGCGGTAGGGTCGGCGTGCAGCCAGAGCGTGAGCATGTACAGCTCCGGCACCGACAGCAGGCGTGGCTGATAGGCCTGCTGCATGGCCTCGGCCTGGCGCAGGGCACGCTCGGTGGAGGCGATGTACGGGCCCTCGAAGAAGTGCGAGAACGCCCATCCGTCGGGGGTCAGCCGGGTCTCGGCGGCGGCCACCGCGCGGTCACCGCAACGGATCAGGAAGCGCCAGCCGGTGAGGCGGGCGGTGCCCGTGCCGGTGGGGGTGATCCGGTCGAGTACGTGGACGGGCAATGGGAGTTCGGGTGTGGCCGGGCCCTGGGCGTTCTTGAGGGAAGGTGTTCGCGCCTCGTGGACGGCGGTGGGTGAACCGAGTGCCGTGAGGACGGTGCGCAGGGCGGGCGCGGGAGCCGGAGGGACATGCAGCGGCATGGTGGGTCGCCTCTCAATTCGACAGGCACGGTGGCGCGAGGGCGGGGGCGGACGGCGCTGTCAGCTCTCGGGATCGGAGAGACGGGTGCCCGGGGTCCGGTGCGTGGGTGGGTCCGCCGCGCGTGGCCTGACGGCAGGACCGAGGACCGCGAGAGCCGACTCTCAGCCTCGTTTGCGGAGTTTATACGACACGTGTTCAGATGGTGTTTCGTCTAGCCGTCCCGGATATGAACAACAAGGCGGTATCCGGTCGCCGAAACGTGGGCGCCATCCCGCTTTCCTGTGGGGGCGCGGCGATGACCTCGGATTACCGTCGCGTAGCGGACGGCCGGTTCTCGTCGGCGCTTTTCACGAAAGCGCTTCGGACGGAAAGCGCGTACTCATTTTGCCCGCTGAATGTGCCAGAAGCACGCCGAGTGAATAAGGTCGAAGGTGAGCGCGCTCAGCCTAGCGTGCGCAGGTCGTGCGTAGGACGTTATCGGCGGCTCTGCCTGGGCATCATCATCCGTGGACCCGGGACAATAGTGGCCGGTTCGTCGGCCCGCCCATCCGAGGAGGGACACTTCGATGGGGGAGAAGGTCGTAGCGGGGCCGTTCGGCCTGTCCGACCGTCAGCACTACCGCGACAAGCTGCGGCAGTGTCTGGCGGGACTGGCGCGGCTGCTGGAGGAGAAGCGGTTCGACCGCCCGAAGAACCTGATGGGTGTGGAGATCGAGCTGAACCTCGTGGGGGCCGACGGGCTGCCGAGAATGATGAATGCGCAAGTACTCGAACGGATAGCAAGCCGAGATTTTCAAACAGAACTCGCCATGTTCAATCTGGAAGTCAACATAGCTCCACACCGGCTGGGCGGCCGGGTTTTCGACCAGCTTTCCGAGGAGTTGCGCACCTCCCTCGCGTATGCCGACCGGAAAGCGGGCGAGGTGGATGCGGGAATCGTGATGATCGGCATTCTGCCCACGCTCGATCGTGATGACCTGGTCTCCTCGAACCTCTCCGCCGACGACCGCTACGCGATGCTCAACGATCAGATCGTCGCCGCCCGGGGCGAGGATTTCGCCCTCGACATCGACGGGGTGGAGCGGCTCGTCTGCACCTCCAAGTCGATCGCGCCCGAAGCCGCCTGCACCTCCGTGCAGTTGCACCTCCAGGTCACTCCGGACCGGTTCGCCGATGTGTGGAACGCGGCCCAGGCGGTCGCCGCGGCGCAGGTCGCCATCGGCGCCAACGCGCCGTTCCTCTTCGGGCACGAGCTGTGGCGCGAGTCGCGGCCGCCGCTGTTCCAGCAGTCCACGGACACCCGGCCGCCCGAGCTCCAGGCCCAGGGAGTGCGGCCGCGCACCTGGTTCGGCGAGCGGTGGATCTCCTCGGCGTACGACCTCTTCGAGGAGAACGCGCGCTTCTTCCCGGCGCTGCTGCCCATCTGTGACGACGAGGACCCGATCGGCGTCCTCGACGCGGGCGGCGTCCCCAAACTCGCCGAACTCACCCTGCACAACGGCACGGTGTACCGCTGGAACCGGCCCGTCTACGGCATCGCCGACGGAGTCCCGCATCTGCGCGTCGAGAACCGGGTGCTGCCCGCCGGGCCGACCATCACGGATGTGATCGCCAACGCGGCCTTCTACTACGGAGTCGTACGTGCCCTCGCCGAGGAGTCGCGGCCGGTCTGGACGCGGCTGCCGTTCGAGGCCGCCGCCGCCAACTTCGACGAGGCGTGCCGGCACGGCATCGAGGCGCGGTTGCAGTGGCCGCGCGGGCGGTACGGCGGGGTGGGGCCGGTGGACGCGGTGAACCTCGTACGGGACGAGTTGCTGCCGCTCGCCGAGGCGGGGCTGGACGCCTGGGGGGTCGAGCCGGTCGACCGGGACTTCTACCTCGGTGTGATCGAGGAGCGCTGCCGGCGCCGGGTCAACGGGGCGTCCTGGCAGGTGGAAACGTTCCATCGGGCGCTGGCCAAGGGCGTCCACCGGGACGCGGCACTGGCCGCCACCACACGGCGGTACTGCGAGCTGATGCACGCCGGGGAGCCGGTCCACAGCTGGCCGGTGGGACTGCCGGAGCCCGTGCCGCTGGGCTGAGGGGCGCGTCTGCCGCTGCCGGGGGCCGGTTGCTGGGACGGGGGACAAGAGGTTCCTGAGGGGACGCGCCGGAAAGATCCGGACCGCCGCGGGTGATGATGGACCTTCGGTGGGCCGGACAACTGGAGGCGTGGGTGCAGGGGCAGGCGGAGTCGGTGGAGGATTCGTTGCCGCACGAGCGGCCGACGCGACGGATCCTGAGGGACGAGACACTGCTCGTGCTCGGGCTCTCGCTCGGCGCGAGCGGGGTGTCCGCGCTGATCAGCTTCGTCGGATCGGTCACGAAGCCGGGCGGGTTGAAGGACCAGGCGGCCACCATGAACGCCTCGGCCGCGCCGGGCCGGCCCTGGCTCGACCTCGCGTGGCAGCTCTTCGGGATCACGACCGCGCTGGTGCCCGTCGCGCTGGTCGCGCACTTCCTGCTGCGTGAGGGCGCGGGACTGCGCACGCTCGGGTTCGACCGTACGAAGCCGTGGCCCGACCTCGGCCGGGGCGCGGTGATCGCCGCGGCGATCGGCAGCACCGGCATCGCCTTCTACCTGGCGGCCCGCGGCCTCGGCTTCAACCTCACGGTGGTGCCGGAGGCGCTGCCCGAGGTGTGGTGGAAGTACCCGGTGCTGATCCTCTCCGCGATCCAGAACGCGGTACTCGAAGAGGTCATCGTGGTCGCGTATCTGTTGCGCAGGCTTCAGCAACTCGGCTGGTCACCGGGCAGCGCGCTCGCCGCCAGCTCGGTGCTGCGCGGCTCGTACCACCTCTACCAGGGCATCGGCGGCTTCATCGGCAACATGGTGATGGGTGTGGTGTTCGTATACCTGTACCGGCGGTGGGGGCGGGTCGGGCCGCTGGTCGTGGCGCACTCGCTGCTCGACATCGGGGCGTTCGTGGGATACGGGCTGCTGGCGGGGAAGGTGGGGTGGCTGCCGACCCCGTGATCGGCGGGACGGGCGGGGCGGGGCAGAGGTGGGGCAGGGGCGTACGGCGGTGTCGTACGCCCTTCTTGTACGCCCCTGTTGTGCGCTCAGGCGAGTAGTTCGCCGTCGATGACCGTGACCGCGCGGCCGGTCAGCAGGGTGCGGTCGCCGTGGAGCTCGGTGTGGACGAGGCCCGAGCGGGGGGAGGCCTGGAGGCCGGTGAGGGACGGGCTGCCGAGGCGTTCGGACCAGAAGGGGGCGAGGGCGGTGTGGGCGCTGCCTGTGACGGGGTCCTCGTCGATGCCGATGTTCGGGAAGAAGCAGCGCGAGACGAAGTCGTGGCCGACGGCGGGGTCCTCGGCGCGTGCGGTGGCGATGACGCCGCGCTCGGAGTAGCGGCCGAGGACACGGAAGTCGGGGGTGAGGCCGCGGACCGTCTTCTCGTCGGCGAGTTCGATCAACAGGTCGCCCACGCCGGGGCCGGTGTCGAACGCGCGGAGCGGCTCGGCGCCCAGGGCCTCGGCGACGCCGTCCGGGACGGCGACCGGGGTGAGCGGCGCGGTCGGAAAGTCCAGGGTCAGGGCGCCGTCCGGCCGTGGCGTGGCGATGAGGACACCGCTGCGGGTGGCGAACCGTACCGGGCCCTCGTGGGCGCCCGTGCCGGCCAGGACATGGGCGGTGGCCAGGGTGGCGTGACCGCACAGCGCCACCTCGGCGACCGGGGTGAACCAGCGCAGCGCCCAGTCGGCCTCGCCGCCCTCGGGGAGGGGGTGGGCGAAGGCGGTCTCGGCGTGGTTGACCTCCCGGGTCACCTTCAGCAGCCAGGAGTCGTCCGGGAAGGAGTCGAGGAGGAGGACTCCGGCGGGATTGCCGGAGAAGGGGCGGTCGGTGAAGGCGTCGACGATTCGAATGCGCATGGGGCGACGCTAGAGGGTTGGTGGAGCCGGGGGCCAAGGCCAATCGCGGGGTGGTGGACTGGATTCGGGGGAACGGCTTCGGGGGTGGTGGACCGGTTTCGGGGATGTGGCGGGACCGGGTTGGGGGGTGGTGGACCGGCGTTGGGG
Source organism: Streptomyces adelaidensis (assembly GCF_016598475.1). GTDB lineage: Bacteria > Actinomycetota > Actinomycetes > Streptomycetales > Streptomycetaceae > Streptomyces > Streptomyces adelaidensis. Next base: position 19,220 of record NZ_JAEMUX010000110.1, read on the forward strand.
GTGCGCCGGTGTGGCTATGGGGTTGGTGGATCCGCGTTGGGGGTGCGGGGCCGGGTTGGGGGGTGGTGGACCGGCGTTGGGGGTGCGCCGGTGTGGCTATGGGGTGGTGGATCCGCGTTGGGGGTGCGGGGCCGGGTTCGGGGGTGGTGGACCGGTCGTCGGGGAGTCCGGCGGGGGCCGGGCTCAGTGGACGGAGAATCCGCCGTCGACGAAGATCGCCTGACCGGTGATGTAGGCGGCGGAGCGGCCGGCCAGGAACACCGCGGCTCCGGCGAAGTCGTCGGTGAGGCCGTTGCGGCCGGTCAGCGTGCGTGCGGCGAGGGCGGCGACTCGCTCCGGGTCGGACGACAGGCGTGTGTTGAGCGGGGTCGGGACGAAGCCGGGGACCAGGGTGTTACAGGTGACGCCGTGGGGTGACCACGCCTCGGCCTGGGAGCGGGCCAGGGACTCCAACGCCCCTTTGGAGACTCCGTAGGCGCCGCTCCGGACAAAGGCTCGGTGTGCCTGCTGGGAGGTGATGTGGATGATGCGTCCGAAGCCCCGCTCGGCCATGCCGGGCCCGAAGCGTTGGCCCAGCAGGTAGGGCGCTTCCAGGTTCACGGCCATCGTGGCGTCCCACACGTCCTCGCTCAGCTCGTTCATCGGCGGACGCAGGTTGATCCCGGCGCTGCTGACGAGGATGTCGGGCTCGCCGAACGCCTCGACCGCCTGCTCCGCCGCCGCGCGCACGCCGGCGCGCGTCCCCAGGTCGGCGCTCACCCGAGCGGCCCGGCAGCCGTCCGCCACCAGTTCGCCGACCGTGGCCGCCAGCTCCGCCTCCTTGCGCGCGACGATCACCACGCTCGCCCCCGCCCGCGCGAGGGCCCCGGCGATGGCTTTGCCGATGCCTGAACTGCCGCCCGTCACCAGGGCGACTCGCCCGTCCAGCGAGAACAGTTCGGAGAGGTAGCTGTTGGAGATCATTCCCGCACCCTAGAGGGGCTTCGGCGGGGCCGGTGCGTGGGGGCGGGTGGGGCTGGCGGGCGAGGATCGTCCCGGCCGTACCGGAGATCCCGGCTGCTCCGGAGGGCCTGGCTGTTCCTGGGTTCTGGTGGCGTGGATGGCGTGGTCGATCGCGGAGGCCACGTCGTCGGTGATGTGGGTGGGCCGGTGGGAGTCCTCGGTCCAGGTACGGCCGTTCGTCACCCAGACGCTGCGCAGGCCGAGTGCGTCGGCGCCGGCGATGTCGGCGTGCGGTGAATCGCCGATGACCCAGGCGCCGGGCAGGGGGAGTCCGACGACAGAGGCCGCCGCGTGGAAGATCTCCGGTGCCGGCTTCTTGTGACCGACGCCTTCGGAGACGACCCAGCCCCGCACGAGCCGGTCGAGTCCGGTGTTCCGGATCTTCGCTTCCTGCTGGAGGGTTCGGCCATTGGTGACGATCACGCAGGTCCAGCCGTGCGCCTGTGCTCTCTCCAGGGCCTCGCGGGTGGAGTGCGCCAGCACGACGCGGTCGGCGGCCCCGGTGTCGAGCAAGGTCCGGACAGCGGCGGCCGGTACCGCGTTCGCGTAGCGGTCGGTCAGGGCGGCGGCGACCTCGTGACGGGGGGTGTAGCCGCCGGCGTCGACGGATGTCACCCACCCGAGGTCGGTGCCCGGGAGGTCGTGCTGGGAGAGGAAGGCCGCCACCGCGTTACGGAAGGCGGCGTCGCGGTCGACCAGGGTGTTGTCGAGGTCGAGGAGCAGCAAGGGCATGACGGGCAGTAGAGCATGACGTCCCCCCCCAGGGTCCCACCGCACGGTTCGGCCGCGGCGGGGCGGCGGGCGGAGGCGTGCCAGGGGTTCGGTGTGGCGTCGGTGCCGGGCCGTCCCTACGTCATTGCCGCCCTGCTGCACCGAGTCCGCAGGTAGGAGCTGACCTGTGCCAGTGATCGCTGATCGATTGCCACTGAAGGATGATCAACGCTAGTTTGTGCCACTGCAGGTTGATCATTCGGTGTACAGGTACGCGGGGGACGTGGTGGGGCACCTGTCGGTGTGTTCGAAGAGGGCTGCCCTTGAGGCCTTTGACCTGGCCTTTTCCGTGAACGGCACGCTCGTGCGCCGGTCGCTGGGGTCCAGCTGGGACATGCCGTTCGAGGTTATGGACCCGGTGCGGGAGTTCAGCTGGCACAAGGACAGTCACGGGTTCGCCGGCTGGTACTACTCGTCGACGATGCGGGATCACGTCGGCTACGAGTCGTGGCTGGAGAGGGACCGGCTGATCCTGCTGGACCGTGATCCGCACGTGGTCGCGATCGCCTCGCAGCCGTTCTGGCTGCACTGGCACGACGGCACCCGCAGGCGTCGGCACGCTCCCGACTACTTCGTCCGGCTGTCCGACGGCGGCGCCCGCATCGTTGACGCCCGGGCCGCAGACGAGATGGATGAGGCGACGCGGGAGGCGTTCGACGCGACCGGGCATGCCTGCCGGGCCGTGGGCTGGGAGTTCGAGTGGGCTGGCCGGCCCGAGTCGGTGTTCATGGCGAATGTCCGCTGGCTGTCCCGGTATCGGCGGGCCCGCTGCGGACGGCCGGCGCCGGTGGCGGACCGGCTGCTGGAGGTCTTCCGCGAACCGATGGGGCTCTGGGACGGCGCCGGGCTGGTCGGCGACCGTCTGCAGGTTCTGCCGGTGCTGTTCCACCTGGTGTGGTCCGGTGCCTTGAAGACGGACCTGGTGGGAGGACTGATGGAGACCGACAGCCTGGTCTGGACGGAGGGGAACACATGGGCAGCCTGAAGCGGCCGCCGGCCTTGGCGGTCGGCCAGCGGGTCCGGTTCGAAGGCCAGGTCAGGGGGGTTCTCGAGGTCACCGCACAGGCGGCCGTGCTGGAGGACACCGAGTCACCGCACCGCGTGGTCGCTCTGATCGACCTGTTCGAGACGGCGGACTTCGAGATCCTGTTCCAGCCCGAACGCATGCCGCTGCCCCCGTCCGGCCTGCTGGAGACCTTCGCTCCCGACGTCATGAAGCGGGCACTTTGGTGGGAAGAGCACATTCTCGAGGTCCTGCACGGCCTACCACCCGGCGTCGAACCCGGAACACCGCCGCGGCCGGGTTACGGACCGGGCACGTCGGTGACCTCACGCCAGAAGACCAAGGCTGCCGAATTCGCGGCCCTCGGCCACGAGATCAAGTCCGGGGCGGTGGGGCTGCGGCGACGCCGTTACATGGAGGACGGCCTGGTCGGACTGGCCAGGCTCATGGACCACCGTTCGGTCCGCAAGCGCAAGGAGTTCGGTGACGCACCGGACACCGTCGTCGCGGCAATGCGGCAGGCGATCAAAGAGGGCGTCGAGACCTCGACGCGCAACGGTTCCTACCTGATCTGGAGGACCGGGGAGATCATCCGGGAGAACGGCGGGGACCTGGCCGAACTGCCCTCACGGCGAACGCTCTACCGCCTGCTGGACAAGCTGGCGGCGGGCACGCACACGACCGGGTCGGCGGTCACCCGCAGGTCAAAGGCCCACGGGGCCGCTGCCCCGTTCGGAGAGCTGACGGTGTCGGCTCCGGGCGAGGTCATGCAGATCGACTCCACTCCGCTGGACGTCGTGGTCCGCCTCGACGACGGAGTGGTCGGCAAGGTTGAACTGACTGGCATGATCGATGTCGCGTCCAGGACGCTGACTGCGGCGGTGCTCAGGCCCACGACGAAGTCGGTCGATGCCAGCGTGCTGCTGGCCCGCACGGTCACGCCGGAACTGATGCGGCCGGGCTGGATCGACGCACTGAAGATGTCGCGCTCGGCGCTGCCGCACCGCCGCCTGCTGACCATCGACGAACGCCTCGAGCACGCCGCGGCCAAGCCGGTGATCGTCCCGGAGGTGATCGTCTGCGATCACGGCAAGGTGTTCGTCTCGCATAACTTCCGGGCTTCCTGCCGGTTTCTGGAGATCGACTTCCAGCCCACGCACAAAGGCTCGCCCTTCGAG
>NZ_JAEMUX010000111.1 GCF_016598475.1 Streptomyces adelaidensis
TGCCGGGACGCCGAGGTCGTCGAGGAGGCCGCGGACGCGGCGTTCGATCTCGTCGCGGGTGGGGCGGACGTCGTCGACGGTCTTGCCTTCGGGGTCGATGCAACGCCCACTTATGTCACATGTGGCCGCGTTGACGTATCCACAGGTCGGGAGAGGTCTTACAGGAGCTGGGGCACGGCGTCTCTCCGCCACGGTGCGCCACCCTGCGGGTTCGGGCCGTCACCCGAAAGTGAGTAACAGCAAGCTGCTCGATCGAGGCTGGCGGGCGCAGAACGCGGTCAGAGGGCTCGCCCATCGGGCGGGCGCCGAGCGCTTGCAGTGGCTGCTGCGAATCTGCGAGGCCGTAGGCGTTGCGGGCAGGCGCCGGAGGAGAGCCACCTTTCTCGGGCGGCAGGGAGAGCCCTGCAGGCCCGCAGGGACCCGGCCGCTCTCGCCTCGATGTTCGCGACTGCTCGGGAGGGGTCGATGGAAGTCTGACCGGACAACGGGATGACTTACCTGATCCCACGGCGCGGTGACAGTCCTCGGCGGCCACTCGGGCGAGGCAGCCCCGGAGGGCCTGCGCGCGGTGCTGAAAGACGGCAGCCCCGGCATCAAGGCCGCCGCTTCAATCCTTGCTGTCGACCTCTGCGCCGACCCACCCTTGAGGACATGCGTCAAGAGCACCTGGCCGACGACGAACTCAGTCACACGGAACTCGCGGAGTGGGAGCCCCTCATCCAGCTGCCCGACAACGCGGCCGAGCGACGCGCGGGGCGACTCAAGAGACGGTCAGTAGGTGGGTGAAGCAGATCCTGCGGGTTGCACTCCAGTTCACCAGCGAGTGTCTGAATTTCAGCCTCCTCGCATACGGAGGGAAGTTCTCCGATAGTTCAAATATGCACGGACTCGCCATGCCGGTCGCTGCGTCATGCGGGTTTAAGTGCTGCTCGCGCCCCTGTGAAGAGATCACTTCGACGCTTGCATCGGGTTCGCTCATGCCTCGGCTCGAATCCGGTCTGCATGCGCGCCATGCTCGCGTCAAGAAAGCGCTCTCAGTCGATCTTCTCGAACGTCCTAGCGAATCCTTCGACGGCCTGATTGAGTACTCATGGTTATCCCAAGAGCACCAGACGTAAGGAGACGTAGCATGCGCACCAGACGAACCAGGAACGTCATTACTGCGGTTCTGGCCGTGGGACTGATGGCCGTGGCCAGTCCGGCGCTCGCCGACACCCAGTCACCCACGAGCGGCGAACCGACTCCTCTGACGTCCTCCAGCCTCAAGGCCAAGGCCGCCGCCGAGCCCCTGGGGCTGCGCAACCTGAAGTCCCAGAAGTACTTGCAGCCCTCAGGCGGAAGCACCTCCGTGGGTGCCAATCTCGTTCAGCAGCCGCTCTCCTCGGGTGCCTGGCAGTCGTGGTGGCTCGTCGCGGACGGATCCTTCACCACCTTCTGGAATGACAACTCTGGCTTGAACGCCGGAATCAACGGGGCCAGCACTTCGGCTGGCGCGGTGGCCATCCAGGCGAGCCCGTCCGGAGACCTCAACCAGGACTGGACCCTCAACTGGCGCAACGACAGCGTCTTCGAGCTGAAGAACCGTAAGAGCGGACTGTGTCTGGGTATCTCGGGCGCGAGCACCGCCAACGGCGCGGTGGCCGCCCAGTTCGGCTGCGACGGCTCGACCAATCAGGGCTGGTCGTTGATCACCCGCTAGCCACTCGGCCTGCTTGCTCCGCCGTCGACGACGCCTCGGACACCAACCGGTCCGGGGCGTTGCGACGTGCCAGACTCCGGCCCCATCTCTGGGCCGGTGCCTCGACGTAGCGATACGTAAGGGCGCACAGCGGTAACAGCACAACGTAGAAAGCAATTTCGAGTACGAGGTCATCGTGCCGTCGGCGACCGATCGTGCTGTCGCTCACCGCCAACAGCACCGGATGCACGAGATAGACCGAGTAGCTGATCGTGCCCAGTCCCGCCAGCAGGCGCGGAATCCGCCGACGGCGCAGCGCCAGGCCAGCGCCGAAGGTGACCACGGCCAGCAGGAAGGACACAATCCAGGCACGCCGTGTGAAGTGCTGCCCGTCACCGTCGACGTATGCGCTCCCGACCGCGAAGGCGACCACCACTATGGCTGCGCATCCCGCGTACGCCCACCTGCTCTGACCGACTTCGGCCCGATACACCGCTGTACCGAGGAACATCACGGCGAGGATCACCAGCCCCTCCCACACCGGAACCGTACCGTTGAAGGCGACCAGGGCCAGCGCGAGCATCCCGCCCAGCACGCCCCCGAACACCCGAAGCGCGGCCGAACCGATGCTTGCGCAGCAGACGGCGATGGCCATCACGGCCGTCGCGAGGGTGATCAGCTGGCCTGTACCCAACGCGTCTGAGAGAGCCGAGGCCGGCAGCACGAAGCCCGCTGCCACGCTCAGCGCGGCGAGCGCTGCCAGTGTGACGGCGATCGCGGCGGACCGCTGGTGCAAGCGGACGGTGAAGAGGGCAACGACCAGCAGGTAGAAGGCCATCTCGTACGAGAGTGTCCAGAGAACGAGCAGAAGATTGGGCGTACCCAACAGCTCTTGGAGCAACATGAGATGGGCTGCGGTCACCGAGGCAACGCTCTGTCCGTCGAAGTTCCGGACTTCGGCCACGCCCAGTGCGGCAGCTGCCAGCATGCCAGTGACGACGGCTGCCCACAGCGGGTAGATGCGGAAGAGACGGCCGATCCAGAACGTCCTCACGCAGCCCCGGCGTTCCAGCGAAGCGGGAATGATGTAGCCGCTGACCAGGAAGAACACCATGATGCCGTAGCGGCTGGTGTTGAACTCCGGCATCAGCTCTCGTCGTAACTCCGCCATGAAGGAATATGACGAGTGGTCGAACACCACTACCAGCGCCGCGATGCCGCGCAACGCGTCGAGCCAGCCGAGCCGCGACGAACCGGACACGGTTAATCGGGACGAGGTGGAGAGTGAGGGCTTCATACCCGTTCTCACGTGCCGTTGTCCTCCCGTGTTCAGTTCATTCCTGTCGGAGATTGTGCAGTCGTGGTAAGTGTCTGCCGAACTGTCGACGGTCATGTAATTCCCCAGACCGGCTCCGTCTCATCCTTGACTGCCCGGCTCGGACCTAAAGGATCGGCTGGTTGCCGGGCGGCCCGGGAAGTGCGTCGTCCGCCTGGTCGCCGCGGAGCAACTCCGCCTTCCCCATGGGGACGTCCATGAACTTCAGCCTGGGGAATTACGCGAAGTTCCACACGGACCTGTAGACCGTCGACGACGGTATCCGGTGTTGGTCCAGAATGCCCTGAAAGCGGTCGCCAGCAGGGGTGCCCGAACTGAGGATCAGGCCGTCGACTGATACAGCCTCGTGCTTGCTTACGTGCGCGTCTTTGAAGGCGCACGGTGGCACAAGACCGTTCAGCCGCGGTGAGTCCGGGCGGGCCCACCCGGGCAGGTGTTCAGCGCACGAGAGGTCCCGGACCTAATGCGTCCGGGACCTCCCTGATGAGAACCCTTGAAAACGGCCAGGGCTACTCGTCGCCCCACCCGGTCCGGCGTTCAACGGACTGGGGAGCTTCAACGAGCGCCCCGCAGGTTGTCGACCGGGGCCGCCCGCTCGTGGAGTGTGCGGGCCGTGCCGGCCGGTCAAGGGCGCCTTCGGCGGCGCTACGCGCTGGGCTTCGCCCACCCTGGACAGTCCGCCGCGCCCCTGGACCTGGCTGGCTATCGGGCGGCCCCTCCCTTGTGGGGCCCGTCCGCAGGTCAGGTGCCGGATGCGTGGGAGATCCACTGAGCAGGTGTGGGCTCGCCCCCGAGCAGGGGGGTCGGTTTCAACGAGCGTGATCATCCAGCACGTTGCCCACCGTATGACTCACTGAGCCTTTTCAGGTGGCCGCTGATCGGGTGATGCTGTCGGTGGGCGCAACGCACGAGGCTCCCGTGCCGTTGGGGGAGGTGTTCGAAGTCTCCCCACAGGCACAGGAGCCGCGTTGGTTCCGTATTCTGCCGCACTCGACCTGCCGCACGCCTTGGTCGAGTGGGTCACCATGCTCATCGTCACCCGAGAGGGCGACCGCCGCTGCAAGCTCCCGCCGCACCAGCGTGCGCTGGTCGGCCTGGTGTACCTGCGCCGACACGACACCCTCGCCCAGCTCGCGGCCGGCTTCGGCATCTCCGTCGGCACCGCCCCCGCCTACATGACAGCCGTCGTCGGCCTGCTCGCCGACCGCGCACCCGGCCTGCTGCGCGCCCTGCGCGAGGCCGACCCCGGAGTACGTCCTGCTCGACGGCACTCTGGCGGAATGCGACCGGGTCGGCGACAGCCGGGCCGACTTCTCCCACAAGCACCGCCGCCACGGGGTGAACGTGCAGGTCGTGACCGACCCGGTCGGACGGCTGCTGTGGATCTCGCCCGCTCTGCCCGGCCGCGCGCACGACCTCACCGCGGCCCGCACCCACCGCATCATCCGGATCTGCGAATGCCAGGGCATCCCGGTCCTCGCTGACCGCGCCTATATGGGAGCCGGTCCATGGGTGACCACAGCCCTCCGGCGCCCGCCGGGCCGTGACCTCACACCCACCCAACAGACCGTCAACCGTGCGCTGTCCGCAGCACGGGCACCGGTCGAGCGCGGCATCGCACGACTGAAGTCATGGCGCGTCTTCCGCAGATCCCGGTGCAGCCCGAATCGAATGACGTCAATCGCCGCCGCCGTCCTCACCCTGGAGCGGCAACGCTGAAAAGGAACTCACTCAGAGGAATCCGAACAGCCGCGACTGCCGATGCAGAGGAACCCCATCGTGCTGGTTGGGTTGGGAGAGGTCGTCAATCCAGCCCTGGTTAGCGATCCGTCGCAGGGGAACTGGGCCACTTCTGTGCCGTCGGCGGTGCTGGCGCCCGCCCAGGCACAAGCCGCTCTTGCGGTTCTTCATCTGGTAGCCCTCACCATTGGCGTCCGCTGAGCTTCCAGTCCTGATTGAGGTCGCCGGACCGAGGGGAACAGATCACGCCTGACCGGACAGACCGGCAGGCCGCGAGATCACAGCAGGTCGAGAACCCAGCGCTGGTTCTCCGACCCATCGCACGTGAACTGGGCAGCCTGTGCACCGTTGTCGGTGCTGGCGCCGGAAATGCCAAGACACTTGCCGCTCTTGCGGTTCTGCAGCCTGGCGTCATCCGTCTGGCCACCCGAGACAGGGATGATCACCCAGTCCTGGTTTGCGTCGCCGGACCCGTTCGCGATGATCGCCGCCGCGCCATTAGCGGTACTGGCGCCATCGATCCCCAGGTTCCTGCCCGAGCGGCCGTTCTCGAAGCTGAAGTAATCGCCGTCCTGGATCATGTCCCAGTACTGCGAGGAGTTCTGGTCGTTTCCAGGCTGCTGGACGACCTTGGTGCCGTTCGCCGTCCCGTTGCCCGTAGGCTGCAGAAACTTACCGGACTTCGCATTCCTGAGCCCCACGATCGGGGCTGCCGCCGACCCTTCGAGGGTCGACAGGGCCAGCGGGTTCGGAGTCCAGGAGCTGCTCGGTGACTCTGCCGAAGCGATCGCGGGACTGACAACCGCCATCACCGCTCCGATCACAGCTGCCGCGACGACGTTCCTGGTACGTGATGCACGCATGAGACATCTCCTCACTAGTGGTGCTGCTGGGGTGACGGGGAGTACTCAATCAAACGGTCGGAGCGGATCGCTAGAGCGTTCGAGAAGATCGACTGAAAGCGCTTTCTTGACGAATGGTGGCACTCCATGCCACCCGAGAATCAGCAGTGCAGCCTGATCTGCAATGAGTTCCTGCTCGCCACTGTTCTGATCACCATTGAACAAGTCGACGGGCACCCCGCTACGTGCTGCGGGGTAAGGGCGCAGCCGGCCAGCGTGCGGACGCGAGACCGTGCCCGTCGGTCGGCTTATAAAAGCCTCCACTTTCCGGGGCTGCTGGACCCGAGACCTCCGGCCCTCGCCAAGCAGGGGTCCTCGTGGCGCGTGGCCGGACGACGGCGGGTCGTTTCCTCCGCCCGCGATGCCTCGTTGGAGCCCCGAACGCAGAGGGGGCTGGTTGTGCGGGGTGGGGAGCAGGTTCTTGCGGCGCTGGGGGTGCTGGATGAGCGGGCGCGGGCGTCGGTGTACGGCTGGGTGCTGGCCGCGGATGTGTTGTCGGTGAAGCAGCAGGTGCGGGGGCTGGCCGACCGGGGGTTGGTGGAGATCGCCGGTAGGGAGGACCGGGCGGAGCTGTCGGCGTGGGAGGGCACTGTGGTGCTGTGGGCGGCTCGCCTGTCCCCGGCCGGACACGACCTCCTGCTCTACGCCCGCACTCGCCCCCGCCCCGGCAACGCCGTCGAAGAGCCGGATGCGGGTCGGCGGCTGGTGAAGTTGATGCCCTCACAGATGGCGGCGCGGGTCTGTTCGACGAGCCCGACGCGGCACAGGGCAGCGAGGGCGGCGGATGCTGCGCCACCCCCACCACGCTCCAGATCGGCATCGGAGCCCCGGCCGGTACCTCCGGCTCCGGCGGCTGCTGAACACCCACCCACCCAAGGAGGTTCGCCATGAGATCCCGCGTACAGCTCGCCCTCCGCGTCCCCGACCTTGAAGCGTCCGTGGCCTTCTACACGAAGCTCTTCGGCACCGAGCCCGCCAAACTCCGCGACGGCTACGCCAACTTCGCCATCACCGAGCCGCCGCTCAAGCTCGTCCTCATCGAAGGCGCCGCGGACGAGGCGACCCGCATGAACCTCCTCGGCGTCGAGGTCGAGTCCACCGAAGCGGTCCACGCCGCACCGCCCGCCTCGGCGAGGCGGGACTTGCCACCGACGTGGAGAACGACACCACCTGTTGCTACGCCCTCCAGGACAAGGTCTGGGTCCACGGTCCAGGCCAGGAACCCTGGGAGGTGTACGTGGTCAAGGCCGACGCCGAATCCCTCGCCAAGTAGCAGGGCAGCACCTGCTGCACCGGCACGGCCGCCGCCTCCGACACCGACTCCGACATCGGTGCGAAGGAGCCGGTCGCCGCGGGCGGCTGCTGCTGATCCGCCGATGACCGACCTCCGTGCCAGCGGGGCCGTGACCGGGACGGGGGTCCGGTCACGGCCCCGCGCCGCGCTGCCCGCCCTATGCGCCACCCAGATCACCAGCTGGGGAATCGTCTACTACGCCTTCCCCGTCCTCAATCCGCAGATCACCGCCGCCACAGGCTGGTCGACGACGGCCGCCGCCGCCTTCTCGGGCGCGCTCCTGACCTCTGCTCTCACCGGCATACCCGTCGGCCGCATCCTCGACCGTCGAGGCCCACGCACCGTGATGACCACCGGGTCTGTCCTGGGCGTCCTCGCCGTGCTGGCCGTCGCCTCCGCACCCAACCTGATCGCCTTCACCGCCGCCTGGCTCCTGGCCGGCGTCGCGATGGCCGCCACCTTCTACCAGCCCGCCTTCGCCGCCCTCACCCGCTGGTGGGGCGAGGACCGCATCCGCGCCATCACCATCGTCACCCTCGCTGGCGGTCTGGCCTCCACAGCGTTCGCACCCCTGACCGCCGCACTCGCCGAGCACCTGAGTTGGCGCAACACGTACGCCGTACTCGCCCTGGTCCTGGCCCTCGTAACCATCCCCGCCCACGCCCTTGCGCTACGAGGACCTTGGCCACCCGCCCCAGCACCACCGTCTCAACGGCACACAGACAGCGGCTCGGTGACCCGCAGCCGACCGTTCCTAATGCTAGCCACGGCAATGACCTTGAACAGCTTCGCCATGTACGCCGTCGTCATCGCCCTCGTACCCCTGCTGATCACACGCGGCGCCAGCCCCACCGCCGCCGCCTGGGCCCTCGGCCTGGGCGGCGCAGGCCAGACCCTAGGCCGCACGTTGTACGCCACCCTCGCCCGACGCACCGGCGTCACCACCCGCACCGTCACCCTGATCACGCTCGGCGGCGCCGCGACCGCCGCCTTCGCCATGGTCACCGGGCCCTTCCCCTTGCTCGTCGGCATCGCGATCGTGGCCGGCATGGTGCGGGGCAAACCTCACCCTCCTCCAGGCCACCGCCGTCACCGACCGCTGGGGCACCACCCACTACGGCCGCCTGTCCGGCACCCTGGCCGCCCCGGCCACCCTCGCCTCCGCTCTCGCCCCCTTCGCAGGGGCTGCCCTCGCCGGACCGCTCGGTGGATACCCCGGCCTGTTCACCACCCTCGCGCTGATCTCCGCCGCAGCAGCACTCCTCGCCCTGGGAAGTGAACCGGCCCGCCAGAACTAGCGCGTCGCCAAGACGCCGCATGCCCCGAGTTGTCGATCAGCCGAAGATTCTGAGCAACAAATTGCGCTCGGATGTCATGAGGATGAGCCTGCACCGCCTCTTCAGAGACATACGGCCTACGCCCTGGTGCAGGGCACAGGAGAGGCCGCCGATCGGAGGAGGTGTTCGGTGGAGGTTGCCGGCGCTTTGTTGTCCGTTGCCGTCGTTCTGGTCCCTGCCATGAAGAACTGGGTGGACAGTGTTGCCTACCGCAAGAGGGCTCAGGGCAGGGCGGCCTTGATCCGGGCACGGCGCGGTGGAGAGCCGGGCAAGAGGCAGGAGAAGGACCTTGGCTGAGCGGGTGCCGGATGCGGCTGTGCACCTGGACGACGTGCACAGGCAGTACTACGCGGAGATGTCCGCGCTCACACGTCGGCTGTTGGCCGAGGAAGGAGTCCCCGAATCCGTCCTGGGCGCTGAGGACGTGGTGCAGTCGGCCTTCGCCAAGGCCCTCCGCGCTCCCGAGAGTATCCGCGAGGCCCGCGCCTATCTTTACGCGGTGATCCGCAACGACGTACGTGCCGCCGGACGCCGGAACCGTGCCCGAGCGGAGGCATCCGCAACGCGTGCTGGATATGCGCAGGCCCTCGGCGAAGTGCACGTTGCTGACTTCAGCGATCTGATCGCCAACCGCATGGCGGTGTACAAGGCCCTGGACCGCCTGCCTCCACCGCAGCGCACCGCAGTGTGGGCCACCAAGGCGCTGGACTACACACAGGCTGAGACCGCTGAGGTCATGGGCAAGGCGCCCGGCACCGTCGCCACCCATGTCCTGCGGGCTGTGGCAGCGATTCGTGCCAATCTCGTGGCCGTCCTGGCAGCGATCGTCTCCGGGCTGGTGATCGCCAGCGGACGCATTTTGCAAGTGGTACCGGCATCGGATGGCGACAGAGATCTCGAACCACAAGAACTCTCCAACGACGGACTGATCTACCTGGCGGGCGCCTTGCTCCTGGGCATGGCCCTCGCTGCCTGGGGATTCAGAGCATGGCGCCAGCGCCGATGGGAGTTCAACGACTCTGGGACGTTCGCGCAGCAATCTGTGGGGCCGAGGAGTAATTGTCAAGACCTGTGGATCAGTTGAGGTGGATCACGCTGCGAGGGTCTCGTCTCGTTCGACGAGGAGGCCGTTCTCGAAGCGGGCGCCGGCTCGGACGAGGGCGACGAGGTGCGGTGCGGTGACCGCTCGCCAGCGGGCCTGGGCGGACTCAACGAGTTTGAAGACCATCGCGAGGGCCGCGGCTGGGCTGCCGGCGCCGCGGGTGACCTTGGTCCGAAGCTTCACGGTGGAGAAGGTCGACTCGATCGGATTCGTCGTCCTCAGATGGACCCAGTGCTCGGCGGGGAAGTCGTAGAACGCCAGCAGCTCGTCGACCTCGCCGGTGATCTTCTTGACGGCCTTGGGGAACTTCGCCCCGTACGCCTGCTCGAACGCGGTGACCGCCTTCTCGGCGTGCGCACGGTCCTCGGCGTTGTAGATCTCCTGCAGAGCCTTCTTCGCGCCGGGCTGCGCGGACTTCGGCAGCGCGTTCGAGACGTTCCTTGTTTTGTGGACCCAACACCTCTGGTGCCTGGCCTGCGGAAACACCTCCGCCAGCGCCCTCCACAGGCCCATCGCACCGTCGCCGACCACGAGCATCGGGTCGCGCATTCCGCGCCGCCGGCAGTCGCGCAGCAGGTCCGCCCAGGACTCGGTGGACTCGCGCAGACCCTCGGTGATCGCGATGAGTTCCTTGGTGCCGTCGACGCGGACGCCCATCAGGACCAGGAGGCAGGAGTGCGTCTGGGACAAGCGGATCTTGGGATGGACGCCGTCGGCCCAGACGTAGACGTAGTCGGATCCGGCCAGGTCACGGCGCTGGAACTCGGCGTGGTCGGCGGTCCACTGCTGGGTGAGCCGGGTCACCGTGGCCGGCGACAGCCCGGCCGGGGAGCCCAGGAACTGTTCCATCGCGGGGACGAAGTCGCCCGACGACAGGCCGTGGAGATAGAGCAGCGGCAGCACCTCGCTGATCTTCGGGGACTTCCGGCACCACGGCGCCAGGATCTTCGAGGAGAACCGCTGACGTTCACCCGTCGTCTCGTCGACCCGCTTGTCGTTCACGCGCGGGGCGGCCACCTCGATGGGCCCGGCAGCCGTGGTCACGGTCCGCGGCCGGTGCCGGCCGTTGCGGACCACCAGCCGGCGGCCGGCCTCGTCACGCTGCCCGGCGAGCTCGGCTATGTACTGGTCCACCTCCGCCTCCAGGGCGGCGGCCAGCATCCGCCGAGCACCCTCGCGGACGATCTCGTCGATCAGGGAACCGGCCTCGGTGGTGCCGTCTTCGTTGACTACGCTGAGCACGGGCGTGCCTTCCCGACCCGCGTTCGCAGCGCGGGCCTACTCGGTGACTTGACGATCACTCACTCGGGAAGGTACGCCCCTTCGCGCGTCCTCCAGAGGAGCTGATCCACAAGTCCTGAGCATTGCTCGTGGCCGGCGAGCGGATCTGGGCTGGACTCAAGCAGCGGTGGCGGGAGACGAAGGTCAGTCGGCCCTCGCCGCGAAGACGGGTTCGTGATGACACGACCGAGTACGCGCGAACGTGGACACGTCTGCCGGACCCGTGGCGGCACGGTTCCGCGACCGCCTCCGGGCCTGATCCGAAGACGAGTCAGCGCGCAGAGGAGTGAAAGTACTGGTCAGCCACCTCTTTTGCGTGAGCGATGCGTGAGCGGACGGTGTGGCACGAGCCGTCACGAGGTGGATCACGCCAGATGGCAAAGGTGCTCTGACCTGGTGGTTCCGGACGGCGGAGAACCGTCCGGAACCACCCACCACGTCCTGACCAGGACTTTTAATCCATTGGTTGTGGGTTCGAGTCCCACAGGGCCTACGGATTGCGGGACAGGGAAACCTCTCTGACCTGCGAGGAAGGGCCCCGGTCGACGTAAGCCGACCGGGGCCCTTCGTAGTTCCGGTGCCGGTGGGTAGTGGGTAGTCGTTCTCACCGGTCCGCGTGTGTGCCGGGTCAGGTCTGCGGGTCGAGGGCGCCGTCGCTCACCATGTGCACCACGAAGTCGGCGGCGTTGCGAGCAGCCGGTACATGCGCCTCGTCGGTCTTCCCCGCGCCCCAGTCGGAGATGGCCTTGACGACGATCCAGGGAACGTGGCGTCGGGTCGCCGCCGCGTGGATGCCGCCGCCCTCCATCTCCGCGCCGAGGGCGTCCCGTTCCTCCTCCATCATGCGGTCCCGGAGCGGAGCGAAGTCGATCAGGACGCTGGAGGACAGCATCAGTCCGAAGTGGACCTTGGCGCCGGTCCAGTCGATCTCGGCTGCCCGCAGGCGGTCCAGCAGTACCGGGGAGGCGGACACCTTGTCGCCCCGCAGGGTGACCAGTGGCTCTCCGCCGGCGTCACCGACTCGTCGGTGGTCCATCATGCGGAGCTGGGCGGAGACCAGGATGTGACCGAGTTCCTGCCGCCCGGGCCGCGTGCCGCAGCAGATGCCCACGGCGACGAGGAAGTCGGGCGCCAGTTGGTCCAGGACGGACGACACGACGAGTGCGGAGCCGGACGGGCCGCCCGACGCCTGCTCGCTCTGGACGACGTAGAGGTCGGCTTCGCTGATCCGGCCGAGGGCGAAGACCGTGTGGTCGCCCAGGCGGCGGCGTTCGGGGCCGGTTCCGTTGACTGCCGCCACCGATCGGAACACCGCGTCCCGTTCCTCCGTGGTCGCGACGACGATCAGCAGCTTCGTGGGCATCATGCTCCTGTTCAGCCTGCGATGGGGTTCGGTCGCGATCCGCAGAGCTTTCGCCTGCTGACGCACCGCCACGAAGGTGACGGGCACGGCCATGAGGGCCATGATCCCGAGCAGCCAGCCGATGACCTGGGCCTGGACGGTGGCCGGGGTGAGACCGGCGGGGTCGCTCAGCAGCAGTCGCTGGGACACCCAGCGCAGGGCGCTGCCGTACGTGACCGGGCGGCCGGGACACTCGCCGGGGCACACCGCACGCTCCCAGCCGGCGATGAGTTGGGCCGCCACGAGCACCGCGACGGCCGCACCACTGAGATACCAGAGCAGGAAGGACCCGGAATCGACTCTGCGGTCGCCGGGGTCGGAGGCTGTCGACGGCGGGTGCAGGACCAGGACCTCGACCGGGTCGGCGGCACTGTCGCCGTGCGCGTCGAGGCGTCGCCGTACCGTTTCGGTGGTGATCCCGCGCCGTAGCACCACCAGCGTCTCGGCCGACTCCCCCCGCTGTACCTGGAAGCCGAGGTCGGCGGCGGCTGCCTCGGCCCGTACCGCGACCAGGGTCCTCAGCCGCCCGGTGGTGCGCCGCAGTAATTCGTCGGTGCGGCGCACGTCCTCCTGGTGACACAGCGGCACGGTCCAGTGATTGCCGGCCAGGGACTCCGCCACCGCGCGGGGTCCGGCTCCTTCCGCGCCGAACGACCGCCACAGGGCCCAGCCGCTGGTGACGACCATGGCGGCCATCAGCACGGCGACGTGCAGCAGTGCGGCCGGCGCCAGCAGCAGGACGGCGAGACGCGCGTCCCGAAACGGCAGCAGAGACGCGGCGGCCGAGAGGGCAAGCGTCGGCGGACCCGCGAACAGCAGCGTCTGCCAATGCCGGTCCACGAGCCGAAGAAGGCGCAGGCCGATGCCCGCTCCGAGGAACCGCCGCGAGATGAGCAGGGGTGGCTCAAGCACCATGAACCCCCGCTCGCTCTGCCACACCAGCCGGCCCTCCCGCGCGGCGACGTACAGCAGCACCGCCAGCGGGCCGCGCGCGGGCAGCAGACCGGAGATCCCCCGGCCGCGCACCGTGGCCGTCGCCCTCCTCCCGTACTCCGCCGCCCGCACCGCTCGCGCTGCCCGGCGGCACTGCGCGAAGGAGACGGGGGCGGGAGTGCTGTCGATCACGGTCTCTCCCCCTCCCGCGATGGAACGCGACGCGACTCCCTTGATACTTCATCACTCGGCGGAGGACACATGGGCAGGGGGCGGCGATGGCTGAGGCCGTACGGCTCGTTCGACGACCGCCAGGCCGTGCCTTGGCGTCAGGCTGCCTTGACGTCAAGCCGGCCTGACGAGACACTCGGCTCATGTCGACTACCCCGGATGACCTCGACGGCCGTTTCACGCTGCTGACGGCGGTGGCGCGCTATGACGTGCTGCGGACGCGTGAGGTTCTCGCGGAGACGGACGATGAGGGCGAGGGCGAGGGCGAGGGCGGGGACGCGGGAGAGCCGGAGAGCGTGCCTTTGGGTCGTGGTGAGGCGCTGGAGTTGCTGGCGCTGGGGGAGGTGATCGCTCGTAAGGCGGTCTACGGGCGGCAGCTGTCCGTGCGTTCCGCGCGGCGGGCCGGGGCGTCGTGGTCGCAGATCGGGGCGGCGCTGGGCACGACCAAGCAGGCTGCCTGGGAGGCGCACAAGCGGTGGATCGACGAGCAGGCGAAGCGGGAGGGGGACCCGGGCCACTGGGGGTGGGACGAGAAGGACATCGCGAGCGCCCGCACCCTCGCCGGTGAGCCCGACGAGGAGGGGCGCGAGGAGCAGCGCCGGCAGGGGACGGGCGTATGAGCGAGCTCGCGCGGGCGACGGCGCCCTGGCCGCCGAGCATCCACCCCTTCGAACTCCACATCCCGCAGGCCGCCCTGGACGACCTGGCAGCGCGGCTCGACGCCACCGTACGACGCCTCGCCGAGCGCGACCACAACATCGTCCACTGGTCCGAACTCCCCCGAGGCGGCCACTTCGCCGCGTTGGAGCAGCCTGAGCTGTTCACCACCGACGTCCGCATGTTCTTCCGCCGCTTCCGCCGTCTCCGCTGACATCCAGCCATCGCCATCGCCATCGCCATCGCCATCGATATCGATATCCGGCATCCGCTATCTGCTATCCGCCGTGCGCCAAAGAGCCATCAGAAGCACCTTGGTGCGAGCCGCGTGTCCCGCTCAAGTGTGAACATTGCCGACTGCCCGGTGGCTGAAATCGGTCACCTGGCTTTCTGAATGCGGTCGTCCCTGGCGGAGTTGAGGGCTGCTTGATGGTTTCTTCGGGGCTGCGCGGGGCGTTCATGCGTCGCTTTTCAGTCACTTTTCAGTATTTGCGCAACATATACAGTTCGTCGCCTGGTTGGGGCGACATATCTGCATGTGCGTGCCATGAACACGGGGAGGGCCAAGTGAAGAGGATCCTGCTGACGTCGGGGCTCGTCGGGATTCTGGTGGTGGGGTCCGCTGTGCCGACCGTCGCCGTTTCCGATAGGGGGGCGACGCCGTTGCCCGGTACGGGTGCGAGGGTCGAGGTCACCGCGTGGCAGTGCAATGCCTATGCCGACAAGTGCTCCTTCAAGACGTCGACCAAGACCATGAAGGGCGGCGCGAAGTACAAGGTCAGCAAGATCAGTAATACGGCGACGGTGAAGGCCAACGGCTGGCAGGCGACGCTCGCGCTGAGTCCGAGCGGCACGCAGGTGAGTGAGAGCACCCGGCAGGTCAGTTGGACGAACCAGAACACCTAGATCGCCGACATCAGCGGTATCGCCGATCCGGGCGGCTCGCTCAACACGAGCATCACCACCTGCTCCGACGGCGGTGCCTTCAAGTCCGGGGTCAAGGCGTTCGCTTCGGCCTGCGCCAATGACTGAAGTTACTGAGTGGTGATCCTTGGTGAAGAGCAGTCTGCAGGGGCATACGGATCGCCGTAACCGGCTCCTCCTGGCCGTGGGCGCGGTAGCCGCCACGGTGGCTCTCAGCGCCTCGATGTTCGGTGGCGGGCCGGTGGACCGGCCCGAGCCACGCGGTGGTGACCTGGCCGAACAACTCGACGCCCTGCGTGGAGCGAACGACCTCGTACGCGCCACCCGTGCCGAGGTCGGGCGGGACCCCGCGCTGTATCCGACCGCGTACGGGCGACTGGAGGCCGCGCTCGCCGCCGGGCCTCGCGGGGACGGCGGCGACGGTGGGGCTGTCGCCGTGCCCGAGGTCCGGCCAGCCGCCCTGGCCGTGCTCGTCCGTCGTGACGTCCTGGACACACCTGCGTGGCGGGCCCACTACGTGTGCCTCTCGCTGAGGGGATCGCAGGAGGCCGAGGAGGCCGAGGAGGCTGACACTGTTCTCGGACAGGCCGGGCTTCGCAAGCGTGCCGAGAGCGAAGCGCTCCGGTATCTGCGTGCGCCGGACGCCGCCGACGACGCGCTGACCTCGCTCGCCACCCGGGCCGCCTTCCTTCAGACGCTGACCTGCCTGGGGCGGGACGACGACGTGCCTCGGGGCGCCCTTGACCGGCTCGCGGCGGACACCGCGCGGGCCGGGCAGCCCGTACCGGTGCTCTATGCGGTGGAGGCGTTGCGGGCGGTCGGCGTACGGGCGCGTGCCACGGAGGCTGTTCGGGGGGCCGACACGCGGTTGGGGGCTGGTTGCACCGGCCTCGACCCCATCCAGCGTGCCGCCCTGGCCCTGCTGCGCCATCGGATGACTGAGCAGACGCGTGGCTGTCTCCTGCCTTCGCTGAACGACCCCGACACACAGACGCGGTGGCTGGTCCGCCGTGCTCTTTCGACCGGCGGCGACGGTGCCGACAGCACCGCCGCCGGGTCGCTTCCCGCTCCGGTGGAACGCATCCGGGGCGACGGGCTCGTCGCGAAGTCTCCGGTCCAACTGGGGACGCTGACCGCCACGTACGACGCCGCGCGGGCTCTGACGGCGGGCGCACAGCAGGAGCACACGCCGTACTGGCTCAAGAGGCGGCTGGAACGGATGGGCGGGGGCGGGGTCGTGGGCGCGGGGCTCGATCCGTCGGATCGGCTGCTGCTCGCCATGACATGCCATCGGCTGTCCTTGGCGTGCGGGCCGCAGGCCGCGAAGGGGGTCGAGGAGGCGGCTCGGCTGAAAGTACCGGCGCGACTGACGGCGGAGAACGAGCGTGGTTGGTACGGCGTCATGGCGGCGCGCGCGGAGTTCGGGCTCGGTTGTCGGCGTACGTCGGTCGAACTGCCGAACGGCGAGGACGGCGAGGACGGCGGTGCCCTTTCCGCACGGTCGCTGCGCATCGTGGTCGTACTCGCCGACGCGGGGTGTACGGCTCAGGCGGCCCGGCTCACCGAGGGAGCCGACCTCGTCGCGCAGGCCCGGAAGGCGTTGCGTGACGGGGACCTGTTGATCGGTTCGGACGCGGTTCAGGCGGCGCTCGCCTCCGACCAGAGCGTTCCGCAGGGACTGTGGGACGAGTTGCCCGGGCTGCTTGAGCGCTTCCGCGACGGAGGGTCTCCCGATCTGTACGCCGCCTCGCCGGGCGGTGCCGCTTCGGCGGACGCCACCCGGGCCGCGTACTACCTCCTCGCCTGAATACCTCAAACCGCCGACATTCCGGCGCGCGCGCAACCCTCTCCCCCTCCTGCCAGCCCCCACTCAAGAAGGACCCGCCGCATGAAAACCCCCTCCCCACCCGCCGTCGTAGCCGAAGGCCTCGCCTTCAGCTACGCGTCCGGCGGTGGCCTGACCCGTGCGGATCTCACCCTCGAAGGGGGAGCGACGGCTGCCGTCGAGGGGCCGTCCGGGTCCGGCAAGAGCACTCTGCTCGCGCTGCTCGGGCTGATCCTGTCGCCGGCGGAGGGCTCGCTGCACATCACCGGTACGGACACGGAGGCGCTGGACGTGGCCGAGCGGGATCTGTTGCGGCGGCGGT
Source organism: Streptomyces adelaidensis (assembly GCF_016598475.1). Taxonomy (GTDB): domain Bacteria; phylum Actinomycetota; class Actinomycetes; order Streptomycetales; family Streptomycetaceae; genus Streptomyces; species Streptomyces adelaidensis. The sequence goes on from NZ_JAEMUX010000111.1 coordinate 16,965, forward strand.
CGATCGGGATCGTTCTGCAGGATCTCGGGCTGTTGCCGTTCCTCAACGCCTGGGAGAACGTCGCGGCCGCCTTCGGTCCCCGGCTCGCCCGGCATCGTGGTGAGGCTCGGGCGCTGCTCGGGGACCTCGGCATGGAGGACCTGGCCGACTCCCGGGTCACCGAACTCTCCGGTGGGCAGCGGCAACGTATCGCCGTCGCGCGGGCTGCCGTGAAGCAGCCGGCGCTCATCCTGGCCGACGAGCCGACCTCGGGGCTCGACCCCCGGACGGCGAACTCGGTGATGGACGCGTTGCGTGCGTGCGCCGAGCGGGGTGCGGCCGTGTTGCTGGTCACGCACGACGCGACGGTCGCCGTGACCTGCGACCAGCGGCATGTGCTCGACGGGGGAGTGCTGTCGGCCGCTCGCCGGCAGAACGCTCGTGAGGAGAAGGGTCTCGGATGAGCCGTTGGAGTCTCCACACATGGACGCGTGACGGGCGTTCACTGCGCCGGGCGATGCCGACACTCACGGTTCTGGCCGCGCTGCTGACCACGTCCGCGGGGGTGGCGTCCGGTGCCGCCGGTGCCGTTGAGCGGGACGTACTGGGGTCCGGCGGCCTCACCCAGATCGAGCTCACCTCGTTCGAGGGCGACGAGTCGGTCCGTCCGCTCACCACCTCGGCCCTGCGGGACGCCGCGGACGTACCGGGTGTACGGCGGGTCGTCGCCGACTACACGTCCGCGCTGTACGCCGAGGAGGAGGGGACGTACGACCTGGCCGGCCACACCCTGACGCCGGGGGACGAGCTGCCCTTCGTGGACGGTGAGAAGGGGAAGGCCCGTGTGGCCGCCGAGGGGCTCGGTCCAGGTGATGTGGTGTTGCCCGCCACCGCCCAGGGAACCGGCTTCGCTTCACTCCTCGGCCGTACGGTCGCCTTCGGGTACACGAAGGCGACGAGTGCCTCCTCCGGTACCACCGCGGTCATCAGGCTGAAGGTCGTCGCACTCTACGACCCCTCGTGGCAGGCCGACGGGCCCGACGTCGCCTATCTGTCGGAGGACACGGCCGCGCTGCTGGCCGCCGCGCGCGCCGGGCAGGAGCCGGAGACCTTCCGGGCCCGGGAGGGCGCGCGGTCCGCCGTGGTGCTCGTCGGGCATCAGAGGCAGGTGGCGGCCGTCACCAAGTCGCTGCAAGGGGACGGGTTCTCGGCGGCTCCCGTGTCCGACCGGGTGCGTAACCTGCCCGGACTGTTCGGGGTGGCGGATCTCGCCATGCGGATCGGGGTGCTGGTGCTGGCGGTGGGAGCCGTCGCACTCGGCGCGGTTCGGGCGGCGGACAGTACGCGGGCCAGGGTCGGGCAGTTCGCCGTCCTGCGGATCCTCGGGTCCGGGCGGCCCGAGCTGCGGCGCATCCTGCTCGGGGAAGCGGTGCTCTCGGGCGGGGTGGCAGGGCTGGTGGGGGCAGTCGCCGGTACGGGGGCGTCCGTGGCGTTGGCCGGTCCGCTCAGTGGCCTCCTCGGACTGCCCATCACCCGCACGGACGCCCTGCCCGGCCCGGCCTGGGTGGCAGCGGCGCTCCTGCTGCCCGCCGTCGGCCTGGCAGCCGGCACCCTCCTCGGCAGCCGAGAAGCCCTCCGCCGGGACCCCTACCTCACTGCACGGGCGCATGCCTGACGGAAGTGAGCGTGGACGTACGCGGTTGGAGGACGCCGACGGGCCGCGTCCGCCCGCCGCGGTGGAGGTGGCCGCTTACTTCGTCGTCTACTTCGTCGTCGCCGAATCTGTGTTGCTCGGGATACGGCGTCGGGTAGCCGCGCTGGACGGCCTGGTCACCGTCACCAGCCCCGTCGGCGGACCGAGCATGGACGCGGTCGAGCTGCCGTACGTGTGGTGAGAGAAAGCAGAAGAGGGGAGGAGAAGAGGGGAGGCGGGGGAGAGCGGCGTGAGGAGAGGAACGGCTCGTGATCGAGGCGGAGTTGAAGGCCCGGGTTCGGGCGCCGGAGGCGGTCGCGCGGGCGCTCGACGGGTGGGCCGAGGGCCGGGCGGAGACGTACCAGGACACGTACTACGACCGGCCGGACGGCGGCTTGCGCGCCCGGGACGAGGAGCTGCGGCTGCGGACCTCGGCCGACCACGGCACGGGTGACCTGCGGACGCTGCTCACCTTCAAGGCTGCCGCCGTCGACGAGGCATCCGGGTCGAAACCCGAGTACGAGACCCGGGTGGAGGACTCGCAGGCCGCGCACGCCATCCTGGAGCACCTCGGCTACGTACCGGCGATCGTGTTCGAGAAACGGTGCCGCACGCACGCCTTCGAGGCGTACGGCCGACAGATGCTCGCCACCCTCGTACGCGTCCCCGAGCTCGACGGCACGTTCCTGGAGATCGAGACCCTGGTCCACGAAGAAGCCGAGGTCACAGCCGCCCTCGACGACATCCGCGCCGTACTCGACGACCTCGGCGTCTGCCCGGACGACCTCACCCGCGAGCTCTACACGGACGCGGTCGCGGCGGCCCGCCGTATTCAAGCGCGCACAAATACCTGAGGGCCGGAATCCTTATCGGATTCCGGCCCTCAGGCCTTCAGTAGCGGGGACAGGATTTGAACCTGCGACCTCTGGGTTATGAGCCCAGCGAGCTACCGAGCTGCTCCACCCCGCGTCGTTGAAACCAGTGTACGCCATCTGCGGGACCACTTGCACGCGCGTTTACGGCGACCGCCGATCACCACTCGTTCACGACGCCGGCATCCAGGAAAACCCAGCGAAGCTCAACGAGGTTCAACGGGGTTCAACGGGGTTCAACGAGGCTCAAAGAAGCAGGTGCCCGTTCGGCGCCTTCGCCCGCTGCTCGTACTCCGGCAGTACGACGACGGCGACGCCCTCCGCCGACAGGACCGCGTTGCCTACGGCGGCGTCCTCGACGAACGTGTCCGGCTCGCGCCAGGCCGTGACGACGCGGCGTACGCCCGCGTCGAGGAGGAGCCGGGCGCAGGGGGCGGGGCGGGAGGCGCGGCGGGCGCACGGTTCCAGGCTGCTGTAGACCGTGGCGGAGGCGAGGCGCGGATCGGTGGGGTCGAGCTTGGCTAGGGCGGCCTCCTCGGCGTGGGCCACGGGGTCCCCCGCCTCGCGGGAGTGACCTCGGGCCAGTTCCGTACCGTCCTCGGCGACCACGACCGCGCCCACGCTGAACGCGGTCCGGGAGGGCGGGCACTCGGCGGCCAGTTCGCACGCCAGTGCCAGCCAGTGGCGGTCGGCGGCGGAGACGGCCGGGCCGGTGCCGGGGACGGTGGGCGCGTACCGGATGAGGACGACGTCACCGACCGGCCGGGTCTCCAGCAGCCGCAGCCGGCTCCTCGGCCCGCCGGGATACGGGCCCGTCCCGAGCATCCGCGGCGCGTCCGCCTCGCCCACGAACACCGGTGCGACGGCCAGCTGCACCTCGTCCGCGAGCCCCTGCTGGAGCAGTTGGGTGTGCACGCGCCCGCCGCCCTCCACCATCAGGCGCCGGATGCCGCGTACGTCGCCGAGGTGGTCCAGGACGGCCGGCCACTCCAGCTCGGGGCCGACTGACACGACGTCCACGCCGGTCGGTCCGGCTGACTCCGTCGGTCCGGCTGACTCCGTCGGTCCGGCCGACCCGGTCCCTCCGGTCGTCGCGGCGCGTCCGGTCGTACCAGTCGTCCCGATCGGCCCGGTCGGCAGGCCCAGCCCCCGCAGCCGCTCCGCGCCCTTGTCCGTCGTGTACACGACCTTCTCGCCACCCGTGTGCCAGAACCGGGCCGCCGGATCGAGGTCGCCGGACGCGCTGACGGTGACCTTCAGCGGGTACTCCGGGAGCCCGGCGCCGACGCGGGCGGCGCGGCGCTCGGGGGAGTTGACCAGCAGCCGGGGGTTGTCGGTGCGCAGGGTGCCGGCGCCGATCAGGATGGCGTCGCTGGCCGCGCGCACCTCGTCGACCCGGTCGAAGTCGGCCGGGCCGGAGAGCAGCAGCCGTTCGGGCCCGGTGTCGTCCAGGAAGCCGTCGAGGGAGACGGCGGCGGACAACAGGACGTAGGGCTGGGGCATGGGGCGGACTCCCTGGCTGGGCGTGATGTTGGTTCAAGTTTTAAACAATAACTACACTGTACGTATGACGACCCGCTGGCTCACTCCCGACGAACAGCGTGCCTGGCGCGCCTATGTGGCCGCGAGCTCTCTCCTCGAGGACGCCCTCGACCGGCAGCTCCAGCAGGAGGCCGGCCTGCCGCACCTCTACTACTCCGTGCTGGCCGCCCTCTCCGACGTGCCCGAACGCCGGTTGCGGATGACCGACCTCGCCGAGTATCTGAAGATCACTCGCAGCCGTCTGACGTACGCCGTGACCCGGCTGGAGAAGGACGGCGTGGTGCGGCGCGAGGACTGCCAGTGGGACAAGCGGGGCAGCGTCGCCGTACTCACCGAGGAGGGCATGGCCCTGCTGGAGCGTACGGCGCCGGGGCATGTCGAGACGGTCCGCAAGGCCGTCTTCGACCACCTCAGCCCCGAGCAGATCGGCCAGTTCGAGGAGATCTGCTCGGCCATCGCGACCGCGATCCAGGGCGGTGACCCGCAGGCGACGCCGACCGGCTCCCGCCCCGGGTCCGGCTCCGGGTCCGGCTCCGGGTCCGGGGCGGACGACCTGCCGTGGCGCCGCCGCGCATGCTCGTCGGGTCAGTCGGGTCAGTAGCGGGTTTCCACACAGTCCTCGCGTCGCGGGCATGTGACGCACCCCAAATCATGTTGCTTGAAATTTGAAGCATGAGTTAGTGTCACAAGGAAGGCTGTGCTTCAAATCTGAAGCACACGAAGCTCGGCGACACCCGCGCGCACAACCCGCTCGCACACCCGCACCAGGACCGGAGACCCGCATGCCCGACTTTCCCGCTGCCACCCCGCGTGCCCGCGTCCGGGTGCCGCTGCGTTTCCAGGACGGCTACGGCGTCGACGCCGAACTCGTCACCTTCCACGGCCTCGTCGACGGCCAGGAGCACCTGGCGCTCGTCCTCGGCGACCCGGCGCCCGGCGCGGCCCCGCTGGTCCGGCTGCACTCGGAGTGCCTGACCGGCGACGTCTTCGGCTCGGCCCGCTGCGACTGCGGCCCGCAGTTGCGCGAGGCGGTGGAGCGGATAGCGGACCGCGGTGGTGTCCTGCTCTACCTCCGCCAGGAGGGCCGCGGCATCGGCCTCTACAACAAGCTCGACGCGTACGCCCTCCAGGACCAGGGCCTCGACACGTACGAGGCGAACGCGGCGCTCGGGCTGCCGGAGGACGGCCGCGACTACACGGCGGCGGCCCAGATGCTGGGTGCCCTCGGCATCGACGGGCTGGACCTGCTGTCCAACAACCCGGACAAGGCGCGGCAGCTCCGTGACCTCGGCGTCGACGTCGGCCAGCGGGTCCCGACGGGCGTCTTCACCACCGCCCACAACGTCCGCTACCTCCGCGCGAAGGTCCTCCAGACCCAGCACACGCTCCCGCTGACCGAACTGACGGAACTGACGGAACTGACCGAACTGACCGAACTGACCGAACTGACCGGACTGACGGCGGGCTGACAGCCCCCCGCGGGACCCCAGGAGTCACCCGGGGGCCCCACTAGCCCACTCGGCCCCGCCGACTAGCCCCGAGCCCCACCCCCGGAAACCCTGAA
>NZ_JAEMUX010000112.1 GCF_016598475.1 Streptomyces adelaidensis
GGTGAGCCGTACGGTCATGCTGACCTGCATCATGGGCGCCGTGGTGGTGAAGGGCGCCCTCACACCGCTGGTCGCGATCCTCGGTGACCGGTACGGGCGGCGCCCGCTGTGCCTGACGGGCTGCACCGCCGCCGCACTGTGGATGTTCCCCATGGTCGCGCTGCTGTCGACCGGCGAACCCCTGCTGATGTTCCTCGGCTTCCTGGTGGCGATGCTGGCGTTCGTCACGATGTTCGCCGTCATCGCCGCGTACCTCCCGGAGTTGTACGAGCCCCGGGTGCGCTGCACGGGCGCGGCGGTCGGTTACAACCTCGGCGGGGTGCTCGGGGGCGCCCTGACGCCGATCGTCGCCACCGCCGTGGCAGAGGGAGGACGGGTGCCGTGGGGTGTGGGCGCCTATCTGACCGGGATCGCCCTGCTGAGCCTGGGCTGCTTCGCCCTGCTGCCGGAGACGCGACCGGTGCCGACGGCCCGGGTCGAGGCGGCGGAGGCCACCGCGGGGTGAACTCGGGTGCCACCGCTGCCGGTGCTGCCCGTGCTACGGGTTCACCGCCAGCTCCAGGTACGCCGCGAACAGCACCAGATGGACGCCGCCCTGCAGCGGTGTGGCGCGTCCCGGGACCACGGTCAGCGAGGCCACGACGACGGTCAGGGCGAGCAGCACCATATGGGTGGAGCCGAGGCCGAGGACGAGCGGTCCGGAGAGCCAGATCGAGGCCAGGGCGACGGCCGGGATGGTCAGGCCGATGCTGGCCATCGCGGAGCCGAGGGCGAGGTTGAGGCTCGTCTGGACCCGGTCGCGGCGGGCCGCGCGCAGGGCGGCGATGGTCTCGGGAAGCAGCACGAGCAGCGCGATGATCACACCGACGACCGCGTGCGGCAGGCCCGCCGCCTCGACACCGGACTCGATCGTGGGCGAGACGCCCTTGGCGAGGCCGACCACGCCGACGAGCGCCAGGCCGAGCAGTCCGAGGCTGATCTTGGCGGTGCGGGCCGTCGGCGCCTCGGCGTGGTCGTCCGTGGTGATCACCTCGCCGTGCCGGGTGATCGGCAGGAAGTAGTCCCGGTGGCGCACGGTCTGGGTCGCCACGAACAGCCCGTAGAGCATCAGTGAGGCGAGGGCCGCGAAGGTGAGCTGGGCCGTGGAGAACTCCGGGCCCGGCTTGCTGGTGGTGAAGGTGGGGAGCACCAGGCTGAGCGTGGCCAGTGTCGCGACCGTGGCGAGAGCGGCGCCGGTGCCCTCCGGGTTGAAGACCGCGAGCCCGTGGCGCAGTGAGGCGACGAGCAGACACACGCCGACTATGCCGTTGCAGGTGATCATCACCGCCGCGAAGACGGTGTCACGGGCGAGGGTCGAGCTCTTGTCGCCGCCGTCGGCCATCAGCGTGACGATCAGCGCGACCTCGATGATCGTGACGGCGACGGCGAGGACGAGGGAGCCGAACGGTTCGCCGACCCGGTGCGCGACGACCTCGGCGTGGTGGACGGCGGCCAGTACGGCTCCCGCGAGCACCAGCGTCACCAGGGCGACGACCGCCGCGGGCAGATCACGTCCCCAGGTGAGAGCGAGCAGGACGACCGCGGCCACCGGAACGACAGCGGTCCATCGCGTCGTGAGCGACCGGAGTCGAACGAGCATGCGGTGATCCTTCCAGACGCGATGGGGCCCCGCACGCCGGTCGACGCCTTGCGGCTGCGTCTTTCGGTCGTGCGGGGCCCCATCAGTGATCGCTGTGCGGTGTCGGCCTCCGTCAGGCCTCGATGCTGTCCTTCTCGGTGCCTTCGGCCTTCTCCTGCTCGACCTCGGCCGCCGCCTGCTTCTTGGACGCGATCAGGCTGGTGATCGTGGTGACGACCAGGACCGCGCAGATCACACCGAGCGAGACCGGGATGGAGATCTCGGGGACGTGTACCCCGGACTCGTGCAATGCGTGCAGCACTAGCTTCACCCCGATGAAGCCGAGGATGACCGACAGGCCGTAGGACAGGTGGACCAGCTTCTTGAGCAGGCCGCCGATCAGGAAGTACAGCTGTCGCAGGCCCATGAGCGCGAACGCGTTGGCCGTGAACACGATGTACGGGTCCTGGGTCAGGCCGAAGATCGCCGGGATCGAGTCCAGCGCGAAGAGGACGTCCGTGGTGCCGATCGCGAGCATCACGACCAGCATCGGCGTCATGACGCGCTTGCCGTTCTCCTCGATCCACAGCTTGGTGCCGTGGTACCGGTCGGCGACTCCGAAGCGCTTCTCGACGGCCTTGAGGAGCTTGTTCTCCTCGTACTCGCCCTCCGGCTCGTCGGCCCTGGCCTCCTGGATCAGCTTCCAGGCGGTGTAGATCAGGAACGCGCCGAAGATGTAGAAGACCCAGGCGAAGCTGGCGAGGATCGCGGCGCCCGCGGCGATGAAGATCGCTCGGAGCACCAGGGCTATCAGCACTCCGACGAGCAGGACCCGTTGCTGGTACTGCGAGGGCACCGCGAACTTCGCCATGATCAGGACGAAGACGAAGAGGTTGTCGACGCTCAGGGACTTCTCGGTGATGAAGCCCGCGAAGAACTCTCCGGCCGGCGCGCCGCCGGCAAAGACGAGGAGCCCGAGTCCGAACAGGGCGGCCAGGGCGATCCAGACGACCGTCCAGATTCCGGCTTCCTTGATGGACACGTCGTGGGGCTTGCGCCCGATGAAGAAGTCGACCGCGATGAGGGCGGCAAGGCCCAGAACAGTCAGGACCCAAAGGGTCGTTGAAACATCCACTGCGCCTCCGGCAGTACGTAACGGCAAATTTCAGCGTCGTCGCTACCGGAGGTCTCTTCCACCCGGTCCTCCAGGGCGTTCCACAACGCCTGGTGCCGCCGGGCCGACGCCCCGGGATCTGGATTGATCCGTATTGACGGGGACGCCGCAGCAAGTAGGGAGTACTCCCCTCCGCACCAGAAGAGTACCCAATCACCAAGAATAGGTAAAGGGTCAGGCAAAGAAAGTATCAAAAACGCTGGTCAGAGCGCTTTACGAGGTCTTGGTGCAAGGTGGACCCTCAGCGGTTCCAGGAGCGGCGGGCGTCCGCGACCTGGGTGAGCACGTGGTCCAGGACCCGGCTGCCGGGCGGAACGTGCGAGGGCTCGTACGTCCACGCGTGCCCGACCCAGGGGTCGGCGAGGTGGTCGTCGGGGGTGGGCGTCAGTCGCATCAGCGAACGCCACAGCGGGTCGAGCAACGGTCCGTAGGCGGCGGCGTCCTGCCGGTCGGCGATCATCATCAGATGGACGCCGACGGCCGGGCCCTCGTCCGCGAGATAGCGGAGCTGGGTCACGGCGCGGTCGTCGAAGCCGTGCGGGAAGTCGTTGACGATCAGCAGTTGCTCGGCCGTGTCGAAGCCGGGGGGCAGTGAGTCGGCCGCGCCGCCGCGCACCGCCATCTGTACGAGGTCGACGCGCTGGGTGAGCCGCCCCAGGACGTCCGAGACGCCCGCGGCTCCGGCGGCGGGCGGTCCGGCGAGCACTCCGGACCGCACCAGCGGTGCGAGCGCGGACGAGCCGGCCCCGGCCGGGTCGACGACATGCACCGTGTACTCGCCCGGCGGATGGACCGCGAGCAGCCGGGCAGCGAGCTCCACCGCCATGTCCACCGCGAGGCGCCGCAGTTCCTCGGAGTCGACGAGCGAGTCGCGGGAGCCCGAGCGGCCGCTGTCGATCCACAGGCCGCGCTCCAGCGGCAGCCGGACCAGCATCGGGATGCGCACGTCCTCGCTCTCCGGGAGGTGGAGGTCGCCCAGGCGCAGGGCCATGGGGATCTCCATCGGCACTCGGTAGCCGTGCCAGACCGGGTTGTCCCAGCTCGCGTACGGCGGGGGCAGCGCCGGCTCGACGACGTCGGCCTCGGCCCGGAGCTGAGCGAGGTCCCGGTCGAGGGCGGCCCTGGCCTGGTCGACGAGCTCGGCGTGTTTGGCGCGGGCGGCCTCGCGCGCGGCGTCGCCCTGACCGCCGATACGGCTGCGCGGGTCGGAGAGGACCTTGTCCAGCTCCTGTTCCATGCGCGATTCGGCGAAGTCGACGGCGCTGCGGTACGCGGCCGTCGTGCGGGCGAGGTCCTCGAACATGCCCCACACCTGGTTGTAGAGCCGCTCGTCCATGGACCAGCCGGTCGCGTCGCCAGCGACGGGCTGAGCGGGCTGCCCCGGCCGGGCCGGGGGCGCGGTCGGCGGGGGCGTCGGCGGGGCGGTGGTCTGCCGCCCGGGGTGGGCGTAGTTGACGGGGCCGCCGGCCGTGGGCGCCGCGGGCTGGGTACCGGTGGACGGATCGGCCGGTGCGGGGCCCCCGTGCTGCGCCGCCGCGTGATCGGGCCGGGTGGCGTCCTGGGGGCCGGGGGCGTCGTACGGCGAGGTCGGGTGGTGTCCTTGCGGCGGCGAGGTGTTCCCGGCGGCGCCCTGCGGCGCCGTACCGCCGTGGGGCTGGTCGGGGCCCGGAGCGGGTGCTGCGGTCCGGCGGGGGCGGTCCGCGCCGGCCGGCCGGGGCGGGGGTGCCGCCACCGAGCGGGCCAGGCCCTGGATCACGGCCTCCTGGATACTGCCGGCCAGCTGCCCGGCCTCGGGCAGGCCCTGGTCGGTGAGCAGCTCCGCGAGGCCGCCCGCATAGCCCTGGCCGACCGCGCGGACTTTCCAGACACCCTGCCTGCGGTACAGCTCAAGGGCTACGACGGCGGATTCCGCCGCCAGATCGGTGATGGTGTAGCTGGCGACCTCGCTGCCGTCGAGGCCGGTGACCGCGACAAAGGGGGCGGCGACGGTGCCGAACCGTGCGGGGCCACCGCTGCCGGACGGCAGGGCGAGCAGCACGGTGACCCGGTGCACCGATGGTGCCAGGGCAGCGAGGTCCACGGCGAGGCGATGGTCGGCCGCCGCCTGTTGGGAGACCTCGATGCCCGGCAGGGTGGGCGCGCCCGGGTGGGCGACCCACTCCACGCCGTGCACCCGGCCGTGCTCGTCGCCCAAGGTGGCGCCGGCCACGATCGGCGTGCCGGCCGAGACGCGGATCTCCAGTCGGACCTCGGGCAGCGGATGGTTCTGCCCCCGGACCAGCTCGGCCGTCATCGACTTCGTCCCCCCGTGTCGCGTGCTGTGTGGTGCGTCCGGCTGCCTACAGGACCGGCAGGATCGCCGGCATCAGGTCCTGGAAGGTGCGGCCGTTTGCGGGCGTGCCGATCGCGGTCATCTGCCAGCCCGTGCCCGCGCGGTGCACCTTGGCCATGATCTGGGCCGTGTACTGGCCGCCGCCCGCGAGCGTGTAGCGCGCCAGCTCCTGGCCGTTGGTCTCGTCCACCAGACGGCAGAACGCGTTCTGCACTTCCTGGAAGGTCTGCCCCGTGAAGGAGTTCACGGTGAAGACGATCTGGTCGATGTGGACCGGGATCCGGGCCAGGTCCACGAGGATCGCCTCGTCGTCGCCGCCCTGGCCGACGCCGCCGACCAGGTTGTCGCCGGTGTGCCGGACAGAGCCGTCGTCGCTCACCAGGTGGCGGAAGAAGACGACGTCGACGGGCTGCTTGTCCGCGAACAGCACCGCGGAGGCGTCGAGGTCGATCTCGCGGGTGCGGGACCCGAACAGGCCGCGCCGGGGGGCAGCCTGCCAGCCGAGACCCATGCGCACCGCGGTCAGACTGCCTCCGTCGGACTTCTGCAGACTGATGGCCTGACCCTTGGTCATGTTGACGGTCACGCGCTGTTTCCCCTCTCGAACTGTCCCCTGTTGCCGCGGAGTCCGCGGATGTTCAGCACCTTACGCAGCGGCACCGACAATGCCGCAGTCGGTGTCGCGATTTGTGTCGGTCTTGCAACACAGCGCGCCCGCGCCGGGACACACCTCCTCCCCCGGCGCCCACCGGGGCCGTCAGGCCAGGCCCGCTTCCTTCATCTGCCGCAGTTCCTTCTTCATCTCGGAGACCTCGTCGCGCAGCCGGGCGGCGATCTCGAACCGCAGATCGGCGGCGGCGGCGCGCATGCGCTCGGTCATCTCCTCGATCTGCTGGGCGAGTTCGGCGGCGGGGCGGTCGGTCGGGACGGTCTCCTCGGCCTGGCCCTTGGCGGACTTGGCCGTCTTGCCACCCAGGGAGGGGACGGGGGCCTTGGCTCCCTTGCCGTCCTGCCCCTTGCGGTAGCCCGTGCCGAGCAACTGCTCGGTGTCGACGTCCTCGCGGGCGATCTGCGCGACGATGTCGTTGATCTTCTTGCGGAGCGGCTGGGGGTCGATGCCCTTCGCCTTGTTGTACGCGACCTGCTTCTCCCGGCGGCGGTTGGTCTCGTCGATGGCCTTCTCCATCGCCGGGGTGATCTTGTCGGCGTACATGTGGACCTGGCCCGACACATTGCGCGCCGCGCGGCCGATGGTCTGGATCAGCGAGGTCCCGGAACGCAGGAAGCCCTCCTTGTCGGCGTCCAGGATCGCCACCAGGGAGACCTCGGGGAGGTCGAGGCCCTCTCTGAGGAGGTTGATGCCGACCAGGACGTCGTAGTCACCGGCGCGCAGCTCGCGCAGCAGTTCGACGCGGCGCAGGGTGTCGACGTCGCTGTGGAGGTAGCGGACCTGGATGCCGAGCTCCAGGAAGTAGTCGGTGAGGTCCTCGGCCATCTTCTTGGTGAGGGTGGTGACCAGGACACGCTCGTCCTTCTCGGTGCGCTTGCGGATCTCGTGCACCAGGTCGTCGATCTGACCTTCGGTGGGTTTGACGACGACCTCGGGGTCGATCAGGCCGGTGGGGCGGATGATCTGCTCGACCTGGCCGTCGGAGCGGGAGAGCTCGTACTGCCCGGGGGTCGCCGAGAGGTAGACCGTCTGTCCCACGCGCCTCTGGAACTCCTCCCACTTCAGGGGACGGTTGTCCAGGGCGGACGGCAGCCGGAAGCCGTGGTCGACCAGAGTGCGCTTGCGGGAGGCGTCGCCCTCGTACATCGCGCCGATCTGGGGCACGGTGACGTGGGACTCGTCGATGACGAGGAGGAAGTCGTCCGGGAAGTAGTCCAGCAGCGTGTTCGCCGGGGAGCCGGGCTCGCGGCCGTCGAAGTGCATCGAGTAGTTCTCCACGCCGGAGCAGGAGCCGATCTGGCGGAGCATCTCCAGGTCGTACGTCGTGCGCATCCGCAGACGCTGGGCCTCCAGGAGCTTGCCCTGCTTCTCCAGCTCGGCGAGGCGCTCGCCCAGCTCCTTCTCGATGTCGTTGACGGCCCGCGCCATGCGCTCGGGGCCGGCGACATAGTGCGAGGCGGGGAAGACGTACAGCTGCTGGTCGTCGGTGATGATCTCGCCGGTGAGGGGGTGCAGGGTGGAGAGCGCCTCGATCTCGTCGCCGAACATCTCGATCCGGACGGCCAGCTCCTCGTAGACCGGGAAGATCTCGATGGTGTCGCCGCGCACGCGGAAGGTGCCCCGGGCGAACGCCAGGTCGTTGCGCGTGTACTGGATGTCCACGAAGCGTCGCAGCAGCTCGTCCCGGTCGAGCTCGTCGCCGACTCTGAGCGGGACCATGCGGTCCACGTACTCCTGTGGCGTACCGAGGCCGTAGATGCAGGAGACCGAGGCGACCACGATGACATCGCGCCGGGTGAGCAGTGAGTTGGTCGCGGAGTGGCGCAGGCGTTCGACCTCCTCGTTGATCGAGGAGTCCTTCTCGATGTAGGTGTCCGACTGCGGGACGTAGGCCTCTGGCTGGTAGTAGTCGTAGTACGAGACGAAGTATTCGACCGCGTTGTTCGGCAGGAGCTCACGGAACTCGTTGGCCAGCTGGGCGGCCAGCGTCTTGTTCGGCGCCATCACCAGGGTGGGGCGCTGGAGCTTCTCGATCATCCACGCGGTGGTGGCGGACTTGCCGGTGCCGGTCGCACCGAGCAGGACGACGTCCTTCTCACCTGCTTCGATGCGCTTGGCGAGGTCGGCGATGGCCGTGGGCTGGTCGCCGCTGGGCTGGTAGGAGCTGACGACCTCGAAGGGCGCCACCGTGCGTTCGATCTTGGAAACGGGCCGCATGCAATCCACCGTACGACCCCGCACTGACAACGGGCTCCGGTCAGCGGTTCTGCGGGGTGCGGGAACGCCGCTCGCGGTGCTCCCGATCGGTGCGGGGCTCCTGGTGCCGGCAGGTGTGCGCGGTGGCCTGGGCCGGGATGCCGGGCCGCCGCTCGACCGGGTTCCCGTGGAACCTGCCCATGATCATGAATGGGTCGAACATGACGACGACGCCCGCGAGGAGCAGGAAGACCAGTGGGCCGATCATCAGCGGGGCGAGCATGGTGGCCGACGAGGAGTCGTCGGCCAGGGCGGCCGCGGCTCCGCTGTGCAGGTGGACGCTGAGTGCGGCCATGCCCGTGTAGTGCATTCCGCTGACGGCGATCCCCATGACGAGGCTGGCGCCCACGCTCCACAGGAAGCCGCGGACCTGTCCGGCGGCCCACAGGGCGGCGGTCGCCGCCACGACGGCGATGACCACCGAGGCGGCCACGGTGAGGGTGTTGTACCCGAGGGTGCCGTTGAGGCGCATCCCGGCCATGCCCAGATAGTGCATGGACGCTATGCCGAGGCCGGTGATGGTGCCGCCGGTGAAGAGCGCGGCCCCGGTCGCCGCCTTGGAGCCGACCATGAAGATCCCGATGCCGACCATGACGATGGCGACGGCGAGGCTCGCGAACGTGGTCAGCGGGTCGTAGTGGACCGGGGTCTGTAGAACCTTGAACCCCATCATCGCGACGAAGTGCATGGTCCATATGCCGGAGCCGATGGCCGTCGAGCCCAGCGCGAGCCAGCCGATCCGCCAACGGCCGTCGACGAGCATCGATCTGGTGGTGCAGCGCAGGCCGAGCGCACCCCCGAGGCAGGCCATGAGATAGGCCGCCACCGGTGTGACGAGTCCGTAGCTGAAGCCGTCGACCGTGCCCTGCATTCGCGGCTGCCTTTCCCGCCCTGTCGCGTCCCTGGAATCCCTGCGATGCCCCCACCCCAGGCCGCCACAACGGTCAGGGTTGTCGCAGAGAGTATGACCCCCACCGGAATGGTCGAACGATTTTCCGGCAAAGAAACACGCCCTTGCCCCACTTGTGCGGCGCCCGTGAGCGGACTTGGGCAACTCCATTCAATTAATGGCCATCCTGCACCCTCCTGCCGTTGACCCTCTGCTGTCACTCTTGAGCTGACCGTGATCGATCGACGCGAGGAGTACGCATGCGCGTGCGCGCAGTTGCCGCGACCACCGCGTTCATGGGAGCCGCCGCGCTCCTGCTCCCCAACACCGCCGCCCACGCGGCCCCCGCCGCCGACAATCCGCTGGTCGTCGCGCACCGCGGAGCCTCCGCCTACGCGCCCGAGAACACCCTGGCCGCCGTCGACAGAGCCGACGAGATGGGCTTCGACTGGGTCGAGAACGATGTGCAGCGCACCAAGGACGGCAGGCTCGTCATCCTCCATGACGCGACGCTGGCGCGCACCACGGATGTGGAGGAGCTCTATCCGGAGCGCGCACCGTGGAACGTGGCGGACTTCACCGCCGCGGAGATCGCGCGCCTGGACGCGGGCAGCTGGTTCGGCGGCGACTACGCGGGCGCGCGCGTGCCGACGCTGGAGCAGTACATGCGGCGTGTGTCACGCAATCACCAGAAGCTCGTCCTGGAGATCAAGAACCCCCAGCTCTACCCCGGCATCGAGCAGCAGACCCTGAAGGTGCTCGGCAACGAGGGCTGGCTCGGGCCGGCGCACCTGAGGAAGCTGGTGATCCAGAGCTTCAGCGCCGACACCGTACGCCGGGTCCATGCGCTGCGCCCGGCGGTGAAGACCGGCGTCCTCGGTACCCCGGACATCGCCGACCTGCCCGAGTACGCGACTTTCAGCGACCAGATCAACTCGTCGTACACGACCATCTCCGAGTCCTATGTCGCCACGATCCATGCGCTGGAGGGCCCGCACGGCAAGCCGTTGGAGATCCTCACCTGGACCGTGAACGACGCGGACAACGCCCGTCGGGTGGCGGCGTACGGCGTGGACGGCATCATCACCAACAAGCCGGATGTGGTCAGGGAAGCCACCCAGAACTGACGGAGCGGCCTCGCCCGTGGCGTGCGCTTTCGAGGCGGAGCGCACGCCCCGGGCGTTGTCAGTGGCGGGCCGTACGGTGGTCGCATGAACAGCCATGCGCAGGACGAGCAGCAGGTCGTGTGGGCCGTCGTCGGCACGGACATCGGCCCGCTGCTGCTGGCCGCGACGGACGACGGCCTGGTCAACGTCGTGTTCCACGCCACGGACGCGGTGCGTGACCAGGCGCTCGACCGGCTCGCCTCCCGCCTCGGCACCGCGCCCGTCGAGGCCCCCCGCTCCCCTCAGCTGACCGAGGCGATACGGCAGGTCGAGGCGTACTTCGCGGGCGAGCGGCGCGACTTCGAGCTGCCGCTGGACTGGTCGCTGATCTCCGGCTTCAACCGCCAGGTGCTCCGGGAGCTGGCGTCCGGCGTCCCGTTCGGCTCGGTCGTGGGCTACGGCGACCTGGCCCACCGGGTGGGGCAGCCGGGCGCGGCCCAGGCGGTAGGCGTCGCGATGGGGTCGAATCCGCTGCCGGTGGTGGTGCCGTGCCATCGGGTGGTCGAGAGCGACGGTGGCATCGGGGGGTTCGGCGGTGGGCTGGAGACCAAGCGGAAGCTGCTGGCACTGGAAGGGGTGCTTCCGGAGCCCCTGTTCTGAGGGGCCCTGTGCGGTGTTGTTCTGAGAAGCCGGTGGGTGGCCTGTGCGCGACCGTGCGTGGCCTTTGCGTGGGCGGGGCGGTGGACGGCGACCTCTGCTCCACGAATCGGTCACCGGCCCACGTTCCGGTACGTGCAGGCTGGCCGGAAACCGCTCGCGGCAGCGGACTCCGCCGTGCGCACTACGGCCTCTTGCCCACCGTCTCACCCTCTCCTCGTTACTCGTAGTGCCGAGCCTCGAAGACGTTGCCGTCCGGGTCGCGGAAGTAGAAGCTGCGCCGGGCCATGCCGCGTGCCCCGAAGGAGTCGTACGAGAAGTCCGAGACGGGGACCGCCCGTTCCTCCAGACGGGTGCGCAGTTCGTCGAAGCGGTCGCCGGGCAGGGCGAGGCAGATGTGGTTGACGGGGTGGCCCGCGCTGTCGGCGGCGCCGGGGACCATCTTCATGCGCTCGGCCATGGTGAGGGGCATGAGGTCGAGGATGGTCTCGTCGTTCAGGCGTACGGAGGGGAAGGAGACCTGCCCCGCGGCGTATTCGGTGATCCTCAGGGGCGCCAGGCCCACGGCCTTCTCGTAGAAGTCGGCCGCGGCGATCGGCTCCCGCACCCAGAGGACGACATGGTCGAGACGTGTCGTGTTGTCCGTCATGCACCCAGGCTGGTGTCCCGCACCACAGGCCGCAAGGGTTTGGCCGGGTGCTCCTTCCGCCAGGGATGAGGGAAGAACGACAGACAGGAGACAGGCTCGTGCTGGTGGTGTCCGAAGAGGTGCGGGAAGCGGTCGACGCGCGTCGACCCGTGGTGGCGCTGGAGTCCACGATCATCGCGCATGGGCTGCCCCGCCCGCGCAATCTGCAGGTGGCGCTGGAGCTGGAGGACGTCGTACGGCAGGAGGGCGCCGTACCGGCGACGATCGCCGTGCTCGACGGACGGCCCCACATCGGCCTCGGCAAGGAGCAGTTGGAGCGGGTCGCGAACGACGACGGCATCCGCAAGCTCGGTCACCGGGACCTGCCGCTCGCGGTGGCCTCGGGGGCGAGCGGCGCGACCACGGTGTCGGCGACCGCCCAGCTGGCCGCCCTGGCGGGCGTACGGGTGTTCGCGACGGGCGGGCTCGGGGGCGTGCACCGGGAGTGGACGGTGACTCAGGACGAGTCCGCCGACCTGGGGCTGCTCGCGCGCACCCGGATCACGGTGGTGTGCGCGGGCGTGAAGTCGATCCTGGACGTGCCGGCGACCTTGCAGCGCCTGGAGACGCTGGGTGTCGCCGTCGCCGGGTACGACACGGAGCGCTTCCCCGGCTTCTATCTGTCCGACTCGGGCCATCCGGTGGAGTGGACGCTCCGGTCGCCCGGTGAGGTCGCGGACGTGATGCGGGCGCAGGACGCGCTCGACGGCCCGGAATCGGCGCTGATCGTCGCCAACCCCGTGCCCGAGGACGAGCAGCTCGACCCCGAGCTGCACGCGCGCGTGCTCGCCGAGGCGTTGCAGGCCTGCGAAGCCGCGGGCGTCACGGGGCAGGCGGTCACACCGTTCCTGCTGAGCCATCTGGTGCGGCACACCGACGGCGCCTCCCTGACCGCCAATCTGGCGGCGGTACGGGGCAATGTACGGCTCGCGTCGCGGATCGCGGCGGCCTGGGCCGGGGCCTGAGGTGGCACCGCGGGGCGCGGACGCACCGGGCGAGGGTGTGACCGGGCTCGGCGGTGCGGCAGGCGGGGTCGGGGGTGCGGCAGGCCGGTTCGGGGGTGCGGCGGGCGGGGCGCTGCTTGTGGTGGGTGACGTGGTCACGGATGTCGTCGCGCGGCACCGCGGGCCGCTGGCGCCGGGCACGGACACGGCCTCCGTGATCCGGACGCTGCCGGGTGGGGCGGGCGCCAACGTGGCCTGCTGGGCGGCCCATCGAGGATGTGCGGACGTGCGGCTGCTCGGGCGGGTGGGGACGGACGCGGTCGCGTGGCACGAGCGGGAGCTGCGGGCTTCGGGGGTGCGGCCCCGCCTCGTCGTCGATCCGGAGGCGGCGACGGGGACGGTGATCTGCCTGGTGGACACGGGCGACGCGGCCGAGCGCACGTTCCTCACGGACAGCGGCGCCTCGCTGCGGCTGGACCCGGACGACTGGTCGCCGTCGCTGCTCGACGGGGTCGCACGGCTGCATCTGTCGGGTTATCTGTTCTTCTCCGAGCCGAGCCGCGCCCTGGTTGCCGTGGCCCTGGAGTCGGCACGCGCGCGTGGGGTGCCGGTGAGCGTGGATCCCGCGTCGGCGGGGTTTCTCACTCGGCTGGGCGTGGACCGTTTCCTCGCGCTCGCCGAGGGGGTCGACGTGCTGCTGCCCAGCCGCGACGAGGCGTATCTGCTGACCGGGCTGCCCGATCCGGCCGACGCGGCGGCCAAGCTGAGCCGCCTCGTTCCCCTGGTCGTCGCCAAGCAGGGGGCCGACGGTGCCCTGATCGCCCGTGGGGGCCGCGTCGAGTCCCGGATTCCGGCGGCCCCCGCCACGCCCCGCGACACCACCGGCGCGGGCGACGCCTTCACCGGGGCGTTCCTGGCCGCGCTGCTCGCGGGCGCGGAGCCCGAACAGGCGGCGGCCGAGGGATGCGGGGCGGGGGCGCTGGCGGTGGAGAAGGTGGGCGGGAGGCCGCCGGCGGCCGGCTGAGACCCGAGGCGTCGACCGTGCGGCGGAGCACCCCGCCACCGGGCACGCCCCGTCCCCCACCCCTTCGGGCCGCTACGCCTTCCGTCCCCACGCCGAGATCAGCGGCGGGGCGGCGATGTCCGTCGCTCCCGAGGCCACGTTGGCCAGATGCCGGTCGATCTCCTCGGCCGTGGCGAGATTCGCCGTGACTAGCGCTTCACGGAGCCGGTGCATGGTCGTCGACTCCAGCGCGGCGCAGGCTGGGGAGGCCACGGGGAAGTACGCGTCGGCCGCCACACCGCGCAGGCCCGCCGCGCGCAGCAGGCGCGGGAGTCTGCGGCCGTACGCCGGGTCGACGCCGCGTTCGGCGAGCAGGGCGCCGACAGCCTGGCGGAGCCGGTTGGCCAGCTGGTGGTCGGGGCCGGATTCCTCCAGGCAGGCCAGGGGCTGGAGGGCGGGGTCGGCGTCCTCGATCAGGAGTCGTCCACCGGGACGCAGGGCGTCGATCATCGACAGCAACGCCCGCTCCCGGTCCGACGCGTGCACCAGGGCCAGCCGGGCGTGGACGAGGTCGAAGCCCTCGCCCGGCGGCTGGTCGACGCCCACGTGGTGGACGAGAGCCTCGACCGGCGGGCGGGTGACCGAGGGGACGGCCCACGAGATGTCGGTGCCGGTCGCCATGACCTTGCCGGTCGGTCCGACTTTCTTGGCGAGCCAGGAGACCACGGAGGTGCCGCCCGCGCCGACCTCCCAGCAGCGCCAGCCGGACCCCAGGCCGAAGCCCTCCATGTGCCGGAACGTCGTGCGGTCGAAGAGCGTGGCGAAGGCGTCGGAGCGCTGCCCCGTCTCGGCCTGCCGGTGGTCGAGGAGATACTCGTCGGTTCGCATCATGTCGCGATCATCCCATTTAACCGACTTATCACTAATAACGACTCTCCCGCAGTCCAAGTGAAGCGGAGCGTTCCGTTCCCACAGCCTTACCCGGCACTCATTCGGCCCTGGCAAACTGGCGCGACAGGCACGAAGACGGTGCGAGGAGAGCCACTCAAGGAGAGCCAGATGTCCATGGCAGGGAATCTGCGGAAGGTCACGGGCCTCGACAAGGTCGGCGGACTCCGCAAGATGGCACGGCTGGCCCGGCGTCGTCCCCGCGTCGACCTCAGCCATCCGGCCCGCTCCCCGTTGGGCACCTCCGTGGTGAACTGCGTGACGTACCACAAGGGCGTGCGCACCCCCGGCGGCCGCGATGTCATCGAGGCGGTCAAGCAGGTCCGCAAGCACGACCACGGCTTCGTCTGGCTCGGCCTGCACGAGCCGACGCAGCGCGAGTTCGCCGGCATCGCCGAGCTCTTCGACCTGCACCCGCTGGCGGTCGAGGACGCGGTCGAGGCCCATCAGCGCCCGAAGCTGGAGCGGTACGGCGACACGCTGTTCGCGGTGTTCAAGACGGTCTGCTACGTCGAGCACACCGAACTGACCGCGACCAGCGAGGTGGTGCACACCGGCGAGATCATGGTCTTCGTCGGCCCCGACTTCGTGATCACGGTACGGCACGGGCGGCACGGCTCACTCGGCCCGCTGCGCGAGGAGGTGGAGTCGAACCCGGAGCAGTTGGCCAAGGGACCGGCCGCGGTGCTGCACGCGATCGCGGACCATGTGGTGGACGACTATCTGAACGTCACGGACTCGGTGCAGACGGACATCGACCAGGTCGAGACCGAGGTCTTCGCCGCGAACGGCGCGCGCGTCGACCCCGGCCGCATCTACCAGCTCAAGCGCGAACTGCTCGAACTGAAGCGGGCGGTGGCCCCCCTCGCCCGCCCGCTCCTTGAGCTCACCTCACGGCCGATCCGCGTGGTCGACCCGGAGATACAGGCCTACTTCCGGGACGTCTCCGACCACTTGCTGAGGGCGACCGAGCAGATCGCCGCGTTCGACGAACTGCTCAACTCGATCCTGCAGGCGCACCTCGCGCAGGTCAGCGTCGCGCAGAACGAGGACATGCGGAGGATCACGGCGTGGGCGGCGCTCATCGCCGTGCCGACCATGGTGTGCGGGGTCTACGGCATGAACTTCGAGCACATGCCCGAGCTGCACTGGAAGTTCGGCTATCCGCTGGTCCTGGGTGTCATAGCCACCGGCTGCATCACCCTCTACCGGGGCTTCAAGCGCAACGGCTGGCTCTGACTCCAAGGCCGGCGGACAACCGGACCGGCGGACCGACGGCAGGGAGAGAGCGGGGGATCGACCGGGTCAATGCGTCACGGCGTCAGTGCGTCGCGCTCTTCGCATAGACGCTCTCGGCCCAGGAGGCGATCTGGTCGTCCGACAGATGGTGGGCCAGGTCGGCCTCGCTGATCATGCCGACGAGACGCTTGTTCTCGATCACGGGGAGCCGTCGGATCTGGTGCCCCTTCATCTCCTGGAGCACCTCGCTGATGTCGGCGTCCGCCTCGATCCAGCGGGGTGTGCCCTTGGCCAGCTCGCCCGCCGTGGTCTTCGACGGGTCGTGGCCCTGGGCGACACAGCCGACGACGATGTCGCGGTCGGTGAGGATGCCGCAGAGCCGCTCGTTCTCGTCGCTGATGGGGAGCGCTCCGACGTTCAGCTGGCGCATCAGCTGGGCGGCGCGGTCCAGGGTCTGGTGGGCGGGGATCCACTGGGCGCCGCGGTGCATGATGTCTCCGGCGGTGGTCATGTAGTACCTCCCGGTGCCGGACGGCCGGCGCGGCGCCGGACGCACCGCTAGTCCCGGCGCCCTACATTCTTGCCGCGCCCGGCGTTCGGCGCACCCGGGAGGACACCCCCGCCCCGCGCCGGACGCGACCCCGTCAGCCGCCCCACGCCGGGTGACGCGGATCGTCGGCGCGTACGAGGACGTCGGCGATGCCGGCCGGGTCGGTCTCGGCCTCGTAGCGCTCGAAGGCGGGGAGTGTCCAGTGCTGGCTCTCGGGGGTGCGGCGGCGCAGGGCTCCCGGGGAGAGGAGGACGTGGAGGGTCAGATCGAAGGGGAACCAGTGTTTCAGGAGGAGGGGGCCGTGCGTCAACAGGATGGCGCCGGGCGGGAGTTGGACGTAGGGGCTGCGGGTCGCGCGGTCGGTGGCGGGGTCCCAGAGGTCGGGCAGGACCCGGCCCGTGCCGCCGGGGTCGAGCGGGCCGAAGACCTCGCGCCACAGGGCTGCGGTGTCGAACCAGCCGTCGTAGTAGGCCTCCACGTCCTCGTGGCCGTATTCGAGACGGAGCGACGCCGGCCGGAGGAAGCCCTCGGTGCCCACGACGAGCGAGGACCGGCCGCGTACCCGCAGCGCCTCACAGACGCGGGCGGCGAGGTCGCCCGGGCGGGCGGCCGGGGCGCCGTCGAAGGCGATGCGCGGCCAGGGGGAGCCGTCGTCGGGCTTCAGGTCGAGGATGCGGTCGGCGAGGAGGTCGCCGAGCCGTTCCCAGGTGATCGCTTCGAATCGCACACCGCCCATGATGCCGCGCGCCACGAACCGTGCCCGAGCCGGCCGGGAGGCCGGTGCGACGGTCACGTGACCATGCGGCCACCAGGGGGAATGAACCGCGTATGGCAGCGCTCGCTACTCCCCCGCCCCGTACCGGACTTGTCGTCGTGCAGGCGCTCAGGAAGAAGCACTGCGCGGAGTGCCGGAGCGGCCCGGTGGCGCTGCTCGTGCTGGAGGAGGGGGCGCCGCGCTGTCTCGACTGCGCGGACCTCGGACACCTGGTGTTCCTGCCCCGGGGTGACACCGCGCTCACCCGGCGGGCCAGGGAGGGGAGTTCGCTTTCAGCCGTGGTCGTACGGTTCAACCGGCGCCGGAGCCGGTACGAGCGACAGGGCGTCCTGGTCGAGGAGGCGGTGCTCGCCCGGGCCGAGGAGCGGTGCCTGGCGGACGCCGAGGTACGGCGGCGCCGCCGGACGCGGGACGCCCGGCGGCGGGCCGCGGAGGACGTGCGCTTCACGGACGCGTTCGCCGCGGAGATCCTGCGGCTGTTCCCCGCCTGCCCGGCGGAGCGGGCCCGGGAGGTCGCCGCCCACGCCTCGGTGCGCGGGAGCGGCAGGGTCGGCCGCAGCGCCGCGGGGCGCGCACTGACGGAGATGGCGGTCACCTCCGCGGTCATCGCGTCCGTACGCCATGTGGACACGCCGTACGACCGGCTGCTCATGAGCGGTACGCCCCGGTACGAGGCGCGGCGGCGGATCGCGGGGGTGGTGGAGACGAGGCTGCGGGAATGGCGGACGGCGGGATGAACGGGCGCGGGGCCCGTCGCTGGACGGTCGCACGTGGCCCGCGCGTCTCGGCCATGGTGACGGTGGCTGTACGGCTGTTCACTTGTGGTGACGGCAGGAGGAATGCAGGATCTCTGGTTTCGGGGGAAAGAGGTGGGAGCGGACATGATCGACGGACCGTACTTCGTACTGACGGTGCTTGGTTTGCTCGGGACAGCGGTCGTGGCGGGCGTGTTCTGCGGGTTCTCCACGTTCGTGATGAAGGGGCTCGCCTCGTTGCCGCCCGCGCAGGGGGTGGCGGCGATGCAGGCGATCAATGTCAGCGCCCTGACTCCGGCATTCATGATCGTGTTCGTCGGTACGGCGGTGCTGTGCGCCGTGCTCGCCGTCGTCACGTTCGTGCTGTGGCCGGACGAGGGCACGGTGGAACTGCTCCTGGGCAGCGCGCTGTACCTGTTCGGCTGCTTCGGGGTCACGATGGTGGCGAACGTGCCGCGCAACGACACGCTCGCCAAGCTGGACGCCGGCACCCCGGAGGCCGCCGCGTACTGGCGCACATACGTGAGCGAGTGGACGACGTGGAACCACATACGGGCGGTCGCCTCGGCCGCCGGGGCCCTGTCGTATCTGCTCGCGCTCGCCTGAGGCGGTCACGGCGGGCGCGTCGTATCGTGGCGGGAAGAGAGTGCCGCCCGAAGGCGTACGGCCTCATGCCTCACGCCGAACCGAGTCCGCTGGTGTACGGCCGCGCCCGGCCGCGCACGCCCGACGTGAGGGAGACGGCCATGGCCGATCCCAAGGGTTTCCTGACCACCCCACGCGAGGAGTGGCCCCGCCGACCCGTGGAGGAGCGGGTGCGGGACTGGAACGAGGTGTACGTTCCCGGGGCGCTCCTGCCGATCATCAGCGAGCAGGCCGACCGCTGCATGGACTGCGGTATTCCGTTCTGCCACGACGCCTGTCCGCTGGGGAACCTGATCCCCGAGTGGAACGACCTCGTGTCGCGGGAGGACTGGCGGGCGGCGAGCGACCGGCTGCACGCAACGAACAACTTCCCCGAGTTCACGGGGCGGTTGTGTCCCGCGCCCTGCGAGGCGGGGTGCGTGCTGGCGATCAACCAGCCGGCGGTGACCATCAAGAACGTCGAGGTGGCCATCGCCGACCGGGCCTGGCAGGACGGGCTCACACCGCCGCGCCCGCCCGACCGGCTGTCCGGCAAGACCGTCGCCGTGATCGGCTCCGGGCCCACCGGGCTGGCGGCGGCGCAGCAGCTGACGCGGGCCGGGCACACGGTCGCGGTGTACGAACGGGCCGACCGGATCGGGGGGTTGCTGCGGTACGGGATACCCGCGTTCAAGATGGAGAAGCGGCATCTGGACCGGCGGCTGGAGCAGATGCGGGCGGAGGGCACGAAGTTCCGTACGTCGACCGCTGTGGGGACGGACCTCGGGGCTGCGGAGTTGCGGGCGCGGTACGACGCCGTGGTGATCGCGACCGGCGCCACCGCCTGGCGGGAACTGGACGTGCCCGGGCGGGAGTTGGTGGGCATCCACCAGGCGATGGAGTATCTGCCGCTGGCCGACCGGGTGTGCGAGGGGGAACTGGAGGTCTCGCCGCTGTCGGCCGCCGGGAAGCATGTCGTGATCGTCGGGGGTGGTGACACGGGGGCGGACTGTCTGGGGACGGCGGTGCGGGAAGGGGCCGCGTCCGTGACCCAGTTGGACATCTATCCGCTGCCGGAGCAGGAGCGCGACGAGGACGTCGATCCCTGGCCGACGTATCCGAAGGTCTACCGGCTCTCGGCGGCGCACGAGGAGGCGCGCGACCTGGAGACGGCACCGGCGGCGGACGCGGACGCGCGGCTCTTCGCGGCCTCCACGCTCCGCTTCGGCGGGGACGCGGCGGGGCACGTACGGTCGTTGCACCTGGTCGAGGTGGACGAGCGGCGGCGGCCCCGGCCCGGTACCGGGCGGACGCTCCCCGCCGACCTCGTCCTGCTCGCCCTCGGCTTCTCCGGGCCGGACCGCCACGACGGGCTCATCGACCAGCTGGGGCTGGCCCTCGATCCACGCGGGACCATCACGCGTGGGCCGGACTTCGCGACGAACGTCCCCGGCGTGTACGCCGCCGGGGACGCCGCCCGTGGGCAGTCCCTCGTCGTCTGGGCGATAGCCGAGGGGCGCTCGGTGGCCGCCGCGGTCGACCGCCGGTTGACCGGAACGGAGGGGCTGCCGGCGCCGATCGGGCCGTACGACCGGCCGATGACCGCGTAGACCGTAGTCCGTGTCGTTCGCGCGACGTCCCCGCCGGCGTTGGACCCGGCCGCCGAGGTTCAGCGCTCGTCCGTGCCGGCCTTCTTTCCGGTGGACAGGGCGATGCGGTTCCACGTGTTGATGGTGAGGACCAGGGCCACGACGTGGGCCAGTTCGGTGTCGTCGAAGTGGGCGGAGGCCTCGGCGTAGACGTCGTCGGGGATGCCTCCGTCGGCGACGAGCGTGACCGCTTCGGTGAGGGCGAGGGCCGCCTGCTCACGGGCGGTGAAGAAGTGCCGGGCCTCGCGCCACACCGGGATCAGGTGGAGCCGGTCCTCGCTCTCACCGGCCTTGCGGGCGTCGTTGGTGTGCATGTGGAGGCAGTAGGCGCAGCGGTTGAGGTGGGAGGCGCGGATCTGGATCAGTTCGACCAGGGCCGGGTCGATGCCCTCGCGGGCCGCCGCGTCGAAGCCGATGAGGGCGCGGAAGACCTTCGGGGCGGACTTCGCGAAGTCGAGACGCGGGGAGGCGGCCTTCGCGTTCGTCGTGGTGTCCGTTGTCGTGTGCGTCGTCGCGTGCATCGTGTTCGTCGTCATGACCATGAATCTATGAGACGGAAAGACCTGTCATAGGGTGCATTTTCATGGTGAATTCGTGGGTCAATTCGGCGGAGCGGATCGGGGCCGATCTGCATCTCGAAGTGTCGGGTTCGGGTGGGCGGCGGGCGGCGCTGATCCGGGCGCTGCGGGACGCGGTGCGTGGTGGCCGGCTCGCTCCCGGTACCCGGCTGCCGCCGTACCGATCGCTCGCCGCGGATCTGGGCGTCGCCCGCAACACGGTCGCCGACGCGTACGCGGAGCTGGTCGCGGAGGGCTGGCTGACGGCTCGGCAGGGGTCGGGGACCCGGGTCGCCATGGGGGTACCTCCCACGCTGCTCGGGCAGTGGGGGAGGGCTGAACCGCTGGGCGCGCCCACGCGCGTTCCCCGTACGGCACATCCACGCGCGCGTGGGACACGGCACGACCTGCGGCAGGGCACACCGGACGTGTCGGCGTTCCCGCGGGCGGCATGGGCGGCGTCGTACCGCAGGGCCCTGACGCAGGCGCCCAACGAGGCCTTCGGACCGGGTGACCCGGCGGGCCGGGTCGAGCTCCGTGAGGCGCTCACCGAATATCTGGCACGCGTGCGTGGAGTGCGGACCGAGCCGTCGCGGATCGTGATCTGCTCCGGCTTCGCGCACGCGCTGCGGCTGCTGTTCCACGGCCGGGTGCTGCGGGGGCCGCTGGCCGTGGAGTCGTACGGTCTGGCCTTCCACCGTGAGCTGCTGGCCGCGGCCTCGGTGCGGACCGTTCCGCTGCCGTTGGACGAGGACGGTGCCCGGGTGGACGGGCTGGAGCGGGAAAGGGCCGTTCTGCTCACGCCCGCACACCAGTTCCCCACCGGTGGGCCGCTGCATCCCGCCCGGCGTGCCGCCGTCGCCGACTGGGCACGCGCGCGTGGCGGCCTGATCGTCGAGGACGACTACGACGGGGAGTTCCGCTACGACCGCAAGCCCGTCGGGGCCGTGCAGGGCCTGGATCCCGAGCGGGTCGTGTACATCGGCTCGGTCAGCAAGAGCCTGTCGCCGGCGCTGCGGCTGGGGTGGATGGTCCTGCCGCAGCGCTACGTCGGCGCCGTGCTGGAGGCGAAGGGCGAGCGGGAGGCGTGGGTGAGCGTGCCGGATCAGTTGGCGCTCGCGGACTTCGTCGCCTCCGGGGCGTACGACCGTCATGTACGGCGGATGCGGCAGCGCTACCGTGCGCGGCGCGACCGGCTGGTCGCCGCCCTCGCCGCGCACGCGCCGCACATCGAGGTCACCGGGATCGCCGCCGGGCTGCACGCCGTGCTGCGGCTGCCGCCCGGGACGGAGCGGTCCGCCGTGAAGGCGGTGGCCTGGCGGGGCGTCGCGCTCGACGGCCTGGCCGCCTTCCGGCACCCCGAGGCGACGGACGCCGCCCCGGACGGACTCGTCGTGGGCTATGCGACGCCCCCGGAGCACGCGTACGGGGCGGCGCTGGAGGCGTTGTGCGGGGTGTTGCCGCCCAGGTGAGCGACGGTGTCACGGCCGGTCGGTGGACGGTCCGCGGATGGTCGGCCGACCATGACGCTCCAGGTGGCCGGGGGCGACTCCCGGTCGACAGAAAATCAACGGCGGTGGGATCCTTGAGCTCAGGAGGTATGTCACCGCTGCGGTCTTGGGTCCGCAGAATCCGGTGGTGGCCTGCCCCCATCCTTCGTTCCGTCGTCAGGCGTAGGGCCCCTCCCTCGCGTCCCCCCTGTTGGCGGCCGGTCCTGGAGGGTGCTCGATGACGACGCTCGACGAACGTCACGGAGAACACGGGGAACACGGGGAAGACGCGCCCGACGGGGCGCAGCCCTGGGGCGGCGGCACACCCGGTTCTCACGTCGTTTCCCTGACTCAGCCGTCGGCCTCGCTCCCCCTGCTCGCCGGTTCCAAGGCCGCGCATCTCTCGCGAGCGGCTCGGGCGGGGCTGCCGGTGCTGCCCGGGTTCGTGATCCCGTACGTTCCGGAGCGCGGGGACGATCTCGACGGCGTACGCGGCCCTGACGGCACGCACGGCGCGCACGGCTCGTACGGCGTGCACGGCTCGTACG
>NZ_JAEMUX010000113.1 GCF_016598475.1 Streptomyces adelaidensis
ACCCGCACCCGCACCCGCACCCGCACCCGCACCCGTCTCGGTGCTCGTACTCATCGACCCGTGACCGCCGTGAGCCGGGCCAGTTCGGCGGCGAACCGGCCGTCCGGCACGTCGGCGGCCACCAGTTCCGCGTCGTACGCCGTGTCGACGTCACGCAGCCGGGGCAGATCGCGCACGCGCAGGCCCGCCGAGACCAGCCGCTCCCGCTGGACGGCCCCGGTCACCGGCGTCGACATCGGCACGCCCCGCAGCAGCCGGGGATCGGGCTCGGCGAGTCCCAGGGCCCAGAAGCCGCCGTCCTCCGCCGGGCCGAAATACGCGTCGCACCCCGTGAAGTCCACGGTCAGCAGGGCCGGGGTCACCTGCGGGGTGTCCATGCCGATGAGCAGGGCGGGGCCGTCGCAGCCGGCGAAGGCGGCGGCGAGCCGTTCGTCCAGTCCGCCCGCGCACTGCGCTGCGACGTCGAAACCGGGCGGCAGCCACCGGCCCGGCTCCCCGTCCAGCACCAGGACGCGGCGGCGGGCGGGCGTCGCGGCGACGGCGCACAGCGTGTCGACCAGGGCGGCCTCGGCGAGCGCCGCCGCGTCGTCGGGCGTGAAGGGCGGGGTGAGCCGGGTCTTCACCCGCCCCGGCCGGGGCTCCTTGGCGATGACGAGGAGCGTGGTCATGGCGAGGCGCGTGGTCATGGGCGGGTCCCTCCCGAGGTGGTGGCCGCGGTTCCTGCCACGGAAGTCGGCGCCGTCGCCTCGTTCAGTACGCGGCTCATGTCCCGTACCGCCTGCCAGGTGCCCCGCCAGGTGCCGGTGACCTTGGAGGCGCCGGTGCGCGGCAGGTACGGCACGTCGTGCTCGGTGACGCGCCAGCCGGCGTCGGCGGCGCGGACGACCATCTGGAGCGGGTAGCCGCTGCGCCGGTCGGTGAGGCCGAGGGCGAGCAGCGGCTCACGGCGGGCGGCGCGCAGCGGGCCGAGGTCGTGCAGGCGAAGTCCGGTGCGGCGGCGCAGCAGCCTGGCGAGCGCGAGGTTGCCGGCGCGAGCGTGCGCGGGCCAGGTGCCCCGCCCCTGCGGGCGGCGCCTGCCGAGCACCAGATCGGCCTGCCCGTCCGCCACTTCACGTACGAAGGGGACGAGGAGCGAGGGGTCGAGGGAGGCGTCGCAGTCGCAGAAGCACACGATGTCGGCCGTGGCGGCGGTCAGCCCCGCGTGGCAGGCGGCGCCGAAGCCGCGGCGCGTCTCGTGGACCACGGTCGCGCCCAGCCGGCGGGCGATGTCCGCCGAGCCGTCGGTGGAGCCGTTGTCCACGACGAGGGCGCGCCAGCCGGCCGGGATGCGGGCCAGCACCCAGGGCAGGGCTTCGGCCTCGTCCAGGCAGGGGAGCACGACGTCGACGTCCGGTGGTGTGGGAGAGGTCGTCACGGCTTTCACCCTACGGGGATGAACTTCACATAACGGACTCTCTGTCCTTACGGAATGCGGACGTCGGGGCCTCCGCACACGACCGGGGCGGCGCGGACGCGGGGCGTGGTGCGAGGCTGGCGGCATGGAACAGCACCCACACGAGCCGGGAGCGGCCGGGGCGGCGCGCGTCCTGGTGGTCGACGACGACCCCACGGTCGCCGAGGTCGTCGCCGGATACCTCGACCGGGCCGGATACGCCGTGGACCGCGCCGGGGACGGACCGACCGCGCTGGCCCGCGCCGCCGAGCACTGGCCCGACCTGGTCGTGCTGGACCTGATGCTGCCCGGCATGGACGGCCTGGAGGTGTGCCGCCGGATGCGGGCGCGCGGCCCGGTGCCGGTCGTCATGCTCACCGCGCGCGGCGACGAGGACGACCGCATCCTGGGCCTGGAGGTGGGCGCGGACGACTACGTGACCAAGCCGTTCAGTCCCCGCGAACTGGTCCTGCGCGTCGAGTCCGTACTGCGCCGAGCCCGGCCCGCGCCGAGTGCGCGCCCGCTGCGCTCGGCCGGCCTCGCCGTAGACCCCGCGGCCCGCCGCGCCACCAAGAACGGTACCGAACTCGCCCTGACCCTCCGCGAGTTCGACCTCCTCGCCTTCTTCCTCCGTAACCCGGGCCGCGCCCACAGCCGCGAGGACCTGATGCGCGAGGTATGGGGCTGGGACTTCGGCGACCTCTCGACCGTCACCGTCCACGTCCGCCGCCTACGCGGCAAGATCGAGGACGACCCGGCATGCCCCCGCCTGATCCAGACGGTCTGGGGCGTCGGCTACCGCTTCGACCCGACCCGCACCCCGTCCGACCCCCACGGCAGCGAGGACTGAGCGCATGTTCGACACCCTGCTCATCGCACTCTTCGCCGCCCTCGGGGCCGGCGCGGCCGGGCTGCTCGGGGCCGGGGCGTTGTGGTTGCTGCGGCGCCGCTCGCTCACCGCGTCGATCACCATCGTGGCCGCCGTCGCGGTGACGGCGATGCTCGCGGGCACCCTCGCCGTCGCCTGGGCGATGTTCCTCTCCCCGCACGACCTGAGCGTCGTCACGACGGTCGTCGCGATGGCCGCCGTCGTCTCGCTGGCCACCGCGACGCTGCTCGGCCGCTGGGTCGTCGCCCGCAGCCGCGCCCTCCAACTGGCCGCCCGCTCCTTCGGCGACGCCGGTTCCTTCGCCGCGCCCGTCGGCCCGGCCACCGCCGAACTCGACTCGCTCGGCGCCGAGTTGGCCGCCACGAGCGCGAAGCTCGCCATGTCCAGGGAACGCGAGCGCGCCCTGGAGTCCTCCCGGCGCGAACTCGTCGCCTGGATCTCGCACGACCTGCGCACCCCCCTGGCCGGCCTGCGCGCGATGGCCGAGGCCCTGGAGGACGGCGTCGCCGCCGACCCCGACCGCTACCTGCGCCAGATCCGCACCGAGGTCGAACGCCTCAACGACATGGTCGGCGACCTCTTCGAACTCTCCCGCATCCACGCCGGCGCCCTGGCGCTGTCGCCGTCCCGGATGTCCGCGTACGACCTGGTCGGTGACGCCCTCGCCGGGGTGTATCCGCTGGCCCACGAACACGGCGTACGGCTCGTCGGGGATCGCGTGGAGCCGGTACCGGTCGAGGTGGACGGCAAGGAGATGAGCCGCGTCCTCGGCAACCTCCTGGTCAACGCGATCCGGCGCACCCCCGCCGACGGCACCGTCATGGTCGCCGCCGAACGCGTCCCCGACGGCGTGGTGCTGTCCGTCACGGACGGCTGCGGCGGCATCCCCGAGGAGGACCTGCCCCGCGTCTTCGACACCGGCTGGCGCGGCACCCACGCCCGCACGCCCCCGGCGGGCGCCGGGCTGGGCCTCGCCATCGTCCGCGGCATCGTCGAGGCCCACCGGGGCAGCACCACGGTCCGCAACATCCCCGGCGGCTGCCGCTTCGAGGTGGTGCTGCCCACGGCCGCTTCATGAACGCGAGCAGCACCACCGGTCCGTCGCGGGGCCACGAGCCCCAGCTTCCGGCGGTCCTACGAGTCACGCATCCCGGCACGCGCGAACTCCCGCATCCCCTCCTCGAAGCCGACCTCCGGCTTCCACCCCAGCTCGGCGCGGAGCCGCGAGGAGTCGGCCGTGATGTGCCGTACGTCCCCCAGCCGGTACTCCCCGGTCACGACGGGCTCGGGCCCGCCGTACGCCTCGGCCAGCGCCCGAGCCATCTCCCCGACGGTGTGCGGCTCACCGCTGCCGGTGTTGTACGAGGTCAGGGCCCCCTGAACCGAACCAGCCGGAGCGGCCGGAGCGGCCGTAGCGGCCGGAGCAGTCGAACCGGCTGAACCGGCTGAACCGGCTGAACCGGCTGAACCGGCTGAACCGGCTGAACCGGCTGAACCGGCCGAACCGGCTGAACCGGCCTGAGTAGCCGAACCGGCCGAACCGGCCTGAGTAGCCGAGCCGGCCGACCCCGCCGACCCCGCCGACCCGGCCGAACCGGCCTGAGTAGCCGAGCCGGCCGACCCCGCCGACCCCGCCGACCCGGCCGAACCGGCCTGAGCAGCCGAGCCGGCCGACCCCGCCGACCCGGCCGACCCGGCCTGAGCAGCCGAACCGGCCGACCCCGCCTCCAGCGCCACCACATTGGCCGCCGCCACATCCCGTACGTGCACGAAGTCCCGCCGCTGACGGCCGTCCTCGAACACGCGCGGAGCCTCGCCGCGCGCGAGCGCCGAGCGGAAGAAGGAGGCCACCCCGGCGTAGGGCGTGTCCCGGGGCATCCGGGGCCCGTACACGTTGTGGTAGCGCAGCGACACCGCCGTCCCGCCGGTCGCCCGCGCCCACGCGGCGGCCAGGTGCTCCTGGGCGAGCTTGGTCGTCGCGTACACATTGCGGGGATCGGCCGGGGCGTCCTCGCCCACCAGCCCCGGCGACAGCTCCGCCCCGCACTCGGGGCACAGCGGCTCGAAGCGGCCCGCCGCGAGATCGGCGACGCCACGCGGCCCCGGCCGCACCACGCCGTGCCGCCCGCACTCGTACCGTCCCTCCCCGTACACCACCATCGACCCCGCCAGCACCAGCCGCCGCACCCCCGCGTCCGCCATGGCGGCCAGCAGCACCGCCGTACCGAGGTCATTGCGGGAGACGTACTCCGCCGCGTCGGCGAACCCGGTGCCGAGACCGACCATCGCCGCCTGATGACACACGGCGTCCACCCCCTCCAACGCCCGGCCCACCGCCCCCGCGTCCCGCACATCCGCACCCGCGTCCGCCGCCACGTCGAACACGACGACCTCATGCCCCCGCGCCGCCAGCGCCTCGACGACATGGGACCCGATGAACCCGGCACCGCCGGTGACCAGTACACGCATACGCCTCACGCTACGGCCGCACACCCCCGACCCCCCGCGCCCACGCCCGGCACGTCACGCTTCCGTAAGGGACGACCCTCGCGCGCCCGGGAGGAGCTGCGGTCGCGGGCGAACACCCGCTCGGGGACCGGCATCCCTCAGGCCCGCCCCCGCGACTCCGCCGCGCGCCGCGCCAGCGAGTCGAAGACGACCGCGATGAGCAGCACCCCGCCGGTGATCATGAACTGGACCGCGGACTGGACTCCCAGCAGTGCCATGCCCGAGGCGATCGACTGGATGATGAGCACCCCGAGCAGCGCCGACCACGTCGAGCCGCGACCGCCGAACAGGCTGGTCCCACCGATGACGGCGGCGGCGATCGCGTTGATCAGGAGCATGCCGGAGCCAGGGACCTGGGTCGCCGAGGCGAGCCGGGACGCGACGAACAGGCCCCCGACCGCGGCCAGTGTCCCCGACACCACGAACACCGAGATCCGCATGCGCGCCACATCGACACCGGCCCGCCGGGCCGCCTCCACCCCGCCGCCCAGCGCGTGGACCTGCCGGCCGTAGGGCGTACGGCGCAGGAGGACGTCGGAGACGACGATGACTCCGAGGAGGATCAGAAGCGCCAGCGGCAGGCCCTCGAACCGGCCCAGCACGTACACGGCGACGAACACGACCACCGCGAGAAGCGCCGTACGCGCCCAGATCTCGCCCACCGGCCGGTACGGCATCCCGGCGGCGACGCGGCGTCCGCGGTCGTAGTGGGCGACGAGCAGATACGCGACCGTACCGAGCGCCGCCAGGCCGTAGCCGACGGCGGCCGAGCCGAAGTGGCGGCCGGTGAGCTCGGCGACCAACCCGTCCTCGCTGAAGTGGATGGTGCTCTCCGGCCCCAGCAGGTAGAGCATCAGGCCGTTCCAGGCCAGCAGACCCGCGAGGGTGACGACGAACGCCGGTACGCCGATCTTGGTGAAGACGAACCCGTGGAAGGCCCCGGCGACCGCCCCGCAGCCCACCGCGATGATCACGGCGAGCCATTCCGACATCCCATGGGTCACGTTCAACGCCGCGAACAGGGCGCCCGACAGGCCCGCGAGCGAGCCCACCGACAGGTCGATCTCACCGATCAGCAGGACGAAGACGACGCCGACGGCGACCATCCCGGTGCCGACGATGTCCACGCCGAGGACGGACAGGTTGCGCGGCGAGAGGAAGTTCTCGTTGAGGCTCTGGAAGACGATCCAGGTCACGGCGAGAGCGAGCAGGGCCGGCGCCGGACCGAGTTCCCCTTCGCGCAGCCTGCGGCGCGCCGCACCCGCGTACGTCCGGATATGCCCGGCGTACCACCGGCGCCCGTCGCGGCGCCGGCCGGCGCCGCGAACCTGGATCCCTCTCCTCCACTCCCTCCACCCGCCCCTCACGGCCATGCCTCCTCCGGGCGCGGCGGGCGGTCGAGGGCGGCGTTGTCCGTCGCGCCGGTGCTGGCGGAGATGATCTGTTCCTGCGAGGTGGTGCTGACGTTGAAGAGGCCGTTGTTGCGGCCGAGGCGCAGGACGGCGACCCGGTCGGCGACGGCCTTGATGTCACCCATGTTGTGGCTGATGAGGAGCACCCCGGCACCCCGGTCGCGCAGTTCCTCGATGAGGTCGAGGAGCTGGTTGGTCTGCTCGAAGCCCAGCGAGGCGGTGGGCTCGTCGAGCAGTAGCAGCCGGGGCGGGTCGAGGAACGAGCGGGTGATCGCGACGACCCGCCGCTGCCCGCCGGAGAGCGTGGCGAGCGGCGCCCGTACGTCGGGGATGCGGATGGACAGGATCTGCAGCAGCTCGCGGGTCCGGCGCTCCATCTCCACCTCGTCGAGGATGCCGAAGCGGTGGATCTCCCGGCCGAGGAAGAGATTGGCGACGACATCGAGGTTGCCGCACATCGCGAGGTCCTGGTAGACGGTCGCGATCCCCAGGGCCTGGGCGTCCTGCGGCCGCTTGATCTGGACGGCACCGCCCTCCCACTCGATGACGCCCTTGTCGGCGGGACCGGCTCCCGAGATCACCTTGACCAGGGTGGACTTGCCGGCGGCGTTGTCGCCCACCAGGGCGACCACCTCCCCGGCCCTGATCTCCAGCTCGACGTCCACGAGCGCCTGCACGGCGGCGAAGCGCTTGGAGACGCCACGCAACGCCAGCAGCGGCTGAACCACGGGCCACCTCCTTCCACCCTCGGGGGACGGTCACCGGGTGAGCCCGGCCTGGTCGCAGGCGGACCGGAGCTTGGGGGTGCAGATCTGGTCGACGGTGTACATCCCGTCCTTCACCAGGGTGTCCTTGATGTTGTCGGCCGTCACCGAGACCGAGGGCAGCAGGACCGCCGGGACATCCTTGGTGGTGGGGCTGTCGACGGTGCCGGTGGCGATGGAGTCGATGCTCTCGCCGCGCCCCAGGGCGACGGCCATCTCGGCGGCGGCGTCGGCAGCGGGCTTGAAGGGCTTGTAGATGGTCATGTACTGGTCGCCCCTGACGATGCGCTGTACGGCCGCGAGGTCGGCGTCCTGACCGGTGACCGGGGGCAGCGGCCTGACCGCGGCGGCGTCGAGGGCGGAGACCACGGCGCCGGCGAGGGAGTCGTTGGCGGCCAGAACGCCGTCGATGTTGTCCGCGCCCAGGGCGGAGATGGCGCCGGTCATGTTGGTGTACGCGTTCTCCGGCCGCCATCCGACGGTGTCGTACGACTTGCCGATCTCCACCTTGTCCTGGAGGACGGAGAGCGCTCCCCGCTTGTACCAGTCGGCGTTGGGATCGGTCGTGGCGCCGTTCATCATGACGATCTGGCCGCCGTCCGCCTCCGAGCCCATGGCCTCCAGGAGCGCCTCGCCCTGGAGCTTGCCGACGATCTCGCCGTCGAAGGTGACGTAACCGGAGATGGGGCCCTGCGCGAGCCGGTCATAGGCGACGACCGGGATGTCGGCCCGGTCCGCGGCCTCGACCGACGAGCGCAGCGCCTCGGAGTCGACGGCGGCGACGATCAGGACGTCCACGCCTCTGGTGATCATGGCGTCGAGCTGCTGCCGCTGGACCGTCGGCTCGGGCGTGGCGGCGACGGTCGCCGCCGGGCAGTCCGGGCACAGCTCCTTCAGCTTCTTCTCGATCAGGGGCCTGTCGAACTGCCCGAAGCGAGAGGCTCCGCCACCCGGGAGCAGCACACCGACGGTGAGGCTGTCGCCGCCCCCGCCGCTTCCCCCGTCGCCCCCGCCCCCGCCGCAGGCTCCGCTCAGAGCCAGCACGGCGGCGACGGCGACCGCCACAGACATACGGGCGAGGGACCCGCGCTTCACGGCCGGAAGGCTGACACCGAGACCCATGGTCAGTTCCTTAGGAGAATTCGTCTGAATTTGCCCCGTAATGGAATCTTAAGGTCAAGCGCAGTCAAGCCGCCGGTCCCGCCCCGTTCGGCTCGCATCCGGCGTATCCGGCGTATCCGGCGCACGTCCGGCTCACATCCAGTCGTCGAGCCCCGGGTCGTCGCCGGTCGCCACTGTCGCGAGCCGGTCCATGTGGTGCGTCCAGCCCTCCTTGTGCGCGGCGCAGGCCTCCGGCGAGGGCAGGCCGCGGTGGGCCAGGCGCAGCAGGGTGCCGTCGGGGACCGCTTCGAGGGTGATCTCCACCGTGGACGAGCCGGGCGGTACGGGCATCGCGCCCTCGGCCCAGCCCCAGGTGAAGACGGGCCGCTTGGGCGGATCGACCTCGACGAAGCGGCCCTCGGCGACGTTCTCGCCGTTGACCGTCGTCAGTCCGTGCTCGACGCGGTCGAGCAGATCGCCGAGCACGCCCGCGCCACCGGTGCCTTCGGCCCGCCGCTTCCCACGTCCGTCGACGCCCCCGCCTTCCACCGTGCGCTCGGGGTCAGCGGGTGGAACCCTGACTGGAACAACTGACCGGAGGTCCGGAGACGAATGCCGATCGACGAGACAGCGGAGCGCGTCATCCGGCTCCCACCCGAACAGGTGGCCGCCTACGCCATGGACTGGCGCCATGACGCCGAGTGGACCCAGGGCATCCGTACGGCGCGACTGACCAGGGAGGCCGACGGAGGCGGCTTCGGCATCGGCGCCGAGGTCACCCGAACCGCGTACTTCCTCGGCAGGCGCATCGACTACGTCCTGCGCGTCGCCTCGTACGACCCCCCTGAACTGCTGGACATGGTGTCCGTGGCGGGCCCGATGCCCATGCATGTCACGTACACGTTCACGCGGCACCCGTCGGGCACCCTCGCCGGCATCCGCGTCCGGGGCGACGCCGGCCGCCTCTACCGCCTGGCCGCGCCCGTCATGGCACGGAAAGTCCGCTCATCCATCGGCAAGGACCTGCGCGACCTGGAGCACAAACTGCTGGAGCCGCCACCGCCACCGCCACCGCCACCGCCCACGAGCACCTGACCGCCCGTCGCCGCGCGCCGGCCGCCACCCGCCAACCGGTAGAGCGGCAGCCCCTGCCGTGCCGTATCCGTGCCGCATCGGATGCGGGCGGAGCGCGGCGTGCGGGGATACCGTCAGCGGCGTGGACGGTGATCGCCGAGGGTGGCAAGCGTGTTCGCTCAGTGGGGCGGTGTTCGCCGTGTGCATGGCCGGCACCACGCTGCCGACCCCCCTCTATCCCCTCTACCAGGAGAAGTTCGGGTTCTCCGAACTGACGGTGACCGTGGTGTACGCCGTGTACGCCTTCGCGGTCATCGGCGTGCTGTTGCTGGTGGGCAACGCCTCGGACGCCGTGGGCAGGCGTGCGGTGCTGCTGTGGGGACTGGGCTGTGCGGCGGCGAGCGCGGCCTGCTTCCTGTGTGCCACCGGGCTGGGCTGGCTGTACGCGGGGCGGCTGCTGTCCGGCCTCTCCGCCGGTCTGTTCACCGGGGCCGCCACGGCGTTCGTGATGGAGCTGGCGCCGTACGGCGGCGCCTCCCGCGCCACGTTCGTGGCGACGGCCGCCAACATGGGCGGACTGGGCTGCGGTCCGCTGCTCGCCGGGGTGCTCGCGCAATACGCCCCGTGGCCGCTGTACCTGCCGTTCGCCGTGCATCTCGCCCTGCTGGCCGGCTCGGCCGCCGTCCTGCTGCGGCTTCCGGAGACGGTGCGGGAGCGGCAGCCACTGAGCACCGTACGGCCGCGCCGGCCGGCTCTGCCCGTGCGGGTGCGGGCGGTGTTCGCGCCCGCGGCGATCGCCTCGTTCGTGGGGTTCGCGCTGTTCGGGGTCTTCACATCGGTCAGCCCGGCGTTCCTCGCCGAGTCCCTGGACGTGGACAACCACGCCGTGAGCGGCCTGGTCGTCGCCCTGGCCTTCTTCGCCTCGACCGCCGGACAACTGGCCGTCGGCCGAGTCGGGGTGGGCCGGTCCCTGCCGCTGGGCTGCGCCTTCCTCCTCGCCGGACTGGCCCTGCTGGCGGGGGCACTGCACTGGAACCTGATGTCGCTGGTGGTACTGAGCGCCCTCGTCGGCGGAGCCGGCCAGGGCCTGGCGTTCCGCGGCGCGCTCGCCGCGGTGGCCGAGGCGTCTCCGGCGGGCCGGCACGCGACAGTGATCTCGACCCTCTTCGTGGTGGCCTACGCGGGCATCTCGGTACCGGTGATCGGCGTCGGCGTACTCACGGACCCGATCGGCCTGGAGAACGCGGGCCTGGTGTTCATCGCCTGCATGGCCGTCCTGGTCACGACCGCGGCGGCCTACCTGCTCCGGCGACCGGTTCCGACGAGAACATAACCGCGCACGGAGACGGTGACGACACATCTGTCCGCCGGATTCCGCGCACTGCTCCGTGCGTTGGTATGCGGCCGTGAGCCGCGCGTCCTTCGTCGTCGGCGGAGCGGGTCCGACTGGGCGGCATACCCCAAATGCTCGCTTTGGATGCAAGAAGGCCATATGCGGCTTAGCGTCAGCTTCGGATCGATCGAACGATCTTCCAGGAGCGCGGTGTACGGGTCCCACGCCGTGTCACTCACGAACCGACGACAGGAGCACAGGAATGCGTGTCTTGACCGCTGCCTCGGCAGCTGCCCTCGCCACCACGGCGATGCTGGCCTCGCTGGCGATACCAGCCGGCGCCTCGACAGGAGACTCGGACGTTTCCGTAAGGGCGGGCGACGAGCGCACCTCCGGGAACGTACGCCTCGACGGCCGGCAGGAAGTGCCCGGGCCGGGTGACCCCGACGGTCATGGCCGGTTCGTGTACAAGATCGACCATGACACGCTCTGCTACAAGCTCAGTGTCCGTGACATCCGCCGCCCCACCGCCGCCCACATCCACATCGCCCCGAGAGGCGAGGCGGGACCCATCGCCGTCACGCTCAAGACACCCCCCAAGAACGGCATCGTCAGCGACTGCATCCGGGCCCAGCGGGATCAGAACCCCAAGAACGCCGCGACAGTACTGACGGCCTGGGAACTCGACGGCATCAAGCGGGACGCCTTCTTCTTCTACGTCAACGTCCACAACGAGGAGTTCCCCGCCGGAGCCATCCGCGGCCAGCTCGCCTAGCGAGACGCTGACGGCCGGAGACCCCTCCGGCACGGCATCAAGCCCCCTGCCCCCTGCCCGCGGAGAACCCGCAGGCAGGGGGCAGGGGGCTTGTGGCGCCGTACGCCTGGGCGCGCCCCCTCCCAGGCGGTGTCGCCGACCGCTACGCGATCAGGGGTGGTCCTTCAACGCCGCGTACGCTCGCTCGACTTCGCCGAGGTACTGCTCCAGATGGAAGCGAACCTCCTCGATGACCCCGTCGTCGAGGCCGGGGTACATCAGGTCGGACCAGATGACCGTCTCGCCCCGGAGCCGGATCCGGACGGTCAGCCTGTCCGGCCCCGGCTCGGGCCGCTCCTGGGCCGCCACCTCCACCGTGCCCGGCGTATCCGTCGGACAGAGCGGTCCGCCCGGGCGGAGCAGCTCCCTCGGGCCGAGGCCGACCATCCTGCTGTCGCCGCGCGTCACCACGTCGAGGCCATCGACGAACAGGTACGTGTGCACGGCCGTACACGCCGGCGGCCCAGGACACGCGCTGATGAGCGGCGTGCTCACCGCACCACAGCTCCGCCCGTCGGGCGCGGTGGACCGCACCGCGCGCGGGGGTCTACGCGGCATCCGCCCGATGTGACGTCATGGGCCGATCGTAACGGCCACGCCGCCCAGGCCGAGGCCGGGAACCGCGTACGCGGATCTGTCCCACCCTCCGGGGGCGGCTCGTCCACGCGTACGTCGACCGAGGGCGGCGCGATGCCGCCTCGGAGACGTCCGGCTCGCGCCGCGGGAGGCAGGCCGTGCTGCCGTCCGGTGCCGGCGGAAATCTCGACCACCGTGGGCAGTCGGCGCTCGGCCCTTGTCTCATTGCCCGGCTTCGGGGCCGTACGACTGGAGTGCCTGGTCAGCGACGGCGGCCAGGCACGCGGTCACGGGGCCGGGGAAGTGGTCAACGCGTCGACGAGCTGGGCGAATTCGGTCCGTTGCCGGTCGGCCAGGGTGGCGTAGAGCGGTGCCTGCAGCTCGTCGGTGAGCTGCTCGGCACGCCGCCATCGGGGGATGAGGGCTTCGGCGACGGAATGTGGTTCCTGCCAGCCGTAGTGGGCCGCCCGTTCGACGCCGAGGTTGATGACCACGGCCTCTCGGGCGCTGAGCCCGCACAGGCGTACCGCCGCCAGATGGCAGGCGCCGCGGTGTTCCCGCAGTACGTGTACGCGCTGCATGGCCGCACCGACCGGGTCGTCGGCGGGGCATGGCCGCGCGCGCCAGCCGGCGAACAGGGGCAGGGCGTCGGCGTCGGCGGTGTCGATCAGCTGTTGCGCCAAGCGGTTGAAGTGCTCCACGTCGACGCCGGCGGGGATGTGGGCGCGCCCCCACTCCCGGACGGCCCGCGCATAACAGCAGGCGGCCTCCTCCGCCGGCATCACGGACCGGCCCGCCAGCCAGCCCGCGGTGACCAGGCCGGGGCCGAGGAAGCCCTGGACCGCTTGGACCACCGGGACGGATGCCTCGCCGAGCACCCCGAACCGGCCGCGGCAGTAGAAGCCGCGCCCCGGGGAGAACCCGGCACGCAGACCCACGGCGGCGGTCGCCTCGTCGGACATGAACTCGTCACCGAAGTCGTGGATGGGCCGGGCCACCGCGGCGATGCAGTCGAAGATCTCCATGCGCTGAAGGTCGCTCACCATGAACCAACAGGTCAAGGGGGTTATTTCTGATGAAACCCTTTAGGTAATCTATCGAGTCATGCTGGATCTCCGCCGTCTGCACATGCTCAAGACCGTCGCCGCCCGAGGCTCCATCGCCGCGGCCGCCCAGTCACTGGCGCTGACCGCCGGTGCCGTGTCCCAGCAGTTGTCCGCGCTGCGGCGGGACGTGGGAGCCGATCTGCTGCGCCCCGACGGGCGCACCGTGGCGCTGACGGAGGCGGGCCGGGTGCTCCTCGAACACGCCGACCGGATCCTCGCCGCCGTACAGGAGGCGGAGAGCGCCGTCGCGGCGGTCAAGGGCACGGTCGGCGCCACCGCCACGCTCGCCGCGCTGCCGTCGACCGTCGCCCGGATCGTGGCCCCCGCACTGAACGAGCTGGGCGCACACCACCCGCAGCTCACCGTGACCTGCGTGATCGCCGACCAGGCGCAACTGCGGGAACTCACCCTCGGCGCCGTCGACGTGGTGCTGGGGCAGAGGTACCACCACCTGCCCGACGCCACACCCCGGGCCATCGAGGTCTCGCCGCTCCTCGACGATCCGCTGCTCGTCGTCACCGCGGCCGGCCAGGGCGACGAGCGGCCCGTCGCCCTGCGCGAACTCGCCGCGCACGGCCTCGCCCTGCCGCCCCCCACCACGGACTGCGGACAAGCCATCCTGCACGCCTGCCACCAGGCCGGCTTCACCCCCACGACGCGCTACGTCACCGCCGACATCGCCGCCCAGCTCACCCTCGCCCGAGCCGGTCTCGCCACCGCGCTCGTCCCCCGGACGGCCATCGACCCGGCCACCCCCGGAATCCGCACAGCCCCCATCGACGACCACCCGATCCAGCGCCTCCTGTTCGCCGCGACCCGCCACACCGAGACCCCGAACCCGACGACCACAGCCGTCATCACGGCCCTGCGCACCGCCGCGAGGCACTGGGCCTAGTCCAGGCCATCCATGCCATCCAGGCCGTCGAGCGGCCGGAGGAATCGACGCTCATAGCGCTTGATGCAACGGGTCTCACGAGCCAGTTCGAACGCTTCCTGGCACTCCCGGTCGGACATGCTGTCCGTGCGGTACTGCTCGTACGCGGCCAGGCTGGGAAACGAGAAGAGGGCGTAGGCGATGTCACTGTCGCCCTCACTCGGCAGGAAGTAGCCATGGTGTCTCCCGCCGAAACGGTCGACGAGCCGAACCCAGCGCCGACCGTACTCTTCGAAATCCTCAAGCTTGTCGGCATCGATCTCATACTTCAGATGAATCGTGATCACACCCGCATGATGCCGTGTGCCGACCTTCGGGAGGCCGCTCGGCTACTGCAGGGCCGCGAGGCCCCTCTGCAGATCGTCGAGGTTCATGACCGGCTCGAAGGTGACTTCCGCGCCCATCTCCTGGAAGAAGGGATCGGCGATGGAGGGCAGCTGCGAGCTGTCCTCCATGTCGAACACGAGAAACATGGTGCGCCCGCCCTCGGGGGTGAAGTAGGCGGCCTCGGGGTTCAGTTGCTCGATGGCCGACTTCAGCGACTTGGGCATCGCTCCGTCCTTCGTCACCTGATTCGACATCTGGGTGTCCATGCGGGCCTTCATCATCATTCGCATCGCGCGCTCTCCTCGTCCACCGTGACCTGCGCGGTTCCGTCCGCGCTCGCCGGGTCCGGTGCATCCCGCTCAGCGTCACCTCCGCCGATCACCGACCGCAACATCTCCTACGCCTCACGTGACGCCGGGGGCTCATGGCGAGGGCACACGAGCGACGCGCGCAGGACTGGACCAATTGCGCGTCGGCGGTCATGATGACGCTGTCATGACAATTCCGTCTCGTGGGTGGTGGCCGTGCGCCGATCCATCGTGAGGGCCACTCTGGCCGCCGTCTTCCTCCTGGTGTCCCTGACGCCCGTCCCCGCGGCCGCACAGGGGCCCGCACAGGGGCCCGCACAGGGTCCCGCCCAGGAGACGGCCACTCCTTCCGACGTCGCCGTGGCCGCGGCGGACTGGACGGCACCGCTCAGCACGCGGGGCCGCTGGATCGTCGACGCGGACGGAGACCGCTTCAAGCTGCGCTCCGGCAACTGGCATGGAGCCAGCGGCACTTGGAACGGCTCAGGAAGCGTGGACGAGGACGTCAACCACCACGCGGGCGAGAACTCGGGCCGGATACCGCTCGGCCTGGACCGCGCCGCGCTGGCCGAGATCATCGCCGGTTTCCGGGAGATCGGGATCAACAGCATCCGACTGCCCTTCTCCAACGAGATGATCCATGACGAAGTCCCCGTCGCGGACGATGCCGTCGCCGCCAACGCCTCCCTGCGCGGCAGGACCCCGCTCCAGGTGTACGACGTCGTCGTCCGCGAACTCACCGCCGCCGGCCTCGCCGTGATCCTCAACAACCACACCAACACCACCCGCTGGTGCTGCGGAGTCGACGGCAACGAACGCTGGAACGCGAGCCGGTCCACCGGGACCTGGGAGAACGACTGGCTCTTCATGGCCCGTCGCTACCAGGAGAACAAGCGTGTCGTCGGCGCCGACCTC
Organism: Streptomyces adelaidensis; assembly: GCF_016598475.1. Taxonomy (GTDB): domain Bacteria; phylum Actinomycetota; class Actinomycetes; order Streptomycetales; family Streptomycetaceae; genus Streptomyces; species Streptomyces adelaidensis. Next base: position 15,494 of record NZ_JAEMUX010000113.1, read on the forward strand.
TACAACGAGGTGCGCCGCGACATCTGGGACGACCCCAACTGGGGCCTCGGCGACAACCACGACTGGTTCACCGCCTCGCAGCGTTTGGGCGACCGCATCCTGACGGAGGCCAACCCCGATCTGCTGATCATCGTCGAGGGCATCAACTGGACCGGAATCCCCGTCGACGGCCTCGCGCACGAACGTCCCACCCTGGAGCCCGTACGCCGTCTCTCGCACACGCTCGTGGACTCCGGCAAGCTCGTGTACTCCGCCCACTTCTACGACTACACCGGCCCCCACCACAGCGGCGCCACCGGAACGGGCGAAACGACCGACCCCCGCTACCGCGACCTGACCCCCGCCGAGCTGATCGACGTACTGAACCGCCAGGCGTTCTTCGTCACCGCCGAACAGGACCGGCACTTCACCGCCCCCGTCTGGATCAGCGAGTTCGGCATCGGGGGCCGCGAGGAGACCGGCGCCGGTCAGCGCGCCTGGTTCGTGAACTTCGTCGACCACCTGATCCGCACCGACGCCGACTTCGCGTACTGGCCGCTCGTCGGCTGGCACGAGGGCCGCACCGGCAACGGCTGGGCCCTGCTGCACTGGGACTCGGCGGGCAGACGTATGGGCCTGTACGACGGTGACGACTGGCGTGCCACCGCCTGGACCCGGCTCGTCGGGGCGCAGGGCCGCACCGGCCGCATCGACCCGGTGGCGGACTGGTCGATGCTCAGCCCCGACCACGGCGACTTCGTCGCGTCGCGGTGCATACGTGCCCTGCCCGACTGGGACTCCGGAGCCCGCAAGGCCGTCTGCCCCGACAGCCAGCGCCTCCTCGGCCTCAGCCACACCGGCAACCGGGGCCTGTGCTCGAACGTGTCCGCCGGCCCCGTGTGGGACCCGGCCGCCGGACACAAGGTGATCGTCGACGAGCGGTACGTCGCGCCGGGCCGGGACTGGGCGACCGGATACACCAAACTCCAGTGCCCCGACGGCCACTTCCTGACCGGCTACAGCGTCCGTGGCGCCGCCGTCTCCGCCGTCCTGTGCGCGGCCGCTCCGCCCGGCTCGATCGACGGCACGAGCGGCCGCACCGTCTGGTTCGACCGCGGCGACAACAGAGGCTTTAGCGCCAAGGGCGGCGACTTCGCGCCCGGCCACCACAAGGGCCAGTGCGCGGACGACGAGTACGCGGCCGGGATCGCCTACACGGGCCGGGTGGGCTCGTCGCGCACCCCCGACGCGCTGTACTGCCGACAGCTGAGCTGATCCGCCATCGATCGTGGTTGCCGGGCAGCCGGTCGCGGATGGACAGGCCCTGCACCGGTGAGCCGTTGAAGACGCGGAGGGCCCTGCCCGGCACGCCCCCTTCACGTCGGCATCGCGTCACAGAGACCTGAGGTACTCCTCGCCTTGTTCCGTGATCCGCATGGCGTTGTCACTCATGGAGCGGTTGGCGAATCCCTCACGGCGGAGACCCGTGAAATGACCGTTCATGTCCCGGGTCGGTATGGCATCTCCGAGCTTGTCGGTGAGCCAGGCGGCTTCGGTGTTCTGCAGGGCTTCGTTGCCGAGATGCCTGGCCAGCTCGAGGGCCCACAGGAGCTTGTCCCGCTTCAGCTTGATCCGGTGGTACGGGGCGATCCCATCGAGCGTCGTTGGTATGTGATCGAGACCGGCGAATGCCTTCGGTACGGGGACAGCGCGCGGCCTTCTCCTCCCGCTGCCTCGCGACGCCGAGCCTGCGTTGTCCGGCTTGCTGCCCTGCCTGGTGCGAAGGCTGTCGAAGCGACCCTCGAGCACGTTCCGGGCCCGTCGGACGCGTCGGACGCGTCGGACGCGGGGGACGCGGGGGACGCGGGGGACGCGGGGGACGCGGGATCGAAGAGGATGCGCGGTCCGGAGAAGTGATCCGCCATCAGGAAACTCATCGAGTGATGGGTGCGTCGGGGGGCCGTCATCTGTGAGACGGAGTGACCCACCATGGTGTTGTGAGGCGATCTGTCTCACAGCGGCGTGGATCATGTGGTCGGTTGTGAGTGATGCGTTGACAAGCAGGGATAGGGAATTGATGATGTAATCACTTATGCGGAGATAGTCAGAAGGTGATTTTCGCTCACCTTCCGCCCTCTCTGGTAACGCCCGATCTGTGGGCTTATGTGAGAATTTGCGAGTCGGGCCGGCCGACTTGTTCGAGCTGTCTGATCCCCAAGGAGAGGTGCCATGAGCGAGAAGGATCTGCACGCGAAGTTCCAGAGGCTGCCCGCCACGGTCCGGGAGAAGGTCGACGCCACACTGGCGGACGCGAAGATCGCGCTCAAGCTGCGGGTGGCCGAGGTGCTGGCCGACGAGGAGATGGCCGAGCACGCCGTCACGACCGCCGGCCGGATCGGCGCCAAGAGCGGCGAGGTCTCCGAGCTGACGATCATCCTGCCGCTGAAGCCGAACGGCGCCGAAAGGCTGCGGAAGTTCTTCAAGCTGGTCGGAGGGAACCTGGCGGGCGCGGGCCAGGTCGGCACCCTGCACAACATGCGCTTCGTGTTCCTCGACAACGACACGAAGCTGCTGTTCGCGACCGCCTTCGACGGCGAGTGGGACCCCTACATCGACGACTTCGCCACCAAGATCCCCGAGTTCATGGACTACCTGTTCAGCAACGTCGAGGGCTGGCCCGGCATCACCTCGCCCGACGTGAAGGACTTCATCGTCAAGTACCAGATCCCGGCGGAGGCGTGGTTCGTCTCCCACCCCAACCTCACCGTCGCGGAAGCCCACCGGCTCAAGCGCCAGGAGGCCGCCGTACAGCGCTTCCTCACCGACCTCAACTAAGGCGCTCGCACCATGTCCGTCTTCCGGCGTCTACGCCGTCCGCCCACCCTGGATCTCGACGACATCCAGGCGACCCTGCTGCGGGCCCGGCCCGAGCCCTACTTCGGCACCCACGCGATCCTGGAGATCACCGAGCCCGCCGCGGGCCGGGAACTGCTGCGCCGGCTCGCCCCCCGGGTGACCTCGGCGGCCCGCTGGGACGAACCGCGCCCGTCCTGGCTCGCTCTCGCCCTCAGCTACCAGGGGCTGGTGGCGCTGGGCGTGCCGGAGGAGTCGCTGGCCTCCTTCCCGGCCAACTTCCGTGCCGGGATGGCCGCCCGCGCCGAGCGGCTGCGCGACACCGGCGTGAACGCGCCGGAGCGCTGGGAGTTCCCGTTCGGCACACCGCGCGTGCATGCCGCCGTGACGGTCTACGCGGCGAGCGAGGACGACTGGCGGGCCGAAGTGGCCGCCTATGAGAAGGAGCTGGGCGAGGTTCCCGGTGTGCGGCTGCTGTCGCACCAGGACTTCGCGGCCGACGGGTTCAACGTCTTCGGCTACCGGGACGGCTTCAGCCAGCCGGTGGTCGAGGGCAGCGGCGCCGAGCCGCTGCCCGGTGACGGCAGGCCGATCAAGGCCGGCGAGTTCGTCCTCGGCCACCCGAGCGAGACGGGCGTTCCGCTGCCTGTGCCGACTCCGGACGTTCTCGGCCGCAACGGAACCTACGTCGTCTTCCGCAAGTACCACTCCCACGTCGCCGCTTTCAACAAGTGGCTGCACGACAACGCCCGTACGGAAGCCGAACGTGAACTGCTGGCGGCCAAGCTCGTCGGCCGCTGGCGCAGCGGCGCACCACTGGCCCTGGCACCGGAGCGCGACAACCCCGCGATCGGCGAGAACCCGAACAAGATCAACGACTTCGACTACGCCGCCGACCCGCGTGGGCTGCAGACCCCGCTGGGCTCCCACATCCGGCGGATGAACCCGCGCGACACGAAGCTGACGGTGCTGTCCGACGTCAACATCCGCCGGATCATCCGACGCGGCACCTCCTACGGCACCCCGCTGCCCCCGGACCGGCTCAAGGACGATGGCACGTCGCGCGGCCTGGACTTCATCGCGCTCGGCGCCCGGGCGATCGACAACGTCGAGTTCCTGCAGAGTGAATGGGTCGGCTCCGGCAACTTCATGGGCCTGGGCAAGGAGAAGGACCCGATGATCTCGCTCCAGGACAAGGGCGCCTACTTCACCGTGCCCGGCACCCCGCCTCGCAGGGTGCAGAACATCCAGTCCTTCAACACCCTGCTCGGCGGCGAGTACTTCTTCATGCCGAGTCTGTCCGCCATCCGCTGGCTCAGCGGCACCTGACCCGAACCCTTCGCGGAGGCCCCCCATGACCTCGTACGTCCGATACCGGCCCGACCTCGAACAGCCCTATCCGGACGAGGAAGAACTCGTCCGCCAGGTCGTCGAGGCCATGGGCAAGGCCAACCAGCAGGTCGCCGACAAACACCGCCACGGCCTGCGCGACGCCCACGCCAAGAGCCACGGTGTTCTCGCCGGTGAACTGCGCATCCGGCCGAATTTGCCCGCCCACCTCGCCCACGGCCTCTTCGCCGAACCGGCCACCTACCCGGTGATCGTCCGCTTCTCCTCAGCCCCCGGCGACCTGCGCTCCGACCAGGTACCCGTCCAGCGCGGCCTCGCGATCAAGGTGATCGGCGCGCCCGGGCCCCGCGCCCTGGACGACGGTTTCACCACCCAGGACTTCCTCCTCGTCAACCACCCCACCCTGCCCTTCGGCAACATCGCCGAGTACGCCAAGCTTCAGGGCCTGCTCGAGAAGCAGCCCCGCCAGAGCGACCAGCAGGTCCAGCTGACCGGCCTCGCCGCCCGCGCCGCCGCCAAGGCCCTCACCCGAGTGGGGCGCCCGCTGCCCCCGGCGGTCGAGACCCTGGCCGCCGCCAACCACCACATCCTCGGCGAGACCTTCCACTCCATGGCCGCCCTGCGCTACGGCGACCACGTCGCCAAGATGTCCGCCTCGCCCCGCTCGGCGAACGTCAGGGCCCTCACCGGCAGCCAGGTCGACAAGAAGGACGGCGAATCGGCGTTGCGTGACCTGGTCGTCGACTTCTTCGGCCACAACAGCGCCGAGTACGACATCCGCGCTCAGCTGTGCACGGACATCGACCGCATGCCGGTGGAGGACGCCTCCGTGCTGTGGCCGGAGGAAATGTCACCGCACGAGACCGTGGCGGTGCTGCACCTGCCCGCCCAGGACGCCTATAGCGACGCCCGCCGCCGTTACGCCGACGACGTCCTCTCCTTCAGTCCCTGGCACGCCCTGGAAGCCCACCGCCCCCTGGGCTCCATCATGCGCTCGCGCCGCGCCGCCTATCCCGCCTCCAGCGACTTCCGCCACCGCTTCAACGGCATCGAGCGCCAGGAGCCGTCCGACATCAAGGAACTGCCCGCCTGATCGCGGCAGCCCGATCCGCGGATGTGGCCGCGGATCGGGCCGGGGGCCGCGTGCAGAATGGAGCCACCCGTTCTCCGTCCTGTCACCATCGAGGTCTTTCCGTTTCCCAGCCCGTCGGCCGCGTGCCACAGCGACGCAACGCACGGTCCAACCGGGCGCGCATCCTGGCCACCGCGCGCCAGGAGCTGGGGCGCAACCCTGACATCACCCTGGAGGAGCTGGCCCGCGCTTCCGGTGTAGTCAGGCGCACTGTCTTCGGGCACTTTCCCGGACGGGCGGCGCTCCTGGAGGCGCTGGCCGAGGAGGCCGCCCAGGCTGTCCAGGCCGCGCTGGCGGTCGCGGCACAGGCGACGGAACCGGCCGAGCGGGCACTCGCGCACTTCTCGTTGTCGATGTGGCCGGTGGGTGACCGTTACCGGATGCTCCTGGCGCTCGCCCAGCGGGACTTGGGCATGGAACGGGTCACCCAGATCCTCGGCCCCGCCCGGCTCAAGGTCACGGCCATCGTGGAACGGGGACAGCGGGACGGACGCTTCCACACCCATCTGCCGCCCGCCGTGCTGAGTGCCGGTCTGGAGGGGATGACGGTCGCCCTGCTGGAAGAGGTCAACACCGGGGCGCTGGAGGACGACGGCACGCGCGTAGCCGTCGCCACGCTCATCGCGGCCGGTGTGCCGGAAAAGTGGGCGTGTGCCGTGTCCGAGGAGCTGGCCGCCGCGGAGCATGGCAGCCGACGGCTGAGGCGCGTCCCGGCAGCTGAGACGCAGATGTGAACGGACCCTGGTGCCAAGGCGCCGGGGTCTCGGCATGTGCGCCTCAGCCTCGTTAAGCCGTCACCGTCGAGAAGCGGGGACCCCGTGCCGGCCAGCCGAAGGTCACGTCTGCGAGCAGAGCCCCATGGAAGGGGGACTCACCGAGGGCGAGGCAGTCTCGGTCACCGTCTCCACGGGGGCGCCCGAGGTCGACGTGCCGGACGTGACGGACAAGGACGAGGACGAGGATGAAGTGTCCCGGATCCTGAAGTACAAGGGCTTCAAGACAGAGCTGCGGCACGTCGAGTCCGAGGGGCGACGCGCGGGACCGTCGTCCTCAAGCACAACCCGGACGGCGGAGGAAAGGTCGAGAAGGGCACCGACGAGGGTTGAGTGGCGCAAGGTGATACTCGGAGGCCCTGGAGGCGACTGCTCGGCCCCGACTTGGGGCACGCAGAGGGCACGCAATCCCCGAATTGGCCTAGACAAACAAACCCCAGGCTACTGACCTGGGGTTTCATCATGGAGCGGGTGACGAGAATCGAACTCGCACTCTCAGCTTGGGAAGCTTCGGCGCTTGGGCGGGATCTGCGACTCTGACCTGCGCGGATTCCTTATGTATCGGTCGTCGTGCAGGTTGGTTCACACTGTTGTTGACCGTGGCTGCCCGCCCTTACGGGCACGCTATGGGCACGGCTTCGAAGGAGCGTGGGCAGAAGGAGCATGTGCACGGGGCTGCGCCGGCTGGGCTCGGTCGGATGTCCTGGCTGGAGAGCGTGTTCGCGTGTGCACAGAGCTTCCAGCGAAGCCTGTTTCCTGTCGACGTAAGGTCCCACCGCTATTGGAGGCGGTCTGCGGCCAC
>NZ_JAEMUX010000114.1 GCF_016598475.1 Streptomyces adelaidensis
GGTTAATAGTCAAGCTCAGACTCTCAGGCCCTTCCAGCCATCCTCGGTTTTCCGCCATCGGCGGCTCCCATTGTGATCCAACGCGCCGAAAAACACCTGGGGTTGATCCATGCTCACGCACATAGTTGGACCATGGCTGAAAACCAGACCCCCCGCGCCTCACTCCTCCCACTGGCCTCGACCCTGCTCGTCGGCACGGTCGCCCTCTACATGGCGCTCGTCGCGTTCAGCAACATCACCGACTTCGGCACGAACCAGCAGTTCGTCCAGCATGTCTTCGCCATGGACACCACGTTCAAGGACGAGGACCTGATGTGGCGGGCCATCGAGTCGAAGGGCATCCAGAACGCGGCCTACGTCCTCATCATCATCTGGGAGACGATCTCGGCCCTCGTCCTCATCGCCGCCACCTGCTTCTGGGCCAGAGCCCTCGGCCGGCGCACCTTCCACACCGCCCGCCGCTACAGCACCCTCGGCCTACTCATGACCCTCCTCCTCTTCGGCGCCGGCTTCATCGCCATCGGCGGCGAGTGGTTCGTCATGTGGCAGTCAGGGGACTGGAACGGCCTCGACGCCGCCCTCCGCGTGTTCCTGCTGAGCGGGGTGGTCCTGCTGGTGACGTACCTGCCCACGAACGATGGAGCGGCCGGTTAGCCGTACCGAGTCACCCGGTCGACGGGCCTGCCGACCCGCACGGAGTCGTGGCCGGGGGCTGCGAGCTCGGTGACGAGCCGCTCGACCTCCGCCACGACCTCCGCCACGACGCCCGGCGGAAGCCCGTCGGTGACGCCGGTGAGCAGACCCAGTCCGTCACAGGCCCGTCTCGGCTTCGGCCGCCTGCTGGATGGCACGGATCCCGGCGGTGGCCTGCTGAAGCGATGAGTTGAACCTTCGCGATCGTCGCCGGGAGGGGGCCGCTGTCGGGGAGCGTACGGCTCCGCGGCGGTCCGTCCCGGCGGCGACGGCCGTGTCGGAGCAGGCCGAGTCCGCGCAGGTCGCTCGCGTACTTGGCGATGAGGTCGGCGGACAGGTGTGGGACGGCCCCGTCCTCGCCGATCCCGGCCTCGCTGACGGCGTCCGTGAAGCGGTCGGCCGGGAGGGCCGAGCCGTGCGTCGGTTCGGCCCTCCCGCTTCGCGAAGGCGGCACTCCTGTCTGTGGATGCGGGTGAACGTGAGTCCGCGAGTGGGCACTCCGTCAGCCAAAAGGTGGGCGGGCTGAACAGCGAGTCTCAACCCTGCTTCACATGTGCAGCCGAGATGCCTCTGCACGCGTCGACGCCGCCGGCGAGAGCCTGGACGCGGGCTGCCGGAGCGGAACTCGCGTGGACGAGCGTCCGGGCGTGTGACCCGCTCGATCGCGCCGTGCGGTCGATGCGTGTTCCCGGCCGGTCGGACGGGCGGATCAGCGCAGTCCGGCGAAGAGATCGTTCTCGGGTACGGCCGCGCCGGTGGCGTCCTGGACTCGTACGAAGGTCTCCATGCCCATCAACTCGCCGAACCTCTCCTTGCCCATCTTGAGGAAGAAGATGTTCTCGCCCTGACTGGCGTGCGCGGCCAACGCGTCGAACTTCTGACCGCTGAACCCGGTCGTGTCCACCCACGTGGTGATCTCGTCGTCGGGGAGGCCGATCTCGGCCATCGCGGCGGCCTCGGCAGGATCCGGCGCCGGCATGTCCGGATGAAACTCGCGCATGATCTCCCCGAACCGCTGCATCCCCGAGCGGGGCATCGTGGTCCAGTACACCTTCGGTGTCAGCGCGGTCATCTCCAGCGCCGCCATCGTGATGCGGTGGGCCTGGATGTGGTCGGGGTGGCCGTAGAAGCCGTTCTCGTCGTAGGTGACGACCACATCAGGTCGGTATTGCCGCATGAGTTCCGCGAGTCGGGCAGCGCCCTCCACCACGGGCGTCTGCCAGAAGGACCCGGGGGCATCGTTGCTCGGCCAGCCCATCATCCCGGAGTCGGCATAGTCCAGCATCTCCAGATCGCTGACCTTCAGGACGTCACAGCTCGCCTCGAGTTCTTGACGGCGCATGAGGGCGACCGCCGCCGGATCGTGCCCGGGATCGCCCGGCTTGACACCTCCCGGTCCGTCACCGCAACGGCCGTCGGTACACGTCACGAGAACCGTGCGGATGCCTTCCGCCGCGTACCGCGCGAGGACCCCTCCGGTTCCGGTGGCCTCGTCGTCGGGGTGGGCGTGTACCGCCATGAGCGTCAAGGGCCGGTCAGCCATGAAACAGTCCTCCTGCAGAAATACGTCTTGTTCCGGGTGCGCGGCGGGCGTACCGCGATCCTGGGGCCCGGATCCTGGTGGGGCGGACGACCTTGCGGTCTCCGTGTTCCCCGCCCGTGCGGCGCCGGTCCCTCGGTCGATGCAACCGTGCCGACCGGACCGGCTGTTCCCGGCGCGGCTGCTTGGCCTTCCTGGCGTCGGCGTTCAACGCGAACGAGGTACAGGCGCGGCCTGCACGTCGCAGCGCCACGTCGGATCCTGTCCCGTCTCATTAGATCTTGTAAAGGTGGGGCCGCTGACAGTCAGTCCAACACCGGCAACAACTCCGGCAGATGCCCGTCCGACGCCGCCGCCGCCCGCTGTCGTTCCTCTGACACCGGCCCGTACAACGTCGTGCGGGGCTTGGCCGGGCGCCCGGCCGCGTCCGCCACCGCGATGAGGTCCTTCACCGACTTGTAGGAGCCGTACGACGAACCCGCCATACGGGAGATCGTCTCCTCCATGAGGGTGCCGCCGAGGTCGTTGGCGCCGGAGCGGAGCATTTCGGCCGCGCCTTCGGTGCCGAGTTTGACCCAGCTGGTCTGGATGTTGGGGATCCAGGGGTGGAGGAGGAGGCGGGCCATGGCGATGACGGCACGGTTGTCGCGCATGGTCGGGCCCGGGCGGGAGATGCCCGCCAGGTAGACGGGGGCGTTGGTGTGGATGAAGGGCAGGGTCACGAACTCGGTGAAGCCGCCGGTGCGTTGCTGGATGCCGGCCAGCGTGCGGAGGTGGCCGAGCCAGTGGCGGGGCTGGTCGACATGGCCGTACATCATCGTCGAGGAGGAGCGGATGCCCAGTTCGTGGGCGGTGGAGACGACTTCGATCCAGGTGGCCGTGGGCAGCTTGCCCTTCGTCAGCACCCAGCGGACCTCGTCGTCCAGGATCTCCGCCGCCGTGCCGGGGACGGAGTCGAGCCCCGCCTCCTTCGCGGCTGTCAGCCACTCGCGGACGGACATCCCGGTGCGGGTCGCGCCGTTCACCACCTCCATCGGGGAGAAGGCGTGGACGTGCATGCCGGGGACGCGTTCCTTGACGGCGCGCGCGATGTCGAAGTACGCCGTGCCGGGCAGGTCGGGGTGGATGCCGCCCTGCATGCAGACCTCGACCGCGCCGAGGTCCCAGGCCTGCTGGGCGCGGTCGGCGACCTGGTCCAGGGAGAGGGTGTACGCGTCGGCGTCGGTGCGGCGCTGCGCGAAGGCGCAGAAGCGGCAGCCGGTGTAGCAGACGTTCGTGAAGTTGATGTTCCGCGTGACGATGTACGTGACGTCGTCGCCGACCGCCGACTTGCGGACGTCGTCCGCGATCCGGGTGAGCGCGTCGAGTGTGGGGCCGTCCGCGTGCAGCAGGGCGAGGGCCTCCGCGTCGGTGAGGCGGGTCGGGTCGTCGGCCGCCGTGCGCAGCGCCTCCCGGACATCCGTGTCGATGCGCTCGGGGACCATGCCGGGCGCCGCCGCCTCACGCAGGGCACCCCAGTCGCCGTACACCTCGTCGAAGTCGTCGCGGCGGTCGGACGTACGGCCCTCGGTGTCGATCGTGGCGTGCAGATCGGTGCGGCCGGCGGCGACGAAGACCTCCTCGGGCTCCTGCCACGGGTGGCCCTCGACGACCGCGTCCGGCAGCGCGAGCCCCGTCTGAGGATCGGCGAGCGCCCGTACGTGCGGCAGCAGGCGCGGGTCCAGCCAGGGTTCGCCGCGCGTGACGAACTCCGGGTAGACGCAGAGCCGTTCGCGCAGCTCGAACCCGGCGGCGCGGGACCGCTCGGTGAGTTCCTCGATCTGCGGCCAGGGGCGCTCGGGGTTCACATGGTCGATGGTCAGCGGTGAGACGCCGCCCCAGTCGTCGATGCCGGCGCCGATGAGCCGCTCGTACTCGCTGTCGACGAGGTTCGGCGGGGCCTGGATGCAGCCCGCGGGGCCCATGATGTGCCGGGCCACGGCCACCGTGGCGACCAGCTCGTCCAGCTCCGCGTCCGGCATACCGCGCATCGCGGTGTCCGGCTTGGCGCGGAAGTTCTGGATGATCAGTTCCTGGATGCCGTGGTAGGAGCGGGAGACCTTCCGGAGCGCGAAGAGGGACTCGGCGCGCTCCTCGAACGTCTCCCCGATGCCGATGAGGATGCCGCTGGTGAAGGGGACGGACGAACGGCCCGCGTCCTCAAGGACCCGCAGCCGCACTGCGGGCTCCTTGTCGGGCGAGCCGTGGTGCGGGCCGCCCGGCTCGGACCACAGCCTCGTCGCGGTCGTCTCCAGCATCATCCCCATCGACGGGGCGACGGGCTTGAGCCGCTGGAAGTCCGTCCAGCTCATGACGCCGGGGTTGAGGTGCGGCAGCAGCCCCGTCTCCTCCAGGATGCGGATGGAGATCGCCCGGACGTACGCGATCGTGTCGTCGTACCCGTGCGCGTCGAGCCACTCGCGCGCCTGAGGCCAGCGGTCCTCCGGCTTGTCGCCGAGCGTGATCAGCGCTTCCTTGCAGCCGAGGGCCGCCCCCTTGCGGGCCACGTCCAGCACCTCGTCCGGCGACATGAACATCCCGTGCCCGGCCCGCCGCAGCTTGCCCGGCACCGTCACGAACGTGCAGTAGTGGCACTTGTCCCGGCACAGCCGGGTCAGCGGGATGAACACACTCTTCGAGTACGTGATCACCCCGGGCCGCCCGGCCGCCGCCAGCCCGGCGTCCCGCACCCGCGCCGCCGACGCCGCCACATCCTCCAGATCCGCGCCGCGCGCCTGCAGCAGCACCGCCGCCTCGGTCACATCGAGCGCCACGCCGTCGCGGGCGCGTTTCAGGGCGCGACGCATGGAGTTCTCGGTCGGGCCGGTCCCAGGGGTCGCGGAAGTCGTCATTGTTCGAGCATACGAGCGGCTTGGCTCCGCCTTGGAGCAGGGCGCCCGTGGCTCCGCCGGGGGTGGGGCGCCTAATAGCTCGGGGGGTCTGGGGGGTGTGGCGGGTGCGGGTGCGTGGGGGCTGGTCGCGCAGTTCCCCGCGCCCCTGAAAAGCAGGGGCTGCGCCCCGTGCTTTTCGGCCCGCAGGGGCCGTGTCTTTCAGGGGCGCGGGGAACTGCGCGAGCAACCACGACCCACCCGCACCCGCCACACAACCCAGACCCCCCGACCCCTTACGCGCCGTCCCCCAAAAACACCCCGTACTCGTCCAACAGCCCGAGCACCTCCCCCTCCCCCGCCGGAGGCAACTGCACCACAGCCTCCTCGATCCCCAGCTCCGCGTAGTACGCCAGCTTGCCCGCACTCGGCTGCACCGCGTACGGCACGACCTGAAGCGAGGCGGGATCGCGCCCCGCGTCCGCCCACACGCCTCGCAGCACCGGCAGGGCCTCACCCAAGCCCCGCCCCCCGATCGGCAGCCAGCCGTCCGCGTACTCGGCGATGTGTGCGAAGAGTTTCGGCCCGGCCGCCCCGCCGATCAGCGTGCGCGGCCCGACCACCGGCCCGCGCGGCTTCCGTACCGGCTTGGGGTAGGCGGAGCTGGCTCGCACACTCCCGAACTTCCCCTCGTACGCCGTCGGCTCCTCCGCCCACAGCGCCCGCATCAGCGCCATCCGGTCCCGTACGAGCTCACGCCGGGTACGCCACTCGACCCCGTGGTCGGCGGCCTCCTCCACGTTCCAGCCGTAGCCGAGGCCGAGGGTGAGGCGGCCGCCGGAGAGGTGGTCCACGGTCGCGATCTGCTTCGCGAGGTCGATCGGGTCGTGCTGGGCGACGAGCGTGATCCCGGTCCCGAGTCCCAGCCGCTCGGTGACGGCGGCGGCCTGCCCGAGCGCGACGAAGGGGTCGAGAGTACGGCCGTACTCACGCGGCAACTCCCCGCCCGCCGGGTACGGCGTCGTCCGCTCGACGGGGATGTGCGTGTGCTCGGGGAGATAGAGCCCCGCGAAACCGCGTTGCTCCAGCTCGCGGGCGAGCCTGGTCGGAGTGATCGTCTCGTCGGTGAGGAAGATCGTCACGGAGATGCGCATGGGTCATCTCTAGCGGCCCGGAGAAGGGATGTCCATACCGACCGGTCGGCACCCTGTTGGCCGACTCTCTCCGTCGGGGCCGCGTTCGCATCCACCACGGCGGCGCCCGCCGGCCGAGCGTGCCCCCTCGACCCCGGGCGGCGTAGCGGGCTACACCATCGATCCGGGTGGCCGGCCCCTCATGGGGGCGGGTGGGCTCGGCGATCGTGATCGGGAGAGATCGCGAAGACCAAGCCCGCCCCACCCACCTGCCCGCCCCACCCACCTGCCCGCCCGCCCGCCCGCCCGCCCGCCCGCCGCAAGGGACCACCTCATGGCCGCCAACCACCCGCGCGAGTTGGCGAGGAGCGTCATTCGAACCGCGCGGTATTCCTGCCTGGTGCTGACGGTTGAGTTGCTGATCGAGCCCGGTCACTGCTGCGCGCGTCAACGATTGACCTCCTCACCCATTCCGACTACGGTGTAGCCAAAATAGATTCAGGAGTCCGTGATGTCCGAGATAACCATCGTTGGCGCGGGCGCGAACGGCTGCACACTCGCATTGCTGCTGTCCCGTTACGGCGTCCGTGTCACCGTCCTCGAACGCCGCACCGAGCTGTTGAACCACCCGGCCGCGACCATCTTGAACGCCCGGTCACAAGAAATCTGGCACCACGCCTCGCCGGAGCTGGCCGCGCGGATCGCCGCTCTGGCACCGCCGCCCGAGGAAATCGGAATGGTCCGGTGGTACACCGACCTGAGCAGCCCGCGCATAGGTGACATCGACCTGATGGCCGACACCGACCGGATCGAACGCATTCGTAGCCACAGCCGGTTTCTCATCTCACACATCGGCCAGCAGCAGCTCATGGCGGTCCTCTGGGACGCCCTTGATGCCGACCCCCTCGTGAACTTCCGGCGAGGTGTCCCGGTTCGGCGGGTTCAGACGACGCCATCGGGCGCGACGGTGCACGCGGTAGCCCTGGACGGCGCCACTGAGAAGATCTCGTCGCGGTTCGTGGTGGCGGCCGACGGTGCGAACAGTGCTGTGCGCGACGAGCTCGGCATCGCGATGCGCGGGCCGGTACTGGCCAACATGGCCAGCGTCTTCTTCAACGCCGAGCTGTACACCGGTGGCACCCGCCCGCTGCTCAGCTTCGTCTACTCACCGGCGTTCTGCGGCATTCTGGTAGCACACGCCGACAACAACTACGTGTTGATGACCCCGTACCTGAGCGACAAGCAAGAGATCGCACAAAACGGCCGCGCGTTCTGGGCGCGGACCCTGCCACGGGTGATCGGGCGCGACAAACCCTTCCGTATCCATTCCGTCGGCACCTGGACGATGACCAGCCAGATAGCCGAGAGCTTCGCCAAGGGCAACGTGATCCTCGTCGGCGATGCCGCCCACCGGTTCCCGCATACGGGTGGATTCGGTCTCAACAGTGGCGTGCAGGACGCGCACAACCTCGCCTGGAAGCTGGCCGCCGTTCTCGAGGAGCGTGCACCGGCGTCGCTGCTGGACAGCTACGAGCCCGAACGGCGGCCCGTGGTGGAGCGCTTCGCCGCACAAAGCGTTGCCAATCACTTCCAACTCGACGATGTCATGGAGGGGCTGACCTCGGGCAACCGTGCTCTTGCCCGGGTCACCCGCGCTTTCGCCCATCCTGTCGTCGATCGCCTCCCTGCGGTGGTCACCCGGCGCGTCGCCGACACCATGATGAAGCTCGCGATGCGACCGACCGGGAAACTGTTGGGGGACAGCGCGTCCGCGCGCGAATGGCGCGACACTGTCAAACGCCGGATACCGGGCCAGATGCAGGAGTTCGTCTCCACCGGGCTCGAGTTCGGCTACGCCTACTCGGGAGATCTCATCCGGACCGAGCCGACACCGCGGCCGATGGACGGCGAAGGCGTGATGGAATACCTGCCCACAACCTGGCCCGGCGCCCGCGTGCCGCACACCTGGCTCGCCGGTGAAGGTGGGGCAGTGTCCACCCACGACCTGCTCGACCTGCGCGACTACACGCTGTTCACGCCCGACCCGCAGGGCTGGCGCACCGCTGTCCCCACCACTGCGCCCGTCACCGTAGTGGGTCTGGACGCCGCCAATGCCGAGGACCGGCAGCAGATCCTCGACCTTTTCGAAGTCGGCGAGCACGGCGCCGTCCTGGTCCGGCCGGACGGGCACGTCTCCTGGCGCACTGCGGCCCGCGCCGCCTCTGCCGCGCCGGAGCTGGAGCGTTTGGTCAGCACCTGCGGGATCTCCTGCGCCACGGAAGGTAGCGCAACATGAATGCCGCCATCGTTCTGACAGCCCTCGTCGCGGTGTTCTTCGCCGGGCTCGGCGTGACCAAGATCCTTGCCCTGCCGCCCATGCGGGCCCTGGCGGCGGAGGTCGGGTTCTCTGTTGCCGCGTATCGCGGCCTTGGGGTGCTGGAGGTCGCCGCTGCCGTCGGGGTGGCGCTTGGGCCGGTTGTGCCGCTGTTCGGCGGCTTGGCCGCGACCGGGTTGCTGCTCCTACTCGCGGGCGCGGTCGTGACCCACGTCCGCAAGGGCGACGGGCCGCGCAAGTACTCCGCGGCACTGGTTTGCGCCGCGTTCGTCGCCGCGTACCTCATGGCGCTGTTCGGTTAAGCAGCTGTTGTCTTTTCGATCTCGAGCAGTGCAGGTCGAACGTAAGTTTGGTTTTATGCGTGGAAGCTGACACCACTTGCCCGCTCAAAAGCGGGGAACGCCGGGTTTTCCCGGAGGGTCGTGTTGCTGAGTTCCGGCAAGTCGCCGCTCGCCGTCGAGTCGACGGGCTGCGCGAGGAGGCCGACCGCATCCAGGTCGAGCTCGCCGCGGCCGAGTTGGAATGGCAGGAGTGGGTGATCGCCCGCAGGCGGGTTGACACGGTGCCGGCGCCGAACGATGGCAACACCGCCGAGGCGGAGGTCACCGGGGATCCGCAGAATACGGACGCGCCGCCGCCCCGGGATGCGGCGATGGTGAAGTCGCAGGTACCGGTGGCGCACCATGGGCTTGCCTGGTCGGTGCTGTCGGTGGTGCTCGTCGGTGCCACTGCTCTGCCGTGATCATGTGCATGCCGGTGATGGAGGCCAGGTCGGCAGGCGGTAGGTCCTGGGCGAGGTTCAGGCACGCGGTGACACGGGACGGTCCGGCCTTGATGCCATGGACGTTGAGCCGTCGCTGGAGCGTGCTGACGGGCATGGGGCGGCCCGGGTAGCTTCCCTGGAAGAGCTGCGGGATCCCGGCCGGACCGACGAATCCATCGACACCATCGAGAAGAACCTCGACGACATCGCCGACATCGCCGACATCGCCGAACGGACCGGTGGCGACGACAACAAGGTCGACAAGGCCGTCGACGATCTCAGCCGGGCCATCGAGGACTACGACCAGTCGATCCTGGACGGCGACACCGACACCGACCCCGACTCCAGCGGGATCGACGCGGCGGCTGATGAGCTGAAGGACGTCCGCACGTCCTGACACCCCCGGACCGTTCGGTCACCACGCGTCCGTACGTCACGTCTCGGCCGACTCGCAAGCCATCGATTCCCTTCCCTTGCCCCACCGTTCACCACCGCATAGGAAAGTGGCACGCACGACGACCCCTGCACCGCCCGCCCCTGCCATGTCACTCACGACGACGACCCGGGAGCAGCAGCATGTGCGACGACCACCACGGTGACGGTGACGGAAACGAGTTGGGAAGGCGCGCGCTGTTCGTGACGTCGGCGGCGGCCGCGCTTACGTTGGGAAGCGTGACCTTTGGGACGAGCGGCGCCGCGGCCGCCGCGGACGGCGACCAGGAGACGAAGACCATCCGGGGAACCCTCCCCACCGGTTCCCCCGACTTCGTCTACCTGCCGGTCGAAATACCGCCGGGAGTAAGGGAGTTGAAGGTCTCGTACACCTACGAGAGACCGACCGTCCCGGCCGGCACCGCCGGCAACGCGCTCGACATCGGGGTGTTCGACGAGCGCGGCACGGACCTCGGCGGCAAGGGCTTCCGGGGCTGGTCGGGCGGCGCACGCACGGAGTTCTTCGTCCGGGCGGACGACGCGACGCCGGGCTACATTCCCGGCCCGGTCCGCCCCGGCACCTGGCACATCGCGCTGGGCCCGTACACGGTGGCGCCGGAGGGCCTGCCGTACGAGATCACGATCACCCTCACGTACGGCAGTCCGGGCACGCCGGTGAAGCCGGTGTATCCGCCGGAGCGGGCCAAGGGCCGGGGCCGGGCCTGGTACCGGGGCGACTGCCATCTGCACTCCTGGTACTCCGACGGCCGCCGCACACTCGCCGAGCTCGCGGCGCTCGCCCGGGCGGCCGGCCTCGACTTCATCAACAGCTCGGAGCACAACACCCAGTCCGCGCACGCCCACTGGGCCGACCAGGCGGGCCCTCACCCGGATGGCGAACTCCTGATCCTGCTGGGCGAGGAGGTCACGACGCGCAACGGCCATGTGCTGGCCCTCGGCGTCGACCCGGGCACGTTCATCGACTGGCGCTACCGGGCCCGGGACAACCGGTTCGGCAAGTACGCCCGGCAGATCCGCCGCGCCGGCGGCCTCGTCGTACCGGCCCACCCGCACGCCACCTGCATCGGCTGCAACTGGAAGTTCGGCTTCGGCGAGGCGGACGCGGTGGAGGTCTGGAACGGCGCGTACTCCCCGGAGGACGAGGTGGCCCTCGCCGACTGGGACGGCATGCTCGTGGCGGCCGTGCGCGACGGCCGCCGAGACTGGATCCCGGCGATGGGCAACAGCGACACCCACCGCGACCCCGACCCGGTGGGCCGCCCCCAGACGGTCGTCCTCGCCGACGACCTGACCAGGGAGGCCATCCAGGAGGGGCTGCGGGCGGGCCGCTCGTACGTCGCCGAGTCGAAGGACGTGTCCGTGTCCTTCACGGCGTCCGGGGCGCGCGGCGAACACGCGGGCATCGGCGAGCGGTTGAAGGCCGACCCCGACACGCCGGTCACCGTCCGCATGGAGGCCACGGGCTCCGCCGGCTGCACGATCCGCTTCGTCACCGACCAGGGCGTCCTCTTCACCTCACCCACGGTTCCGGACTCCGGCACGGGGTCCGCCCAGTGGCGTACGACGGCCTCGTACGCGGCGTACGTACGCGCCGAGGTCCGCCGCCCGCCGGTGATCCCCGGCTTCCCGGGCCCGCTGGCGGCCTTCACGAACCCGATCTTCCTCGGGCGGCGCTGACGAGGGGGCGGACGGCAGGGGAACCCGCGTACGGAATATGCGTGTCGGGCCCTAGGTTTGGCTCGACACAACACGTACGGATGTACGTGTGAGGCACATGCTCGGTGGAGGACGGCGCCCATGACCGATCACGCGACCACGCCCGAACCTGCGGCGAAGGAGAAGGTCGACATTTCGGTGCCCGCCTCCGCCCGCATCTGGAACTACTGGCTGGGCGGCAAGGACAACTACCCGGTGGACGAGGCGGCCGGCGACGCGTACGCCGGCGCCTACCCCGGCATCGTGACCATCGCCCGCAGCAGCCGCGCCTATCTGCGGCGCAGCATCCGGCACCTGGTGGATGTGGAGGGCGTCCGGCAGTTCCTGGACGTCGGCACCGGTCTGCCCACCGCCGACAACACCCACCAGGTCGCCCAGCGCAGCGCCCCGGAGGCCAGGATCGTCTACGTCGACAACGACCCCCTGGTCCTCGCCCACGCCCGCGCCCTGCTCCACTCCTCCTCCGAGGGCGCCACCTCCTATGTGGACGCCAGCCTCTACGAGCCGGAGCTCATCCTGGAGGCCGCCGCCGAGACCCTGGACCTGTCCCGGCCGACGGCACTGATCCTCAGCGGCATCCTGGGCCACGTCGGCGACTACGACCAGGCCCGCGACATCGTCCGCCGCCTCCTCGCCGGCCTGCCCTCCGGCAGCTACCTCGACATCAACGACGGATCCCGGGGCACCGACCCGCACTACGAGCGCGCCCAGGACGCCTACAACGACACCGGCGCCGTCCCGTACTTCCTGCGCCCCATCGACCGGATCACCGCCTTCTTCGAGGGCCTGGAGCTGGTGGAGCCGGGCATCGTCTCCGTACCGCTGTGGCGCCCGGACGACACGGCGGAGGGCGAGCCGAAGGCGATCGGGCAGCACGGGGGTGTGGGCCGGAAGCCGTAGCCCGTCAGGGGCGGAGACCGGGGCGGGGGCGGGCGTTGGGGCTGGTCTCCGCCCCCACCCCCACCCCGGTCTCCGCCAGGTCGGCGACGACGGCCGCGTGGTCGGACGGCCATACGCCGCCCTCGACCGGAGGGCCGTCGCCCGCTCGCCGTACGGCACGCACATGCCCGAGCCCGCCGGGTCCCGGCGGCCCGACATGGATGTAGTCGATCCGCACGCTCGGCCCGAACGTCGCGGCCACGTACGGGTTCGTCTTGTCCCAGGTGGCCGAGGGGGCGCCAGGTTCGGCGTACTCCCAGACGTCGAAGAGGCACTGTCCGGGTACGGCGGGCGCGGTCCGGTAGCCGCCGAAGAGGCGGACCTCGTCGGAGTCGGGCCAGGCGTTGAAGTCCCCGGTGACGACGGCGGGGAAGGGGGTTCCGCCCCGGTGCCGGGCGACGAACCGGGCGAGGGTGGTGACCTGATGGCAGCGCAGGGTGGAGCCGTCGGTGGCTGAGCTGAGGTGGGTGGTGAAGAAGGGGACGGGGTGCCCCGGCGCGTCGATGAGCGCGTACAGCGCGCCGCGCCCGCGGTGGCCCTCCCCGGTCGGCAGCGCGATGGACTCCCGCTCCAGGACGGGCCACCGGCTCAGCACGGCGTTGCCTATCCCGACACCCGGGTCCCCGATACGGCGCTGCCAGGCCTCGGCGTCGCCGTAGGAGCCCCAGGTGGCGTGCATCCCGAGTTCCCCGGCCAGCCATCCGGCCAGGCTCTCCCCGTCCTGCTCCCAGACCTCCTGCAACCCGACCACGTCCGGCCGCAGTTCACGCAGCACGGCGAGGATCGCCTTCTGCCGCTCCTGCCACGGCCCGAACCGCCACCACAGGTTCCACGTCATGACCCGCACCGGCCAACACCGCCTTCACCCCGTACCCGATCCTGTAACCCGTACCTCCCACCCCCAGAGGGGAACCAAGCCGATGTCCCGCAATACGGGCCTCAAGCAACGCGTCGTCACCACCTTCCAGCGCCGCGTCGCCAACCCGGTCCTCCGCCACGTACCGCTCCAGACCGTCCTGGAGACCACCGGCCGCACCTCCGGCCTCCCCCGCCGCACCCCCATCGGCGGCCGCCGCGTCGGCGACACGTTCTGGCTCGTCTCGGAGTACGGCGAGAAGTCCCACTACATCCGCAACATCAAGGCCGACCCGTCCGTACGCGTCCGCATCCGCGGCCGCTGGCACGAGGGCACGGCCCACCTCCTCCCCGACGACGACCCGGTGGCCCGTCTGCGGACGCTGCCGCGCGCGAACAGCGCGGCGGTGCGGGTGCTGGGGGTGGAGTTGCTTACGGTGCGGGTGGATCTGCGGGGTTGAGGTTGTTGGCGCGGCCGGGGCGGGGGTGCCGCCGGGGCGGGGGTGCCGCCGGGGCGGGGGTGCCGCCGGGGCTGGGGTGCCGCCGGGGCTGGGGTGCCGCCGGGGCTGGGGTGCCGCCGGGGCTGGGGTGCCGCCGGGGCTGGGCCGGCCGGGGCTGGGCCGGCCTGGGCTGGGCCGGCCCGGGCTCCCGGCTTCAGTCGCCGATCCGCGGCAGCAGGGAAACGACCTCGCTGCCGACCCGGGCGACCAGCGCATCCTCGTAGAGCAGGAGTTGGGGCGCGTTCCAGTAGCCGGGCCCCGGCTCCGGATTGCTGATGTCGACGTGACCACGCCAGACCCGCTCACCCGTGCGCAGATCGAGGCCGGACAGATCTCCGGCCGGGCCGAAGAAGTACACGGCCCCCTGCCTCTCCGACACCACGGGAGACGCGATCTCCGCCATCATAAGCCTCGGTCTGCTCGATGCTCCCCCAGCGCCCGTAGGCCTTCATCAGCGCGATCTGCAGCAGATCCTCCGCGGCATGCCGGTCCCCGCCCGTGATCAGCACCGCGAGCCGCAGCAGCGCGGTGGAGCGCATCGCTACGAACTCCCGGAACTCGTCGTGACTCGACGCCTTCATCGACCCTCCCCTTCTCGGCAACCATCACGACGCGATGAGCTGGCCGCGGCTATCCCTCATCGAGCGAGGTCCTTCGCACCAGGTCTCGCCGCCCGCATCACGCCAGACCCACCACGGCCCCACAGTCGACCCACAACAACTTCCCGCCCCCCGAGACCCCCGGGCCCCGCCCCACGGAAACACCCCGCCCCTCGGCACAGGCCCGCACCAGATGCAGCCCCCGCCCACATTCGCCATCGGCCTCCACGGGTACGTCCTCCTCGAACCCACGCGGCACCCTCCAGTCCCTGTCCCACACCCCCACCCGCAACCGCCCACCGACCTCAAGGACCCGCAGGGCGTACTCCCGAGTGGTGTGCTGATGAGCGTTGGTGAGCAGTTCGGTGGCCAGCAGCTCAGCGGTTGGGGTGAGTTCGGCAAGGTCGTGGGCGGCGAGGACGGCACGAAGGGTGGCCCGCCCGATACCGGGGGACCGGAGGTCCCGGGGAAGGCGCAGGGTGTAGTCGAGCGACGGGGATACGGTGGCCATGGAAGTCTCCGGTCACTGAGGGGAGTTGGATGATGGCGTTGAGGTGTCGTGCGGACGTCGAGGTCATGCGGTACCCAGTGGCCGTCGCCGCTCCGTCGAGCGGGGCACTTCTGGGCGGGGCGCCTGGAAACGAAGGTAGAGCATCAGCAAATTCCATTTGCCTCACAGCGAATGACTTCCTCCAATGTCCCCTCGTGTGAGTGACCCGCCAACTGAACACACGTCCAAGAGGAGTTCACATGCCCGCACGGCCCCCCATGACCGCCAGACGCCTACGGCTGGCCGTGGAACTGCGCAAGATGCGCGAACGGGCGGGAATGACGGCGACCGAGGCAGCTCGGGCGCTCGGGACCAGTCAAGGACAACTCAGCAACGTGGAGTCCGCCCGATTCGGGGTGAGCCCCGACCGCATCAGAGCGCTGGCCCGCATCTACTCCTGTGCCGACCAGGTATTCGTGGAAGCCCTGGTGGACGTGGCGACCGACAAGACGTTCGGGTGGTGGGAGTCGTACCGTGACGTGCTGCCCTCAGGCCTGCTCGACCTCGCCGAGTTGGAGCATCAGGCCACCGCCATCCGGACCGCGTACACCTCACACATGCCCGGGCTGCTTCAGACCGCCGATCACGCACGCGAGATCTTCCGCCACGTGATCCCCCCGCCCACTCCGCCCGAAGTCGAGCATCGCGTCTCGCACCGGGTGAAGCGGCAGGGCGTGCTCTACGGGCCATCTCCCACCCCGTACCGCACGGTCGTCCACGAGGCGGCCCTGCGGATGCGCGTCGGCGGCCGGACCGTGGCCCGCGCCCAGCTTCAACACCTGCTCGGCATGAGCGAGCAGGAACACATCACGATCCGCGTCATTCCCTTCGACGTGGGCGCGTTCCCAGGTTCGGGCCAGTCGATCAACTACATGGACGGCCCCGTCCCCCAACTGGACACAGCCCAGCTCGACCAGTTTCACGGCCCTGTCATGCTCGACGCCGAAGCCCTCCTGGAGAAGTACCGGCGTCTCCTCGACACCGTGGAGGCCACGGCCCTCAGCCCCGAGAAGTCCCGCGACCTGATCCATTCCATCGCCCAAGACCTGTGAGGAGCCCGCATGACGACGCACAACTGGCAGAAGTCCTCCCACTGCCAAGAAGGCGACGCCTGCGTCCATATATCCGCCGACCCCACCACCATCCACCTCACCGAAAGCGCCGACCCCACCCAAGCCGTACTCAACCCCACCCCTTCGGCCTTCGCCGCCCTCCTGCACTCGCTGAGGGACCGTCGGCACAGCGGCTGACAGTGCGCCTATGCGCCCTTGACGATCCGTAGCCGTGATGGCGATGCTCGTGCAAGTTGACGCAAGCCGCTCGACGCCGGAGGCAGTCATGGCACTACGGTTCATCGGGATTGATCCAGACACCGGGCAGCAGGGCCCCCCACCGTGTGGGTGGATGAGGAAAAGGGAGAGTTGGTGCTCCAGGGCTGGAAACCGGACGCGAAACTTGAAGCGGAGTGCGCGGCGTTCGAGGCCCCCGGTCACATGCCGGGTATCCCCGCGCACGAGGCCGTGGTTCGGATTCCGTTCCGTATGGTGCCGATCCTGAAGGAGGCATGCGATGTCGCAGAGCGAACCGGGATTTGACGAACTGCTCGCCGCTGCCGAGTCCTCGGCTGTCCACTTGGAGATGCGCGACGCGTACGGCGTCGGCGACGAGGTCGAGGACTTCGAGAACTGGAAGCGCACAGGGCAGCGCGACGCGGACCCCGCATCCGAGTACTGGTCGCCGTGGGTTCAGCTCGTCCAGCGCACAGTGGCCCGCGGTGTCGCCATCCGTCGTGCCCGCATCGTCTCGGAACCGGTCACGGACTACATCCGGTACGAACACGCCGGCACCGTGGTCAACCTCTACGCCGGCGAACAGGTCCGATGGCTTCCCCGGCGTCTGGCCTCGGACATCGCTCTGCCTGGCAACGGCTGCTGGGTGTTCGACGGTGAGACAGTGCTCTTCAACCACTTCTCAGGTGAGGGGAACTGGTCGGAGCCCACGTGGGAGGTGCGCACGGAGCGGGCGGTGGCACGACTGGCCTCAGCCGCGTTCGAAGCGGTCTGGGAACGTGGGGTGCCCCACGAGAAGTACTCGATCTGACCGACGAACCAGCGAAGAGCCGAGCCAACTCATGTCCGGGTCCCCCTCGTCCAGTGCCCAGGCCGCCCGCGAAGTCCTGGCCGCACGTCTCGCAGAGCTCCGCAGGGACGCCGAGCTGACCGGACATGAGCTGGCGCTTCGATGCGGCTGGAGCCCGGCCAAGTCATCGCGCATCGAGCGAGGGAGGACGCCCGCTTCGGATGCCGATATCCGCGCATGGTGCAAGGCTTGCGGAGCCGAGGACCAAGCAGCGGACCTGATCGCCGCCAACCGCCAGGCCGATCAGATGTACGTCCACTGGAAGAAGCTCCACCGTCATGGGATGCGCCGGGCACAGGAGGAAGTAGTTCCCCTGTACGAGAGCACCCGGCACTTCCGCGTGTACTGCTCGAATGTCGTCCCGGGGATGCTCCAGACCGAGGCATACGCAACAGCCCTGCTGTCCACGATCGCTGCCTTCCAGGGCACGCCCGACGACTCGGCCACAGCGGCGGCCTCGCGTATCGAGCGCTCACACGTACTGCACGAAGGCGACCACCGCTTCGCCTTGCTCGTGGAGGAAACAGTGCTCCGCTACCGCATCGGCGACGCGGCGACCATGGCCGGCCAACTCGGCTACCTGCTCGCGGTCATGGCTCTCCCGAACGTCAGCCTGGGAGTCATCCCCTCCACCGCCCCGCGACGCGTGTGGCCCCTGGAGGCCTTCTACATGTTCGACGACCGACAGGTCAGCGTGGAACTCCTCACCGCGGCAGTGAACGTCTCGGCCCCCAGCGAGATCGCCACGTACGCCAAAGCCTTCTCCGGACTGTCAGAGATCGCCGTTCACGGCTCGGCCGCCCGCACACTCATCACCGACGCCATTCACTCGCTCGACTAGTCCTCATGCAATCTTGTGCAAGAACGTGGACTGGTGACTCCCGGTCTCTCTACGGTCGTTGGATCGAGAGCGCATCAGCCTGGGAGGCCACGCGTGATGACCCAGCAACCGCAGGGCTACACCCTGTCCGAGCCACCGGCCGAGCCCTCTGCCCAGACCGGTTGCTCCGCTTGCCTGTCCCTCGTGGTCGCGCGACAGAACGCACGCTCCAGAGGCGACTACAGCGGGGTCTCCGACCTCAACGTCAAGTTGCGTCGGCATCAGAGGGAAGCTCACTGATGGGAACGCCCTATGTGCAGGCGGGCTACTGAGTGCCGAGTCGGTTGAGCGGATAAAGGATTCCGCCCGCCCGGCGGTGAGTTTTCCGCGTACGAGACCTACGCCCTGTTCAAGGAGGAGGGGAGGGAGTTGCTCTCCGAGTGGTCCAGGAAATTCCGCTCGTGATGCGCCCCTTCCTGCCATTGAGCAGGAAGCCACAGCGGCGATGCCGGGCGGATTGGGCTGCGCACTACCCTGGCCGGGTGATTGAGGACGGCGCCACCGACCGGGGCAGCGTGACGACGGTTCGACGGGTCGGTGAGACGATCCGGCGGCCGGTGGGTGAGTGGACGCCCGCGGTGCACGCGCTGTTGACGCATCTGGAGACGGTGGGCTTCGTCGGGGCTCCGCGCGTCCTGGGTATCGAGGGTGGCGACGAGGTGTTGTCGCTGCTGCACGGCGAACCCGCGTTCACGCCTTGGCCGCAGGCGCTGCGGTCGGCTGCGGGGATCGGCGAGCTCGGGCGGTGGCTGCGCGGGTACCACGACGCCGTCCGGGACTTCCGGCCACCGGCCGAGGCACGCTGGCAGGGCCAGGAGGAGGAGTGGCGGCCGGGCATGGTGATGCGCCATGGGGACCTCGGGCCGTGGAACTCCATCTGGGACGCCGACCGGCTGACCGGCTTCATCGACTGGGACTTCGCAGCGCCCGGCCAGGCCCTCGACGATCTGGCCCAACTCGCCTGGTACGCCGTGCCGCTGCGTCCTCCTGAGCAGCAGCAAAGGGCCTCGGTCACCGGCACCGACACGCTGCGGACACGGCTCGACCTCCTCTGCGCCACCTACGGCGCACACCACGAAGCCGTACTCGACGCGCTGGACGCCCTCCAGTCCCGCGAAGCCGCACGCATCGAACGCCTCGGCGGGCAGGGGGACGAGCCGTGGGCGACGTTCCTCGCCCGCGGCGACGCGGTTGAGATGCGCACCGAGCAGTCCTGGGCCCGTTCGGAGCGCGACGCTCTCTTGGGAGCCGTGAGCGATTGACAGAGCCAACCAAAAGGGGCTCAATCGGTCAAACCGCCGGTGGCCGACTCGCCACGAACACGAACTCCTTCCCGGGCCGGTCAGGAGCGTCCCGTACGGCTTCGAGTACGTATCCGTGCGCGGTCAGATCCGCCTCGATCTCATGCCGCTCGCGGAATCTGAGGGTGGAGTCGGAGGTGACTGCCGTGTCCACTCCGTCGAAGACGTAGTGCCAGCGGAAGGTCACCAGTGGGCCGACGACCTCGATCAGCTCCACCCAGCTCTCGACCCTGCCGATCTCCGGGATCTCCGGGATCTCCGGGATCTCCGGGACCTCCGTCACCTTGTACGACTTCTCGCGATTCCACGCCTCCCAGGCCCGTCTGGCCGGGTCGCGGGTCTCGAAGACGAGACGGCCGCCCGGTCGCAGGGCCGCGTAGGCACCCGCGAGCGTCCGCCGCCACCCCTCCGGGTCGACGATCGCCTGCGCCACGTTGGCCGTCATCGTGACGAGGTCGACCCGTAGGGGCGGGAGGGCCGTGGCGTCACCGTGGATCCACCGGACCCGGTCCGCGCCCGGCTTGGCCCGGGCGACGTCGAGGGAGGAGCCGGACGGGTCGACCCCGACCACGTCCACTCCCCGCTCCGCCAGCAGCAGCGCGAAGACGCCCGTCCCGCAGCCGATGTCCAGGACCTTCGTCGCGCCGAACCGCTCCGCGAGGAGGAGGTAGGCGTCCAGGTCGCTGCGGTCGGGGTCGAGCGGGTCGTAGAGCGCGGCGAGTCGGCGGTCGCGGAAGATCTCGTCAGCCATGCGGCCGAAGGTATCGGGGCCGCCTCCCGGCCGCCGTCCTTCACCCGCACCGAATTCAGGCGACACGACGCGAACGCTCTGGAACGCTGTGCCGATCGGACCCGGTTCATGGATTGGCGGCAGATGAGTTTCACGCTTGAGGGACCGGTTCTGGAGGGCGCGCTCGTGCGTCTGGAGCCGCTGGATCACCGCCATACGGCGGACCTCGCCGTCGCGGCGTCGGAGGACCGGGGCTCGTACCGGTTCACGTGGGTGCCGATGGCGGCCGAGGTCGAGGAGTACGTCGACGCCCAGCTCGCCCGTGCCGCCACCGGGCAGGTCGCCCCGTACGCGCAGGTGGACCGGGTGTCGGGACGGGCGGTCGGGGCCACGGCCTACTTGGACCCGCGGCCGTGGCCGACGGCGCGGGCCGGGCTGTGCGCGATAGAGGTCGGATACACCTGGCTCGCCGCGTCGGCCCAGGGCACGGGACTGAACGCCGAGGCCAAGTACCTGCTGTTCCGGCATGCCTTCGAACAGTGGGACGTGGCACGCGTCGACCTGAAGACGGACGCGCGCAACCGTCGTTCGAGGGCGGCGATCGAAGGGGTGGGCGCCCGCTTCGAGGGGGTACTGCGGAACTGGTCCCGCTCCTGGGCGCCGGGCGAGGACGACCTGCTCCGGGACTCCGCGATGTTCTCGATCACGGCGGCGGAGTGGCCGGAACGCCGGGACGCGCTTGAAGCCCGGCTGGCTCGGGGGCTGGGCGCCACCGCCGCCCGCTGACCACCCGCCAACTGCACTGACTGCACTGACTGCACTGACTGCCCTGACTGCTGATTAGCGATCATCGATCACCGATCCCGGCCGAGGAGCCCGAAGCCATGCCTCATCGCCCGACGACCGTATCCATCACGGAGTTCCCCGTCTCCGATGCCGAGGCGGGGCCTTACGGCATCACCGCCGGGCCGGACGGCGCGCTGTGGTTCACCCTGGTGCACGCCGGGCGGATCGGCAGGCTCACGCCCGACGGTGAGACCACGTCGTACGCGCTCGAACCGGCCTCCGGTGGGCCGTCGGTCATCGCTGCCGGGCCCGACGGAGCGCTGTGGTTCACGGAGTTCCGGGGGCATCGGATCGGTCGTGTCACCACGGCCGGCGAGGTCACGTCCTTCCCGTTGCCGACGGCCGACGCCGGGCCGTTCGGGATCGTCACGGGGCCCGACGACGCACTGTGGTTCACGGAGGCGGGGGCCGACCGGATCGGGCGGATCACGATCGAGGGGGAGGTCGGTGAGTTCCCGCTTCCGCTCTCCGGGGCGTTCCCGTCGGCCATCGCGGCCGGGCCGGACGGCCGGCTGTGGTTCACGATGAACCAGGCGAACGCAATCGGTGCCATCACGCTCGACGGCGAGGTCACGGTCCACCCGTTGCCGACGCCGGGAGGCGCCCCGGTGGGGATCACCGCCGGTGGCGACGGGGCGATGTGGTTCGTCGAGATCGGGGCGGGCCGGATCGGGCGGATCACACCGGACGGGAAGATCGACGAGTTCCCGCTGCCCGACGCCGCGTCCCGCCCGCATGCCATCGCCGCCCACACCGACGGGACCTGCTGGTTCACCGAGTGGGGCGCCAACCGCGTCGGCCGCATCACGCCCGACGGCCGTATCGACGAACACGACCTGCCCACGCTGTCCTCGGAGCCCCACGGCATCACCCTGGGCCCGGACGGCTCGATGTGGACGGCCCTGGAGATCGGGACCGTCGCCCGCATCACCGCCGCCGTGGCCCCCGCGACGGATTGACGGTACGCCCACCGCACGCCCCGACGGGCATCGCCGCCGGTCGCGCATGCGCGACGGGCCGCCAACCTCAGATCCTGCT
>NZ_JAEMUX010000115.1 GCF_016598475.1 Streptomyces adelaidensis
AGCTGACGGAGTCGTGCGGGCCGAGGAACCAGCCGTCCAGCCCGGCCAGGGCCTGCATGGGGCCCATCTCCGCTCCCCTGTGGGTCCTCCTCGGCCTGGTCAACACCGAACTCGGCGACTTCCAGACGCACGCAGGGCCGCACCCGAGTGGGTGCGGCCCTGCGTCATGACGGGGAACCCGTACGCCTCACTTGTGGTGGGGCGAGGTCAGATAGTGCTGCCTGAGGAGCTCCTTCCCGTAGTCGTTGCCGTTGGGGGTGCGGACGATGGAGTGGACGTGCTTCTGGGTCGGGCCGTCGCCCTGGCTCGCGCCGTACGCCCCGGCCAGCGGGCCCGGGCCCTGGCAGTCGACCTCGACCCAGACGACGGGACTGTGCACGCGTACGTAGAAGGCGTCGTCGTCGCCGGTGCCGCCGGCCCAGGTGACGTAGGTGTCGGCGAGGTGCTTGGCGACTTCGGCCATCCGCACCTTCGCGGCATCGGCCTTGGCCCGGCCCGCGAAGGCCTCGACGATACCGAGGAGCTTCTTCTTCTGGGCGGCGGTGAGCTTGTTGCCGCGCAGGCCGGTGTACGCCTGGACCGTGTTGTCGGAGAAGGCGCCCGCCTTCATCGACTCGTTCGACTTGGTCGAGGACTCGATCGCGACCGCCTGCTGCGCCTCGGTCAGGGAGTTGATGAAGGCCAGGCTCGCCACGACCTCCTCGTGGCAGACCGTGACCGTCTCGCCGTCGATCTCCATCGAGGTCGGCTCCGAACCCCAGAAGCACGGGCTCATCACGACCTGGTCGCCGAGGACGAAGTAGTTGACCACCAGGTGGTGGCCGTCGAACTGGAAGCCCCACGGCTCGGTGTCGGACGGAGTGCCCATCACCGTCCAGTAGAAGGCGTCCTCGTTGAAGGCGTCGGTGTTGCCGATCGCCTCGCCCGCGGCCTGGTTGATCTTGCGGATCTTCTCCGTCGTCTCCAGGCCGTCGGCGCTCAGTGCCGCCTTCAGCAGGGCGGTGCCGAGGGCCTGCTGGTCGTCGCTCAGGTCCGCGAGGGAGACGCCCTGGCGGTCGTAGGAGTCGATGTTGCTCCACAAGCGCCACTCGGTGGAGTGGACGGTGAACTGGGTGGAGGTCTTCTGGTCGTCGCTGAGGCCGGCCAGGAACGCGTTCGCCGCGTCGATGACGGGGGCGGTGGCAACCTTGGTGGAGTGGATCGTGAACAGGTCGTCGATCCGCTTGCCGTCGGTGGTCAGGCCGAAGAAGTCCTCGGTGATCGACTGGTTGCCGGGTCCTCCCGTGCCGCCGCCGGGCCCGCCGCTGGGCGCGCCGCTCGGGGAGGCCGAGGCCGAGGCGTCGGCCGTAGCGGTGGTGTCGTCGGCGAGCGCGGCCCAGGCGCCGGCGCCGCCCATCGTGGCCACGGCGGTGGCTCCGGACGCGAAGAAGACCTTGCGCATGAAGTTACGGCGGCTCGCGTGGGCACGACGGCCACTCTCCCGCTCGGGCTCCCGCACCGCGGTCTCCCCAGTCTCCAGCTCGCCCATCGTCCCGGCTCCCTTCACCTTGGCCCGCCCCCTACGGCCGGCCCACTGCCACCAACCCTGGGCCGCCCAACTGAGGCTGAGCTGAAGCGGATCCCCTTCGGGGGCCGGCCGAAGCCACGAAGCCCCGTCCGCGACCCACCTGACCTGCACGCTTCGGCGTACCTGTGGATTCCCTGGGCGTTCACGCGGGCAGACGCTGCCGCATCCGGACCGGGACCCGACGGCGTGCCGACGGAGGGTACGGGGTCAGGCCTACGTCGGTGTGGTGGGGCCGGGGGAGTCGTGGGCACGGGCCCGGCGGGAGTCACCGGGTGCGGCCGGTGCGGCGTCACCGGTGCGGCGTCACCGGTGCGGCGTCGCGGGCGCGGCCGACACTGCGGGAGTCGCGGGCGCGGCGTCACGGTCGCGGCGTCACGGTCGCGGCGTCACGGTCGCGGCGTCACGGTCGCGGCGTCACGGTCGCGGCGTCACCGGCGCGGCGTCACCGGCGCGGCGTCACCGGCGCGGCGTCACCGGCGCGGCGTCACCGGCGCGGCGTCACCGGCGCGGCCGACACTGCGGGCGTCGCGGGCGCGGCCGACACTGCGGGCGTCGCGGGCGCAGCCGATACGGCGGGCGTCGCGGCGGGCATCGCCGGCGCAGCCAGCAAGGCGAGGGCAACCGACACGTCGAGCGTCACCGACCCAACCGACGCCCCCCGGCAACAAGGCCGTGTCACGTCAGGCCACGCCGCCCCATCACCACCCACCACCCACCACCCACCACCCACCACCCACCACGCACGGCGGGACGGCAGGTGTTCATGCCGACGTCGGCCTCGTGGGCGCGGCCACGGCGGGAGTCACCGGTGCGGCCGGCGCGGCGGGCTCAGCCGACACGGCCGACGTCGCAGGCACTGCCGACACCGCAGCCGGCGTCGCAGGCACTGCCGACACCGCAGCCGGCGTCGCAGGCGCAGCCGACGTCGTCCGCCTCGCGTCCATGCCGGGCCGCGCCGACCCGCCACCCGCCGCGTACGGCAGGGTGACCGTGGCCTCCGTGTGGCCGGGCTCGCTTTCGATGGTGATGTGGCCGCCGTGGGCCTGGGCGATCGCGGCGGCGATGGCGAGGCCGAGGCCTGAGCCGCTGCCCTGGCCGCGGGAGCGGGAGGGGTCGGCGCGGGTGAAGCGTTCGAAGACGGAGGGGAGGAGGCCGGGCGGGATGCCGGGGCCGTTGTCCTGTACACGGATCACGCAGCAGGCGTGGGTGACCTCCACGGCTACGGTGATCCGCGTGCCGGGTGGTGTGTGCTCGCGGGCGTTGGCCAGGAGGTTGGCCACGACCTGGGTGAGGCGGGCCGGGTCGCCGGTCACCGTGGCCGGTTCGTCGAGGCGCAGCGCGAGCCGCCAGTCGTGGTCGCCGCCCGTCGCCCGCGCGTCCCACACGGCCTCCGCGACCAGGGTCGGGAGGTTGACGTCCACCGCTTGCAGGGGCCGTCCCTCGTCGAGGCGGGCGAGCAGCAGCAGATCCTCGACGAGCCCGGTCATCCGGGCCGACTGCGCGGAGACCCGGCGCCACGCCAGCCGGGGCTCGATCCTCGCCGCGCCCCGGTCCATCAGTTCGGCGTATCCGACGATGGACGCGAGCGGGGCGCGCAGTTCGTGGCCGGCATCGGCGAGGAAGCGGCGCATACGGTCCTCGCTGCGCTGGCGCCCGGCCAGCGCGGACTCCACGCGGTCGATCAGGTGATTGAGCGCCGCGCCCACCTGCCCGGCCTCGGTGGCGGGGTCGGTGTCCCCGGCGGGGACCCGGGTGAGGCCGGTGACCTCCCCTCGGTCCAGCGGCGCACGCGCGACCTCCACGGCGGTGGTGGCCACCCGGCCGAGGGGCCGCAGCTGACGCCGTATGACCACCGCGCAGACACACCCCGCGACGGCGAGTCCCACGGCGGCGATCACCGCCTCCGTCACCACCAGTTCGCGGATCGTGTCCTGTACGTCGTCCATGGGGAGCCCCGTGAGTACGAGGGCGCCGTCGCCGCTCACGGCGGTGACGCGATACGTGCCGAGACCGGGGATCGTACGGGTGTGCAGCGTGCCGTCCGCGGTGATCCCGGCCAGGGCCGCGCGCTGAGCGGCCGTGAGGGTCTCGCGGTGGCCGTCCTCGGTCACCACCTCGGCAGCCGTGACCCCGCCGTCCGACAGGCGGGCCGCGACGGTACCGGCGGGCTGCCCCTGCTCGCTCAGGAAGCTCAGGTCCGTCGCGCTGCCCGCGCGGTAGCGGGCCCCGCCCTCACTCCGCTGTACGGCGTCACGTACGCGCTGATCCAGGTCGTCCAGCAGATGGGCGCGCTGGACCAGGACCGTGGTGAGCGCCATCGCCGCGCACACCGCGCACAGGATCAGGGAGGTGAACAGCACCAACCGGGCGCGCAGCGAACGGCCGGGCCACCCTCTCTTGAGTCCCGGCCGCCTTCCCTTGAGAGCCGTCATGTCCGGAGGTCCGTTGAGAGCCGTCATGTCCGGAGGTCCGTTGAGAGCCGTCATGTCCGGAGGTCCGCCGCCCGGATGACGTAGCCGGCGCCCCGCACCGTGTGGATCATCGGCGCCCGCCCTTTGTCGATCTTCGCGCGCAGGCCGTAGATATAGACCTCGACCAGGTTTCCCTCGCTGTCGAAGGAGCTGTTCCAGACCTCGCCGAGGATCTGCGCCTTACTGAGCACCTGGCGCGGGTGCCTCATCAGATAGCTGAGCAGGTCGAACTCCTTCGCGGTGAGGGCGATCGGCGTCCCGTCGCGCTGCACCTGGCGGGTCTTCTCGGCCAGGACCAGATCACCGAGCACCCGCACGGACTCGTCCGCCGTCTCCTGCTCGGCGCCGGCGCGGCGCAACAGTCCCCGCAGCCGCAGCATGACCTCCTCCAGAGAGAAGGGCTTGGTCACGTAGTCGTCCGCGCCCGCCGACAGCCCGTCGAGGCGGTGTTCCAGCGTGTCGCGGGCGGTGAGCATCAGCACGGGCAGATTCGCGTACTCGTGCCGCAGCCGCCGCAGTACGTGCACGCCGTCCAGGTCGGGCAGCATCCAGTCCAGGACGACGGCATGCGGGGCGCAGCCGCGCGCGAGCGTCAGTGCGCCGCGTCCGTCGCCCGCCGAGAACGGCTGCCAGCCCGCCTCGGCGACGGCCCACGACAGCAGTTCGGTGAGCTCGGGCTCGTCGTCGACGATCAGCACACGCACCGCGCCCTGACGGACTCCGGCGGCTCCACAATCGGCAGGCATACCCCGGACTCTGCGCCGGGCCCCTGAGAGTTCCCTGTGAGCCCCCTGTTGTCCGGCCGTGTGTCCGGCCATGGCTTCCGCCTGGCTTCGGCAAGGCTTCGGCAAGGCTTCGGCAAGGCTTCGGGCTGAACCAGGGGAAAAACGCTTTGCGCGGCTGACCCCGAGGCCCCTAGCGTTGGACGCACAGACATGCCCTGATCACAGCTTCGAGTCACCAGATGGGAGGCGCGGAGCGGAATGACCTCTTACCTCCACGCACTCTGTTTCGACGCCGACGACCCGGACCGGCTCGCGCGCTTCTGGGCCGGCGTCCTGCGCTGGGAGAGGGCCGCCGACAGCCCCGAGGACGGCATCGCGCTTCTGCCGAGCGACGGCGACGACACGGGGTTCCGGCTGCGGTTCCTGCCGACGCGGGAACCGAAGACCGGCCCGAACCAGATGCACTTCGATCTGACGAGCACGTCCCTCGACGACCAGAAGGAGACGGTGGCGCGGGCGCTCGAACTCGGCGGCCGGCACATCGACATCGGACAGGACCCGGACGACGGTCATGTCGTGCTCGCGGACCCCGAGGGCAACGAGTTCTGCGTCATCGAGCCGGGCAACAACTTCCTCGCCGACTGCGGATTCATCGGCGCGCTCGCGTCCGACGGTTCCCAGGAGGTCGGGTACTTCTGGAGCAAGGCGTTGAACTGGCCGCTGGTCTGGGACCAGGACGAGGAGACCGCGATCCGCTCGCCGCACGGCGGCCCGAAGGTCACCTGGGGCGGTCCCCCGCTGGCACCGAAGCAGGGGAAGAAGTACCGGCTGCACTTCGACCTCGCTCCGCCCGCCGGCGGCGACCAGCGGGCGGAGGTCGAACGTCTCGTCTCCCTCGGTGCGACTCGCGTCGACATCGGCCAGGGCGACGACGCCGGTTGGGTGGTCATGGCCGACCCCGACGGCCACGAGTTCTGCGTGCTGCCCCCGCGATAGCTCGACAGCGCGGCACCGCCCGACACCACATGTCGCGCCGTGCCGTGTCGTGCCATGCCCTGCTGGGTCGTGCCGTATCAGCCGCCGAAACCCGCCTGGTCACCCGTGCGGGCTTCGGCGGCGGCCTTGCTCGACGCGCGCCTCAAGGACCACCGCGACTGGGCGGCCGGCCCTCCCGCGGAGCTCTACGCCGCCGAGCTGGACGACCTGTCCGGCCCCGCCTGACGGGGTCGCGGACTTCTGGCGCTGGAACCTCGGCGCTGGAACTTCTAGCGCGGGGACATGAAGCGCGGCGAGATCGGGCGGTCGTAGACGTTCTTCGGGGTGACGATCTCGGTGATCGCGCGGGCGAAGAGGGAGGACGGTTCCTGGCCCTCGTGGGGGATGTCGGTGTTGAGCATGAGTACCAGGGTGGCCTTCTTCGAGGGCAGGTAGACGGTCACGGTCTGGTAGCCCGGGATGGAGCCGTTGTGCCCGATCCAGCCGCCGGACTCGAAGATGCCGAGGCCGTAGCTCGTGCCGGGGAAGCCGGTCGGGAGCGTCTTGAGCCGCTCCTTCTGGGTCTCGGGACTGAGCAGGGTCCCGGTGGCGACGACCTTGGCCCAGCGGCGCAGGTCGTGCAGGTCCGAGATGATCGCCCCGGCCGCCCAGGCCCAGCTGGGGTTCCAGTTCGTGGCGTCCTCGACCTCGCCGCTCAGCGTCTGGTTGGTGTAGCCACGCGGGTGCGGCTCGGGGAACTCGGCGCCCTTGGGGAACAGCGTGTGGCGCAGGTGGGCCGGGCGGAGCACCCGGTTGTCGATGAAGTCGGCGAGGCGGTGACCGCTGACCTTCTCGATCACCAGGCCGAGGAGGACGAAGTTGGTGTTGGAGTACTGGAACTTCTCGCCCGGCTTGAAGGTGTTCCGGTGCTTGAAGCCGTACGCGAGCAACTCCCGCGGGGTGAACGAGCGGCTCGGATCGCTCAGCAGAGCCTCTGCGAAGCCCGGGTCGGCGCTGTACGGGAACAACCCGCTGCGCATCCCGGCGAGGTGACGCAGTGTGATCCGGTCGCCGTTCGGCACGCCGTCGATGTAGGCGGAGATCGGGTCGTCCAGCCCGACCCGGCCGTCGTCGACGAGCTTGAGCAGCGCGGTGGCCGTGAACGTCTTGGTCTCGCTGCCGATCCGCACGAACTGGTCGGTGGTCATCGGCCTGCGCGTCTCGGTGTCGGCGACACCGGTCGCCCGGACGTAGCACCCCTTGCCCGGCATCCACAGTCCGACGACGACACCGGGGACGCCGGTCTCCCGGCGGACCCCCTTGACGGCCTTGTCCAGCCGCGCGGTCAGCTCACGGCCGAGACCGCCCTTCGGGCACTTGTCCCTGTCGTGCCCTTCCTTGTCGCGCCCTTCTTTGTCGTGCCCTTCCTTGTCGTGCGGGTCGACGCCGGCAGCGTGGCCGACAGCGGGGCCGGCGTCGACGGCCGTGGCGGGAATCGCCGCCATCGGGGCCAGCACGGTCGCGGCGAGCAGCGCCGCGGCGAACAGACGGCGGGAAGGCGTACGGGCGGGGGTACCGGAGGGGGTACCGGAGGGGGTACCGGAGGGGGTACCGGAGGGGGTACCGGAGGGGGTACCGGAGGGGGTACGGGAGGGGGTACGGGAGGGGGTACGTCTCATATCCGGGAACTTCTTCCAGGTCAGAGGATGGGACGGCAACGTCACCATCCGGACTCCTGGGTGGCGGTTCTGGGCGGGGACGGGTTCCGGCGAGTCCACTCGTTCGGCGCCACGCGGGTTTCCCGGCCTCTGACCTCCCCGGTCGTCTCCGTGTGCCCGGGCGGCCGACGCAGGCGATACTGGTGATGGCTCGTACGACAGCCGAACGCGGAGCGCGTAACGGGTTACGGGTTACGGCTGTTGGTCCCAGGAGCGGAGGGATCCAAGATGTGCCGCTGGATCGCCTACTCGGGTACGCCCATACTTCTCAGCCAGGTTCTGTTCGAACCGGCACACTCCTTGATCGACCAGAGCCTGCACTCCCGTATGGGCATGGAGACGACCAACGGCGACGGCTTCGGTATCGGCTGGTACTCGCGGGACAAGCGGAACACCCGGGACACGACCGCCACTGCCACTGCCACCGCCGCCACCACGGCCGCCACCGCCGCCACCGCCGCCACCCCGGCGATCGTGCGGGACGTGGGCCCGGCCTGGAACAACCGCAATCTGCGGGAGGTCGCCCACCACGTCCGCTCGGGTCTCTTCTTCGCCCATATCAGGGCGGCGACCGGGACAGCCGTGCAGCAGTCCAACTGCCACCCCTTCCGGAACGGTCGCTGGATGTGGATGCACAACGGGATGATCAACGAATTCCGCCTCGTCCGGCGTGAGCTCGCCGTGGCCGTCGATCCGGCCCTGTACCCCGACATGGAGGGCTCCACCGACTCCGAGCTGATGTTCTTCCTGGCCCTCACCTTCGGTCTGACGGAGGATCCGCCCGGCGCGGTGGCGCGTATGGCGGGCCTGATCGAGACGACGGGGCGCGCGCACGGTGTCCGCGACCCGCTCCAGATGACCGTCGCGGTGGCCGACGGCGAACACGTCTGGGCCTTCCGCTACTCCAGCGAGGGCCACTCGCGCTCGCTGTACTTCAGCACCGAGGTGGACACCCTGCGCGCACTCCACCCGGACGCCACGTTCCTCCGGGACATCTCCGAGGAGACCCGCCTCGTCGTCTCCGAACCGCTCGGCGACCTCCCCGGCGCCTGGAACGAGATACCGGAGAGCAGTTACGGCGTCATCCAGCCGGGCCAGGACCTGCTCCGCCCCTTCCGGCCCGACCTCCGGCTCTAGGCCGTGGTGGAGGATCAGGGAGCGGAGAGGACCAGGCGGCGGGCGAAGTTTCGGTAGCCGACGCGGTCGAAGGCCGCGGCCATGGGGCGGTTGGGGAGGTCGGTGTCGGCGCGGACGAGATCGGCACCCGCTTCCTCCGCGAGGAGGCGGGTGATCTCGGCGAGGAGGTCGTCGACGTAGCCGTGACCGCGCCGCGCGGGAAGTACGCCGAGGTAGCCGACGACGTGTGAACCCGTGTTGCGGGAGGGCAGCGCGAAGCCGACCGGGTCGCCCTGCGGTGTTTCGGCGATGCGCCACCAGGACCGTTCCCCCCGCATGGAGTCCCGGTAGAAGGCGAGTTCGGCGCGGGCCTGGGCGTCGGCTCCCATGGTCTCGGCGCCGGTGCGGGAGCCGACGTCGAGGGTGCCCTCCAGCACCGCGCGGAAGAGGCCGGCGAACACCTCGTCGTCCGGCTCGGGGCGGAAGCGGAGCCGGCTGGACGGCGCGGGCGTGCCGTTCCCCGGCGTCCACTCGTAGCGGAGCCGTTCGAGCGGGACGGTCAGGCCGGCGCGGCGGGCCCCCTCCTGCCGCCAGGCCAGCTCGGCGACGGCCTCGGGGCGGTCGCGCCAGTCGGCCGGCAGCAGGACGTGGTACTCCGGCGGCTTGTCCTGCCCACGGGCGGCGAACTCCCCGTGCGCGGCGGTGAGGAGCTCCGCGGCCAGCGCCGCCCGGCTCTCGTCCGGTCCGACGGACTCCCGTACGTGGAGGGTGTTGAGGACGCTGGGCAGGGTGTCGTGCGCAGTGCCCCACCACAGGGCGACGGCCCGCGTCTCGCCGCCCTCCTCGGCCACCCAGGTCCATTCGGACCGGTACTCCCCCTTCGCCAGCCCGTCCCGGAAGGTGTCGGCATCGGCCCAGGCACCGACCCGGCCGGGCGGAAGCAGGGGAAGGACGCGGTCGAGGTCGGATGCGGATGTGGCGATGGGACGTATGAGCACGGCGCCTCCGGACAGAGTGGGAGAGGGCGAAAGTACCGACACGGTACGGGACTTGGGGCCTCAGACGCGGACACGGACGCGGCCCGGCGGCCCTCGGCGGCGCCTAGTCGCCGGTCGTGCCGTCGAGCATCTCGCGCAGGATGTCCAGGTGGCCGTTGTGGCGGGCCGTCTCCTCGGTGAGATGGAGGAGGATCCAGCGCAGGTCGACGTGGAGGCCGTTGCGGACGGCTCGCTGGGCCTGCTTGTCCAGAACGTTCCCGGCGACCAGTTCGCGGTAGTGGATGCTCTGTTCGGCGTATTCGTCGAGCAACTGCGTGAGCGGGAAGTCGACGGCGATACGCATCTCGCGGTCGGGGTCCTCCTCGGTCCAGGGGCCCCGGTCCTCCTCGCCGAGGAAGACCACTTGGAACCAGTAGTACTCGACCCAGCGGAGGTGGTTGATCACTCCGCTCATGGTCATCAGCGGTGAGCCCGGCAGGAGCGCCTTGCGTGCGTTCTCCGCAGAGACGCCATCGCACTTGGCGCGGGCGGTGTCACGTGCGTAGTCGAGAAACGTGGTGAGCTGGGTGCGCTCGTCCCACGCGGGCGGCGTGTCGTCGATTCTGGTCATCGAGCGAAGCGTCCCCGATCACCGCGACCGACGTCGAGGCATTTATCGACGGACCCGACCTGCTCCATCCAGCTCCTTGCCCGGCGGGTCGCTACAGCGATTCAGCGCCGGTGGGCCGCCCGGCATGATCCGCAGGACCAGCCGCAACGTGTCGGTCAGTACGGCGGTGGGGATGGTCGGGTCGGCGATGCGCTGGACGCCGACGCCTAGGCTGAGCAGGTCGGCGCGGCCTGGTCGGCGGGCATGGCCGCGCTGGAGACCCTCGGCGTGGGCTTTCGCCACTCCGCCCTCCTGCACGCCGTGCAGAAGGTGGGCACGTTGCATGCACGCCACAGCGGTCGAGGCCGTCGACGGCAGCCGCCTCGTCGGCGCCGACGGCAGCGGCGCGGACGTCGACACCCTCGTCCCGGGCACCGGCTTCCACGTCCTCGACATGCCCATCGCCCAATGTGTGTTCGACGCCGACGGCGCCGGCCTCGACGACCACTGGAAGTTACAACTCGGGTGGCTGCTCCAGCTGCTACCTCGACAGCAACGGCCGTAACAGCTTCAGCCGGCGGGTGGTCGACGGGCCGAACGCGCCGACGGCCGGCGCCGTTCGATCCCGAGGCCTATGTCGCCACCTCAGGCACCCCTGCCGTCACCTCCGGCACTCCTGTCGTCACTGCCTGAGTGTTTATGTGCAGATGTGTTGACCTCTGTTTGGGTTGCTCCTAGCCTCGGGAACCACTGAGCAGAGAGGTACGTCGTGTCTCGAAAGAATCCTCGTGGGGCCGCTGGTCTCGGCGTGTTGCTGGCCTGTGCCACCGCGTTCGGCGGAGCGCTCACGACCCCCGCGGCCGCCGCTCCGAAGCCCCCGCCCGTCAGCGACTTCCACGGCGTCAACTGGGCCGACCCGCGCGACAACTACGCCGATGACGCGGTCGTACCGTCGGGCCTGTCCACCTCCGACAGTTACGCCACCGTCTACGCCAAGTCCAAGGCGATCATCCGCGGCTTCGACAAGCTGGGCGCCAACACGGTCCGGCTGCCGGTCAACCCCACCTCGGTGAACGGCCCCTTCTGGAAGTCCTACAAGGGGGCGATCGACGCCGCCACCGCGCAGGGTTTCAAGGTCATCCTGGGCTACTGGGAGGCCGACAACGCCAAGGACGGCCGGATCGACGACCAGGCGAGCTACGACACCATGTGGTCGAGGATCACCAGCGCCTACGGCCGCAACTCCCGGGTGTACTTCGAGCCGATGAACGAGCCGTTCGGCTACACCTCCCAGGAGTGGCGTGACGTCGCCGCCGACTGGGTGACCAGCCACCGCTCCGTGCCCCGCGACCGGATCGTCATCGGCGGGGTGAAGTACAGCGAGGACGTCAAGCCCGTCTGCGCCGACCCGCGGCTGAACGGCACCCGGCTGGCCCTGCACAACTACGGTTTCTGGCACACCGACTGGACCAGCTACGACCAGTGGAAGCAGGACTTCGAGGAGCGCATCGGCGACTGCGCCTCGCGCACCATCCTGGACGAGTTCGGCGCCACCATGACCTCCGGCCTCGACTACGACGGTCCGGTCAACGGCTCCAGCGAGGTCGCCTACATCCAGGCGGCGACCGACACCATCCGTGAACTGGGCATGGGCTCCGTCTACTGGCCCGGCCTGCGCAGCGGGGACACCTACTCTCTGACCACCCTCCAGGGCACGGGCACCCGCCTCAGCCTGCGGCTGAACAACGAGAGCGGCCTGAACCGCCTGCACTGGGCCTGGAACCAGGACGGCGGCACCGGCAAGCGCTGACCGCGCCCTACTCGGCGGCGACGGCCGGGGGGACCACCGGAGGCACTTCGCGCTGCAGAGCGGCGATCACGAAGGAGACTCCGGTGGTCACGGCGATGCCGCCCAGCATGATCATCGTCACGCCGACCCCGTAGAGGCCGCTGGCGTCGTCCGACCAGTCGTAGAGGGAGGCGGCGGTCAGGCCGGCCGTGACACCCACCACGGCGCCGGCGATGTGGTTCCGGGACGCCGCCCAGTACACCGGCGCCAGCAGGGTCAGCACCAGCCCGATCACCTGCCACGCCTCGTACGGGCCGGTCACCGACCCGTCCGGCTGCACATCGCGGTGCTGGTCCCAGCCCAGCCAGCCGGCCCACGCCGCCGACGTCACCAGGGCCAGTACGAGGGCCGGCAGGAGGGCCGTCACCGGCTGGGGAACGCGTTTCGCCTGTCGCTGTGTCATGCACCGAGCGTCCCGGCCCGCCCGACGGCCGGCCAGAGCGCGCGTACTCAGCCGCACCCGGGTGTTTCAGCTCAGGTCCCAGATACCGACTACGCCTCAGCCGCCCGGCTCGACGCTCTGTTCCGCCCAGATCGTCTTGCCCATGGGGGTGTGGCGGGCGCCCCAGCGCCGG
The DNA here is from genome assembly GCF_016598475.1 of Streptomyces adelaidensis. Taxonomy (GTDB): domain Bacteria; phylum Actinomycetota; class Actinomycetes; order Streptomycetales; family Streptomycetaceae; genus Streptomyces; species Streptomyces adelaidensis. The sequence goes on from NZ_JAEMUX010000115.1 coordinate 12,584, forward strand.
GTCAGCTGGGCGACCAGGAGCAGGCCGCGGCCGCCCTCGTCGTAGGCGCGGGCACGGCGCATGTGGGGTGCCGTGCTGCTGGCGTCCGAGACCTCGCAGATGAGGCTCGTGTCATGGATGAGCCGCAGCTCGATGGGCGGCTCGGCGTGCCGGATGGCGTTGGTGACCAACTCGCTGACGATCAGCTCGGTGACGAAGGCCGCGTGGTTCAGGCCCCAGCGTTCCAGCTGGCTGAGGGCGTTCTTGCGGGCCTCGGCGACGGCGGAGGGATCGGGGGCCACGTCCCAGGCGGCGACCCGGTCGGCGTCGAGCGCCCGGGTGCGGGCGATGAGCAGCGCCACGTCGTCGATGGGCCGCTCGGGGAGTACGGCGCCCAGGACCCTGTCGCACAGCGCCTCCAGGGAGGCGGCGGGCGCGGCGAGGACCTGCCGCAGCCGGGCGATGCCGTCGTCGATGTCCTGGTGCCGGGATTCGACCAGGCCGTCGGTGTAGAGGGCGAGCAGGCTGCCCTCGGGCAGTTCGGTCTCCAGCGCCTCGAAGGGCAGTCCGCCCAGGCCCAGCGGGGGCCCCGCCGGAAGGTCGAGCAGTTCGACGGTGCCGTCCGGGAGCACCACGGCCGGCACGGGATGCCCGGCCCGGGCGAGCGTGCAACGGCGGGACACGGGGTCGTACACGGCGTACAGGCAGGTCGCCCCGACTTCTCCCGTGCTCTCCCCGTCCGCGGCGGCGTGCTCCGCGCCCTCCGCCTCCACGGCCAGGCGGGCCACGAGGTCGTCGAGGTGGGTGAGCAGCTCGTCGGGGGGCAGATCGATGTCGGCCAGTGTGCGTACGGCGGTACGCAGCCGGCCCATGGTCGCGGAGGCGTGGATGCCGTGGCCCACGACGTCGCCCACGACCAGCGCGACCCTGGATCCGGACAGCGGGATCACGTCGAACCAGTCGCCGCCCACACCGGCCCTGGCACCGGCCGGCAGGTAGCGGGAGGCGACCTCCACCGCGGCCTGCTGGGGCATGCTCCGCGGCAGCAGGCTGCGCTGGAGGGTGACGGCGGTGGCGCGCTCGCGGGTGTAGCGCAGGGCGTTGTCGATGGAGACCGCCGCCCGGGCCGCCAGTTCCTCGGCCAGGACGAGGTCGTCCGGCTGGAATGGGTCGGGGTGCCGGTGCCTGAGGAAGACGGCGACACCCAGGGTGGTGCCGCGTGCCGAGAGGGGCACGGTCATGGCCGTGTGGAAGCCGAACTCCCTGATCCGGGAGGTCCGCAGCGGGTCCTGGGCCACCCAGTCGGCGATCGCGGGCTCGGTCATCCGGTACAGCACGGCGCGTCCCGACCGCAGGCTCTCCACCGGCGGGGAGCCGTCCGGGTACGCGTCCACCTCGCCCGGCGCCACGACCGCCTCGGGGTTCCCCGGGAGCACGGACCGGTGGGCGATGCGCCGCAGGGCGAGAGGGCCCACCGCCGGTGGCTCCGGGAGCGGCTCGTGCAGCTCGTCGAGGGATGCCAGCAGGTCGACGCTGATGAAGTCGGCGAGGTCGGGGACCGCCACGTCCGCCAGTTCCTGCGCCGTCCGGGCCACGTCGAGCGTGCTGCCGATGCGCCGGCCGGCCTCGGCGATCAGCTGGAGCCGTTTGCGGGCCCAGTACTGCTCGGTCATGTCGTGCCCGGTGGAGGCCACGCCGAGAACACGGCCGTCCTCGTCCTCCAGGCGGTAGAGGTGCACCGACCAGGCGTGCTCGCGTATCTCGCCGGGGGCCCGCGCGTGGTTCTCCAGGTACTGCGGCTCGCCGGTCTCCAGGGCCAGCCGCATCAGCCGCTCGACCTCCCCGGCGACCGGGTCGGACAGCGCCTCCGACATCCGCAGCCCGCGCAGCTCGTCCTCGCTCAGGTCCAGCGCGTCCCGCGAGGCCCGGTTGCCACGGCGGAACCGCAGATCCGTGTCAAACACCGCGGTCGCGCAGCCGGGGGAGTCCAGGAAACCCCGCAGCGCGAGCGCGCCGTCGTCGGGGTCGGGCCGCGTCCCGGTCACGGCGGAGACCACGAACCAGTCGCGCGTCCCGGCGTACGAGGCCCGGTGGTGCGCCAGGACCATGACCTCCAGCCGGCGGCCGTCGCGGTGCCGGAGCACGAGCGTGCCGTTCCATCTCGGCAGGTCCGGGAAGGGCGGCAGGTCGCTCGCCGCGGGCTCCTCGGCGAGGAGCGATACGGCCGGCCGGCCCAGGATCTGCGCCGCCGTGTACCCGAGCAGGTCTTCGGCACCGGCGCTCCAGCCGGTCACGGTGCCTTGTTCGTCGACGGTGGCACGCGCGGTGAGCCCGTCACCGCCCCCGACACCGACACCGGCGCTGTCCGGGCCGGGCCCGGCTGCCGGGTCGTCGCCGATACGCCGCTCCATGGCCGCTCATCTCGCTCTCGCCGAGCTCTCCACGCACCTGGATATGTCCAATTACATACCGCTTCACTCTATTCCGTGGACACCCGGCGAGCATCAGATCCGGTCACAGGAGGGTCGGTCGGGGGAGGGTCGGTCGGGCCAGGCCTGCGCCGGCTCCCCCCGGACCTCTGCCGGCTCGGAGCGGCTCGCACCACGTCGCCGCCTCACGTGCCCCAGGAGTGTGCTAACCTGTCAGGGAGTGGCAGTTTTGGTTACCAGAGGCTTTTGAGTGCTCTTCGACCTTCCGTCGACGAGCACTCTTTTTAGTTTCCGGGACTTTCCGGGACATTTCAGATCTTCCCGTGGGGTCAAATCGTTGCTGCGACGCCGGGTCCGCAAAGTGCGGACTCCGGGCACTGCCTCAAGGGAGATCAGCATGGCATCCGGAACCGTCAAGTGGTTCAACGCGGAAAAGGGCTTCGGCTTCATCGAGCAGGAGGGTGGCGGCCCGGACGTCTTCGCCCACTACTCGAACATCGCCACCCAGGGCTTCCGTGAGCTCCAGGAAGGCCAGAAGGTGACCTTCGACGTCACGCAGGGCCAGAAGGGCCCCCAGGCCGAGAACATCGTTCCCGCCTGACGCCGACGCGTACGCATGGCCGGGGCCCGCACCTTCGGGGTGCGGGCCCCGGCTCGTGTGCGACAGGTCCCGCATCGAGGAAGGTCCCCCTTTGAACCGCCCAGCTCGTACGAACAGCAGCTCCTCCCGCACCCGTACGGACAAGGGCTCCGCCGGCGCCGGTCGGGGCAACCGCGTCCGCGCTCAGGGGACCGGTGGGACAGGTCGCCAGAACGCCTCTCCTTCCCGTTCGGCCAAGGCCGGCCGGAACGGACGCGGCGCTCGCTCCGCCCCGGTCGGCGGGGAGTTCGCACTGCCCGTCACCGTCACCCCCGCACTGCCGCCGGTCGAGGCGTTCACCGAACTCGACCTGCCCAAGGAGCTGCTGACCACCCTGGGCACCGAGGGCGTGACCGTTCCGTTCCCGATCCAGGCCGCGACGCTGCCGAACTCGCTCGCGGGCCGGGACGTCCTGGGCCGGGGCCGCACAGGCTCGGGCAAGACACTCGCCTTCGGCCTCGCGATGCTGACCCGTACGGCAGGCCGGCGGGCCGAGCCCCGACAGCCGCTCGCCCTCGTCCTCGTACCCACCCGGGAACTCGCGCAGCAGGTCACCGACGCCCTCACCCCGTACGCCCGCGCCCTGCGCCTGCGGCTCGCCACCGTGGTCGGTGGCATGTCGATCGGCCGGCAGGCGAGCGCGCTGCGCGGCGGCGCCGAGATCGTCGTCGCGACGCCCGGCCGCCTCAAGGACCTCATAGACCGCGACGACTGCCGGCTGGACCACGTCGCCATCACCGTGCTCGACGAGGCCGACCAGATGGCCGACATGGGTTTCATGCCGCAGGTCACCGCCCTGCTCGACCAGGTGCGCCCCGACGGGCAGCGCCTGCTGTTCTCGGCCACCCTGGACCGCAACGTGGACCGGCTCGTACGCGACTACCTCCACGACCCCGTCGTCCACTCGGTCGACCCGTCCGCGGGCACCGTCACGACGATGGACCACCACGTGCTGCATGTGGCGGACGACGACAAGCACGCCACCACGACCGAGATCGCCGCCCGTGACGGGCGGGTGATCATGTTCCTGGACAGCAAGCACGGCGCGGACCGGCTGGCCAAGAAGCTCCTGGCCGTCGGCGTACGCGCCGCCGCCCTGCACGGCGGCAAGTCGCAGTCCCAGCGCAACCGGGCCCTGGCCCAGTTCAAGGACGGGCACATCACGGCCCTGGTCGCCACCAACGTCGCCGCCCGCGGCATCCATGTCGACGATCTCGACCTCGTCGTGAACGTCGACCCGCCGGGCGACCACAAGGACTACCTGCACCGCGGCGGCCGTACCGCACGGGCCGGCGAGTCCGGCACCGTCGTCACCCTCGTCCTGCCCCATCAGCGCCGCGAGATGACCCGCCTGATGGCCGACGCCGGCATCACCCCGACGACCACCGTCGTCCGCTCGGGCGGCGCCGACCTGAACCGCATCACCGGCGCGCAGGCCCCCTCGGGCGTCCCCGTCGTCCTCGCCCCGCCGGTCACCGAGAACCGCCCCGAGTCCACGGGCGGCGCCCGACGCGGCAGCCGCCGCCGACGCCCCGGCCCCGCCCAGGGCGGCCGCCGCTCGTCCGGCAAGGGAAGCGGGGGTGGCGGCCGCTGACGCGCGGTACGCCAGGTTGAGGGCGGGTCACTTTACGGTTAACTCGCCTCTGTGAGCACGTAGTTCACCTTATGCACACGAACTTGTCTCACTATCATCAGAAGATGACGGAACCGACCCAGCACGGGCCGTACACAGGCCAACCAGCCCCTCCGCCCCACCCCGCGGCTCCCCCGCAGCCGGGCGGCTTCCATCCCTACCCGACCGCGCCGCCCGGCCCGCCGCGCGACCCGGTCGCGGTCCTCGACCGGGCGGCCGGGGCGCTGCTGGCACTCGGCGGGGTCCTCTCCGTCGTCGCTTCCTTCGTCACGCTGGACGAGTCGGCGCAGTACCTGGAGGAGGGGAACGGGGACGCGGTCTACCGGACCGTCGCGAAGGCGTGGTCCTACTCCAACGAATCGCTGGGTCAGGGGACTTCGGTGACACAGTTCCACGGGGTGCTGTTGCTCCTCGGGGCGCTGGTCGCCATCACCATGGCCGCACTCCTCCTGGGCGGATTCAGCCGTCGGCTGCCGCTGACCCGGGTGCTCGGCGTCAGCGGGGCGACCCTGCTGTTCGGGACGACGCTGTCGGTGGTGACGTCCGCCGTCAACGACACCCAGTGGGACACGGACGGCCGGTCCACGACGTTCGGCCCCGGGTTCTATCTGCTGGCCCTCGCCTGCCTGTTGGCGCTCGCCGCGACCGTGGTGACCATCCTCGGCTCCCGGCAACCCGCGGGCGCCCCCACGCCCGTCGCCGTCGCCGGATTCCCCCAGGGCCCGCCACCGGGGTGGCAGGCCGCCCCCGCCGTCCAGCAGTATCCGCAGGCCCAGCCACCGGCACCGGCACCGGCACCGGCACCGGCTCCGGCACCGGCACCGGCACCGGCTCCGTACCAACCGCCGCCACCGCCCGCGGGTTGAGGTCTGGGGGCGCGCCCGGGTGCCACGTCGGCGCCCGGGTGGTTCAGGCGTCTCCGCTCACCGTGGTGTCCACCCAGCCGAGCGGCGACTGCGGGTCGTCGTCCGGCGCCGGGACCACGGGCTCGCCGCCCGCCTCGTTGAACGCGGTCAACGCCTCGATGAGGGCGGCCCGTTGCTTCGGGGCGAGGCGCTCGACGATCGTGGCGAGTTCGGCGCGTCGCAGGCCCATGACGGTCTCGACGGCGCGGCGGCCCTCCTCGGTGAGCTGGAGCTGGGTCTCTCGGCGGTTGCCGGGGTTGGTCTGCCGGTCGGCGAGACCGCCCGCGATCAGCCGGTCGACCATGCGCATCGCCGTGGACGGGGCGACCTGGAGCTGATCGGCGAGTACGACGAGCTTCGTGGCACCGCGCATGGACAGCACCACCAGCATCCTGAACTGCGGGAGCGTCACCCGCTCCTCGACCGCGGCCAGGGACCGTGCGGAGATGGCGACCAGCAGCCGCGACGCGGTGAGCACCGCGCGGGTCACCTCGTCGACGTCGTCCACGCCTCCCACCGGAGCTTCGTGTTCCGTCATGGTCTCTTTCTATCGCGCCGCGTCACCCGGCCACTCGGCCGACCGGAACACATTTTCCCTCCTCTTTTCCCTTCCCTCCTCCTTGGTTCGTGACCGAACCGGGCGTTGCGGTGTGGTGGAACTCTTGGGGGGCCTGCGACCGTTCACAGGAAGACGTGCGGAACGCACGCGGACGACCGGAAAGACCCGGAACGACACGGGCTGAAGCCGAGGTGGCACGCATGGCGATGTGGGATCGGATCAAGGACCAGGCCAAGGGTCTGCAGCAGCAGGCCCAGGGCGCGCGGGGGACCGGCGGACAGAGCGGGCAGAGTGGACACGCCGGCCATGGCGCACCCGGCGGGTACGGGCAGCCGGGCGCGGGGTCCACGCGGCCGGGCGGGTCCTCGCGGTCCGGCGGTGGGTCGAAGGCGCAGCTGGTGAGCGCGCTCAAGTCGCAGCTCACCTCCCTGAAGACGGAGCTGAAGAGCGGTGCCTACCGGGACGCGAGCATGGCGATGTGCGCCCTGGTCGCCGCCGCCGACGGGAATGTCGACCCGGCCGAGCGGCAGCACGTGGAGTCGCTGATCCTGAACAACGACGTCCTGCAGAACTTCCCGGCCGACCAGCTGCGGCAGCGCTTCAACAAGCACGTCGACCAGCTCTCGTTCAACTTCCAGCAGGGCAAGGCCGAGGCCCTCCAGGAGATCGCCAAGGCCGCGAAGAAGCCGACGGAGGCCCGGGCGGTCGTACAGACCGGTTTCGTCGTGGCGGGCGCCGACGGATTCATCGCCCAGGCCGAGGAGCAGGTCCTGCGCGAGGCCTGCTCGACGCTCGGCCTGTCCCCGCAGGAGTTCGGCCTCTGAGGGATCAGGACATCGGGTCCCGGCGGTCGCCGCGGCGGAGGGCGCGGGCGCACCAGGCGATGAGTGAGGCTGATCGCATCGAGCATCGCACGGTGGCAATACCCCTCCGGCCGGCCGCCCCGCCCGCACATCCAGCCCGGCACCGGCAGCAGTGGCCGGACCTCAGCCCACTCCGCGTCCGTCATGTCCGTCGGGTACCGGCGCTGCCGTTCGGGTTGGTCGGCCGCGTTGCCGTACACGTGCGCGAGGCAATCAGACGATGGAGCAGCCGAGTTGGACTGCCCGGCCATCGACACGGAAGACTGCGGCACCGGGGCCTCCTGTTGCTCTGTGGATTCGACACCCACGAGCTGTTCAGGAGGCCCCGTCCTCATGCCCCGGCCACGGCCAGATCACCCGACCGGGAACCCGCGTTCGACCGCCACCGCTCAAGATCGAAAAGACAACACCCTCTGAAGCACCCCGGCTTCCGCCATGGCGAGTTCAGTTCACGCCTTCGGGCGTAGATGAGCCAGGAGACATGCTCGACCAGCTCGTGCGCGACATCGAGCATGGAAGGATACGGAACCAACAGAGCCCCTCGGCCGCCGGTGTGATGAGTGAGATCACCACGCCAACGACAGGGGCTCTGCCACGTCACCACCCCCGCGACCAGCCCATTTCACCCCGGGTGAGCGAAATGTCGATCTACCTCTGCCGCCGCGCCTGGAGGCTCCGTAGGCGGGAGACTCTGCGCTCCAAGCGCCTCCCGGGTTACGACTGCCGACTCCCCCCGGACCTGCAGTCCTCCTCGTGTCCGTTGCCGCCGACGAAGCCGGAGTTCTCTCCGAGGGAGTTGACAAGCGGCACGCAGTCGTTGTCCTGGCCGACGACGGTGAAAGGTGTACGGACCTCCGCCCTCCTTTGTCCCCCCTGATGTCCTCGCGGACCAGGGCGCCTTCCAGGGAGAACGGCCCCTCAGCGGCTCGGCGTTCAGGATGCAAAGGCCGCTGGACGCGGACGCTCGCCGGCGGCGGCGGACGTGACGGCGGAGGTGCCATCGGCTCCGGTGCCGATGCCAGCCGAGGCGGAGTCGACGACCCGCGACGCCGCCCGCCACCGCCGCGGTGCGGCCGCCGAGGAAGAGGTGGCGGCGCTGGACGTCCTTGTTCCGGCTGTGCAGGCCGGGCCGTTGTCGTCGTACTGCTCGTGGCACTCCGTGCTTCCCGTCACGCCGAGTGAAGACAGAGGCGCACCTGAGGAAACCTTTGATGAGCCGCTGTGCATGCGCAGGGGAGGTAACCCTCAACTCCCCATCCCTATACGGGCTGGATCCGGCATCACCCTCACAGCACGTGCCAAGGGACGTCAGCCCACAACGACGCCGCAATCTCGGACCAGTGACGGACCGTCCAGAAAAAGCCGGCATGCGCGGCCAGGACCGCCGGATGTGCGCCGACCCCGAACCAGGCGACGACGCGGTGCGGTTGGGCCGGCGGCCGTTCTCGTCCTCGACGTGGCGGCAGGACGCGAGCGCATCGGTCGACTGCGGAACAGTATGAACGCAATCGGTCCGGCATTTACCCGCACCGCCCTGTGGGTGCACCATGTCGGTGAGCCCCTCCGGGGGCATCCGATTGGCTACGTGCCTGACGCGCGAGTCCCGCAGGGCCAGGTGCTCGGAAATGGTTCCCCGGCACCGTCCGCATGGAGAACAGGAACACCGACATGACATCGAAGTTGACTGGCAGATACAAGCGCCGCATGGCCGCTGCCGGAATGGCGTGTGTGGCAATGCTGGGTGCTGCCGTCATCACCGCGCCCAACGCGAGCGCGGCAGCAAACCGCCGCGTCTGTGTGTACGGCGGCATTGACTTCATCTATGACAATAGTGGGAACACGACCGGCTATTACTACTGGGGGATGAACTACAAGAGGGACGGCGGCTGCCCCACGAACCCGAGCTCTACGTCTGTTAAGCAGGGGGCGGAATCCTATTCCACTGAGAAGGTAACCTGCGAGGATTTCGCTGAGAAATTCGTTTTGCGCTCCTATGACCCCTGCCCCAACGATCTAATCAAGGACAAGATGTACAAGGTCGCTTTGGAGGGCTGGAGCACGAGCAATCCAAAGGTGAAGTATTACCCGTACAGTTAGCGGCATACGGGATCACCTCGCCGATGTGGGGTGCAGG
>NZ_JAEMUX010000116.1 GCF_016598475.1 Streptomyces adelaidensis
AGGAGTCGGTGCATCATGTGGCCGATCAGGCCCGGACGCTCCGCGGTCTGTCCGAGCGGCTGGCGCCCGGAGGACGGCTGCTGGTGGTGATGCTTCCGGCCACGATCCGGTATCCGCTGTTCCAGGCCGCCCTCGACCGTTTCGCGGAGCTCCAGCCGGACCCTGCGCACATCGAGGCGCATCTGCGCGCGGCCGGGCTGGAAGCCGGCCTCACCCATGTCGAGCATGAGCTGCGCATCGACCGGGACAAGTACTTCGGAATGGTGCGAGGGCGCTATATGTCGCTGCTGTCGACCTTCAGCGACAGCGAGATCGAGAAGGGCATCGAAGAGATGCGGGACGCTCATCCGGAGCCAGTCCTCGTGTTTCCCGACCGGTTCGCGTTCGTGCTCGGGCAGCGGCGAGGGAAAGACGCGTGAGCGATGTGGTCGACGAACGGCTGCGGCGTCTGAGGGGTGAACTCGACGACCATTCACGGATCGCCGACCGGCTGGGGCTCGATCTGGCGCGGCCGTTACGGTCCTTGAACGACGGTTATCCGGAGAACGCCGTCGCGCTGGTCGGAAAGCTGGCGGAGAAGTTACTCAAGGAGCTGTGGCGTCACCACGGCATCGAGGGTGATCCTTCGACGAAGGCCTTGAACGACCTGGTAAAGCGCTGCCGACCGTATATCCGCAGCAGCACGGTCATGGACGCGCTGGACGACATCCGACGACTCCGCAACCGGTCCACGCACGACGGCTACGACATCAGCGACGAGGACGGGCTGCTGGCGGTGCGCAGGCTCGTCGACGTGCTGGTCTGGTTCACCGGCACCGGAAGCGTGGCGCTGCTGGGCGGTGAGCCGGACATGGCTCCCGAGGTGGCGCAACGCTGCGAGTTCCTTGCCGGGCTCTACCTCACACTCGGCTACCGGCAGGCCAAGCGGTTCGTACTCAGCCGGGACACCGTGTACCTGTTGTTCTGTCGCGAGTCGGGGGTGCGTCTCGAATACGTGGAGCTGATGCTCTCCCAGGACGCCGACGAGCTGAGTACCGTCCTCGCCTCCAGTGATGGCGAGCTGTTGCGTACCCGCCTGCCCAAGCTCACCCGGTTCGTCGTCCTGGACGACGACGGCGGTGGTGGCGGAGCAGCTTCGGGCCCGCTCCATCAGCTGCTGGGCGAGGACTTCCGGATCGTGCGTTACGACGGGTTCCTCGACACCATCGTCGATCTCGACAGCCACCTCGCCCGTGTCGCCCCCACCGTCGAACCGGCAGAGCCGCAGACCGTTGTCGCCGCGGCGACACTGACCACCGACCAGCGCACCGGCGAGTCCCGGGTAGTGCACTCCGGGAACGCTGCGGAAGTTCTGTCGCGCCTCGCACGTAGCAGCGCGAACGTCCTGGTCACCGGTCGTCCCGGCAGCGGAAAGAGCACGCTCCTGCGCTCGCTCGCGGCCAACCCCGAGATCCGCCGCTTTCGCTTCTACTTCGACCTCGGGCTCAAGCCGAAGGACGAACCGTTCTCGGAGTACGCGGCCCGTCTCCTGGCGCCGGCCATGCGACCGTCGGACCGCTCCCGCGCCTTCGACCTTTTCCTCTACCTGATCCGTTCCGGGACCGCGCTGTGCGTGCTGGATGCCGTCGATGAAGGCGTCGAGGAGTCCAGCCCTGCGGGCTTCCTGCGGCTCTTCACCGATCTTGCCGCCGTCCTCTCCGCCGAATCAGCGGTGGTCATGAGTTCACGGGTGTCCTTCCTCGCGGACTCCCCCCAGGTGCGCCAGCTGCTGGACAGCGGCGCCGGCCGCTCCGAGCAACTGGTCGAGCAGATGTACGCGAACGGCCTCGACCCGTCGCGTGTTCCGCACTTCCACGTCGTACGCCTGGCCGAGCCCGAGGCCACCCCTCTGGAGAAGCGTCTCATCGCAGCGCTGGACCTTCCGTCGGGGCAGACGCTCGCGGACATCCTCGGCACGCACATCACGCGGACGCTGGCCGAGCGAGGGCGGCCCGATCTTGAGCAGCGGCTACCCGTCGCGTTCGGGCACGCGTTCCTCACCGATCAAACCGTCTTCTCTCTACTCGACTTGCTGCGGCAGTTGGGGGCCGGCGCCTTCACCGACGGACGCCTCGATCTCGATGCCTGCGTCCTTGAGCCGCTGCTGCGCCCTGCCGGACCTGAGCACGTCGCTTTCGTGCACAGCGCGTATCAGGAGCTTCTTGCCGCCCGGTATCTCACCGACCCGGCACACCGAGACGAGGCAGCGGACATTCCCGGTGGTGCCTTCCTCACCGAACAAGTACGCGCCTTCCTCGCCGGAATGCCCGTCCGGCCGCAGAGCGACGACTGTGTACTGCCCAGCGGGACCTACCTGGTCGGTCCAGCCGAACGACTACTGGTCCGCCGTGTCCCACAGCCCGTGCGCTTCGACCGCAGCGTGGTGACCGTCGCTCGCTACCGCCGCTTCCTCGACGCCGTCGAAGCGGACGGCACTTCACAGTGGGACCACCCGGACCAGCCCGCCGACATCAACCACCGCCCCTGGACCAACCGGTTGCAGCGACCCGACCACTACGAGAACCCGCGCAACGACGCCCTCCCGGCCATCTGTGTCAGCTGGTGGAGTGCGTACGCCTTCGCGGCCTTCGAAGGCAAGCGGCTCCCGACCGCGCTCGAATGGGAGGCTGCCGCGCGAGGCACCGACGGTCGGCTGTTCCCCTGGGGTGACGCGCCTGACGGCGCCCGTGTCAACTGCGCCGACTCCTGGGTCGGCCGACCGGTGGTGACGTATCAGGCGTGGTACCGGGAATTCGCGGGCGACGCCCTTCGCCGAGCCGGGGTGACACCGGTCGGAGAGCGCCCGGGCAACCGTTCCCCGTTCGGTGCTCTCGACATGGTGGGCAACTGCTGGGAATGGACATCCACCAGCCTGGCCACCCCCGGCGAGGCCGTCATCTGCGGCGGCAGCTACGACAATCCGATGCGCGCGGTGCAGACCAGCACGAAGGGTCTCTACCGAAAGGACGGCGCAAGCAACGCGGTCGGTTTCCGCTGCGTGCGAGAGATCGACAACGACCCCGGTGAAACAGAGGAGACGACCACATGAGCGGCGGCCGGCCGCGATACGGAACCATCGTCGACACACGGCTGAGTGGCGGAGGACCGACCGGTGTACTCAGCTCCTACATCATTCGGGATGACGAAGACGAGCGGTACTACAGCTTCGACTACCGACACATCGTGACCGAAGGGTTCAGGACCATCCGGGCAGGTGAGCACGTTCGTTTTCACATCAGTGCGGAGAGCCCCGACCGGGCCGAGTTCGTGATCCGCCTCGCCCAGCCCGACCCTGCCGAGTACTACCGGTGACCGACAACGGTCCACTCCTCGCCGGCGTCACAGGGGCACGCCAGGAACTGACCGTCGTCCTGCCCGTGCGACTGGCGCGCGTCCCCGACTGGGCCGAAGGCCCCTTCCCGTTCGAGCTGGGCAGCCGCCGCACTGACGCCGAGACCCGGTCGACCTACTTCGCCCCCGCCTCCGCCCGAGCCCTGTACGGGGCGCCTGGACGGCCCCGCCGCTGGCACCTGCCCACGGACGTCAAACACGACGGACTGCACCTGCTCGGCCTGGAACTGCTCCGTGCCGCCACTGCCCGCGACCCCGAACACGCCCTCGCCGTCCTGCACTTCAGCGTGGAGAGACCGCTGCTGCCCGTGCTCCGGACACTGGCCGGACGGCGGTCGGCCGTCGCGGACGAACCGCTCACCGGGCCGTTCGACCCGGCCGTACTTCTCGACAACGTCGCCGATGTCCACGCCGCCGGCGCACCGTTCGCGATCGCCCGGCCCTACACGATCGCCTTCATGACTCCGACGGCACACCACGCTTCCGCCCTCCGCACAGGCCCGGAGAGGGAACTGCCCGCCGACGCCGACCGATGGCTGTGGCAACTGGCCTCACGCTCCACACCGGAAGACTTTCCCCTCCCGCCCGAGACAGCTGACGAACAGCTCAAAGACGCGGTACGCATCTCGGCGGACTGGAGCGCCCTCGTACTGAGGCAAGGGGCCGCGTTCCTAGGCCACCGGCCCGATACCGGTCAGGGCGACTTCTTCGAATTCGGTGCCCTGCACTCCCGGACCGTCTATCTCGACGCCCTACTCCTGGGCGTCCTCCAACGCGATCACATCGACGAACTCACCGATGAACTTTCCGGGGTGTTCGACTCCTCACGGCTCGCGCGACGCGTCGCCACCTTGGAGAGAAACATCGCCGTCTTTCGCAGCAACTACTGGCGACAGCACCTCACAGCACACGGCCCGGCGAACGACCTCCTGCTCGCCTTCCAGAACCAGCACCGGCTACCCGCCCGCTTCAACGAAATCCTCGCCGAAGCCGGCGACTACAGCAGGCTCGTACAGACTCAGGAAAGCCAGCAGATCAGCGGGGCCCTCGGCCTCCTCACCATTCTCGGCCTGCCCCTCGGTACCGCCCTCGGCATCCTGCAAGTCCTCGACGACCACTCCGTGGCGCACCTCCTCATCTCGCTCGGCCTGTCGGTCGCCGCCACAGCGGCAGCTCTGACGACTCGGTACGGGCGCCTGGTCCTGTCGGCGTTGAGGGGCGGAATCGGCACGGGATGAGTCCCTTCCGTCCCGTCGGAGTGGTCGCGCGTGCCGTCGCGTAATGCGGAGGCGCTGTCGCGGGAGGGGTCAGTGCATTGGCCCGGTGTTCCTGAGGGAGTCCAGGGCCGTCCGCATCGTGTCTCTGTCGTTGCGGTGGGGGAACGGCTCGGCCGGAGTGTCGACGTTCAGGAAGGTGCAGAGGGGGGCCCAGCCTTCGCGTACGTCGAAGATCAGGAGGCGGTCCGCGGGGAGGGTCTTCGTGACGGTCTTGGTGTGTTCTTCGAAGAGGGTTACCGCTGTGGCCTCGTCGTTCAGGGCGGTGGAGAAGGTCCAGTCGGGGCCGAAGTAGGTCTGGCCGGTCTCGTCGAGGATGCGGTGTAGGCGGCGTAGGGCTGTGAAGACCCTGCGGGGTTGGTCGGGGAGGGTGTCGAGCGGGGAGTGGGCTTCCGGGACGTGGGACAGGAGCGTGCGGATGGACTCTTGCCATTTGGTCGGGTCGCGGATCGTCAGGATCAGTTTGGCGTCCGGGTGGAGGTCGGCCAGTTCGTGCCAGGCGTGGGGGGTGGGCCAGTCCATGCCGGAGCGGTAGCCGTAGCCGTCGAGCAGGGGGCCCAGTCGTCTCGGGTTCGGGGGCCCGCCTCGCCCGCTGTGTCCAGGCGTTCCCAGGGGTCCACGTGCTCGGGGTGGGTGCGGACGTCGAGCATGTGGTAGCAGGAGTCGAAGCCGAGGCGCTCCAGAGCTGCCTTCATCGAGGTCGTGCCGGTGCGCGGTAATCCCGCGCCGATTACCTGGAGCATGGGGCGATCGTAGGCAGGGTCGGGCCTCAACCAGCTGTTCGTAGGCGGGACTTGACGTGGGCTTAGCGGTCGGCAGACCAGTCTGTGGTCAGTCGTTGGGGTTGGGGAGGAGCCGGGTTTCGGCGGTGGGTGGGAGGGGCTTGGTCCACCAGTGGTCGTAGCGGCGGTACGGGGTGGGGTCTCGGTCGATGAGGAAGGCGCTCAGGGCGGCGGCCTCCGTGGCCAGGGCTTCCCGGCCTCGGCGGGGAGGGGGTGGAAGGCCGTGGCTTCGATCGCCGCGCCGGGGGAGTTGCCGAGCGGGCGCCATATGCCGGCTACGTGGCCGTCCACCAGGAGCGTGGGGAGTACGTCGCCGTTCACGCGGGTCACCAGCTTGCGGTACCCGGGTGGGAGGAGGCGGCCGCGGTCGGCGTAGGCGAGGAGGGTGCTGTCCCACATGGCCATGAGGCGGGGTGGGGCGGGGGTGTCCTCCGGGGGGCGGGGGGCTCCGGGGAGGTCGTAGAGGGGGGTTTTGCCGTCGGGGGCCTGGAGTACGTCCAGTTCGTCCTCGTCGGTGAGTGCCTGGACCGCCTCCCTGACGCGTGGGCGCTGGACCAGGGCGAACTGGGCCATGTCCGCCACCGTGGCCGGGCCGAAGCCCGCCAGGTAGCGGCGGATCAGGGTTTTGAGGCCCTCGGCGGCGGCCTGCGGGTCCGCGAGGGCGGGGGGTGGGGTGGCGGTGACGTACGACTGGGGCGTGCCGAAGGACCAGGGGGCGCCGGTCGGGGTGTGCCACAGCGGGGCGTACTGGCGGAGGAGGCGGTGGGCGTTCGTGTCGAGGGGGGTGCCGAGGTGGTTGTCCAGCCAGGTTCTCAGTTCGGCCGCGGTGCGGGGGTGGGCCTCGGCGTACTTCAGGAGGGGTGGGAGGACGGCGTCGGCGTCGGCGGGGGTCAGGCCGGAGGCTCTGAAGCGGGGGTCGCCGAGGCGGGAGCCCCGGAGGGTCGGTTCCATCGCCTCGCGGAAGGGGGCGTAGTCGTCGGCGTGGACGGTGTGGAGGGTGATCCGCATCAGGGTGGATCTGACCAGGCGGAGGTCGGTGAGTGCCGTGTCGAGGGCCGCCGGGTCGAAGGGGGACAGGCGGTTCCACAGGGCGATGTACGGGGAGGCCGGCTGCTGGGCCTGTAGGGCCACTACGCGTCGTACCGCCTCGGTCACCTCCAACGGCTCGCGGGCGAGGAGGAGTTGGCGGGCGAGAGTGGCCCGGTTGAGGGCGCGGGCGGTGGTCTTCGTGGTCCCCATGGCGTGATTCTCTCGCTTCGGCGGGCGGGCTGCGGCGACGGCCGCGCGGCCTGCCCCGGACAGGGCTGTGGCCTGCCCCAGGGAGGGGCAGGCCACGCGGTCGTACCTCGGGGATCAGGACGACGCGACTCGCTACGTCGATGCCTCGCCCTTCGTCAGCAGCCACTCCTCGTGCAGTGCGCCGAGGGGGATCTTCGTCTGGAAGATCGGGGTGCCGAAGATGGAGAGTTGGACGTTGAGCGTGCCGGTGAGGTCGATGCCGCCGTAGAGGGCCCAGGAGCCGGAGGCCGAGCCGGTGCCGTTCGCCGAGCCCTCGGCCGACGCGTCGGCCTCGGCACGGAGGTAGGGGGCGAGGTCGGCGGTGACGCCGACCGTGCCGTAGAGGCCGACGGTGGCCTCGGCGCCGAGGGCGGCCTTGACGTCGCCGACCGCGGTGACGGTCGTCTTCAGGGGCTCACCGGTCATGTCGGACTCGCTCACGCCGGTCCAGCCCTTGGACCAGCTGAAGTTGCCGCCGACGCGGAAGTCGCCCTTGAGGTCCTGCTCGACGTCGACCGTCACGCGGCCGTCGGCCTCCACCTGGAAGTAGCAGACGAGGTCCAGGTTGACGACGATCGGGACCGGGCCGACCTGGATGACGGGGTCGGCGTGGAGTTCGGCGAAGGGGATACGGATCGGGTCGCCGTCGGTCGAGCCGGCCGCGCGGCCCTTCAGTGACCACTGGGACGCCCACTCGCCGGTCAGGCCCAGGAACGCGCCGCCGGGCGAGGAGCCCGTGCCGGATCCGGAGCCGTCGTACGAGAAGACGACCTCGGGGGCGAGCTGGACGAAGCCCTCGACCGACGCGGCGGCCGAGGCGGGGGCGCCCGCCGCCGTCTCGACGGCCGCGCCCACGTCGATACGCAGGCTGCCCAGCGGCAGCTTCGCGCCCTCGGGGCCGAAGTTGAGGTCGCCGGTCTTCGCCCAGGAGACCTTCACGCCCTGGACGAGCGGGTCGACGTCCATGGTGGACGGGTCGACGGGGACCGTGCCCTCGGCCTCGTTCTCGCCGAGGACCGAGTTGAGCTTCGCCGGTTCCGTCTCGACCGTCGTACCGCCGCCGTCCGTCGCGGTGTCGACGATCTCCGTCACCTCGGCCAGCAGGCCGTCGGGGGCGCCGGGGGCGGGGGCGCTGGCTATGACGTCGCCCACGGCCACGGCTGCCTTGGGCTTCGCGGCCGCGTTCGAGTCCGCGTCGGTGTTCGAGTCCGGGGTCGCGCCGGAGTCCGCGTCCGGGTTCGCTTCGGAGTCATCCGGGTTCGCGTCCGGGTCCGGGGCGGTGGAGGGCGTCTTCGACGGGGTCGCCGATGACTCGGCGTTCGAACCCGCCGGTGCCGAGATGACCGCCCGGCCGCTCTTCTTGTCGTACGACGCGACCTTGAGCGTCGACTTCTTGGCCTTGCCCTGGTCGGTGGTGTCCGCGTCGGCCACGGCGGTGGGCGTGGCTTGGCCGGTCGGGGCGGAGACGACGGCGAGTTGCTCCTCGGCCGCCGCGGCCTCGGGGGTCTCGGCCGTCGCGGCACCCGCCTTGTCGGCGGTGGACGGGGAGGTGGTGGAACAGCCGGTGGCCAGCAGGGTCGCGACGGTGATCGCCGACAGGGCCGAAACCAGGGCATGTCTTCTGAGCTTGTACACGTGTGTCCTCGGGAGCGGAGATTGGGGGGTGCGCTTCAGGAGGTCAGAAATTCGGGAGGGGATGAGTCAGGAGGTTCATCAGGAAGTCAGGTGTGAGATGAGAGGTGGCACCTGGCGGCGGAGGGCGGGCCGTGGCGGCACAGCTGTCCTCATGACAGTGCGCACACAGCGGTTACCCCCCAGTAGTCACGCATGAGCATGCCAGGCCTACGGGGGTGTCGCGGGCCACTTCCCTCACGCACCGGTGGTGACGTGGATCACAGTTGCGCGCCGGTCAACTGGCGCTGCAGACAAGGGAGTTGAGAAATCCGGCCATCACTGCGTACAGGCGTTGCGGCTGGTCCAGGTGTACGTCGTGGCCCGCGTCCTCGATGACGGCGAGGTCGGTCCTGGTGCCCGGGGCCCGACAACTCGGCATCCTCGCGGCGTCGGCCGCCGGCATGGTGCCCTGCGCTCCGCGTACGACCAGGGTGGGGCAGGTGGTGGCGGTCCACTCGGGGGCTGGGCGCCACTCGGCGTCACGCACCGCGGAACGTCGTCCGGTACGCACTCGGCGAAGTCCCCAGCGCCACCTGGAAACGCCGCCGCAGATTCGCCGCCGTACCGAGCCCTGTCCGCGCCGCGATCTGGTCGACGGCGAGGTCCGACTCCTCCAGCAACTCACGTGCGCGCCCGACGCGTTGCTGCGCCAGCCAGTTCATCGGCGTCGTACCGACCTCGTCGCGGAACCGCCGGTTGAAGTTCCGCACGCTCATCGCCTCCCTGGCCGCCAACTGCCCCAGGGTGACGGGCTCGTGCAGATGCCGTAGCGCCCATTCGCGGGCGGCGGAGGTGGCGGGCGCCGAGAGGGCGGGCACGGGGCGGCGGACGTACTGGACCTGGCCGCCCTCGCGGTGCGGGGGCACGACGGTGCGGCGGGCCACGTCGCCCGCCACGGCCGTACCGTGGTCGCACCGGATCATGTGCAGGCACAGGTCGATGCCGGAGGCGCAGCCGGCCGAGGTCAGGACGTCTCCGCCGTCGGTGTAGAGGACGTCCGGGTCCAGCTCGACCCGCGGGAACAGCCTGGCGAACAGGTCGGTGTACCGCCAGTGCGTGGTGGCCGTGTGCCCGTCGAGCAGCCCGGCGGAGGCGAGGACGAAGGCGCCGGTGCAGATGGAGGCCATCCGGGTGCCGGGGCGAATGCAGGCGAGGGCGTCCGCGAGCGGGGCCGTGAGGTCGGGGGTCTCCTGGACGTAGTCCTCGTGGGACGACAGGACGATCACGGTGTCCGCCTCGGCCAGGGCCTTGGGCCCGTAGGGGACGTTGACCGTGAAGTCGCCGTCCGTGCGTGTGACGCCGGCCCGCAGCCCACAGGTGACGACCTCGTAGAGCGGCTCCCCGTCCGCCGTCGCCCCCTCTCTGGCCTGCCCGAACAGCTGGTGCACGATTCCCAGCTCGATGGGTAGCAGCATCTGGCGGGCGAGTACGGCGACGCGGTGGCGTCCGGGATGGGCGAAGACAGGCATGGCCATATTGTTGCGCATGTGGTCCATCTGGCCACTCGTGATGACGGGACTCCGCCACCAGGCTGGAAACATGGCCGAGTTGACCCGGACGACGCACCCCGAACCCACCGACCCCGCCCCGCCCACCGAACATCCCCAGCCCCCTGAGCGCGCCCGTTTCCACCGCGCCTGGACGGTCGCCGTGGCCGCCGGCGCGGCCATCGTCACCGCCGGCGCCTTCACCACCGTCCCCGGCCTGCTGGTGACCCCGCTGCACGAGAGCTACGCCTGGGACCGGGGCCAGATCGCCCTCGCCGCCTCGGTGAACATGGTGCTCTTCGGTCTCACGGCCCCCTTCGCCGCCGCCCTGATGGACCGGGTCGGCATCCGGCGGGTGGTCGTGGGCGCCCTCCTGCTCGTCACGGCGGGCGCGCTGCTCACGAGCGTGATGGCGCGGCCCTGGCAACTGACCATGTACTGGGGCGTGTTGATCGGTCTCGGCAGTGGCTGCCTCACCATGACCTTCGCGGCCAGCATCACCGGCAGCTGGTTCGAGCGGCGGCGCGGCCTGGTCACCGGTGTGCTCAGCTCCTCCAGCCACCTGGGCCAACTGCTCTTCCTGCCGCTGCTCGCCTGGGGCATCGACCGGCACGGCTGGCGCCCCCCGGTGGTGACACTGGCGTTCGTGGCCCTCGCGGTGGCCGCCCTCGTACTCCTGCTGCTGCGCGACCACCCGGCGGACGTGGGCGCGAAGCCGTACGGGGCGACGGAGTTCGTGCCGAAGCCCCCAGCGGCGTCCGGGGCGGCGCGGCGCGCCCTGAAGGTGCTGTTCGACGCCGCGCGCACCGGGCAGTTCTGGCTGCTGGCCGGGATGTTCGTCATCTGCGGCGCCTCCACCAACGGCATCATGTGGAGCAACTGGGCGCCCGCCGCCCACGATCACGGCATGCGCGCCACCGCCGCCGCGTCGCTGCTCTCCCTCATCGGGGTGTTCTCCGCACTGGGCGCGGTCTTCTCCGGCTGGCTCACCGACCGCTTCGACCTGAGCCGCCTGCTGACCGCGTACTTCGCGGTCCGCGCACTCACCCTGCTGGCGCTGCCGATGGTGTTCTCGTCGACCGTCACCCCCACCATGATCACCTTCGTCGTGATCTACGGCCTGGTCGACGTCGCCACCGTCCCGCCCGTCATCGCCCTCACCGAGCGCGTCTACGGCGAGGACGGCCCCATCGTCTTCGGCTGGGTCAACTCCGCCCACCAACTGGGCGCGGGCGCCTCGGCGTTCCTCGGCGCCACCGCGCGCGATCTGTTCGGCGCGTACGACGTCGTCTGGACGACGCTCAGCGCGGTCTGCCTCGTCGCGTCCCTGCTGGCTATGGTCGTACGGGCCCCTCGGGGCGCCCGGCGGCTGCCGACGTAGAAACGCCTGGCGCCCCAAAGGTGACCTACGGGCGCTACGGTCAGCGGTCGAGCTGCTTGCGGCCGCCGCCCTCCCCGTCGCCTCCGCTGATCTGGATCTTGCGCGGCTTGGCCTTCTCCGCGACCGGGATGCGCAGGGTGAGGACGCCCGCCTCGTAGGAGGCGTCGACGCGGTCGACGTCCAGGGTGTCACCGAGGAAGAGCTGCCGGGTGAACGTACCCGTCGGGCGCTCGTCGGCGATCAGCTCGGAATCCTCGGGGGCCGGGGAGCGGCGCTCGGCGCGGACGTTCAGGACGTTGCGTTCCACGTCCAGGTCGATGGTCTCCGGGTCCGCTCCGGGAAGGTCGAAGTGGACGACGAATTCTTCACCGGACCGATAGGCGTCCATCGGCATGACGGCCGGCCTGCTGTTGGAGCCGAACACCTGCTGCGCGAGTCGGTCGAATTCACGGAACGGGTCGGTACGCATGAGCATCACGGGTCACTCCTCTCTCATGGCGTTGGGTGCGATGCCCTGTGGATTTCCCACGTCTTCTTATATAACTCGCAGGAGGAAACTTGACAACCCTCGACTCAGGTTTGGGTGGCGGGTACGGAGTCGCTCGCTGGACCAGGCAGCGGCCGCTCGGCGGGGCGGTGCTCGCCCGGCCGCTCGGCGGGGCGGTGCTCGCCCGGCCGCTCGGCGGGGCGGTGCTCGCCCTGGCCGGAGCCGCGGCCGCACAGCGGTGGCGGCGGGATGCGGCGGCCCGGCCGCGGCGGCGCTGAGCGCCGGGTATGCCGCCGCGTTCGCCGGGTCGCATCCGCCGGCGAAGAAGGTGGGCGCGTGGCCCGCGGTGTTCGGGGTGGCCGGGGCCGTCGCGCCGGCGTCCTGGGTGGTGGCCGACAGGCGCGGTCAGAGCGCGCTCCCCTCCCCCCGAAACGCCCGCCGGTACGCGTACGGGCTCGTCCCCACGACCCTCTTGAAGCGGTCCCGGAACGCCGTGGGGGAGCCGAAGCCCGACTGGGTCGCGATGCGTTCGACCGGGTGGTCCGTCGACTCCAGCAGGTACTGGGCGCGGCGGACCCGGGCCCGGTGCAGCCACTGCAACGGCGTCGTGCCGGTCTGTTCGCGGAAGCGGCGGTTGAGAGTGCGGGAGCTGGTGCCGGCGTGGAGGGCGATGTCGTCCAGGGTCAGATCCCGCTCCACGTTCTCCTCCAGCCAGCGCAGCAGGGGTTCCATGGTCGCGCCGGCGGGGGCCGGGGGCTGGTCCTGGACGATGAACTGTGCCTGGCCGCCCTCGCGTTCGAGGGGCATGACGCACATCCGGGCGGTGAACGCGGCGACCGCCGAGCCGTAGTCCTTGCGGACCATGTGCAGGCACATGTCCATGGCCGCGGCGGCGCCCGCCGAGGTGAGGAACTGGCCGTTGTCGACGTAGAGGACGTTCGGGTCGACCGTCACCTCCGGGTGCCGGGCGGCCAGGTCGGGGGCCGCGAGCCAGTGGGTCGTGGCGCGCAGGCCGTCCAGCAGGCCCGTCGCCGCGAAGATGAACGCCCCGACGCAGATCGACGCGATCCGCGTACCGTTCGCCGCCGCCGCGTGCAGCGCCTCCGTCACGGCCGGCGGCAGCGGCACCGTCGGGTCCGCCGTCCCCGGCAGGATGATCGTGTCGGCCTCGGCCAGCGCGTCGAGGCCGTACGGCGCCCGCACGCTGAACGGCCCCGCCGCCACCTCCCCGCCCCCTGTCACCGAGCAGACCCGCACCCGGTACGCCTCCCGGCCGTCCGGCAGCCGCGCCCAGCCGAACGTGTCGATCGGGGCGGAGAGATCGAACGGGATGACCTGGTCCAGCGCCAGTACGGCCACGGTGTGCATGGCGGGAGCGTAGGCCCTCGCCGAGTCACCGGTGGCGAGAATCTGTTGAGGCATGGCAATCTCGCCACTTCTACGTGATCGTGCCGCGTCCTACCGTCCCACCGTGACCAAGTTCCTGCTCTCCCTCCACGTCCTCGCCGCGATCATCGCCGTCGGCCCCGTCACCGTCGCGGCCAGCATGTTCCCGCCGAGTGCGCGCAAGGCCCTGGCCGAACCCGGCAGCGAGCGGGCGGTGTCGGCCCTGCGGCTGCTGCACCGGATCTGCCGGGTGTACGGCGGTGTCGGCATCGCGGTGCCCGCGCTCGGATTCGCCACGGCGATGAGCATGGGGGTGCTCGGCGACACCTGGCTGATCGTGTCGATGCTGCTGACCGCCCTCGCGGCGATCGTCCTGCTGGCACTCGTCCTGCCCCGGCAGGAGGAGATCCTGGAGGGCGTCGGTGTCGGCGTCGGCTTCGGTGCCAGGGACCCGGGCGGAACCGACCCGACCGCGACGGCGCGTCCACTTGCCACCGTCGGCCCCAAGGTCACGGCTCAACTCGCCATGTTCACCGGCATGTTCAACCTCCTGTGGGCCACCGTGACGGTCCTGATGATCATCCGCCCCGGTTCCACGACGGGGGCCTGACTTCCCAGCGGCGCACGGCCGGGTGCATGATCCGGCCATGCATCCACAGCAGTCCGCGTCCCAGGACTACCTCGCCTCCGTAGCCGCCCGACTCGCCGCCGACGAATGCCGTACCTGGTGGGAGGACTGGGCCGGCGTGCCGGTGCTCGTCGGGCGCCGGGCCGACTTCAAGTGGCGGTGGATGGGAACGAGGCTGCACCTGTTCACGGTGGCGGCCGCGGTCCAGGAGATAACCATCCCGACCATCGAGGCCTTCACCGACCAGGTGATGGCGTACGCGAAGAAGACGAAGGGCGGTCTGCCGGCCGGCTTCCAGAACGGGCTCGCCTCGTTCCCCGTCCTGATCAGCGACCGGGTGGACCCGGCCGCCGTCCGGTGGGCGGAGGCCCAGCAGCGCCAGAAGTGGGCCAGCTTGTCCCGGCCCGTCGTGGTCGACAGCACCCAGCAGTACGTGGGCACGTACCACGGCACCCCCGTCATCGGCCTCGCCTACTCCTCGTACTTCGAGCAGAAGGCCCGGCAGTACTTCTACGGCTGAGCGGCCCTCCCCCGGACCGGCTCGCCCACCGATCGGCCCTGGATCAGCCACTCCTCGGCCCCCGCGTCCACCCCCACCGCCCGGAACCGCCGTGCCACCGAGGCCGCGATCAGCACCCACGCGCCGAGGACGAGGGTGAAGAAGGCCCAGGCCAGGGGCCATACGGCGGCGTCGGGGGGCTCTCGGTGGGCGTGGAAGGACACATGCATCAGGGCCGACGGCGGAACGGCGACCAGGAGCAACGGCCAGGCCAGGGCGTCCCGACGGCCGAAGTACGCCGCGAGGAGCAGCAGTACGAGGGCGAGGACGACGACCCCCATGACGGTCACGGGGGTCGTCTCCGTGAGGGAACCCTCCAGTTCGGGGCGGTTGCGCAGATCCCAGGGCAGACAGAGGCGGTACGCGGCCGCGGCGAGCGCGGCGCCGAGCAGGCGGGTCAGCCAGCGTTCCGGCCAGGGGCGCGTGCGCAGGGGGCGGAGCAGCTTCTCGGTCATGCGTACGAGGGTTCCGGGGCGGGCGGCGGGCCGACAGAGTACGGGTACTCAGCCCGCCCCACCCCGGACGTACTCAGCGGTACCTAGGTAGTGGCGTCGCCGCCGATACCTGGGTGGTGGCGGCCGTCGCCGACAGCGGCCGGGCGATGTCCTCCAGGGAGCGCCGCTCCGCGCGTACCGCGAGGAACGCCGCCACGAGCCCCGCCGCGCACATCAGGCCCGCGCCGATCTGGAAGGCGAGGACGGTGTCGGCGACGACGCCCGACTCCGTCAGCCGGGCGAAGATCAGCGGGCCGCTGATGCCGCCGGCGGCGGTGCCGAGGGCGTAGAAGAAGGCGATGGCCATGGCCCGGGTCTCCATGGGGAAGACCTCGGAGACCGTCAGATAGGCGCTGGACGCGCCTGCCGAGGCGAAGAACAGCACCACGCACCAGCAGATCGTCAGGGTCACCGCGTCGAGCGAACCCCGGTCGAACAGCCAGGCCGTGCCGAACAGCAGCACACCGGACAGCAGATACGTCGACGAGATCATGATCCGGCGGCCGACCGTGTCGAACAGCTTGCCCAGCAGCAGCGGGCCGAGGAAGTTCCCGGCGGCGATGAAGGCGAAGTAGTAGCCGGTGTCGGAGGTCGGGACGTCGTAGAACGTGGTGAGGATCGCGCCGAAACCGAAGGTGATCGCGTTGTAGAGGAACGCCTGACCGATGAAGAGGGAGAAGCCGAGGACGGCGCGGCGGCGGTACCGGGAGAAGACGGTACGGGCGATGGTGCCGAAGCCGATGCTCCGGCGCTGGTGGATGGTGATCTCGCGATCGGCCGCCGGCAGCGCGCGGCCCTTCTCCGCCGCGACCTTCTCCTCCACGTCCGCGACCAGCCGTTCGGCCTCCGCCTCCCTGCCGTGGATCAGCAGCCAGCGGGGGCTCTCGGGGACGTTCCGGCGGACCAGCAGGATCACCAGACCGAGCACCACACCCAGCGCGAACGTCAGCCGCCAGCCGACGTTCGCCGGGAAGAGGCCGGTGTTCAGGGCGACGATCGACAGCAGTGAGCCGCCGATCGCGCCGAGCCAGAAGCTGCCGTTGATGACGATGTCGACGCGCCCCCGGTGCCTGGACGGGATCAGCTCGTCGATCGCGGAGTTGATGGCCGCGTACTCGCCGCCGATGCCGAAGCCGGTGAGGAAGCGGAAGAGGAAGAACCACCAGGAGGAGAAGGAGACGGCCGTCAGCGCGGTCGCCGCGAGGTAGACCGCCAGCGTCACCATGAACAGCTTCTTGCGGCCGAACCGGTCGGTCATCCGGCCGAAGAACAGGGCGCCCGCACAGGCACCGGCCACATATAACGCGGCCGCCATGCCCGTGACCTGCGCGGAGGTGATCGGCAGCCCGCTGCCCTCCTCGGAGAGCCGGCCCGCGATGTTGCCGACGACGGTCACCTCCAGACCGTCGAGGATCCACACCGTGCCGAGCCCGATCACCACCGTCCAGTGCCAGCGCGACCAGGGCAGACGGTCCAGGCGCGCCGGTACGGCGGTGGTGATCACACTCGTTGACCCTGGGGCGGTGACGGACATGGGCTGGGGCTCCCTCCGCGTCGAGCGAACCCGCTCCGGGTGCCCTGCCGAGCGGCGATTACGCCCGGCCACCGCCCCGGCACCCTTACGGCCCACGCCCGGCGTCGGCACGGCCCCGTACGGCCCTACGCCCCCAGCGCCCGCGACACCGTGTAGATCAGCAACCCGGCCAGCGAACCCACCACCGTGCCGTTGATCCGGATGAACTGCAGGTCACGGCCGATGTTGGCCTCGATCTTCCGCGTCGTGTGCTCCGGGTCCCAGCTCGCGACGGTCTCGGTGATGAGGGAGGTGATCTCCTTGCGGTAGGTGGTCACGACGTGCACGGCCGCGCCCTCCACCCACTTGTCGACCTTGGCCTGCGCGCTCGGCTCGGTGGCCATCCGGGTGCCCAGGGAGAGCAGCGAGGCCCGCACGCGCAGCCGCAGCTCGCTGCGCTCGTCCTCGGCGGCGGACACGATCATCGACCGTACGGCCGTCCAGGCGGAGGCGATGAGGTCCTGGACCTCGCCCCGGCCGAGCACCTCGCCCTTCAGCCGCTCCACCCGCGCGCGCGTGTCGGTGTCGGACTGGAGGTCGGTGGCGAAGTCGGTGAGGAAGCGGTCGAGGGCACCGCGCGCCGGATGGGTGGGCGAGTCGCGCATCTCGGCGGCGAAGCGGACCAGTTCCTTGTAGACCCGCTCGCCGACCTTCCGGTCCACGAACCGGGGGGTCCAGCCGGGCGCGCCGCCCTCGACGGCGTCCATGACCTGCGCGTCGTGGAGGACCAGCCAGTCGTGGGCGCGGACGCAGATCAGGTCGACGATCCGCCGGTGGCCGCCGTCGGTGACGATCTTCTCCAGCATCTTGCCGATGCCGGGCGCGATCTCCTGCGCGTTCGCCCGCCGGGTGATCGCCTCCCCGACCACGGCCTGCACGTCCGAGTCGCGCAGCACCGTCAGCGCGCCCCTGAGCGCGGTCGCCAGCTCCGCCGTCACCCGATCGGCGTTCTGCGGCTCGGCGAGCCACGCGCCGAGCCGGCTGCCGATGCCGACGGCCCGCAGCCGCTGCCGTACGACGTCCTGGGAGAGGAAGTTCTCGCCCACGAACTCACCGAGGGTGACGCCCAGTTGGTCCTTCTTGGAGGGGATGATCGCGGTGTGCGGGATGGGCAGCCCGAGCGGATGCCGGAACAGCGCGGTCACGGCGAACCAGTCCGCCAGCGCACCCACCATGCCCGCCTCGGCCGCCGCCGCGACATAGCCCGCCCAGGCACCGGCGCCCTCGTGCGAGGCCCACTTGGCCAGCACGTACACCACCGCCACGAAGAGGAGCAGCCCGGCCGCGATGAGCTTCATCTGCCGCACGCCCCGCTGCTTCTCCTCGTCGGCGACGCTGAAGGTGGTCATCGTGCGGTGCGACAGACGCGGCCCGGCTGCTTCTTCCGCTTCTTCCGTTTTCGTACGGTCCATTCACTCCACCCGTTCCTGTCCCCCGTACACATTGTCCCGTTCTTCGGCGCTTCAGCTCTTCGGCGCTTCAGCTGTTCGGCGCTCCAACTGTTCGGCGCTTAGCCCTCTTGGTGACGTACTCCATAGATCCACTCAGACCTACTCCTGGAACGGAACAGGAGTTCCCCGCGTCTGTCCGGGCGGGGGAACCGATGGGGGTTCTCACAAGCGACCCCCATCCCATGCCGCATCATGGGGTGATCACATCGGAGCCTCGGGGCTCCACTGCCCGAGGAGTAACACACCGCATGACCAAGCATCACGGTTATGCACTTCTGGCTGCCATGGCCGCGCTGATCGTGGCGGTCTCGGCCGCGATATACGTCGGAGTCGGCATCGACGACGGCAGCCGCCGGCAGGAGACCTTCGCCCGCGCGCCCCGCAGCACCGCGGCCCCCGCCTCCACCGGCACCTGGGTCGGCGCCTGGGCGGCCTCGCCCAGCGGATCGGAGCCCGGCACGGAGCCGAACGGCCTCGCGGGCCGCTCGGTCCGCAACGTGCTGCACACGGCCGCCGGCGGTACGAGTGCCCGCGTCACGCTGTCCAACCTCTACGGCCAGCAGCCGCTGACCATCACCCATGCCTCGCTCGCGGTCGCCGCCACGGCGAACACCCCGGCCGCCGCGGCCGACACCATGCGCCGCCTCACCTTCGCCGGGAACCCCACGGTCGTCATCGCCGCGGGTCAGCAGGTGGTCAGCGACGCCGTACGGGTCGCGATCCCGCACGGCGGCGACGTACTCGTCACCACCTACTCGCCCACCCCGTCCGGCCCCGTCACCTACCACACGCACGCCCGGCAGATCTCCTACACCGCCGAGGGCGACCAGGCGGCGGACATCACCGGGGAGCACTACACCACCCAGTCCCTGCACTGGCGCTACGTCACCGCCCTGGACGTGCTGAGCAACGAGTCCGAAGGCACGGTCGTCGTCCTCGGTGACTCCCTCACCGACGGCATCACCTCCACCGTCGGCGAGAACCGGCGCTGGACGGACGTCCTCTCCGACCGCCTCCGCTCCGCCGCCGGCTCCTCCGACATCCCCCGCTACACCGTCGTCAACGAGGGCATCAGCGGCAACCGGGTCCTGACCGACGGCAACGGCCGCCCCGCCGAGAACCCCAGCGGCCTCGCCCGTTTCCAGCGGGACGTCCTCGGCCGTACGGGTGTCAAGGCCGTCGTCATCGACCTCGGCGTCAACGACATCCTCAAGAACCGCGACCACGCCGACCCCGACGCCATCACCGCCGGCCTGCGCGAACTCGTCGCCCGGGCGCACGCCCGCGGCCTCCGCGTCGTCGGCACCACCCTCATGCCCTTCCACGGCCACCGCGGCTACACCGACGACCGCGAGTCCGTACGCCGGGCCGTCAACGACCGCATCCGCGCCGGTGACGTCTTCGACGCGGTCATCGACTTCGACAAGGCCCTCCGCGACCCCTACGACCCCCGCCGCCTCCGCTCCGACTACGACTCGGGCGACCACCTCCACCCGAGCGACAAGGGCTACGAACGGATGGGGAAGGTCTTCGACCTGGAGAAACTGAAGGGCGCGGCACCGGCGGAGCTGTAGGACGAACCGGTCTCAGCTGTCCCGTCTCCGCCGCCGCTCCCGCTCCCGCTCCGACCGCATCGCTTCCCGTACCTGTTCCATGGCGTCGCGATGTGCCTCGTGCAGGTCGTGCGTGTGGTCGCGACGGGACGCGCGCAACTCCCGCCGTTCCTCCTTCCGCTCCAGCCGCTCCTGCCGCCGCGCCGCCTTCAACCGGCTCAGCTCGGCCTTGGGCAGCTTCCGCTCGACCCCCACCCCGCCCCAGAACGCGAACCCGGTGATCACCACGCGCGGCGCCCCGGGCTCCCCCGGCACGCCCTCCTCGCTCTGGTCGAACCCGCCCATGATCCCGATGCCCCGGACGACGACCTCGACCCCCGGCGGCACGATCACATTGATCCCGCCCATGATCGCCACACAGTTGATCGTGACCTCGCGCTCCGCGAAGTTCGCGTCCCGCAGATCCAGCTCCCCGCCGCCCCAGAACGCGAAGCAGTCGAACCGCGCGGGCACGGTCCAGTGCCCCTTGCGCTCGAAACCGGACATGATCGCGACGCCCCACGTGGTGGAGCCCTCGCCGCCGACGATCCGCTCGGGCCAACTCGCGCCCTGCGCAGGCCCCTTGACGAGCGAGACGGACGGCGTCGGCACGACGGCCGGCGGCGCCACGGTCCCCGCTCCGGGCAGATCGCGGGTGATCGGCGCCAGTTCGCCGTACGTCCGCGCCTTGTAGGTCGCGTCGAGCCGCTCCTCGAACTCCTCCATGTCGAGCCGCCCCTCCGCGAGGGCGTCCCGCAGCTGCTCGGAGACTCGTTCACGATCGGCGTCGGAAGCCCGGAGGTCCGCGGCGGCCGGAAGATCCGGCAGGTCGTCCGTCATACGGATCAGCGTACGAGGAACCGCCCACGCCGGGCTACGAGACGACCGAACCGGCCGCACGCCGAGCGCTACGGCACGGCCTGCCCCGGCTCCCCCGCCTGCTCCCCCGCCTGCTCGCCCGCCCGCTCCCTCGCCTGCTCCCCCACCCGCTCGGCCTGCTGCACGTACATCTGGGCGATCACCGCCTCGATGTCCGGCTCCCGCACCGACAGGTCCACCAGCGGATACTCCGCCGCGATCCGCGCCACCAGCGGGGCCGCCGACTCCGACGCCGGGAAGGCGAGCCACTGCCGGGGCCCCTCGACCCGTACGACCCGGGCGGGCGCCGCCTCGATCGGCGGCAGCTCGCGCTCCAGGTCGACCACGAGGGTGCGCTCGCTCTCGCCCACCTCGTGCAGCCCGGTCAGCGGCCCGTCGTACATCAGGCGCCCGTGGTCGATGACCATGACCCGGCGGCACAACTGTTCGATGTCCTGGAGGTCGTGCGTGGTGAGGAGCACGGTCGTGCCCTGCTCGGTGTTGAGCTCCTTGAGGAACTGGCGGACCTTGGCCTTGCTGATGACGTCGAGCCCGATCGTCGGCTCGTCCAGGTACAGCACCTCGGGATCGTGCAGCAGCGCCGCCGCGATGTCACCGCGCATGCGCTGGCCGAGCGAGAGCTGCCGTACGGGGACGTCCAACAGGTCGCCCAGTTCGAGGAGTTCGACACAGCGGTCGAGGTTCTGGCGGTAACGGGCGTCGGGGATGCGGTACATACGGTGCATCAGCCGGTAGGAGTCGATGAGCGGGAGGTCCCACCACAAGGTCGTGCGCTGGCCGAAGACGACCCCGATACGGCGGGCGAGCCGCGTCCGCTCCCGCGACGGGTCGATGCCCGCGACCCGCAGCCGGCCGCCGCTCGGCGTCAGGATGCCGGTCAGCATCTTGATCGTCGTGGACTTCCCGGCGCCGTTCGGCCCGATGTAGCCGACCATCTCGCCACGCGCCACGGTGAACGAGATCGAGTCGACGGCCCGCACCTCCCGCCGCTCCCGGCGCAGGAAGCCCGTCTTCTTGCGGACGTCGAAGACCTTCTCGACGTGATCGAGTTCGATGAAACGGTCGCGTTGGGTGGAGCAGTCGCGTTCGGTGGAGCGGTCGCGTTCGGTGGAGCGG
>NZ_JAEMUX010000117.1 GCF_016598475.1 Streptomyces adelaidensis
CAGATCGCACGATCACCGTAGCCCGAACGGCCCAGGACGACACAAGTTTGAAGACGACCATCACACGATCGAGTTAAACCGCCCTCGTGCACGCTCCCCAACGAGCAGCTGGCAACCCGTACCCCTACGACGACCCGTAGGACCGTAGGACCCGTAGGACCGTAGGACCTGACTCGTACGCCGCGTAAGCCCTTGAGGCACTACGCGGCGTTCGTCATGGGCGAGGCGGGGGCGAGGCGTGGAACCGCTGTACCGGGGACGAGGCGCAGTCCCCGGCCCCCGCCCGGCCCCGGCCCCCGCCCCGTCCCCTACGACCGATACGGGTTGTAAGCGGGATACGGCGACACCCCATGCACCGCCGGGTACGGGTAAGCCGACCCGTACCCCCCGTACCCCGGCCCGGCGTACCCGGAGTACCCCGCATAACCCGCGTGGCCCCCAGGTCCCCCGTACCCGTACCCCGGCGCCCCCTCCCGCGCCGCATACCCCAGCGCGGGCCGAGCCAGCTCCCGGCGGCGCCACAGCTCGAACAGCAACTGCCGCTCCCGGAGCGCGAAGTCGCCCCCGGCCCGCCCCCGCAGCCCTCGATTCCGTAGAAACGCCAGCTTCGTCGCGTACGTCTCGTACTCCGCGACGGACCGGGCGCCCGCCTTGCCGAAGTGGTGCGCGGCGTACTCCCGGGCCACTCGCCGAGCCCGCATCGACCCGAGGACGTACGGCTCCGGCGGAGTGAGCCACCCGGCGGCGGCGTAGGCGGGCAGCGCCTCCCGCACGGTCCGCAACTCGCGCTGCCGGGTCCAGATCACGAGCCACGTCAGCAGCCCGAAGGCGGGCACCATGAACGCCGCGTACACCCCGAAGAAGCCGTACTCCCCGAAGGTCGCCGACCCGTTCCAGATCGCGTGCATGCCCATGGCGAGCAGCAGCCCGCCCACGGGTACGAGCACGCGTCGCACCCGGTGCCGCTGCGCGGAGAACGCGGCGAAGCCGAAGCCCAGGCCGGTCAGCACGGTGAACAGGGGGTGCGCGAACGGCGACATGATCACGCGTACGAAGAAGGTCGCCGCGGTGACGGACGCCAGCCCGGTGCCCCCGCTGAGCTGATCCGTCCCGAAGGCGGTGCCCAGATACAGAATGTTCTCGGTGAACGCGAACCCGGTGGCGGTGAAGCCGGCGATCACCACCCCGTCCACGATCCCGGTGAAGTCCCGTCTGCGGAACAGGAACACGAGCAGGACGGCCGCGGCCTTGGCGATCTCCTCCACCACGGGCGCTATGACCGTGGCCCCCAGGGTGTCGGCGTGTGTCGGATCGGCGGTGGTGGTGGCTATCCACCGGGTCGCGAAGCTGTTCGCCACGATGGCTATGAGTGCCGCCGCGCACGCCCCCCAGGCGAACGAGAACACCAGGTTCTTCCAGGGCCCCGGCTCCACTTGGTCCAGCCACCGGAACGCGGCCATGAGCAACGGCACGGGCAGTACGGCGAGCCCGAGCCCGACCAGGAACCCCTCCGTGCCGGTCTGTTCGCGCACCAGCGCGAGGATGACGAGCCCGGAGACCCCGAGCAGCCCGATGAGCGCCCCGTATCTGACGCTCTTCCGCCGCCACCAGCGCTTGGGCCTGAACACATACCCACCGGTGGGGCCGCTGGGGTGCGTCGCGTAGGGGGGACTGGTGGCCATTGCATTGACCCTAACGAGGGATGGGCGCTGCCCGCGACGGTGCGTGGTGCGGCCCGCCGGACCGTGAACGAAGGCCGGCAGGCAAACCGCCAGACAGACCGTCAGGCACTGGTGGGGGGTTGTTCGGACTCCTGCTCCTGCGGATCCGGATCCGGATCCTGTTGCTCCTGCTCACGCTGCTGTACGCGGCGGAAGAGCAGATCGTTCACCACATGACCCTTGTCCAGTCCCTGCCCCTCGAAACGGGTCAGCGGCCGGAAGCCGGGACGTGGCGCGAACCCGCCGTCGGCGCAGGTGTTCTCGAACTCGGGGTCGGCGGTCAGCACTTCCAGCATCTGCTCGGCGTACGGCTCCCAGTCCGTCGCGCAGTGCACGATCGCCCCCGCCCTGAGCCGCGACGCCGCGAGCGTGAGGAACTCCGGCTGGATCAGCCGCCGCTTGTGGTGCCGCTTCTTCGGCCAGGGGTCGGGGAAGTAGACGCGCAGCCCGTCCAGCGAGCCGGGCGCGAGCATCTCCCGCAGCAGGATGATCGCGTCCCCGTTGGCGACCCGGATGTTGGACAGCCCGTCCAGGTCCGCGAGATTCAGCAGGTTCCCCTGGCCGGGGGTGTGCACATCCACCGCCAGCACATTGGTCCCGGGATCGGCCGCGGCCATCCGCGCCGTCGCCTCGCCCATCCCGAACCCGATCTCCAGCACCACGGGCCGGTCGTCGCCGAACAGCTCGACGAGGTCCAGCGCCCGCCCGTCGATGTCCAGCCCCCACTTGGGCCACAGCCGCCGCAACGCGTCCGCCTGCCCGGCCGTCACCCGACTCCGCCGAGGCTGAAAACTCCTGATCCGCCGCTCGAAGTGCGACCCGGCAGGATCCGGCTTGGGCCCCTCAGGGAAGCGCGGCTCACCCTTGGCCCGGGCATGCTGAACGGAGGCACCGGGGGTGCGGGGCTCGGGCGTATCGGCGGAGTCAGACACAGTGAGACCGATTTTACGGGGCCCTGAACCTTCCATCCGGCCCGCCCGGCGTTCGAGGACGAGGACGAGGCCGAGGGCCGATGGTGGGACGCGGGATGCGCAGGGTGGGACGCGGGACGCGCAGGGGCGGCGGGGGCGAACCCCCTCACGCGGACTCAAACCCGAGCCAACGCCCCCAACGCCCGCCTCCCCACCTCCCGCCCGATCGGCAGCGAGGCGGTAGCCGCAGGCGAGGGCGCGTTCAGCACATGCACCGTCCGCATCCCCTCCCGGATCAGGAAGTCGTCCACGAGCGTCCCGTCCCGCAGCACGGCCTGCGCCCTCACCCCCGCCGCCGCGGGCACGAGGTCCCCTTCCGAAACCCCCGGCAGCAGCCTCCGCACCGCTCCCGTGAACGCCCTCTTCGACACCGACCGCCGAAGCTCCCCCGCCCCGTACCGCCAGTGCCGCCGGGCTATCCGCCAGGACCCCGGCCACGCCAGGGTCGCCCCCAGCTCCCGCACCCGTACGGTCCCCCACCCATACCCCTCGCGGGCCAGCGCGGGCACGGCGTTCGGCCCGATGTGCACGCCTCCGTCGATCCCCCGGGTCAGATGCACCCCGAGGAACGGAAACGCCGGATCGGGCACGGGATACACGAGCCCCCGGACCATCTCGGGCCGCGCCAGCTCGTAGTACTCCCCCCGGAACGGCACGATCCGCATCCCGGGGTCGTCCCCGGCCTTCCGGGCCACCTCGTCGCAGTGCAGCCCGGCGCAGTTCACCAGCACCCGCCCGCGTACGACGTCGCCGCCCCGGATGCGCACGGCGACGCCGAGCGAGGCCCGCCGGTCGATCCGCTCGACCTCAGCGCCGTACCGGATCTCGGCGCCGGACGCCCGCGCGAGCTGCCGGGCGACCCCCACGAAGTCGCAGATCCCGGTGGTCCCGACGTGTATGGCCGCAAGCCCGCGAACCTCCGGCTCGTACTCGGCGATCTGGGCGGGCCCCAGCTCCCGCACGGGAATCCCGTTCTCCCGGCCGCGCTGCACGAGGGCGTGCAGCCGGGGCAGCTCCGACCGCTCGGTGGCGACGATCAGCTTTCCGGTGACGGCGTGGTCGACGCCGTACTCGGCGCAGAACTTGACCATCTCGCCGGCGCCCCTGACCGCGTACCGGGCCTTCAGCGACCCCGGCCGGTAGTAGATCCCGCTGTGGATGACCCCGCTGTTGCGCCCCGTCTGGTGCCGGGCCGGGCCGGGCTCCTTCTCCAGCACGGTCACGCGCGTACCCGGCGCCACCCGCGTGATCGCATACGCCGTCGACAGCCCGACGATCCCACCGCCGACCACGAGCACATCACAGTCGTACGCGCCCTGCCTCCGCACGCGCCCCACCTCCCGACTCCGATAGTGCACTGCACCACTGACAATGCCCTCAAACCCGGAAGACGTCTGCATGACGCCGGTCACGCGCGCCCCTTCAGGGGCGCGGCGAACTGTGCGAGCAACCACAACGCACCCGCAGCCGCAAAAACCTCACAAACCCGGCAGGCGAGTAGGCGCCCGAAAACCTACGCGGGTGTCATCAAAAGAGGACGAGCCCTCTCCCGCAACTCAATGACCCGCGGCTCATCCCCATACGGCTCCAGCCGATGCAGCAGATCCTTCACATACTCGGTCGTGCGGGCCGAGGAGATGCGCCCCGCGACCTCCACCGCCCGCACCCCCTGCTCGCACGCCGCGTCGAGGTTGCCGGATTCCAGCTCGGCGACCGCCGACACGACGAGCCGCAGCCCGTGCGAGCGTACGAACTCCTCCGTCGGCCGCGACAGCGCCTGCTCGGTGAAGCGGCGCACCTGACGCGGCGCCTTGAGGTCGCGGTAGCACTCCGCGGCGTCCGCGGCGAACCGGTCGTAGCCGTAGAACCCGAGCCAGGTCGGATCGTGGTCGCCGTCGCGGGCCCGCTCCAGCCACCCCTCGGCGGCCTTGAGGGCGGCGCCGGCCGCCACCGCGTCACCCGCGCGCGCGTGGGCACGCGCTTCGACGAGCCGGAAGAAGCTCATCGTGCGGGCGGTGGCAAGGCCCCGGTTGCGTTCGAGTGCGGCCTGCGCGAGATCGACGCCCTCGTCGCCGAAGCCCCGATAGGTCGCCTGGAGGGACATGGTCGCCAGGACATAGCCCCCCAGTGGCACGTCCGCCGCCGCGCGCGCGAGCCGTAGCGCCTGGATGTAGTACCGCTGCGCGGCTTCCTGTTGACCCGTGTCAAAAGCCATCCAGCCTGCGAGGCGGGTGAGTTCCGCGGACGCTCCGAACAGCGCGCGGCCCACCTCGTCGGAGTACGACCCCAGCAGCAGCGGCGCGGCCTCCACGCGGAGGCACTCCGGCACCATCGAGGAACGCCAGTCGCCGCCCCCGTACTTGGAGTCCCAGCGCCTGGCGTCCTCGGCGGCCTCCCGCAGCTTCCGCACATCGCTGTGGCCGACTTTCAGCGGCGACCCGGAGCCCTCGGCGGAGCCCGCCTCGCGCGCCACCGAGCTGTCGGCCGGGGTTATCAGCCATCGTGAGGCGGGCGTCGCATATGCGCTCACCGCGAACGATCCGGCGAGGGACTGCCAGATGCCACCGGTGCCGGCGCGGCGGCCGGCGAGGTCGAGGCGGTACAGCTCCGTCGCCGCGCGCACCGCCTGTCCGACGTCACGAGGGAAGGCGAGGCCCACTTCGGGGGCGGGATCCGCGTCCGCCAGGCCGATCTCGTGGAGCGGCACAGGGCGGCCGAGCTTCTGGCCGATGGCGGCGGCGATGAGATGTGGCGCGGCGCCCTGGGGAACCATGCCTTTGGAGACCCACCGCGCCACCGAGGTCTTGTCGTAGCGAAGAGTCAACCCGCGTTGAGCGCCAAGATCGTTGACGCGACGCGCGAGTCCTGCGTTGCTGATTCCCGCGAGGGCGAGAACGGCGCCGAGCTTTTCGTTCGGCCCGCGTTGCTCCCTGGACATGCGCCACCCCTCGAACAGACGGCTGCCGCGGCGGCATAGGCACGCGGCATTCGTAAACCCAGCGTAGTTCGCCGCATCCCAAGCGTTAAGGGGCACAAATCCGTATGGCGGGATTGTGGTCCGTACGAAAGTACGGGCAGAGCACGCACTGTTGCGACGTGCTCCCGCTGTGTGGCCGTGCGCCCGTCCATGCGCTCTTCTCCGGCCACCGCGGGAGCGGTTCCATGGCTGTGCGTGGGTCGGCCCGCTGTACTGGATCCAGTGGGCTGGGGGACACCGCCGCCTACATCCCCGCGGGCGGCGGACCGGTCCGGGAGGCGAACTCCGCCTCCCGGACTGTGCGTTGACGCTGAGTCGCCATCGGGGGTGGTACAGAGCTTCGGTGAACTCTGCCCCACAAAGCCGATTTGGCCGAAAATCGACGGTGGTCGTGGAGGGTGAATACCGCTCCGACCACGTCTCTTGAGGGCGCGTTAGGTGTTTTGGGGGAGCGTACCGGGGGCGCATTCACGTCGTAGACCTGGGGTCCTCCCTTGGTCCTCCTTTGTCGACCACCCACTTCACGGGGCGTCCGAAGGATGTGACGGGGGAGCGCTCAAGGCTCCCCAGGGGCGCACTCGCCGGTGTGCAAGCAGCCTCACACGCCCTCCGACAAGCCTCCTTCGTGGCAGCATGGGTGCCGTTCGTACGGTGCACCTGGTTGTCCACGCTCTGTGGAGGCGTCGATGCGGTGGTTGGTGGGATGGAGCAGTACCGCCGCTGGCGCTTCCGCCATCGGCTCCGCCGGCTCGGCCGGCGCCACCGGACACGACGGCGAGACCGTGCATCCGGTGGGCTCCCAACTCCTGTGGGGCGACCCCGATCCCCTGTGGGCCGTCGGCGACTGGCGCCCCGACGAGGTGCGCGTCGTGCAGGCCGACGAGCAGACGAAGATCGCCGTCCTCGGCATCTGCGGCGCCTCCGACGAGCAGCTGCGCGTGGGCCTGTTCGCCGCCCGCGGCGGCGCCCTGCGCCATCTCACCGCCTGGCCCGGCAGCTACACCGCCGTCGTCCGGGTCGGCCGCCGGGTCACCGTCTGCGGCGACCTCGCGGGCGCGCGCCCGGTCTTCTACACCCCCTGGTCGGGCGGCACGGCCTTCGCGACGGCCGCCCTGCCCCTCGCCGACCTCATCGAGGCCAACCTCGACTTCGGGCACCTGGCCGCCCTGCTGGCCGCCCCCGACGTGCCGGACGCCCTCCACGACTCGACGCCGTACGACGGCGTGCGCCGCATTCCGCCGGGGCACACACTGATCCTGCGCGCCGGTGCCCGTGAGATCGCCGGCTACGAACCGGTCGCGTCCATCGCCGTCGCCGCCCCCTCCGCCGACCCGACCAGCGCGGTGGACGCCGTACGCGACGCCCTGGTGGAAGCCGTACGGGTCCGCCTGGCCGCCCCCCGGCACGTCCCCGACGTCGACCCCGGCCCGGTCCCCGGCATGGGTCCGGCGGAGCGCCGCGCCGCACGCGGCATGCCGGTCCCCGGCATCGGCGCCGACCTCTCCGGCGGACCCGCCTCGGGCACCCTGGCCCTGCTGGCCGCGGGCCTGCCCGGCGCCCCCGGCACGGTCCTCGGCCACGGCACGGGCGCCGGCGAACGCCTCCTGGCCGTCACCTTCAACGACCTCGCCACCTCCGGCCGCGAATCCGAACTGCAACGCGCCGGCACCCTCGCCGCCAACCCCCGTCTGCACCACGTAGTCGTGACGGGCGGCGAGGAAGTACTCCCGTACGCGGACCTGGAAGGCCCCCTGACCGACGAGCCGGGCCCCTCCCTCGTCATCGCCGCCCGCCACCGCGCCCGCCTCGCCGCCGGCAGCGCGGACCACTTCACCGGCTACGGCGCCCGCCAGGTCCTGGACGCCCACCCGGCCCGCCTCGCCGACCTCCTCATGGACCGCAAACGCCGCCACCTGGTCCGCCCGGTCGCCGCCCTCGCCAAGGCGGACGGCTCGGTGATGGTCCCCGCGCGCGTGTACGGCGCCGCGCGGAAACTGGCCCGCACCCCCTACCGGGCCGGCGTCGAAGTCCTCGCCGACCGCCTCATGCAACGCCGCTTCGAGGAGCCCGGAGGCGCGGTCGGTGCCTCCCTCGCCGCCCTCAACTGGGCCAGACCGGGCCCCGCCGCCCGCTGGCTGACCGGGGAGGCCTTGGCCGAAGTATCGATTCGCCTCGGGGCGCTGACCGGCCGCCCGACCGTCGGCCCCGGCCAACGCCCCGGCGACTTCCGGGCCCGCGCCGCCCTGGCCCGCCACGCCGCCGACCTCCGCGTCCTCGAACAGGCCGCCGAGATCCGCTCCCAGCGCCTGCACGCCCCCTTCCTCGACAACCAGGTCGTACGCGCCTGCCGCGCCCTCCCCGAGGCCCTCCGCGTCCAGCCCGGCGCCCGCGCCGCCATCCTCCGTACGGTCCTGGAGGGCGCCGGCGTCGCCGACCTCCCACCCGGCTGGGGCGCCCCCTCCCACGCCACCTCCACCGCCGCCGCCCGCACCGGCCTCCGCGTGGCCGCCGACACCCTGATCACCCTCTTCGACACCCCCCTCCTGGCCCAGGCGGGCCTGGTAGAGGCCCGAGTGGTCCGCAAAGCCCTCCGCGCCGCCGCCGAGGGCGAGCCCCTCCCCCTCGACGGCCTCGCCGACCTCGTCTCCCTGGAACTCTGGCTACGCCGCCTGCTCTCCCGCCGAGGCACCTGCTGGACAGGCACACCGGCAAGACAACGAGCGGTACCGGCAGGCATCAAGCCACAGAGGGGCGCGCTGGGGGCAGGGGCGAGAAGGTCGTAGAGCATTGGGGGAACCGTGTGGCTTTTAAGGGGCGCGGGGAATCGCGCGAGAAGCCCCACGGACCGGCAGCCGAAATACGGGGTAGAAGGGGCGCAGCCCCTGGAGGATGGGACGGGTAGGGGCGGCGGGGGCGAAAAATCCCCACCCGCCACAGCGAACGACGCAAGAATGCCCCCGTGCGGTACGCCATCCTGGGACCAACCCGAGCCGAGAACGACCACGGCACCCCCATCCCCCTCCCCGGCCCCCGCCTACGCGCACTCCTCACCGCCCTCGCCCTACGCCCGAACCACCCCGTCCCCACCCCCACCCTCATCACCGAGGTCTGGCCGGACACCCCACCCACAGACGCCCCCGCCGCCCTCCAGGCCCTCATCGCCCGCCTACGCAAGGCACTCGGCCCCCACACCATCACCTCGGAACCCGGCGCCTACCGCCTTGCCACCACCCCCACCACCGTGGACCTCTTCACCTTCGAACACCTGGTCCACGACGCGAAGACCGCCCTGGCCCACGAGGATCCCGCCACCGCCGCCGCCACCCTCCGTCAAGCCCTGGCCCTCTGGCGCGGCCCCGCCCTGGCCGACCTCCCCGACCGAACCGCCGCCACGCGCCCCGAGGCCCTGCGCACGGAGGCCCTCCGCACCCGCATCGAGGCGGACCTACGCCTCGGCCAAGCCTCCGAGGTCGTACCGGAACTCCGAGAACTGGCCGAGACCCACCCCCACGACGAACCGCTGCACGCCCTGCTCATCCGCGCCCTGCACGAAACGGGCCGCACAGCCGAGGCCCTGACGGCCTACGAGGGGATACGCCGGACCCTGCGCGATTCCCTGGGCACCGACCCGGGCCACACCCTGCGCACCCTCCACCGAACCCTCCTGACCCCCACCCCACCCGCACCCCCGCCCCCGGCCGGCAGACCCCCCGCCCCCGTCTCCGCCCCCACCCGAACCGGCAACCTCCGCCCCCGCCTGACCTCCTTCGTCGGCCGCGAACCCGAGCTGGAAGCGATCCGCGCCGACCTGCGCACCTCCCGCCTGGTCACCCTCACCGGACCCGGCGGCTCCGGAAAGACCCGCCTGGCCGAGGAGGCCGCCACGGCCCACCCCCAGG
Source organism: Streptomyces adelaidensis (assembly GCF_016598475.1). Lineage (GTDB taxonomy): Bacteria > Actinomycetota > Actinomycetes > Streptomycetales > Streptomycetaceae > Streptomyces > Streptomyces adelaidensis. Next base: position 9,569 of record NZ_JAEMUX010000117.1, read on the forward strand.
CCTGGCTGGCCGAACTGGCCCCGCTGGACCGCCCGGAAGCGGTACCGGGCGCGGTCGTCAGCGCCCTGGGCCTGCGCGACACGGCGCTGATCACCCACGAAAAGCTGCTGCACGAAAAGCTGCTGCACGAAAAGCTGCTGCACGAAAAGCTGCTCCAGGAAAAACGGCTCACCCACGAAAACCCGCTCACCCACGAGCCGCCGACCCCACAGCACACCCCGCTCGCCCTCCTCATAGAACACTGCGCCCAGCGCCACGACCTGCTCCTGATCCTCGACAACTGCGAACACGTCATCGACGCCGCCGCAGAACTGGCCGAGGCCCTCCTCACCCACTGCCCCGGCCTCACGATCCTCGCCACCAGCCGCGAACCCCTGGGCGTCCCCGGCGAGTCCGTACGCCCGGTCGAACCCCTCCCCCCGGCCCCCGCACACCGCCTCCTCGCGGAGCGCGCCGCCTCCGCCCGCCCCGACGCGGACCCGGTCCTGCGGGCCGACCCCGAGGCCGTGGCCGAGATCTGCCACCGCCTCGACGGCCTCCCCCTGGCCATCGAACTGGCCGCCGCCCGCCTGCGCCTGCTCACCCCGCGCCAGATCGCCGACCGCCTCGACGATCGCTTCCGCCTCTTCACCTCCGGAAGCCGTACGGCCCTGCCCCGTCAGCAGACCCTGCGTGCCGTCGTCGACTGGTCCTGGGACCTCCTGGACGAGCCCGAGCGCACGGTTCTCCGCGAGGTGTCGGTCTTCGCCGGCGGCTGGGACCTGGAGGCGGCGGAGGCGGTCTGTGCGGGCCCGGGACCGACGGCCGGAATCCTCGGCGCCCTCGTCGACAAGTCCTTGATCATCGCCACCCCGTACGAGCACGACGCCCGCGTCATGCGCTACCGCATGCTGGAGACGATCCACGAGTACGCCACCGAACGCGCCGCCGAGACCCCGGCCCTGCGCACGGCCGCCGAACTCCGCCACCGCACCTGGATCCTCACCCTCCTCGACCGGGCCGAGCCCCGTCTCCGCTCCGCAGGCCAACTCCCCTGGATCCACCGCCTGGAGACCGACCTCGACAACATCCGAGCCGCCCTCCACCGCACCCTCGCCGCCGCCGACGAACCCACCGCCACCCGCCTCGCCCTCGCCACGGGCTGGTTCTGGTGGCTCCGCAACTTCCGCCACGAGGGCGCCGACTGGGTGGACCGCATCCTCACCCTGACGACCAGGCTGGACAGGGAGCGGACCGAAGGCGAACGCCAAGGCGAAGCCAGTGCCGAGACCGGTGCCGAGACCGGTGCCCAGACCGGTGCCCAGACCGGTGCCCAGACCGGTGCCCAGACCGGTGCCGAGACCGGTGCCCAGACCGGTGCCCAGACCGGTGCCCAGACCGGTGCCGAGACCGGTGCCCAGACCGGTCCCGAGACCTGTGCCGGGGCCAGTGCCGAGACCGACGACCACATCGCCGCCTTCCTCACCGACCCCGCCCCCTCCCAGCACCCCCGCCACAGCCACCGCACAGCCCTGCGCCTCCTCCACCTCGCCCTGATCGCGGAGTCCGGCCCCGTCGGCGTACCGCACGACCCGAGGGCCCGCGACTACGTGGCGCGCCTGAGACAGGAGTCCGGCCACACCGGCCCGGCCGCCGCCCGCTTCCCCGGCCTGCTCTGGCCCCTGACCGCGTACTTCCTGGAGGGCGCCGCCGCGGTGGACATCCGCGAAATGATGGACGAGGCGGTCAACAACTGCCGCGAACACGGCGGAGACTGGGAACTCGGCTTCACCCTGATGCTCCGCACCCACATGCTCGTCGACTCGGCCGGCAACATGCGGGGCGTGGCGGACGGCCTCGCCGAACTGCGCGCGATCGCCGACCGGGTGGGCGACCGCTGGATGAGAGCCCAGGTCCGCAGCGCGGCCGGCGAGGCGGCGATGGCCCGCGGACGTTTCACACAGGCCAAGGGGGAGTACGAGGAGGCGCTGCGCCTCTCGTACGAGGTCGGCGCGTACACCGAGTCACCGTTCCTGATCGCCCGCCTCGGCGAGATCGCCTACCGCATGGGCCACCGCGAGGCCGCCCTGGCCGCACTGGACGAGGCGACGACCGCGGCCGACCGTTTCGGCGCGCCGGACTCCCGGTCGTTCGTCTGCCTCCTGCGCGCCCACATGGCGTTCGTCGACGGGGAGACCACCCACGCCCGCGAACAGTGGGAGCTGGCCCGGGAGGAGACTCGCTGGGGAACACCACCGCCCCAGTTCAGGGCCTTCCTGGATCTGGTCGACGGCCTGCTCACGACCGCCGAGTCGGGCCCCGGACCCGGCCTGCGCAAACTGGCCGACGCCCTGCGCACCGCCGTGGACAACCGCTGCGCCGAGACGGTGACGGCCGCCATGGCCGACAGCGCGGCGACCGTACTGTCCGGCCTCGGCGACCACCCGTGCGCGGCACGCCTCCTCGCCGCCGGAACCAGCTGGCGCGGTGACCATCCCCGCCCGCTCCCGCTCCCCGACCGGCACGACGCCGAGCGCGCCGAGGCGGCCGCCCTCGCCGCCCTGGGCCCCGCCCGCTACGAGGCCGAGCACACGACGGGCACGGCCTACACCCCGACGGACGCCTTGGCCGACCTGAGCAGGGCCCTGAACTCTCACTCGCAGACGAACCCGGACTCCGCCCAGTCCGCCAGCGCCGCCGGGTCATAGTGGCTGTGCGGCTCGACGACCAGCCGTACCGTCTCCCGCCCGCCGAGGTCCACCCGGACCGGCACCGCCGGCTCCCCGCCCCGCACCGGCCCGGACCTCCACAGCCGCACCCCGTCGCCGTAGACGGAGAAGTAGACCTCGCCGAAGCCGAGCGTCATGTCGTCGACGCCGACGAGCGCGGTGTACGAGCCGCACCGGCGGTTGAGATCGATGGCCACGGAGGAGTGACCGTGCACGGTCACCCCGTTCGCGTGCTGCTTCCCGGCGATCGACACCCCGTACCGCTGCCAGACCCAACTGCTCTCGCCGAGCCGCATCTCGGGCTCGGTGCCGTCGCCGAGGGCTCCGTACCGCAGCTCGTTCCACTGGTAGACCGCCGGGGGAGGGGGCGTCGAAGTCGGCGTGGGCGAGGGAGTCGGCGTGGGCGAGGGAGTCGGGGTGGGCGTGGGAGTCGGGGTGGGCGTGGGTGTGGGCTCCGGAGCCGGTGTCGGCTTCACGGACGGAGCCGACGCCACGGACCGCGACGGCGAAGGTGTCGGCGACGGCCGGGACACGGGCACCACCACTACCGGCGCCACACCCGGTGCGGGCGCCCGCTGCGGTGTCCTCGACGGCTCGGGCTCCGGCTCGGGCTCCGGCTCGGGCGGCACCTCGACGGCTCGCGAGGCGGACGGCCCGGCCGACGGCTCCTCGCTCTTCACGTCATCGCCGGCCAGCGCGAGCGCCACCGCGGCGGCGACCATCCCGGCCACACTCACCGCGATCCCGACCCTCGCCGGCGCGCCGAGCCCCTCGGCGGCGGCCCCGCCGCCCGCACCCGCGCTCCCGGAACCACCGCTCGCCGCGGCCGCCGCCCCCGCGGCCGCACCGGCCCCCGCGCCACCGGCGACGAGCGCGGCCACCTTCGCGTACCCGGCGGCACCGAACCACCCGATGACCGCGATCGGTACGACGGCCGGAATCCCGCTCGCGACGTCCTTGATCTGCCCGGCGGCCAGCCGGCACGCCGCGCACTCCTCCAGATGGGCGCGCAGTCCCCGCTCGGCCCGCGTACGCAGTCTCCCCCGGGCGTACGCACCGAGCCGGTCGGCGTAACGCCCGCACTCCGCCGAGTCGCCCGCGAGGGTGGCGCTCACATGGGCCTGCAGATACGCCTGTTTGAGCCCCTCCCGGGCCCGACTGGCGAGCACCCGGGTCCCGTTGGCGTCCAGCCCGAAAAGCATCGCCACCTCGCTCGGCGACTCGTCCTCGACCTCCGTGTGCCACAGCACGGCCTGCCACCGCTCCGGCAGTGACCGGAACGCCCGCATCGCCATCGACTGCTCGGCCTCGTGCATCGCCCGCACATCCGCCCCGAGGTCCAGCGTGGCGGTGTCCAACACCTCGGCCCTGCGCGACGCCCGCGCCGCGAACACCGCGAAGTCGTCGACCAGCTGCTCCCGCTTCGCGGAACTCGTCCACGTCGCCGCCACCCGCCGCACGGACGTCAGCAGATAAGCCCGTACGGCATGCTCCGGCCCGGAGCCGCCCCGTACCGCCTGCAGCATCCGGGCGAAGACCTCGGCCGTCAGATCGTCCGCCGTGTACGCGTCCCGGCAACAGGTCCGCGCATACCGGCGCACCGCCTCCGCATGACGCCGGTACAGCTCCTCGTACGCCGAGTCCTCGCCCGCCCGCATCCACTCGATCAGATCGGCGTCGGAAGGCTCCCGAGGAGGAGGCGGCAGCACCCCGGACCCGAACAGATCCCACTGCGCCGGCACCTGAGGCTCCGACTCGTCCCGCCCGTCACCACTCATCGCGGAAGCCCCCACCACCGGCCGACCCAGTCCCCAACACCGGGTCAGAGTGCCATATTGGCTTTTGTTCAGCCCCCGGCAGTACGGGCATACCACTCGTCCGAGGGTTCCCCCCAGACCTGAGTACGGCGGTTCACCCAAACGAGTACGCACGCTGAGGGGCCGCAGCCCGCTCAGGGGCGCGGGGAACTGCGCGATCAACCACGACGATCCCGCACCCGCCAACGCACAGAACCCCCTCGAGCTACAAGGCGCTCAGGGGGTCGGAGGGGCAAAGCCCCTGGGGGATGGGAACGGGTAGGGGCGGCGGGGGCGACAAACCCCACACCACCCCCACCCCAAGCTCACTGAACCGAGCTCACTCGCCCACCATCACGCCGGCCGAGACCGCAGCCCCTCCAGCAAGATGTCCAACAACCGAGCCGAAGCCGCAGCCTGCTGCGCCGCATCCGGCAGGGAGGGCGCCCCGGTGGCGATCACCAACAACACATCAGCCACGGTCACATCCCCCCGCAGCTCACCCGCCGCCCGAGCCCGCTCCACCAACTGCCCCACGACCTCGAGCAGCGCGGAAGCCCCGGCATCATCCGCCGGTCCACCCACGCCCCCAACGGCCCCCGAGGCACCAGGCGCCCCAGAATCCGCCGAGACCAACCGCAGCTCCGTAGCCGGCTGAGCCCGCTGCTGCGGCACCCGCGCCTCGTCCACACCGAAGCCACCGACACCGACCCCGCCGACACCGGCACCGTCGGCCCCGTCCTCGGCGACCCCCACCCGCAGCACCTGCGGCGGCAACAGCCGCCCGGCGCCCGAGGCCACCGACGTCCGCAGGAAGCGGGACAGCGCCGACCAGGGGTCCTCCTCCTGCCCGAGCGCGAGCCTGGCCTGCTCGGTGAGCCGGGACGTCTCCTCCTCGGCTATCCGCCGGACCAGGACGTCCTTGCTCGGGAAGCGCCGGTACACCGTGCCGACGCCGACCCGGGCGCGGCGGGCGACGTCCTCCATGGGCGCGCCGTACCCCAGCTCGCCGAAGACCTCGCGAGCCGCGCGCAGTACGTGTTCGAGGTTGCGCTGTGCGTCCACGCGGAGCGGAGTCGACCGCCCTCCGTCCCCGCGTCCGTTGCCGACCGCCGCGCCGATCGCACCACCGGGTGCGAGCGTGGACGCGGACGACCAATGAGAGTCCTGAATATGCATACGTGTTCCCCCGGTAATGACGTCTCCCCCCGGAGACTCTCCCCGTCATCGGAAGCCGGAGCGGCGAAACGAGCGTCCAAGGTTCTCGACGATCCCCGGTCCTTTCACCGGAGAGCCGGTGCCCGAGCCGCCCCGCCCGTCGCGGACCCACTCGACACACCCGAACCCGCCATCCGAACCCGGATACCGGACCCGACCGAACCTCTTGAACGCATCCCCCCTACACCCCGTCGACACACGAACATAGTTGAGAGGGAGTCAATTCAGAAGGGGCACGTTCCGCACGGAGCGCCGCCCGATCGGAGTACGGGCGGTTTACGTCTGGTTTGCGCCCCCTCCTGCCACCCGGCTCACACCATCTGACCTGCGCACCTGCCGCACGCGCCGGTAAATCGGCCAACCCCGCGCGCCCATTGCGACCGGTCACACAAATTGCCGGGCCTGTGGACAAACCAACGAGAGAGGTGCGTCATGGGATGGTGAAGGAACCGATGCGCATCCTCATCGTCGGCGGCGGATATGTCGGGCTGTACAGCGCGCTGCGCCTGCAACGACAGCTGAAACCGGAACTAGGACGCGGTGACGTCGAGATCGTCGTCGTGTCCCCCGACCCGTACATGACGTATCAACCCTTCCTTCCGGAAGCCGCCGCCGGCTCCATCTCGCCCCGCCACGTCGTCGTACCCCTGCGCCGCGTCCTCGACCGGTGCAAGATCGTCGTCGGCGAGGTCACCACGATCAACCACGCCAAACGCATCGCGACCCTCGCGACCCTCGCCACCGAGGAGGGCGCGGCCGCTGAGCAGCTGACGTACGACGAACTGGTCCTCGCCCCCGGCTCCATCGCGCGCACCCTCCCGATCCCCGGGCTCGCGGACCACGCCATCGGCTTCAAGACCGTGGAAGAGGCCATCGGCCTGCGCAACCACGTCATCGAACAGATGGACATCGCCTCCTCCACCCGCGACCCCGCGATCCGCGACGCCGCCCTGACCTTCGTCTTCGTGGGCGGCGGCTACGCCGGAGTGGAGGCGCTCGGCGAGCTGGAGGACATGGCCCGCTACACCGCGCGGTACTACCACAACGTCAAGCCCGAGGACATGAAGTGGATCCTCGTGGAGGCCTCCGACCGCATCCTCCCGGAGGTCGGCGAGGAGATGGGCCGCTACACGGTCACCGAGCTGCGCCGCCGCAACATCGACGTACGCCTCCACACCCGCCTCGACTCGTGCGTCGACCGCGTCGCCGTCCTCAGCGACGGCGCCCGCTTCCCGACCCGTACGGTCGTCTGGACGGCCGGTGTGAAACCGCACCCCATCCTCGCCGCCACCGACCTTCCCCTGAACGAGCGCGGGCGCCTGAAGTGCACCGCCGAGCTGTCCGTGGAGGGCGTCGCGCACGCCTGGGCCGCGGGCGACGCGGCCGCCGTCCCCGACGTCACCGTGGCCGAACCCGGCAAGGAGACCGCCCCCAACGCCCAGCACGCCGTACGCCAGGCCCGGACCCTCGGCGACAACATCGTCCACACCCTGCGCGGCGAGCCGCTGGAGACGTACTCGCACAAATACGTGGGCTCGGTCGCCTCGCTGGGACTGCACCAGGGCGTCGCACATGTCTACGGGCGGAAGCTGAAGGGCTACCCTGCCTGGTTCATGCACCGCGTCTACCATCTGAGCCGAGTGCCGACCTTCAACCGCAAGGCCCGGGTACTCGCCGAGTGGACCCTCTCCGGGCTCTTCAAGCGGGAGATCGTGTCACTCGGATCACTCGAACATCCCCGTGCGGAGTTCGAACTCGCGGCCGGTGGAAAGGCTCCTGAGGACCCGAAGGGGTCGTCCTGACCGGATCCAGGAACTCCACCGTTCAGGCCGACGTCTGACGGATGTCGGTCCGGTCGGCCAGACTGGTCCGCGACGTGATCCACGACCCCGGGCAAGGCCACCCCCTTGCCCACACCACACCCACGACCAGGCATCCCCCACCGCCGCACCCGGGGCCATCCCCCGGGCCGCCGGCCGGATCCGGAGCCGGCCACAGACAACAACACGAGGCACGAGGCAAGGATTCGGTGAACTTCACGCGCTGGAGCGCCCGGCTCCCCGGTACGCAGCGCCGCGCCGCAGCGCGGACCGAACACACCGTCACCCCGGACCGGCGGGGCGAAGGCTCCGTGCCCGCGGCCCGCGCCGAACGGCAGACCGACGACCCACCGGACGACACACCGACCGTGCCCGCCGTCGACGATCTCCCGACCCGCGAGATCCTCGACCGCATCCCGGCCCTCGTCGCCCTCGTGCACGGCCCCGACCACCGCACGGCGTACGTCAACGACGCCTATGCCGCGGCCTTCGGCACCCGACCGCTCGGCGAACCCGCCCGCGAGGCCCTGCCCGAGCTGGAGGCCCTCGGCCTCCTCCCGCTCCTCGACCAGGTCCTGCGCAGCGCCAGACCCCGCACGGTCAAGTCCCGCAAGGCCCCCAGCGGCCGCTCCTACACGATCACCTGCACCCCCGTCGACGTACCGGGCGACGACCGGCACAGCGACGGCGGCGTACTGATCTTCGCCGCCGACGTCACCGACCTCGCCGAGGCCGCCGACCGCCTCCGTGCCAGCGAGCGCCGCCAGCGCGAGACCGCCGTCACCCTCCAGCGCTCCCTCCTCCCCCAGGAGCTGGAAGAGCCCGACGACCTGCGCATCGCCGCCGTCTACCACCCCGGCGGCACCGAAACCGCCGTCGGCGGCGACTGGTACGACGTCATCACCCTCGGCGGCGGCCGCACCGCTCTGGTCATCGGCGACGTCATGGGCCGAGGCGTACGAGCGGCGGCCGTCATGGGCCAGCTCCGCACGGCGGTCCGCGCCTACGCCCGCCTGGACCTCCCCCCGCACGAGGTGCTCCAGCTGCTCGACGGCCTCGCCATGGAGATCGACGCCAACCAGATCGCCACCTGCGTCTACGCCGTCCACGACCCCAACGAGGGCCGCCTGGTCTACGCCTCCGCCGGCCACCTCCCGATCCTCGTCCGCGACGAGAGCGGCACCGTCCTGCGCGCCGACGAGCCCACCGGCCCCCCGCTAGGCACGGGCGGCTGGATGCACGCCTCGGGCTCGGTCCCCCTCGGCCCCGGCTCCACGGCCGTCCTCTACACGGACGGCCTGGTGGAACGCCGCACCGAAGACCTCGACGAGGGAATCGCGGCCCTGGAGAGGGCCCTGGCCGGCGCCACCGGCACGCCCCAGGTGGTCTGCGACCGCCTGGTCCGCTCGACGGGCGTCACCGCCGACCACGACGACGACGTGGCCGTCCTCGTCCTCCAGCACCCCGCCCGCACGGGCCCCGACAGCGAACTCTTCCGCAACGCGGCACTGGAGCTGCTGGGCGGCGTGGAAGCGGCCCCCCGAGCCCGGGCCTTCGCCTCCGGCGTCCTGACGAGCTGGCGCTTCCCTCCGGAACTCCACGACCTGGGCGTCCTGGCGGCCAGCGAACTCGTCGCCAATTCCCTACAACACGGCATCCCACCCATGCGGCTACGCCTGCGCCGCACAGACCGCCGCCTCATCGTCGAGGTGACCGACGGCAACGACCACCTCCCCCGCCGCCGCCGAGCCGACCCCGGCGACGAGTCCGGCCGAGGCATCGCCATCATCGCCACCATCGCCTCCAACTGGGGCAGCCGCCGAGCCCCCGGCGGCGGCAAGTCGGTCTGGTGCGAGTTCGCCCTACCTCGCCGAACGACATGACGAGTGGACCCTTTTAAGGGGCGCGGGGAACGGCGCGACAAGCCCCCACGGACCCGCAGCCGAAATAACGGGGGGCCGGGGGTAGAAGGGCCGCAGCCCCTGGGGATGGGAACGGGTAGGGGCGGCGGGGGCGAAAAGGATCAGGCCCGCACCCCAGCGGGCTCAGAAGACACCCCACCCCGAGCCACCACCCGACTAACCACCCCCGGCTGATCCTGAACCACCGTGAGCCCCCGCCCCAACCGAACCGCCAGCACCACGATCCCAAGAGAAAACCCCAGAAATACCACCACATACGCCGCATGCAACGACGCCCCCATAGGCCCACCCACCGCCGGCCCCACAGCCAACGCAAGCTGCTTGACCAGCGCGAACGCGGAGTTGTACTGCCCAGCCATCCCCTCAGGCGCAAGATCGGCCACGAGCGGAGCAACAGTCGGAGACAACATCGCCTCCCCCAGCCCGAACAACGAGTACGTGCATACGAACGCTGCCGTGGCCATGCTCTGACTCACCTGCCCAAGCCCCGCGAACCCGGCCACCCCCCAGGCCACGGCCCAGACGATCCCCACACCCGCGATCACCCGAGACCGCCGACGCCGCTCCACGAACCGCAGCACGGCGAACTGCGCGACCACGATCACCGCGGTGTTGGCCGCCAGCGCCGTACCGAGCGCGGACGTCGATAGCCCGGCCGCCTCCACCCCGTACGCACTGAGCCCCGACTCGAACTGCCCGTAACAGGCGAAGAACAGCACGAACCCCAGCACACACAGCTGCACCATGGCTCGGTTCCCGAGCAACTGCTTCCAGCTCCCCTTGGCCGCCCCAGCCGGGACGCCCTCGACCTTCGGCGCCCGAGGTCTCCGCACGGTCGCCATCACACCGACGAGCAGCAGGAACATCACCGCCTGTATGGAGAACAGCAGGGTGAAGGACCCCGCGCGGTCGGCATCGACGAGGTGCCCGCCTATCAGTCCGCCGACCCCGAGCCCGAGGTTCTGCAGAAAGAACTGCGTGGCGAAGGCCCGCGACCGGTTCTCCGTACTCGAACAGTCGACGATCATCGTCGCGAGCGCCGGCTGCATCACGGCCTGCCCGGCCCCGAGCGCCGCCGCGGACAGCAGCACGGTCGTCGCACCGGCCGCCAGCCCCAGGCTCAGCGACCCGACAGCAGCGGTGACCAGGGCGCCGAGCAGCACCGGCAGCGGACCGCGCCGCACTATGGCGCGCCCGGCGAACGGCAACACCACCAGCGCGGCCACAGCGAAGACCGCGAGCACCAGCCCCGCCGTCATCGCCCCGAGATCCCGTACCTGCGCCACATAGACGTACAGATACGGGACGGTGAAGCCGAGTCCGAACGCACCGAGCGCGTTGCTCACATGAATCCGACGCATCGCTGCGCCCAACCCCCTGGTCAAGTTCACCTGCCTAGGTAAGGGAAGCCGTCCAGCTCAAGCGTTAATACTGAAGACTTCGAAGCTAAAACTTAGAACCTAAACAGTACACTCCGAAGGACTTCGATGCCAAGCGTCGGCGTGCCATACTGCGCCCATGGGCGACACCCCAAGCACCTCCGGCGGCGCCGAGCCGGCACTCGAAGAGCAGATCGCCGCCTACCAGCGCGAGTTCCAGGACCTCGACCCCCAGGTCGAGAAGATCGTCTCGGCGCTCTCTCGTCTCAACCGTCGTATGAACGTCGCCTACGGCCGCCAGACCTCGGCGCTCGGCATCAGCAACGCCGAGTGGGAGGTCCTCAAGGCCCTCGTCCTCTCCGGCGCCCCGTACCGCATGGGCCCGAGCGAACTCGCGAAGCGGCTCGGCCTCACCCCGGCCGCCATGACCCACCGCATCGACCGCATGGTCGCCGAGGGTCTGGTGACGAGGGAGCGCGACGAGACCAACCGCGTCCGCGTCATCGTCGAGCTCACTCCCGAGGGTCGCGGGAAGTGGCTGGAGGCCATGCGCCTCGCCACGGTCTTCGAGGAAGACCTCCTCCAGGACCTCTCTCCCCTGGAACGGATGGTCCTGGGCGAGGTCCTGACCCGCCTCCTCCGCCGCGTCGAGCACGCCCAGCCGGACGCCGGCGGCCGACTCACGGACCTGGACTGAGGTCGTACGCTTGAGGGTGCCCGGGGTTTGACCACGGGCCACCATGGGGAGGCTTGACAGTCCACCCCGCGATGCGTAAAGTTCTTCGGGTTGCCACGGAGCCGTAACGGTTCTGCGGTAGCACCTCCGCCGCTCAAGCGGCATACAAACCAACCAGCACGATCTCCCAACCGGGATGAATTCGGCGCGCCCGAATTCAATTCGATTTGGGTTCGACAGCCCCGATTGGGAACTGCCGAGCAGATCCGCTAAGGTTTGGAACGTCGGAACGGCCCAACAGCT
>NZ_JAEMUX010000118.1 GCF_016598475.1 Streptomyces adelaidensis
ATGGCGCCGCGCCCAAGCCGCTCCGCCCGCACCTCAGGACGGCGAAACCACGCTCGTCCTCGCTCACTGGGTGTTCGCCGGTACGGGCCTCAGTGCGGGCGAGACCTGGCTTGCCGCGTCCCTCGAACCCGCCCCCGGAACGGAAGGAGAGCCGACCACATGAACGACCGCTACCTGTCCGTCGACCAGGTCGCCGAGCTGCTGGGTACGACCACCCGCTTCCCCCGGCGGCTCATCGAGGAGCGGCGCATTCGCTACGTGAAGGTCGGCCGTCACGTTCGCATCCCTGAGAGTGCCCTTCACGAGTACCTGGACTCTCGGACCGTCGAGCCGATCCGGCTCCGCCGTACCGGACTTCGGAGGGCTGCCTGATGGCCAACAAGAAGGGCAGACGTCGCCGCTTTGGGGCTGTGCGGCAGTACCGGTCCGGGAAGTGGACGGCGTCGTACCTCGCTCCCGACAACGAGCGGGTGCGTGCACCCGAGACCTTCGAGACGAAGAAAGACGCTGAGATCTGGCTCTCCCAGGTTGAGGCGGATCTCAGCCGGGGCGACTGGCGCGCTCCCGACGCGGGCGCCGTGAACTTCCGTGAGTACGCCGAGAAGTGGGTCGAGGAGCGGGAGTTGGCCGTACGGACGGTGGATCTGTATCAACACCTTCTTCGGCTCTACATCCTCCCGACCTTCGGCACGCTCGACCTGGACGAGATCACCGCACCGCGCGTCCGTGAATGGCGAGCGGAGCGGCTTCGGGCGACCAGTGCCAAGACAACCGTCGCCAAGGCATACCGGCTGCTCAAAGGCATGATGGAAACGGCCGTCGATGACGACCTGGTCAGTCGCAACCCGTGCCGGATCAAGGGTGCGGGCAAGGAGTCCGCCGCTGAGCGCCGGATCGCCACCGTCGTCCAGGTCGACGCGCTCGCCGAAGCGATCGGTATCCGCTGGCGCCTCATGGTCTACCTGGGGGCGTACGGGCCTATGCGGCCAGAGGAACTGGCCGGCCTCCGGCGCCGAGACGTCGACCTCGACAACCTCGTGATCCGTGTCCGCGTGGCCGAGCCCGAGCGGACCAACGGGAAGCGCGCTCCCGGAGCCACCAAGTCCGATGCGGGCGCCCGTCTCGTCGTCCTGCCTGCCTTCCTGGAGAAGGACGTCAAGCGCCACCTCGCCTGGTACGCGGAGAAGGGCCCCGATGGGCTTCTCTTCGTCGGGGAGAAGGGCGCCGCCTTCCGCCGCACATCCTTCGGCCGGAAATGGCGCCGTGCCCGTGCCGCTGCGGGGCTGCCGGAAGGCTTCCGCTTCTACGACCTTCGCCATACCGGGCACACGCTCTCCACGCGCTCCGGTGCCACGCTCAAAGACACCATGGTTCGGGCTGGACAGTCCTCCGAGAAGGCCGCGCTGATCTATCAGCACTCCGACGACGAGCGGCAGCGCGACTTGGCGGCCGGTCTCGACGAGATGGTGCGCACGGAGCGTGCGAAGAACCACACGGGCGACTCCGCGCACCACAAGGAGAAGGCCACCGGGACGTAGCCAGTCCTTATGGTGCGGTTGTGGTGCGCCACCCGCGCACCGGTCTAGACAACAAAGAACCCCCGGGCCTCTGGCCTGGGGGTTCGCATGGAGCGGGTGACGAGAATCGAACTCGCACTCTCAGCTTGGGAAGCTGATGTTCTACCACTAAACTACACCCGCGTAAGACGCCGGTTGGTGCCGGAGTCGGAACGCGTTGTTACTTTACCTCATGTCGGGTCCCGCGTGCTGGAGGCGTGGGGCCCGGTTGCGTTGTGGGGGTGGGGATGGGGCTGCGTGGGGCGGGAGTTGGGGCGTACGGTGGAGGTGCGGAAGAGGGTCTGGGTGGGGGCTTCGGGGGATCGGAGTGCCGCCTGGAGGGCCGTCCCATTGATCCCGTAATGTGGCTTTGGTCGTCAGGTCGACGTCAGGTCGACATCCAGACGCGGCTCTTGGGGAAGGGACTCTTGGACTTGATGGAGCGCACCGTCGTCCGTTGTGCCGATGGGCACGTGTTCAGCACCGCTACGTTCCCGATGCAGCAGGCCGATCGCCTCGGACCCGGCCGGCTCATCCGCTGCCCGCGTTGCGCGCGGTTGCGCAGCGTCGTGCCGGTGGGGGCGTTGGAGAAGCGATAGCGGTGGCGGAGTGGAAGCTGTAGGCAGGGAGTAGTCGTACAGGCGCGCGGGTCCGTCCTGATGGTGGGCGGCCCGCGCGTCTTGCGTATCCTCGGGACGTGCTTCTCTCAGACAAGGACATCCGGGCCGAGATCGACGCCGGTCGGGTGCGGATCGATCCGTACGACGAATCCATGGTGCAGCCGTCGAGCATCGACGTGCGTCTCGACCGCTTCTTCCGGGTGTTCGAGAACCACCGCTATCCCCATATCGACCCGGCCGTCGAGCAGGCGGATCTCACGCGGCTCGTGGAGCCGGAGGGCGATGAGCCGTTCATCCTCCATCCCGGGGAGTTCGTCCTCGCCAGTACCTACGAGGTCATCAGCCTCCCCGACGATCTCGCTTCGCGGCTCGAAGGCAAGAGTTCGCTGGGGCGGCTCGGGCTCGTCACGCACTCCACCGCCGGGTTCATCGATCCCGGGTTCTCCGGGCACGTGACCCTTGAGCTGTCGAACCTCGCCACCCTGCCCATCAAGCTCTGGCCCGGTATGAAGATCGGGCAGCTCTGCATGTTCCAGCTCAGCTCGCCGGCCGAGTTCCCGTACGGCAGTGAGCGGTACGGGTCGCGGTACCAGGGGCAGCGGGGGCCCACCGCCTCCCGGTCCTTCCTCAACTTCCACCGGACGCAGGTGTGACTGGCGTGGCGGATGTGGCAGCAGGGGTGAGTGGGGTGCGCGAGAACCTGACGTACGAGGTGTTCGGCTCGGCCGTGCGGGAGCTCGCTCAGGTCATCGCCGACGACGGGTACGAGCCCGACGTCATCCTCTCCATCGCGCGCGGTGGCGTCTTCGTCGCCGGTGGGCTCGCCTACGCGCTGGACTGCAAGAACATCCACCTGATCAACGTCGAGTTCTACACGGGCGTGGGCACCACCCTGCCGATGCCCGTGATGCTCGCGCCCGTTCCGAACGCGATCGACTTCTCCGACAAGAAGGTCCTCATCACGGACGACGTGGCCGACACGGGCAAGACGCTCAAGCTCGTCCACGACTTCTGCCTCGACACCGTGGCGGAGGTACGGTCCGCCGTGATCTATGAGAAGTCCCACTCCCTCGTGAAGTGCGAGTACGTGTGGAAGCGGACAAACGACTGGATCAACTTCCCGTGGAGCGTCGAGCCGCCCGTCGTGCGGCGGGCCGGACAGGTTCTCGACGCCTAGAGGCCCTGCATAAGCAGGTATGTACGTACGCGTATACGAGTAGGGGCTCCCGGCTTGTTGCCGGGAGCCCCTCACTTCACTCCTGATTCCTGCGACTTGATCAGAACGTGCCCAGCTTGATCAGCGACAGGATCGCTACCAGCTGGATCGCGGAGGCGCCGAGGGCCTTGGGCCAGGGCAGGTCGTGGGACTTGGCGACCATGAGGGTCAGGAGGGCGCCGGCGGCGACCCAGGTGATCCAGCCGAGGATCTGGACGAAGGAGGCGTCGCCACCCGCGAACATCGCTACGACCAGGCGGGGCGCGTCCGTCAGGGCCATGATCAGCATGGAGAGGCCGACCGTGGGCTGCCAGGCGCCGTCACCGCCGAGCTGGCGGGCCAGGGTGTGGGTGACCACGCCCAGGACGAAGGTGCTCAGCACCATCGTCACGGCCGTGACGAGGACGATCGGTACGGCGTTCGACAGCGTCGCGTTGATCGCGTCCTCGCGGGCGGTGTCGAAACCGAACACGGCCAGCAGGCCGTACAGGAACGACACGATGAGGGCGGGGCCCCACACCGGGTAGTCGCGCATCAGAAGGAAGGTCCGGTTCGGGCTGGTGAGGATGCCCTTGAGGAGGGCCTTCCACGGCAGCCGCGGACCGAGCGGGGTCGGCGGTGCCTGGCCCGCGCGGTAGGTGTCGCCCGGGTGGTAAGGGTCATCGCCGACGGCGAACGTCTGCGTGTGACCCGGGTTGTTGGCCGCGTACGGGTCCACGCCGCCACCGTGGGGGCCGCCCTGGGGGTGCGTGCCGTCGTCGCCGAAGTACTCCGGCTCGCCGTGGTTCCCCTGGTGCCCTTGGTTCCCGTGCGGTCCGGGACTGACGTGGGTGCCGTAGTTCCCGGGGTGACCGCCGCCGCGCGTCTGGGGCCAGCCCTGACCGCCGCCCCGGCCGCCGCCGTACGGCGGTTGCGGGGGCGTCTGGGGATAGCCGTACGACGGGCCGCCGGCCTGCGGGGCCTGCTGTCCGTGCGGGGGGTGTTGCGGTCGCGCTTGAGGAGCGCCGTTGTCCCGGCCGCGTCCGATCCTGAATCCAGCCACGTCATCGAACGTACCTGGTCCCGGACGACAGCGTGCCGGGCCGGGGCCAACCGGCCCGGCTTTGCGGCCGAGCTGTGACATCCCCTAAGGGATCGTCAGGGATTCCTCGGGGGCTCACGGGAGTCAGTCCCCGGCACCGTCAGTGGCTGGTCAGTGGCTGGTCAGTGGCTGGTCAGGAACCTGCCGTACGACAATGCCGTCGTCGGGGACGGGAGGCCCAGGTTCTTCGGGGTGAGGGCGTAGGAGTTGGTCACGGAGGTCTTCGGGAAGACCCAGACGCCGCCGGAGCGGGTGTTCTCGCCCGGGGTGCCGACGGCCGTGTCCGGGGTGCCGTCCTTGTCGTAGTCGCCGGTGGCCACGGCCGTGCCGAAGGCGTCGGCGGGCTCGGCGGCGCCGGGGACGCGGGGGCGGTCCTGGTGGTACGGGACGGACGACGCCTCGCCGTACCTGTCGACGATGCCGCCGGCGTGGCCCAGCAGGAGCGTGGCCGCGCCGGCGGCCTTGCGGGTGCCGATGGCCTCGCCGGGGGCGCCCGCGATCAGGTCGTCGCGGCCGTCGCCGTTGACGTCCAGTACGGCGAGGGAGGCGCCGAAGCGGTCGCCGTCCTCGGCGACGCCGTGGACGCCGACCGTGTCCTGGTTGAGGGTCTGGGAGCGCAGGCCGAAGGAGCCGTTCGGGTCGCCGTAGCTGACGTGGATGCCGCCGCCCTTGGCGTACGACTCCGGGCCGCACGGGTCGTCGATGTTCTCGTCGGCGATCTCGCGGCATTCGCCGAGGGCGAGGTCGTCCAGGCCGTCGCCGTCGAAGTCGCCGACGGCGAGCGCGGAGGCGGCGCCGTTGGAGGCGTTCCAGGTGTTGGCCATGCGCTGCTCGGCCGGGTCCCACGCCCACAGCCGTACGTGCGACTGGGTGTAGGGGGCGTTGATCGTGTGGAAGGCGAGGGCCAGGTCGTCCGTGCCGTCGGCGGTGAAGTCGCCGGTGGCGAGGAGCGGGGCGCGGCCGCCCATGGGGGTGGCGAGGACGGTGGTGACGACGATGTCCTCACCGTCGTTGACGACGGCGCGCAGCACGACCTTGTCCCGGCCGCCGACCACGATGTCCCGGCCGCCGTCGCCGGTCAGGTCCGCCGCGGCGACCGACCAGCCGTAGGCCGAGTTCGCCGACGGGCCGGTGAGGGCCGTGGACCCCGGACCCGTGCCCACCTTCGCGCCGCCGACGACGGTGACCGAGCCCGCGTCCGTGCCGCGACCGGTGACGTCCTCGCCGGGCGCGCCGACGATCAGCTCCGCGATGCCGTCGCCGCTCGTGTCCTCCAGCGCCACCGCCGCGCCGAAGCGGTCGCCCGCCTCCGGGGTGCCGGGGACCTCGGCGGTGGCCTGGCTGACCCGGATGCCGCCGTGCCGGCCCAGGCCCTTCGCGCCGCCCCAGACGACGTTCACATAGCCGGCCCTCGCCTTGCCGCTCACGGTGGCGTCGGGGACGCCTACGGCGAGGTCCGCGTAGCCGTCGCCGTTGAAGTCGCTGGTCACGGGGGTGGGTTGGGGGGCGGCGGCCGCGTGGGGGGCGAGGGTGAGGGCGAGTGCCGCCGCCGTACTGGCCGCGGTGGTGGCGGCGGCCAGGGCGTACGTCCGTCTGTGCACGGGGGGCTCCAGGTGGGTGGCCGGATGTCGGGGGTGCTGGCTTGTTCACCTGTGTGACACCTGGAGGCCGTTCGGGGTTGTGCGCGTCGCTGATACGGCTGATCGGGCTGATCGGGCTGATCGGGCTGATCGGGAGGGGCGTGGAGTGGGCTGGGCTGGGCCGGTACGGGGGGGCGTCACGCCCAGAATTCGCTCTCCTTCTCCATGTCCTCCTGGCATTCGTCGATGTCGGTGAACTTGTCTCCGACGATCCGGAAGATCAGACAGCCGTTCTGTTCGATCCGCTTGCCGTTGCGCTCGGCGGTGTAGCGGTGCACGGAGACGGCGTGGCCCCGGCCGTCGACGAGGATGTGGCTCATGGCGACGCTGAACGTGCCGTCGGTCTCCTCGAAGAGTCGGCGGTACATGTCCAGGATCGAGTCCTGGCCCTTGTAGTCGCCGGACAGCGGGTTGTCGCCGGGGACGTGGTGCGTGCAGTCCGACGACATCAGACCGCGGAGGGTGTCCATGTCGCCGCGGGTGAAGGCGTCGTAGCCCTTGCGGACGAGGGCGGCGTTCGGGTGTTCGGTCATGGGGATCGCCGGCTTTCGGCGGGCTCTTCGAGCCCTTTAGGGGGATTCTTCCTGTATTGGAATTATCTTCGCGGGTGCGCTCTCGTGCACGCAGGGCGCACCCGCGCCGAAGCGTGGGCGGGTGCGCTCTCGTGCACGCAGGGCGCACCCGCGCCGAAGCGTGGGCGAATCATTACGCTCTGCAAATGAGTGTGCTCATGGTGTGAGTATTTCGGGTGTACGGCAGTGAGGAGAGGGAGGCGTCATGTCGCGCTATCTGTTCGACAACGCGGACGATCAGACGCGGGAGCGCTTCTCCGTCCTGGAGTCGCGGTACGACCCCTGGTCGCGGAAGGCGTTGGAAAACACCGGTGTCGGGCCGGGTTGGAGGTGCCTGGAGGTCGGTGGTGGAGGGGGCTCACTCGGTGACTGGCTGGGGGAGCGGGTGGGGCCGGACGGGGAGGTTCTCGTTACGGACCTCGACCCGCGCTGGGCTGTGCAAAGGCAACTGCCTGCGAACGTACGGCTGTTGACGCACGACATCACCCGCGATCCGATGCCGGGAGACGGCGACTTCGACCTCGTACACGCGCGGCTGGTGCTGTTGCATCTGCCGGAGCGGACGCGGGTGTTGGAGCGGTTGACGGGGGCGTTGCGGCCGGGTGGGTGGCTGGTGCTGGAGGAGTTCGACTGCGGGTGGACGCCCGTGCTCGCGACGCCGGACGGCGAAGCGGGCGCTCTGTTCGAGCGGGTGCACGGGGCCCTGCTGGAGGCTCTCGGCCAGGCCGGCGCGGAACCCCTGTGGGGGCGGCAGGTGGTCGGCGAGATGATGCGCGCCGGGTTGGAGGGTGTGACGGCGACGACGTACGCCGAGACGTGGGCGGGCGGCGGCCAGGGCATCAAGCTCCACCGCGCCAACATCGAACAGGCGGCCCGGCGGGCGGGTGAGGCCGAGATCCGGATCGGTGCGATGCGGATCGGAGACACGTGGCTCGGGGACGGTGAACTGCGGCGGTTCCTGGAGCTGTTGGACGATCCCGGGTTCGTCGTCAACTCCTATCCGATGGTCAGCGCGCGGGGGCGGCGGGTGGCTGGGGCTGGGGTGGGGGCATGAGTGCGAGGCGGTACCAGGAGGGGCAGCGGGCTGTTCCGGCGGTACGTGGGGTACGAGAACGGGGGCGAGTGGGCGACCGGTGGGGATGTGCTGTCGTCGCTGCGTGATCGTCAGGGGTGGGTGCGGGCTATGAGGAGGATCTGGTTGAGGTCCTCGGCATTCGGTGTGCGGTGGTCGAGGGCGATCAGGCTCTGCCATGTCTGGTGCAGGAGTCTGTAGGGCTCTTGGAAGGCCCGGCCTTCCGGCGGCAGGGCGGAGAGTGCGGCCAGGATCGCGGTGCGGACACAGGCGAGTGCCCGGGGGTCGGAGGGCGACCGTCGGTCACGCATGGCGACGAGCAGGAGCGTGGCAGTGTCGATGATCGCTGAGGCGGGGGAGGGCCCCATCTCGTGAGCAGCGGCTTGCAGGAGGTCGCGGACATGGCGCATGCAGGCAGTCGGATCTTCTGGAACGGGCGGCCCGGTGTAGAGCCTGTTCGCCAGGTGGGCCAGGTGGCCGTCGAGATTCCGGAGTACGGAGGGCCCGGTGGCGATTCGGGGCGGCGTCGTTGTGAACAGAAGGCGTAGAGCCGCGAGGGCGAGTCCCAGTGCTTCGCCATGGTGGTGTCGGTCGAGTGTGAAGGCGACGTCCAGGCCGAGAACCGGGTCCGGGGCGTAGAAGACGCTCTCGCCGAGGTAAAGGGCGGGACCGGCGCCGAGGACGAGGCCGAGGTCATGGCCGGGACCCTCCAGCCTGAGGTCGACGGTGCGGGCACGGGCCAGGGCGTGTTCCCGGTCGGGGAGGAAATCCGGGGCGTGACCTGCGAGGGCGGGGTCGACGTCACGGGCGTGGGCCAGGGCCCGGGCGCGGGCGAGGCCAAGAGCGTCGACGGCGCCAATGGCGTCGCGGAGGGAAGCGTCGCGAGCAAGGGCTTGGGACAAGGTCAGGAGCAGCGTTGTGTCGAGGCCGAGTTCCGAGCTGAGGCTGCCTGCGGGGGCCAGAGCGGCGGTGAGTCCGCTGACGCGGTCGAAGTGGCGTTTTCGGTCGGAGCCCGCATGGAGGGTGAACCCGAAGGGTTGGACGACACTCACGGTCGGGGTGAACCCGGAGTCGAGAGCGCGCACATGGGCGACAGCGCTGGTCAAGGCGAGATCGAGGGCGAGCGCGGTGGCGAGGGTGAGAGGCAGTTTCAGCGGGGTGTGCTGAGGAGAGTGAATCTCCGGAGCGTGCCTGACAGCCCCGCTCAGGGCCTTGGCCCAGCTCTCCACCCGGGCCTGCTGCGGGGGCTCCATACCCAGAAGTTCGATAAAGGGGGTGAGCTCCTGGCGGTCGGCGGCCGGTGTGGAAAAGTGGAGAGTGGCGCCGGATCCATAGGGCCACACAACCCCCGGTGGCCGATGGAGCACCGTACGGCTGTCGTCGCACGCCCAGACGGTGTGGCGGGTGAGGTCCGCCGCCGCGCCGGCCGCGGGGTCGCGGAGTTCCTCCGGGGTGGGTAGCCGGTAGGAGCCGTCCGCGGTGACGTCGTTCAGCCAGTCGACGAAGCGTTCGGCGTCTCCGGCCTGCATGCCGGTGGCCACGAGCGCACCGCTTCCGGTGTCCCCGGCTCTGACGGCGTCGGGGTGGAAGCGGCCTGCCAGCACTTCCTGGTGGACGAACATGTCGTACAGGGCGCGGGGGACGGGGCGCGCGGACAGCGCGGTGGTGTCGTTCAGCTGGATGGACTCGTGCAGGGTGCGGGTTGCCAGGATTCCGGCGAGGAGATGTTCCCTGGCGGGGTCGGCGGGCCGGTCGGTGGCGGGCGGGGCGAGCAGGGCCTCCAGCCGGTCCCTCGCGTCGGGGTCGACGGTTCTCGCCTGGTCGGCGCAGTCGAAGGCCAGGGCCAGGGCGGGAACGCTGCCTCGGTCGAGGCAGGCGCTGATGACGGGCGTGGCGTCGTTGGCGGCGGCCCACAGCAGGATGGTCTCGCGCCACCAGGGGTCGTCGACGACCCCGTTCAGCATGGTGATGTCGGCGCGGGGGGTGCTGAGCTGGGCGGCCGCCAGATACTCCTGGAGGGTGAGGTGGGCGAAGCCGTACACGCCGTGTTCGCGCTCGACGAGCAGACCGCTCTTGTGCGCGGCGTCGAGGAACACCTCGGCGGTCACCTCGCCCGGGACCTGCCGCAGCGGTCTGCGGATCGCCCTGGCCGCGTCCCGTACGGGCCAGTCCCTGACCCTGGCCTTCATCATGGCCAGCGCCAGGTGCTGTGCGACATGCTGCTTGTGCGGGCCGCCGAGGCCCAAGCCGTCGCGGAGGCCACGCGCCTCGGAGCGCCGATGCAGCAGCACATCGGCCATCTCGGCGTACAACTCGGCGCGGCTGCCGGGGAGTTGGCCCCGGTAGCGGTGGACGTTCGCCGTCATCGTCAGCAGGAGCGGATTGGCCGCGAGGTCGTAGAGCGCGCCTTGTTTCCGTAGCCGGGCGAGCAG
The DNA here is from genome assembly GCF_016598475.1 of Streptomyces adelaidensis. Classification (GTDB taxonomy): domain Bacteria; phylum Actinomycetota; class Actinomycetes; order Streptomycetales; family Streptomycetaceae; genus Streptomyces; species Streptomyces adelaidensis. The sequence goes on from NZ_JAEMUX010000118.1 coordinate 10,190, forward strand.
ATCGGCGGCGCTGCGGTCGGCGGCCGACCGCACCTCTCGGCCGGTTCCGCCCCGGGCCCGGCTCTCTGTCGCCTGTGACCACTGGCGCAGGAACTGGTCGATCTGCTGCCAGGTGAAGCGGCGTACCTGGAGGACTTCCGCGCCCGGCAGCGGGTTGGACTCGTAGCCGTACGGGCGGGAGGTCACGACGTAGGTGTTGTCGGGGTGCCGTCGGATCTGACGGGCGACCCACGCCACCACCCGCTCCCGGTCCGCCCGGTCGGCGACCTCGTCCAAGCCGTCCAGCAGCACCACGCACCCGCCGCGATCGAGTCTGCGGCCGAGCCAGTGGGCCGGGACCTTCCCCTCCAGCCAGGCGGCCGAGACGGCCACGGCTTCCAGCGGCGGTGGTTCGTCGGCCAGAAGCGCCGCCGTGTGGTCGCGCAGATAGAGCAGTACCGGAAGTCTTCGCTTCCACGGGCGCCATCCGCGTCCGCACAGTTCCAGGGCCGTGTTGCGGGCCAGTGTGGTCTTGCCCGAGCCCGGGCCGCCGATCACGGCCAGGGTCCGGGTCGCCTCGTCCCGCTCGGCGTCCCGCAGCACCGACTCCAGGCTGCGGCGTTCCCCGCCGGCCACCGAGCCGAGATACGGCTCCCTGGCGGCGGCGTGCAGCACCTGCGGTACGACGCTGACGTCGACGTACACCTGACGCATCCGGAACACGAACTCGCTCTGGGTCGCGATGCCGACGGTCTCCATGTCCCGGACACTCGCGCGGAGTTGGCGCAGATAGACCCCGCGCCGGCCGCGTGCGACGGCCTCGCCCCCGGGAGGGGCCGGCGCGTCCCCCAGCTCCGAGAACAGCAGGCTCAGGACCGCCACGCCCAGCGACGCGTACAGCCAGGTCCAGCTGAACCTGCCGTCCGACAACACCTGGTTCGTGGCCACGCCGGCCGTGACCAGCAGCCCGGCGCCGCCCACGATGCGGAGTCCGCCGCGTACGCCCCTCATTGCCACCCCCGTGTCGTGCACCATCGTCAGTCGGGCTTCAGCCCCGTACCCAGTTCACACCGGACGTACTTCCCGCACGTCCCTGGAGCCTCCACCGCGAAAGCGGCGAGCCCGGCGTGGTCGTGCACACAATGCACACGACCCCCGCCGGGCTCGCCGCCCTCATACACGCGCTATGCGGCCCGCGTCACTGAAGCATCCCCCGGACCGTGTCGCCGTCCACGACCGTCGCCCCCGTGGTCGTCACGCCCTTCGTCGAACCCCGCAGTACCACCGAACCGTTCTCCCCCACCACGTACAGGTCGGCCTTGCCGTCGCGGTTGGTGTCGCGGAGGCGGATCGTGTGGCCGAAGTACTCGCCGGAGGCCAAATCGCCCGGTACGCCCGCCGTGTTGCGGGCGAAGAACTGGGAACCCTTGGCCGTCAGGCCGGACTTACCGCCGTACAGGACGTGGACCGCGCCCGCCTCGGCCTTGGCGCCGAGGCTCTCGCCGGGCGCGCCGATCGCGAGGTCGCGGTAGCCGTCGCCGTTCACGTCGCCGGAGGTGACGGAGTCGCCGAAGGCGTCGTACGACTCCGGGGTGTCCTTGATACCGGACGTGGACTGGGTGAAGCGGGCGGACTCGGCCGGGCCCGACGCGCCGCCGTACCAGATCGTCACGCGGCCCTTGGACTTGTCGTAGATCGGCGTGCCGATGGCGATGTCGCCGTAGCCGTCCTTGTCGAAGTCGTTGATGACGCCGTCGCCGCCGCGCTCGGCCTGGCCGCCGTCGGCCTTCACGGACTCGATGCGGAGGGTCTTGCCGGGGTAGAGCTTGGCCTTGCCGCCGGAGATGAACCAGGCGTCGGAGGCGAGGGTGGTGTCGGTGACGGTGTCGCCGATGATGACAAGGTCCGTCTTGCCGTCCTTGTTCACCTTGCCGGAGATGAGGGCGGTGGAGTAGAAGCCCGCGCCGTCCTTGTCCAGGACGGTCACCGAGCCCTTCACGCCCGACTTGCCGATCGCGCCCCGGTAGACGTACGTCTTGCCGTCGCGGACGAGGGCCAGGTCAGGCTTGGCGTCGCCGTTGAAGTCGCCGGTGGCGAAGTCGACGGCCTCGCCGGAGACGCCCTTCGGACCTTTGTTCGGGACGGTGGTGCCGCCGGACAGGCCCTTCTTGCCGCCCCAGAGGACGGTGACCGTGCCGTTGTTCCTGGCGCTGCCGACGTCCTCTCCGTTGGCGGAGACGGCGAGGTCGCCGTAGCCGTCCTTGTTGAAGTCGGCGGCCGTGCGGACCTCGCCGAAGAAGTCGTCCGTCTCGTCGGCGCCGGGGACGCCCGCGCTCGCCTGGTCGATGAACTGGGTCTTCGTGCCGGGGCCGTTCGCCGTGCCGAAGGTGACCTGGATGCCGCCGCCCTTGCTGGCGTATTCGGGGCCGTACGAGAAGACCGCGTTGTCGCGGTAGCCGTCGCCGTTGAAGTCGTCGGCGTACTTGGCGACCGCCGCCCCGGCGGGCGTGGCCAGGGCGAGCGGGGTCAGGGCGAGCGGGGTCAGACCGGCGGCGAGGAGGCCTGCGGCCAGGAGGAAAGGGCGTGTGCGCAAGGGGGCTCCAGGGTTGGGGAGGGCCCGCGTCCCAGTCACCGGGACGCGGGCCCAACTCGCTTGTGCGATACGGCAGTTGAGCGTCAGTTGGCCGCGTTCGCGCCGAAGACCGGCTGGCCGGCCGTGGAGACGCCGACGGCGGACGGGGCGATGGAGCGGGCGCCCGTCGTGGTGATCTTCGTGCCGTTGGAGGGCAGGTAGACCACGGAGCCGTTGAAGTCGTTCTCGCCGTACGCGCCGACCGTCAGGTCCGCCTTGCCGTCGCCGGTGACGTCGGTGAGCTTCACGTCACCGCCGAAGAGGTCGTCCTTCTCGTCCGAGCCGGGGACACCGGCCGTCGACTGGGCGAGGTACTGGTAGCCGGAGGTGGTGTTCAGACCGGTCTCCGTGCCGTACAGGACGGTCACCGCGCCGGTGTTGACGACACCACCGAGGTTCTCGCCGGGGGAGCCGACCACCAGGTCGGTCTTTCCGTCGCCGTTGATGTCGCCGAGGGACAGCTCGCTGCCGAACCAGTCGCCTCGCTCGGAGGAGCCGGGCACGTTGCCGCTGTTCTGCGTCACCGCGACCGTGGTGCCCGGGCCGTCGGCGGAGCCGAAGACGACGTGCACCTTGCCGCCGGTGGACGACTCGGGCACGGAGGGCTCGCTGCCGTCCTTCGACGGGTCCCAGTCCTGGCCGGTGACGATGTCGCCGAAGCCGTCGCCGTTGATGTCGCCGATGCCGGTGATGATGCCGCGCTTCAGCTCCTTCGCACCCGACGAGCTGAGACCGGAGGCGGTGCCGGGCACGTACCAGTTGGTGTTGTAGCCCCAGTCGCTGTCGGTCTCGTAGCCGTCGACGACGATGTCGGTCCGCTTGTCGCCGTTGACGTCGCCCGCGGTGAGCACCAGCGTGCCGGTGCCCTTGCCGGAGCGGATGTCGGTGGTGAAGCTGTAGCGGCCGCCGTACGTGCCCGACTTGGTGATGCCGCCCTTGAAGACGTACACCCGGCTCGACGAGGAGCCGACCGCGAGGTCCTCCGTGCCGTCGCCGTCGAAGTCGCCGGATGCCAGCGCGGTGCCCCAGTAGTCGTGCGAGGAGACCGCCGGGTCCTTGACGGTGGTGGCGCCGGACAGGCCCTTCGCCGAGCCCCAGACGATGGCGACCGTGCCGCCGTCGGTGTCGCCGTCGACGTCCTCGTTCGGCGCGGACACGGCCAGGTCGTCGTAGCCGTCGCCGTTGTAGTCGCCGTACGCGCTGACCCAGCCGAAGCTGTCGTTGGTCTCGGCGCTGCCGGGAACGCCGGCGGTGTTCTGGCTGATCGTGGCGCGCTTGGTGGAGGTCACGCCGGTCGCCGAGCCGTACAGGGCGACGATCTGACCGGCGCCCTTCTTGCCGCCGACGGTGGCGTTGCCGGCCGAGTACGCGACGTCGCCGAAGCCGTCGTTGTTGAAGTCGGCCACGGGCTGGTGGACCGAGTCGGCCGCCGTCGCCGTCACGGCCGAGAACGTGAGCAGACCGCCCGTCAGCGCGGCCGCGGAGGCCGTCGCGAGGGCGAGTCGCAGGTGCTTGCGCATGCGGGAATCTCCTGCTGCACGCGGACGCCTGCCGAGCAGACCTCCGCAGTTGATGGGAGTGCCCTTCCTGCCCGCGTTCGCCCCGGGTTCGTCCGGGGTTCACGGGAAGGTTGGCTAACAGGAGACCAGTGGGGGTGGGGGAGGGTTGTACGGGACTTCAAGAAATTTCTGGGGATGGTGGAACGGGTGGGACGCGTGGGCCCTCTTAGTTCGTTCTGGTCGCCCGGTGCGTCGAACGTTCGGCGCGGGCTGTGCGTCCGGGGAACGGAAGCCGCCGGCTGACATCCCCCTTGAGGAGACACATGACGATGACCGGTTCCCGCCGCGTACGGATCGCCCTGGCCGCCTTGGCCGCTCTGGTCACGGCACACCTGGCCGTCGGCTGCACGGCGCTGGACGGCGACGGGGAGAGCTCCGCCTCCTGCGCGTTCGCCGTGGACCACGGTGACCGCGTGTACATCCACGTGGGCGACGTCGAGTACGAGCTGGGGGCCCTGGTGGGTACGGCACGCCAGTGGGTCTGCGACGACACGGGCGGCAGCGAGGAGGTCCGGGACGACGAGATCCCGGTCGAGGAGCTGACCGCGTACCAGGCCTATGCCATCAAGGGCATCGACCCCGACGACGCCATCGCGGTCCGCGAGTCACCGAAGGACGAACTGTCCGTCATGGTCCACAGCCCCGAGGACGAGCCCCTCACGGACGCGACGGAGAGGCTCTTCGGCGACGGGTGAGGTGCATCGATGTCAGTGCCTCTTGCGATCGTGGGGCGCATGGATGAGCTGGTGGATCGGGTCGATGAGCGGGACGAGGTGCTCGGCGTCGTCGACAGGGGCGAGGCGATCCGTCGTGGATGGCTGCACCGCATCGCGACGGTCGTGTGCCGGGACGCGGGGGGACGGATCCTCGTCCACCGCCGTCCGGACGGCGTCTCGCGCTTCCCCGGGCAGTTCAACTGGATGGTCGGCGGAGCCGCCGACGTCGGGGAGCCGTACGAGGCTGCCGCCGCACGGGAGTTGGCGGAGGAGCTGGGCGTCCGGGCGAGCCCGCGATTCGTGTTCAAGTTCCGGTGCGCGGGGGTGATCAGCCCGTACTGGCTCGGTCTGCACGAGGTCGTCGTCGCGGAGCCGGTGGCGCCCGACCCGTCGGAGATCGCCTGGTACGACTGGCTGACGGAACCCGAGCTGATCGAGCTGGTCGGCAACCGGGCCTTCGTACCGGACGCCCGGGAGGCCTTCGACCGGTATCGCGCCCTGTCCGGTCGCCGGACGGCATGAGTGGTGAGTGGTGAGCGGTGACTGTACGACCGATGCCCCTGGGCTCTGTTCGAGCTCAGGGGCATCGGGCGGTACGGCTGAGGTTGTCGGCCGGACTACTTCACCGGCTGAGGCTCCGGCTCGCTCTCCGTCTCCGCCGTGCCCGCCGGGGGCTCGTCGTCCGGGACCGGGGTCTTGACGGACTCCAGGAGGAGCTGGGCGACGTCGACGACCTGGATGGACTCCTTGGCCTTGCCATCGTTCTTCTTGCCGTTGACCGAGTCGGTCAGCATGACGAGGCAGAAGGGGCAGGCGGTGGAGACGATGTCCGGGTTGAGGGACAGCGCCTCGTCGACGCGCTCGTTGTTGATGCGCTTGCCGATCCGCTCCTCCATCCACATCCGCGCGCCACCGGCGCCACAGCAGAAGCCGCGCTCCTTGTGGCGGTGCATCTCCTGCTGACGCAGGCCCGGGACGGCGGACATGATCTCGCGCGGGGGCGTGTAGATCTTGTTGTGGCGGCCCAGGTAGCAGGGGTCGTGGTAGGTGATGAGGCCCTCGACGGGGGTCACCGGGATCAGCTTGCCGTCGTCGATGAGGTGCTGGAGCAGCTGGGTGTGGTGGATGACCTCGTAGTCGCCGCCGAGCTGCGGGTACTCGTTGCCGATGGTGTTGAGGCAGTGCGGGCAGGTGGCGACGATCTTCTTCGCCGACTTCGGCTTCCGAGTCGACTCGTCCTCGTCGTCCTCCCCGAACGCCATGTTCAGCGCGGCGACGTTCTCCATGCCGAGCTCCTGGAACAGCGGCTCGTTGCCGAGGCGCCGAGCCGAGTCACCGGTGCACTTCTCGTCGCCGCCCATGATCGCGAACTTGACGCCCGCCATGTGCAGCAGCTCCGCGAAGGCCTTCGTCGTCTTCTTCGCGCGGTCTTCGAGCGCGCCCGCGCAGCCGACCCAGTACAGGTACTCGACCTCGGACAGGTCCTCGATGTCCTTGCCGACGACCGGGATCTCGAAGTCGACTTCCTTCAGCCACTCCAGGCGCTGCTTCTTGGCCAGTCCCCAGGGGTTGCCCTTCTTCTCCAGGTTCTTGAGCATCGTGCCCGCCTCGGAGGGGAAGGCGCTCTCGATCATCACCTGGTAGCGGCGCATGTCGACGATGTGGTCGACGTGCTCGATGTCGACCGGGCACTGCTCCACGCACGCACCGCAGGTGGTGCAGGACCACAGCACGTCGGGGTCGATGACGCCGTTCTCCTCCACGGTCCCGATCAGCGGCCGCTCGGCCTCGGCCAGCGCTGCCGCGGGCACCGAGGCGAGCTGCTCCTCGGACGCCTTCTCGTTGCCCTCCATGTCCTTGCCGCCACCGGCCAGCAGATACGGCGCCTTGGCGTGCGCGTGGTCGCGCAGCGACATGATCAGGAGCTTGGGGGAGAGGGGCTTGCCCGTGTTCCAGGCCGGGCACTGCGACTGACAGCGACCGCACTCGGTGCAGGTCGAGAAGTCGAGGATGCCCTTCCAGGAGAACTGCTCGACCTGGCTGACACCGAACACGTCGTCGTCGCCCGGGTCGGTGAAGTCGATCGGCTTGCCGCCGGAGGTCATCGGCTGGAGGCCGCCGAGGGCGACCGCGCCGTCCGCGTTCCGCTTGAACCAGATGTTCGGGAAGCCGAGGAAGCGGTGCCAGGCGACACCCATGTTGGTGTTCAGCGAGACCGTGATCATCCAGATCAGCGAGACGCCGATCTTGATCATCGCGACGAAGTACACCAGGTTCTGGAGCGTGCTCGGGTCGATGTCCTTGAAGGCCAGGACCAGCGGGTACGAGGCGAAGTACCCGGCCTCGTAGTGGTCCACGTGGTGGATGGCGCCCTCAAGGCCGCGCAGCGTGTAGATGGCCAGGCCGATGGTGAGGATGACGTACTCGACGAAGTACGCCTGCCAGGCCTTGGAGCCCGCGAAACGCGACTTGCGGCCGGCCCGGGAGGGCAGGTTGAGCAGCCGGATGGCGATCAGCACCAGGATGCCGAGGATCGTCATCACACCGATGAACTCGATGTACATCTCGAACGGCAGGAAGCCGCCGATGACCGGCAGCGTCCAGTCCGCCTGGAACAGCTGGCCGTACGCCTGGGCGAGGGTCGGCGGCAGCGTCAGGAAGCCGATCGCGACGAACCAGTGCGCGAAGCCGACGATCCCCCACCGGTTCATCCGGCTGTGGCCGAGGAACTCCTTGGCCAGGGTGAGCGTGCGCGCCTTCGGGTCGTCGGTGCGGCTGCCCGCCGGCACCGGCTGACCGAGTTTCACGAACCGGTAGATCTGCGCGACGGCTCGGGCGATGAGCGCAACGCCGACCACGGTCAGGACCAACGACACGATGATCGCGGCGAGTTGCATTTGGTGGCTCCTCGGGCCTGCGAGGGTTTTCCTCCGCTGCGCCCTGAGGCGCCTCGAAGATCATTACTAAGCGGTAACTTATGCGGTCCGTCTGAGACTACCCACTTCTTTTGCCGCACTGTAGCCAGCGGGGCGGTGATCTGCGTCGCTGAGGGTTGCCTGAGTGGCCGCCCTCCAAAGCTGATCGTGTTATTGGCCTGATTTCAGGACATAGCAGAATACTCTCGACCCGTGCTGTACGGGATTCTCGCCTCCGCCTCCGCCCTGCTGATCACCGCCCTGCTCGCGGCGGTGATTCGGGTGCCCGCGCTGCGGTTCGGGATCGTGGAGCGGCGGCGGATGCGGCCGGTGCCGTTGCTCGGGGGTGTGGCGCTGGTCGGCGGGGTGGGGGGTGTGGCGTGGGTGGGGGAATGGAGCGGGTTCGCGCCGTTGGGGGTGGAGGGCGCGCGGTTGCTTGTCGCGGGGGCTGCGGTGGCCGGGCTCGGGCTGGTGCGGGATCTGTGGGGGCTGTCCTTCGTGCCCAGGGCCGTGGGTGTCACGTGCGCCGCCGTGTTCGTGGTGCCGTACGAGGAGGTCGGGGTGGTCGGCGGGATGGTGGCCGTGCCGTGGATGGTGCTCGTCGTGCACGGGTTCAAGGGGCTCGGGCGGCCTGACGGGGTGCTCGGGGTCGTGGGTGTCGTGACCGCCTTCGCGCTCAGCGCGTGCGCCGCCGCCGAGGTCGTCGACGGGCTCGCGGCACTGCTGAGTGTGCTGGCCGCCGGGCTCACCGGGTTCCTGATGCAGAACTGGCCGCCCGCGCGCGTGGCGCTCGGGGAGTGCGGGGCGCTGTTCGTGGGGTTCCTGCTCGCCGGTGGTGTCGTGCAGGTGTACGCCTATGCCGCGGGGCACGGGGTGGGCGTCGGGATGCCCTTCGCGCTGACCGCGCTGGTGACCGCCGACGCCGTACTCGTCCTGGTATCGCGGAAGCTGGCCCGGCGGGAGCTGTGGCGCAGCGGGCCCGACCATCTCGCGCACCGGATGCGGCGGCTGGGACTGACGCCGGTGGGGGTCGTGGTCGTCCTGGGGCTGTGCGCGCTCGCGTCGGTGCTGGTGGGGGTGGCCGTCCACATGCTGTGGATGGAGGCGGGCGGGGTGTGGTGGGTGGTGGGGGGTGCGGTGGTCGTCGTGGCGGGGGTGCTGCGGGTGCCGGTGTACGGGGCGGCGTCCCGGCCCGGACGGCTCGGTGGGCCTGCCCGGCCCGCCCGGCCCGGCCGTCCCCGTCAGCCGGGCCGCCCCTGTCCGGTTCCGGCGCCCGGCGGGTCCCGGCAGCTGCCTGGCGGAACTCATTTGAACGTGTTCAAATAAGGGTCGGTGGCCGCGCGGTCGCGGCCGGGAGGGCGGGGAGGGTCCTGTGGGAGCCGGCGGCATCGTTCTTCTGGTGGTGTTCCTCTATCTGCCTGTCGTGGTGCCGTTCTGTGCGCTCGTCGGCCGGCGGACGTCCCACCGCATGGGCTGGCTGATGTCGGTCCCCCTGGTCCTGCTGCCGCTCGCCCTACTGATCGGCTTCATGACCGTCTGAACCGCGTGTTCCGGCGGTTCGGCTCACCGGAGACGGCCGGTGGCGCTCTCTCGCGCGCTACGCGTGCGCTATCGAAAGCGTGCACCACCCCGAACTGCGGGAGATCCTCGTGCCGCGCGAGAACGCGGCCCGGCGAGCCGTGCGAAACTTCCTGGCCGAGCGTGGCCTCGAGGACGCCGAGAGTCGTACGGTCATGTTGCTGACGTGTGTGGACGGGCTGGTCTTCGCCCGGCTGGTGAACGGCGGGCAGGTCTCCGCCGAGGAGATCCACCGGCTGGTGGCGGCGGCGCTGGCGTGAGCGTCCTCCCCCTGGGCGTGACGATGGCCTCACCGGCCCCGCGCCCACAAAACCCCAGCTCAACCCCCACCTATCCATAAGTAAAACATAAAAGTTGAGCCCCCCTGACTCAGCTCTGTTGACCCATCGGTGGACGTCATGCACACTTGAGTCCGTTCCACTCAAGTCATTGCTGGAGGAATTGAAATGGCACGTGCGGTCGGCATCGACCTGGGCACGACTAACTCCGTCGTCAGCGTTCTGGAGGGCGGCGAGCCCACCGTCATCACCAACGCCGAGGGCGCCAGGACCACGCCGTCCGTCGTCGCCTTCGCCAAGAACGGTGAGGTGCTCGTCGGCGAGGTCGCCAAGCGTCAGGCGGTCACGAACGTGGACCGGACCATTCGGTCCGTGAAGCGTCACATGGGTACGGACTGGAAGATCGAGCTCGACGGCAAGCACTTCAACCCGCAGCAGATGAGCGCCTTCATCCTGCAGAAGCTGAAGCGCGACGCCGAGGCCTACCTGGGCGAGAAGGTCGCGGACGCGGTCATCACCGTCCCGGCCTACTTCAACGACTCGGAGCGCCAGGCCACCAAGGAGGCCGGTGAGATCGCGGGCCTCAACGTCCTGCGTATCGTCAACGAGCCGACCGCCGCCGCCCTGGCGTACGGCCTCGACAAGGACGACCAGACGATCCTCGTCTTCGACCTCGGTGGCGGCACCTTCGACGTGTCCCTCCTCGAGATCGGTGACGGCGTCGTCGAGGTCAAGGCCACCAACGGTGACAACCACCTCGGTGGTGACGACTGGGACCAGCGCGTCGTCGACTACCTGGTGCAGCAGTTCCGTGCCGGTCACGGCGTGGACCTCGCCAAGGACAAGATGGCGCTGCAGCGGCTCCGTGAGGCCGCCGAGAAGGCCAAGATCGAGCTGTCGAGCTCCACCGAGACCTCGATCAACCTCCCCTACATCACCGCCTCCGCCGAGGGCCCGCTCCACCTCGACGAGAAGCTCACCCGCGCCCAGTTCCAGCAGCTCACCGCTGACCTGCTGGAGCGCTGCAAGACGCCGTTCCACAACGTCATCAAGGACGCCGGGATCGCGCTGTCCGAGATCGACCACGTCGTTCTCGTCGGTGGCTCCACCCGTATGCCCGCCGTCGCCGAGCTCGTCAAGGAGCTGACCGGTGGCAGCGAGGCCAACAAGGGCGTGAACCCGGACGAGGTCGTCGCCATCGGGGCC
>NZ_JAEMUX010000119.1 GCF_016598475.1 Streptomyces adelaidensis
TGTCGAATACGTCTGGGACTGGATCCGAAACAGGCGCACGACAACAGCCCCTGACCGCCCTGCGGGTCGGTCGGGACCGGAGATCAAACCGTCAGTGTCCGCGCCCGTCAGGCGCAGAGCGGCGGCAGAACGACATGCCAGTAAGTGGTCACCGGGCGATGGTAACCGGCGGGGCGTGGGCGCCGGGCCAGGTCGGTCACCAGCTGTCGCCCGGCGCGGGCAAGCTCGATAGCTCGGCCGTAGCTTCTGGAACGGCGCTGATGGCGCAAGCGGCGCCGATGCCGACCTCCAGCCGCCTGGTCACTCGTTGGGAAGGTCCGAGTGGAAGTCGGCGTGAGCAGCTCGCACCCAGGCGGGCTCATCGACTCCGTGCGGTATCGGTGTGCCGAGGGTGTCACCGAGGAGGAGACGGAAGAGGGCTTGCCTCTTCTTGCGGCCCAGAGAAAACTTGCCTGACACCTTCAGATACGTTCCAGCTATTCGCTCCCAGGCTTCTGTCTCACCGTCGCGATACTGAGGAAGGTCGCGCCTGAACCACCAAGCGCATTGCTAGGGGGAGCACGCGGTGATTGAGCGGCGGCCCTGCTCGGACGTCCTGAGACTTGGGTGGCAGGGGTTAGATGTCGGGCACCTTCAGTGCGGGAGGCCTGGTCTGCCCCATACCCTGGGCGGTGTCGAGCTGTTCAGAGAGGGGCAAGGCCGTGCCGTCTGAAGAGGCTTCTCCGGATCCGTACACCGATCCGCTGGTCTTCGGCCAGCGTCTGCAGATTCTGCGTACGCGCAAGGGTATGACCCGGGACCAGTTGGGCGGGTTGCTCGGCAGGTCGGCGTCGTGGGTCAAGGGAATCGAGACAGGGCGGCTGAAGACGCCCAAGCTCGAAATGGTCCTCCGCGTCGCCGAACTCCTGCGTGTCCGGGATCTGTCCGAGCTGACGGGCGATCAGTCCGTACGCATCGGCCTTTTCGCCGGGCCCGGCCACCCTCGGCTCGCGGCCGTCCGGGCCGCGGTCGACTCCTTCCCGCTCACGACCCGGCGTGAAGCGCCTCCGGCCGCACACCTCCAGGCCCGGCTCGCCCGGGCCTGGAAGGCGCGCCACTCCGCACCCGACCACCGCGAGGTGATCGGCGCGTTGCTGCCGGACCTGATCCGTGACGCTCAACTGGCCGTACGGCAGTCCGACACCGCCCCGGAACGCAGGGCGGCGCAGGCCGCGCTCGCCGAGGTGTACTCCCTCTGTCAGTTCTTCGTGGCCTACCAGCCCGATCCCGCTCTGCTGTGGCGGGTCGCCGAGCGGGCTCTGGTCGCCGCGCAGGAGAGCGAAGACCCGCATGCCATCGGGGCGGCCGCGTGGCTGGCGGCACAGGCGCACCGCGACGCCGGGCCGGCCCACTTCGACGCTGCGGACGCGGTGAACCTCGACACGCTGGCCTACCTGGAACCGCTCCTGCCGGACGCTTCGGACGACGTCCTGGCCATCACGGGCGCCCTCACCTTCGAAGCCGGGTACACCGCTGCCCGGCGGGCCGAGACCGGCACGGCATGGCGTTACTGGGACCAGGCGCGGGCCATGGCCGAACGACTTCCCGTGGACTACTACCACCCCATGACGTCCTTCTGCCGCGCCATCATGGGTGCCCATGCGGTCACTGTTGCGGTGGAACTGCGCCAGGGGGGCGAGGCAGTGCGACAGTCTGCCGCTGCTGACGCGGTCACCATCAAGTCGAGGCCGCGACGGGCCAGGCATCGAATCGAGGAAGCCCGGGGCTACCAGCTCGACGGACAACCGGACGTGGCGCTGGCCACGCTGGAGAAGGCTCACGAGTCCGCACCCGAGACGATCAAGTACAACGGGTACGCGAAGCGCATCGTCCTTGAGGAGACCGGGTCCAAGGATCCGGGTCGCCGCCGCCGAGCATCCCAGCTTGCCGTGAAGATCGGCATGTTGGCAGCGTGACCATGGGGGCACAATCTGTGCCCCTGCCCCCTTCTCGGCGCTCCTACGGTCGAAGACCATAAGCCCCGGCGGCCTCGCCCGGGCGTCTTCGACGCTGTGAAGGAGCGCCAACGATGTCCTGCCTATTGCATGCCTTCGCGTGGGTGAGAGCACTGTCCCTGCGGCTCAGGGGCTTGGGGTCGCACACTCACACATCAGCTGTTCACGCTCCCCTGAATCGGTCCGCACAGGTGTGCGCGACGCAGCCGTCGGCGGAGGTCTGGGGTGCGCTGCTCGCGTTCGCGCGTCTTCGGCGCGCGGGACGCCTCGTCGTATCGCTGGACGCTCAGCAGGACCCGGGCGAGGCGCGTGGCCTTGTGCGTGTCTACGTGCTGCTGCCCGAGGAGGGCCGATACGCCTTCTCGGCGAGGCGAATCGTGGGGGTGGCCGAGTGAACGAGCCGGGGCTCACGGCGGCTGTGCAGCGCACCGAAGATCCCATGTTGCGCGCCTACCGTCTGTGGTTCGAGCACACGAGGAAGTGTGCCGACTGCAAGCGTGTGCACAAGGCGCAGGACGGTTGCGAGGACGGACGGGAGTTGTGGGGCGGCTACCGTCTCGCGCGGCTCGGGGGGACTGTATGAAGTGGATGATCGAGCGCACCCCTGGAAGTCCGGTACACCGCACTGAGGACGACCGGGTGGCCGTTCCCATGAGGCTGTACAGGCACGGCGAACACGAGGCGGACACAGAACTGAGGCTCTCCCTGGTCGACGCCGAGCATCTGCACGCGGCTCTGTGCCGCGTTCTCGACGGGCAGCCCCCGCCTCGGCCGGCGCCGGAGTGCCGTCAGTCTGTCCAGGCGTCACCCGGTACGGCGCACATTCCGGGACGCGCGTAGGGCCTCGCAGTGCCGACTCGCAGCGAAGGCGATGACTGCCGCTCCAGATAGCGGTGCCCCCAACCAAGCGCCGCACAGGTCATGTTGGGGGGCTTCATTGTCTCCCTGCCTCCCTACAGCAACCCCGCCGGGGGGCAGCGTGACGCTAAGAGGGCCGGTGGGGGCGGTCAAGGGGTCGCACGCGAATGGCGTACGTGCCAAGGGTGCGACCAATGGCGGATCAACCCCGGTGTGAAATAAGGGCAGTTGAGGGCACGTTAGGAGAGAATTTCCCGAGCTGATCAGGGGGCGTCAACCTGGCGTTCCCCTGGTCGGTTCACGCGGTTTCCACCGGGAGGTGGGACGTCGGATGTCCGGCGAGCGTACGATGCGGCGCATGTCTCAGGAAAGCGGGAGCCGGCGGCCCGAACGGCCGCCGGAGCGGCGGCCCGAGCGCCGGGTGAGCAGCCAGATCCAGCGCGAGGTGATGCAGCTGATCCTCGACCGCAAGCTCCGGGCGGGAGCGCCGCTGCCCACCGAGACGGAGCTGATGGAGGACCTCGGCGTCAGCCGCAACTCCGTTCGCGAGGCCCTCAAGGCACTGCAGGCCCTCGACATAGTCGACATCAGACACGGCTACGGCACCTATGTCGGGGAGGCCTCCCTCACCCCCCTCGTCGATGGCCTGACCTTCCGCACCCTCGCCCGGCCCGACGGCGACACCGCCGCCCTCGCGGAGATCCTCCAGATCCGCGAGATCCTGGAAGAGGGCCTCGTACGACGGGTCGCGGCCTCCCTCACCGACGACGAGCTGGACGCTCTCGCGGCCGTCGTCGACCGGATGGAGGCGGCCGGCCGGGCGGGCGAATCCGTCGCCGAGCTCGACCGCGACTTCCACGAACTCCTCTACGCCTCCCTCGGCAACGCGCTGATCCCCCAGCTCCTCGGCGCCTTCTGGACCGTCTTCCTGCGCGTCGCCGGCGCCCGCGGCTGGACCGACGCCCCCACCCCCGAGCTGACCATCCGCCGCCACCGCGACATCGTGGCCGCCTTGCGCGCCCGCGACGTCGAGGGCGCCCAACAGGCGATGTCCCACCACTTCCGGGGGATCGAGGCGCGGGCGGCGCAGGCTTCGCGGGGGGTGGGCTAGCCCATGGCGCGGACCGAACTCTGGGACCCGGCGGACACCGGTGTACTGGGGCTGCCCTCCGGGCGGCTGGTGCGCGGCCGGGGGCTCAGCCGGCCGCTCCCGGCCGGCCGGGTCCCCACGTACGCCGTGTATCTCCTCGGCAAGGAGCCGCCCGAAGTCCCCTGGGCGGCCCGCTGGCTGCGCTGGCCCGACTTCCGGCTGCCCGCCGACCGGGCGGAGGCGGCGGAGGTGCTCCGGGACGCCTGGCACCGGGCGGCGGCCGACCGCGTCGAGTTCGCCTGCGCCGGCGGCCGGGGACGCACCGGTACCGCGCTGGCCTGCCTGGCGGTCCTCGACGGCGTACCGGCGGACGAGGCCGTGGCGTACGTCCGTGCCCACTACGACCGGCACGCGGTCGAGACCCCGTGGCAGCGGCGCTATGTACGACGCTTCGGAAGCTGACCGACGCGAGCGCGTACGGCCCGGACGACCTGTGTCCGTACGGCCCGGACGACCTGTGTGCGGCCGGGTCCTCGCCCGTGATCCCGCCTCTGCCCCCGTCCCCGTCCCTGCCCCCGTCCCCGTCCCTGCCCCCGTCCCCGTCCCCGTCCCCGTCCCTGCCCCCGTCCCCGTCCCCGTCCCCTCTGCCCGTCCCATCCTCGGGGTGCTGCCCTTCGCCCCCGCTACGGGGTTTGCCGCCGAGGCGACAACGGGGGGTGGGGTGCAGCCCTCAGGGATGGGACGGGTAGGGGCGACGGGGGCGTCGGACGGCTACGGGCGGGCGGTGCCGGCGGTTTCGGCGGGCCCGTACAGCGCGTGGGGCGCGCCGGTCATCAGCGCCCAGTACCTGTCCCCGTACGACCAGTGCCACCACTCGGTGGGGTAGTTGACCAGCCCGGCCGTGGTGAGCGCCGCGCTCAGGGTGCGGCGGTTGCGGCGGGCGGTGTCGGAGATGTTCGGGGCGTCGGTGTAGCAGGCGTCGTCGCTCTCCTCGGGGCTGGCGTCGAGGCGGGTGCCCATGTCGAGTTCCTCCCCGGCGGTGGTGCACAGCGTCAGGTCGACCGCGGCGCCCGCGACATGCGGCCCTATCTCCGGCGGGGAGAGGGAACGGCTGGCCTGGACGCGCAGATGGTCCTCGGACCAGTCGGGGTTGGCGAGGCGCAACTCGGCGGCGTAGGACTCGAAGTACTTGATCTGGAGGGCGAGGGGCCGGTACCCCTCGGTGACCAGCAGCCGCAGCCCGTCGGGCAGCAGCCGGGCTGCGCGGGCCAGACGCCAGGCGACGCCCTCGCGGAGGTGCGCGTAGGAGCCCTCGGGGTCGGCCTGGCGGGAGTCGACCACCACGAAGGGCAGTTCCCGCAGGTCGACGAGGGGTTCACCGCAGTCCCGCACCGGGACGCGGGCGACCTCGGGGTCGCTCATGAGGATGATCGGAGGCATGCGTCGTCTTCCACAGGACGGGAGAAGTGATGCGGGATGCGTTGCAGCACCCCGGGGAGGGACCTGATCCCCTGATGTCCCTCCCCGGGGGCTTCCCCCCTTGAGTGGTGGTCTGTGTCCTGGCGACGGTTGTTCCCCCGGTCCGTTCTGCCGTTCTGATCCCACTGTGTCCACGTTCCCACCGGTCCGTCCCCTGCGCGCTCCGGTGGGCCGACCGGCCGGGCGGTGGTCGCCCGGCCGATCCGTTGCTCCCCCGAGAACAACGAGAATGCCGCACTCCGCTGGAAGTTCTCTGCAAGTCCACCGCAAGCGAGTTCAAGCCGCCGCGGCCTCCGCCTCCGGCCGCGAGACCGCCGCCGGGCCACCCCGCCGGAACGCCTGCTGGACTCGTCCGCCGGGCAGCCTTCGGCGTCGGGCGCCGTCTACCCCGGCCACGGCGACCGACTCTCGCGGGCCTCGCACGCGTTGAACACCCCAACGGCTTCCGCGGCCTCCGCCGCCGGGCCGCCGCGCCGGATCGTCTCCGGTCTCAAGTGCCGTCGCCTGCCGCTCCCGGCCACGGTTCGTAACGCTCGCGGGCCTCGCACGCGTCGAACACCTCCATGGCCTCCGCCCGGAGGGCCGCCGCGCCGGCCGGGTCGCCGAGGGCGGCTCGTACGGCGGAGAGGTTGCGCAGGGCGCGGGCGCGGGGGAGGGGGAGGGCGAGGACGGCCCAGAGGGTGGCGGAGGCGGTCAGGAGGCTGTCCGCGTCGGTCAGGCGGCCCTCGGCCAGGGCGCATTCGCCTAGCGTGCGCAGGGTCAGGGCCTCGCCGAAGCGGTCCTCGTGGATCCGGCAGACGTCGAGGATCTCGCGCAGCTCCGTCTCCGCCTCCCGGGTGTGCCCCAGCCGCAGCCGGGCCTTGGCCCGGGCCCGCAGGGCGTACGCCGCCATGTGGGGGTCTCCGATGGAGCGCAGGATCTCCAGCGCCTGTTCGGCCACGCGCGCGGCCTCCTCGTACGCGCCGAGGGAACGGTGCACCAGGCTGAGGGTGCGCAGTGCGAGGGCCTCGCCGCGCCGGCTGCCGAGCCGCCGGTAGGCCCGCAGCGACTCGTCGAGAAGGGGCAACGCGCCTGACTGGTCGCCGAGTTCGAGGCGTACGGAGCCGCCGTACCGGCAGGCGACCCCGACCCCGGTGTCGTCGCCGACCCGCCGGAAGCCGTCGGCCGCGTCGGTCAGGGCGCGTTCGGCGTCGCGCAGTTCGCCCACCTCGCGGCAGGCGCTGCCGAGGCCGGCGAGGGCGGCGGACCGGCCGCGTACGTCGCCGAGTTCGGTGCAGATCCGCTCCGCCGTGCGGAAGTACTCCTGGGCCTCGGCGATGCGGTCCTGCTCGTAGCGCAGCTGGCCGAGGCCGATGATCAGCAGGGCCTCGCCCGAGCGGTCCTCGGCGCGGCGGGCGGCGGCCAGTGCCGCGTCGTGGCTGCGCCACCACGCGTCGAACCGGTTGCTGATGGCGAACGACGACGAGCACAGCGCGGCGGCGGCCTCGCAGGCCAGCTCGTGCAGCCCTATCGCTGCCGCTCGTTCGACGGCTGTGGTGAGGGCGTCCGCCTCCGCGTCGAACCAGGCGAAGGGGTCGGTGAGGGCGAGGCGGGTGGTTCGGGCGCCCACCGGGGGTGGTTGTTCGGCCGTCTCGCGACCAGCGGCCGTGTGTGGTTGCTCGCGCAGTTCCCCGCGCCCCTGAAGGGGCCCGGTCGCCCTGAAGCCATGCCGCAGGATCACCGCGCCCGACGGTGATGCCTCCGTCACCCGGTCCATCAGCCACAGGCCGGCGGCCAGTGCCCGGCCCACCGCCGCCGTGCGGTCGACGACCGGGTCCTCGCTCTCGGCGCGTTCGGCGGCGTAGACGCGTACGAGGTCGTGCAGGCGGTAGCGCGGCTGGCCCACCTGGTCCCGGCCCGGGCAGTCGATCAACTGGGCGTCCAGCAACCGCTCCAGGATCTCCTCCGCCTCGTCCTCGGGGGTGTCGGCGAGCGCGGCCACCGTCCACACGGCGACGTCGGCCGAGCCGAGCGTCGCGATGCGGCGCAGGATCCGGCGGGAGCACTCGTCCAGGGCCTGGTAGCTGAGGCCGAGACTGGCCCGTACGGCGAGGTCGCCCACGGCGAGTTCGTCGAGGCGGCGGTGTTCGTCGGCGAGGCGCTCGGCGAGCACGCTGGGCGTCCAGTGCCGCCGGGTGGCGAGGCGGGCGCCCGCGATCCGCAGGGCCAGCGGCAGCCCGCCGCACAGCTCGACGATCCGCCGCGCGGCGGCCTCCTCGCGCGGGTCGTCCGGGGTGCGCTCCGGCCCGGTGACCCGGGTCAGCAGTTCCAGGCCGCGTACGCCGTCCAGGACGTCGAGGTCGGTACGCCGGGCCCCGACGAGGCCGCCGAGCCGGGCCCGTGAGGTGACCAGGACCCCGCAGGTGGCGCTGCCCGGCAGCAGGGGCCGTACCTGCGCCTCGCCGTTCGCGTCGTCCAGCACCAGCAGCAGCCGCCGTCCGGCGACGAGGCTGCGGAACAGGTCACCGCGCTCGGCCGTGTCCTCCGGCGGGTCCGCGCCGAGCGCCCGCAGCAGCCGGCCCAGCACCTCGGCGGGCGGCACGGGCTCGCTGAAGCCGTGCAGTTCGGCGTAGAGCTGCCCGTCGGGATACTCGCCCGCCAGCCGGTGCGCGGCCTGCACGGCGAGCGCGGACTTACCCACCCCGGCGGCCCCCGACACCACGACGACGGGCATGGCCTCCCGTTCGCCGGTCAACCGCCCGACGACCTGCGCCAGTTCGTCCTCCCGCCCGGTGAAGTCCCCGATGGCGGGCGGCAGGAGGGACACGGGCCGGGGCGCGGCGGCGGCCTTCGGGGGAGCGGAAGCGGTGGCGAGGAGTGCCGGTTCGGCCCGCAGGATGGCCTCGTACAGGCGGTTCAGGTCCGGGCCCGGATCGAGGCCCAGTTCGTCGGCGAGTACGGCCCGCCCCTCCGCGTACACGGCCAGCGCGTCGGCCTGGCGGCCCAGTCGGTACAGCCCCAGCATCAGCTGGCCGCGCAGCCGTTCCCGGGTGGGACGCGCCCCGACCAGCGCGGTCAGCTCGGTGACCAGCTCCGCCTCGTGGCCACCGCCCTCCAGCTCCGCGGCGATACGTTCTTCCAGGGCCGCCTGCCGGGCCTCCTCCAGCCGCCCGGCCTCACCCCGCAGGCCCTCCCCGACCCCGCCGAGCGCGGGGCCGTGCCACAGCTCCAGCGCCTCCCGCAGCAGCCGCGCGGCCGCCTCGTGGTCCCCGTCGGCGGCGGCCCGCCGCCCGTCCGTCGTGCGCGCCTCGAACTCCGCGAGGTCGACCCGCCCGACGCCGGGCCGCATCACATACCCCGGCGGCCGGGTCTCGATCGCCTCCGCCGCCTCGCCGGGCAGCGCCCGCCGCAGCGCCGACACATACGTCTGCACCAGCGCCCGCGCGGTGTCCGGGGGTTCGTCCCCCCAGATCACGTCGACCAGCACATCCGCGGGCACCACCTGCCCGGCACGCAGCAGCAGCACGGCCAGCAGCGCGCGTGGTTTCGGTCCGCCCAGCCGCAGGGGTCTGTCACCGTGCCATGCCTCGACCGGGCCGAGCAGTCGGAATTCCAGCTCCACGGGTCCCCATCTTCCGTGCCGTCGGACCGCCGGGACAGCGGTTGCTCACGCAACGTTCGACGCTCATGTACGCCGAGTGGTTTCCCAGGACGCATGATGCGCCAGAGAGTTGTCGGAAAACGGGGGAACCGAAGGGAATCTTAGGTGGACAACGCGGAGATTCCGCATACACATGCGCGCCACCTGTGGGGATGCCGTGGCGGATCGGTGGGACCACCTGACGCCGCGGGGTGCGCCGCGGCATGCCCTCGTCATCGCCGCGCCACGGCTGCACCGGCTGAGCGGGGCCGGCGCCACCGAGGCCGGCCGGCGGCACACGGGGAGTGCCGCGTCCTCGCCGGTTAAGGCGACGGGGCGGGCCTGACCCGCCCCGCCGGGCGGGTACGGCGACGACGCGTATCCCTTGCCTGATCCGGCGGGACGTGATCCCCGCCGGGTCCGGCGGCCGCGAGGTGTTCGACGAGCTGGACACGGAGAACCGGGCCGCCCCACCCGTGCTCCTGGGCGGCGGCCGGCGCGATCACACGGCCCCGGAGGACACCGCTGCCGTCCCCACCTGTGAGAGCGAGGCCACCGTCGTCGCGCTCTCCCTCGCCGACGAGCGGTCGCATGGGAGCCGGGGCCAAGCCCAGGCCGCCGCGGAGCCGATGGCGGAGGGTGGCCGGATCCAGCTCGTCCCGGCGTCCGCCGGGCAGGTCCGCCTCCCCTGGCCCGTACGTCGAGCCTTGGCCCGTACGTCGAGCGGCTGCGCTTCGCGACCGACGAGCCCGGCACCCGGCACTCGGCACCCGGCGCCCGAAACCGGATGCGGATGTCATCTCCGCCACGGAATACCCCGACCCGAAGAAGCCGTTCCCGCGCGTCGTTCCGAAGCTCTTCATCGAACGTGCGGCGAAGCGGTGTCGTCGGGTGGATGTGAAACTGCCGGACTGGGCGGCTGATTAGGGAGTGAGTGCGGTTATTCCGGCACGGTGGCCCTGAAAAGGCCCCGATTTTCCGTGGCCGTCAACTTGACCATGAGCATGGCCAACACCTTTGCGCTCCCCCGCAGTTGACGAGCACATACTCCTGCCGAGTTTAGGCACAGCGGGTGACGGGAGAGACGCGAAGCGTGAAATTGGATGGGGCAGGGGAGCACGGTGAAGGCGGCGGTGAAGGGCTCGGGGGACGAGCCCGGCGCGGTGCGCCGGAGAGGCGGAGGAAATGGTGGAGGAATTGCGGCGGGTAGGCCCTGGGACGGGAATTGTGTCGCTGTCACGGGGTATTTCGGCGGCGGCCCTGCGGTGAGCGGTAACGGGAAGAAGCCGGCGATCGGCACCTACGCGGTCGACACCCGCACGGGGACGGTCGGCCGAGTCATGGGCCACGAGGGGCCGTACGTACAGCTGCGGCCGGTCGGCGGCGGCCGGGAGTGGGACTGCTCCCCCGACGCCGTACGGGCCGCGACGACCATAGAACGGCTGCGCGCGGCGACCGCGTACGAGAACGCCCGTAGCCGAGGTGAGGTCCCTTGAAGGGACGGCCGTAGGCGAGAATGGGCGGCATGAGCCTGTTCCGCGACGACGGCATCGTGCTGCGCACCCAGAAGCTGGGTGAAGCGGACCGCATCATCACCTTGCTCACCCGCGGTCACGGACGGGTACGGGCCGTGGCCCGGGGAGTACGGCGGACGAAGTCGAAGTTCGGGGCGCGGCTGGAACCCTTCTCCCATGTGGACGTGCAGTTCTTCGCACGGGGCAGCGAGCTGATCGGACGCGGACTGCCCCTGTGCACGCAGAGCGAGACCATCGCTCCGTACGGCGGCGGCATCGTGACCGACTACGCCCGCTACACCTCCGGGACGGCCATGCTGGAGACGGCCGAGCGGTTCACGGACCACGAGGGCGAGCCCGCCGTACAGCAATATCTGCTGCTCGTCGGCGGGCTGCGCACCCTCGCCCGCGGCGAGCACGCGCCGCACCTCGTTCTCGACGCCTTCCTCCTGCGCTCGCTCGCCGTCAACGGCTACGCCCCCAGCTTCAGCGACTGCGCGAAGTGCGGGCTGCCCGGGCCCAATCGCTTCTTCTCCGTCGCGGCCGGCGGCTCCGTCTGCGTGGACTGCCGGGTGCCCGGCAGCGTCGTACCCTCTGCGCAGGCCCTGGAACTCCTCGGCGCGCTGCTGACGGGGGACTGGGCGACCGCGGACGCGTGCGAGCCGCGGCATGTCAGGGAGGGGAGCGGACTGGTCTCCGCGTACCTGCACTGGCATCTGGAGCGCGGGCTGCGCTCTCTTCGTTACGTGGAGAAGCAGTGACGTGGCGAGCCGGAAGCGCGGATCTGGAAGCGCGGATCCGGAAGAGCGGATCCGGAAGAGCAGACAAGGCAAGGGCTTCGGCGGCCGAGGGCCGTGGAGCCGTGAGAACTGTGGGCGAGAGCCTGTCGAGGAGACGAGAAGCACATGGTGGTAAGCGGGTTCCTGGGACGCCGGCGCCGCGAGTACCGGACGCCGACGCCACACCCGTCCGGCGCCCGCGCGCCCAAGCTCCCCGGTGAGTTGGTCCCCAACCACGTGGCGATCGTCATGGACGGGAACGGCCGCTGGGCCAAGGAGCGCGGGCTGCCGCGCACCGAGGGCCACAAGGTCGGCGCCGAGCGCGTGCTCGACGTGCTCCAGGGCTCGGTCGAGATCGGCGTCCGCAACATCTCCCTCTACGCCTTCTCCACCGAGAACTGGAAGCGCTCACCCGACGAGGTCCGCTTCCTCATGAACTTCAACCGCGACTTCATCCGCAAGACCCGCGACCAGCTCGACGAACTCGGCATCCGGGTCCGCTGGGTGGGCCGGATGCCCAAACTGTGGAAGTCGGTCGCCAAGGAACTCCAGGTCGCCCAGGAGCAGACCAAGGACAACGACCTGCTGACGCTGTACTTCTGCATGAACTACGGCGGCCGTGCCGAGATCGCCGACGCGGCCCAGGCACTGGCCGCGGACATCCGCGCGGGCCGCCTCGACCCCTCCAAGGTCAATGAGAAGACCTTCGCGAAGTACCTCTACTACCCGGACATGCCGGACGTCGACCTCTTCCTGCGCCCCAGCGGCGAGCAGCGCACCTCCAACTACCTGCTCTGGCAGAGCG
This sequence comes from Streptomyces adelaidensis, assembly GCF_016598475.1. GTDB lineage: Bacteria > Actinomycetota > Actinomycetes > Streptomycetales > Streptomycetaceae > Streptomyces > Streptomyces adelaidensis. The sequence goes on from NZ_JAEMUX010000119.1 coordinate 12,139, forward strand.
CGTACGCCGAGATGGTCTTCCAGGACGTGCTGTGGCCGGACTTCGACCGCCGCGACCTGTGGCGGGCCTGCGTGGAGTTCGCCTCCCGCGACCGCCGCTACGGCGGCGCCATCCCCAACGAGGACCTGCTGGCCATGGAAGGCCGGAGCGAGGACTGACCCTTGGCCGAGGCCGGTGCGGAGCGGGGGAGCGAGGACGGCGCGGTCGACCCGGACATCCGGGTCGACCGGGTCGAGTTGGTGTACCGGGCGACGGCCGGGGAGTTCCGTGAGGCGCTGCGGGTGCTGGCGCGGGCCTCGGCCGCCGGGCGGTGGGGGAGGGGCCTGCTGCTCTTTTCCGGCGGGCTGGGGCTGATCGTCGCGGCCGTGCCCCTGCTGCTGGGCGCCGCGCCCGAACCCCAGGCCCTCGTGATGGTCACCACGGCGGTGCTCGGCCTGCTGGTGCTCCCGCGCCTGGCGGCCCGCCGTCTCCAACGCCGCGCGGCCCCGCTCGGCACACACCGCACGGTGCTGGACCTGTGGGGCGTGACGGTCGAGCACGACCGGGGCACCGAACGGGCGGCCCGCTGGTCGGAGGTGTCCCGGTACGCGGAGACCCCACGCACCTTCGTCCTGCTCGGCGGCGGCCCGTACGCGACCCGCCTGACCGTGCTGCCCAAGAGCGGCCTCAGCGACCCGGCCGACACCGACCGGCTCCGCGCCGTCCTCGACGGCCATGGCCTGACCCGGCTGTAGGGCTCAGCGGACCGGGCCCGATCCGCCGGCCGCTCAGGAGACCTTCGCCGCGCACTCCGCGCAGGTGCCGAAGATCTCCACTGTGTGCGCCACGTTCACGAAGCCGTGTTCCGCCGCGATCGCGTCGGCCCACTTCTCCACCGCCGGGCCCTCCACCTCCACGGCCTTGCCGCAGACGCGGCAGACGAGGTGGTGGTGGTGCTCGCCGGTCGAGCAGCGGCGGTACACGGACTCGCCGTCGGAGGTGCGCAGGACATCGACCTCACCGGCGTCGGCGAGGGTCTGCAACGTGCGGTACACCGTGGTCAGCCCGACCGAGTCGCCCTTGTGCTTGAGCATGTCGTGGAGGTCCTGCGCGCTGCGGAACTCGTCGACCTCGTCGAGTGCCGCGGCCACGGCAGCCCGCTGCCGGGTGGAACGACCTCGTACAGGTCCAGCGGTCGTCACCGTTGCCTCCTCACGTCGCGGTCTTGCCGGGCCATTGTGCCAGCCCGGACGGACCCCGGTCGGCCGTCGACCGGCCGCCGGTCAGCCCACGGCCCCTTCGGAGGAGCCCCGACTGGCCGGAAACGTATCCCTGACAACCCCTGCCCCGGCCTTCTCGACGGCCTCCGGGATCACACACTCCGCCGGGTCGCCGGCGGCGAGCTCCAGTGCCCGCGCACGCTGCCTGGCCAGCGGCGTGGCCAGCGCGGTCAGCACCATGAACGCGCCGATGGCGAGCAGCACGATCGTCGCGCCGGGCGGCACGTCCTGGTAGTACGACGTGACGGTGCCGCCGATGGTGACGGAGACGCCGATGGCCACGGCGAGCGCGAAGGTCGTCGCGAAACTGCGGGTGAGCTGCTGCGCGGCGGCGACGGGTACGACCATGAGCGCGGACACCAGCAGCAGGCCGACGACGCGCATGGCGACCGTCACGGTCACCGCCGCCGTGACCGCCGTGAGCAGGTTCAGCGCCCGCACCGGCAGGCCCGTGACCCGGGCGAACTCCTCGTCCTGGCTGACGGCGAACAGCTGCCGCCGCAGCGCCAGTGTCATCACGATCACGAACGCGGCCAGGACACAGATCGCGGTGATGTCCTCCTGCGACACGGTCGAGAGCGAGCCGAAGAGGAACGACATCAGGTTGGCGTTGGTGCCGCCGGGCGCGAGGTTGATGAGCATCACACCGCCGGCCATACCGCCGTAGAAGAGCATGGCCAGCGCGATGTCGCCGCGTGTCTTGCCGTACCAGCGGATCAGTTCCATCAGCACCGCGCCGGCGGCGGACACCAGTGTCGCCATCCACACCGGGGACCACGACAGCATGAAGCCGAGGCCGACGCCCGTCATCGCGACATGGCCGATGCCGTCGCCCATGAGGGCCTGGCGGCGCTGGACGAGGTAGATGCCGATCGCGGGGGCGGTGACGCCGACGAGGACGGCGGCGAGCAGGGCCCGCTGCATGAAGGCGTAGTCGAGGATTTCCATGGTGAGTTCCCTAACGCCTTCTCAGCTCAGCAGGCCCGTACGGACCGGGTCGGTGCCCGGTGCCGCGTGCGGGTGTACGTGGTCGTGGCCGGGCAGGGCGTGCTGGCCGACCGCCTTCGGGGGCGGGCCGTCGTGCGTGACGCAGCCGTCGCGCAGGACGACCGCGCGGTCGATCAGGGGCTCCAGCGGGCCCAGCTCGTGGAGGACCAGCAGCACCGTCGTCCCCCTCGCGACCTGCTCGCGCAAGGTCGCGGCCAGCACCTCCTGGCTGACCAGGTCGACGCCCGCCATCGGCTCGTCCATGATCAGCAGCTCGGGTTCGCAGGCGAGGGCGCGGGCGATGAGGACGCGCTGGTGCTGGCCGCCGGAGAGGGCGTTCACCGAGTCCTTGGCGCGGTCCGCCATGCCGACCAGGTCTAGGGCCCGCCGGATCGCCGCGTGGTCGGTCCTGCGGAGGATGCCGAGGCGGGTCCGGGAGAGCCGGCCCGAGGCGACGATCTCCGTCACCGTCGCCGGCACACCGCCGGCCGCCGTCGTGCGCTGCGGTACGTAGCCGAGGCGCCGCCAGTCGCGGAAGCGGCGCCGCGGGGTGCCGAACAGCTCGATCTCGCCGTCGCTGACCGGCACCTGCCCGATCACCGTACGGACGGCGGTGGACTTGCCGGAGCCGTTGGCGCCGAGCAGCGCGACGACCTCACCGCGGTGCACGGTGAGGTCGATGCCGCGCAGGACGGTGCGCGAGCCCAGTTCGGCGCGGACGCCGCGCAGCGAGATGACGGGCTCGCTCATGCCTGCTTCCTCCGTATGACTGGATGGACCGGATGGACCGGACGGACCGGACGGATCACTTGGCTCCCAGAGCTGTCCTGAGCGCCTCGAGGTTGGCTTCCTGGACCGAGAAGTAGTCCTTGCCGCGCGACTTCTCGGTGATGCCCTCGATCGGGTCGAGGACGTCTGTCCTGAGGTTCGCGTCGGCGGCGATGGTCTTCGCGGTCTTGTCGCTGACGAGTGTCTCGTAGAACACGGTGGTGACGCCGTCGGCCTTCGCCATCTTCTCAAGTTCCTTGACCCGGGCGGCACTCGGCTCCGACTCCGGGTCGAGGCCGGAGATGGCCTCCTCGGTGAGGCCGTAGCGCTCGGCGAGGTAGCCGAAGGCGGCGTGGGTGGTGATGAAGACCTTGGTGCCGGTGTTCTTGAGCCCGTTGACGAACTGGTCGTTCAGGGCACCCAGCTTCTCGACCAGGGCCTCGGTGTTGGTCTTGTAGGTGTCCGCGTGGTCCGGGTCGGCCTTCTCGAAGGCGGCGCCGACGCCCTTGGCGACCTCGGCGTACTTCACGGGGTCGAGCCAGATGTGCGGGTCCTTGCCGGACTCCTCCTCGCCGTGCTCGTCGTCGTGCTCGGCCGCGTGGCCGCCGACCTCGGTGCCGTGCTCCTCCATGGAGGTCAGCGTGGCGGCGTCGATCTCCGTCTTGAGGTCGGACTGTGCCACCGCCTCGTCGACGGAGGGCTGCAGGCCCTTGAGGTAGAGCACCGCGTCCGACTCCTGGAGCGCCGCGGTCTGCTTGGCGCTGATCTCCAGGTCGTGCGGCTCCTGTCCGGGTTCGGTCAGACTGGTGACGTTCACATGTTTCCCGCCGATCTGCTCGGCGAGGAAGGCCATCGGGTAGAACGACGCGACGACGTCGAACTTGTCCGTGTTGCCCGCGGCGACGCTGTCGCTGGAGCAGGCCGTGAGCGTGGTGAGGCCGAGGGCGGCCGCGGTCGCCGCCGCGGGTATCAGAAGTCGTCGTCGTACTACGTTCATGACAGTCATTTTCATCTTATCTGGAAACGATTGTCAACAAGGCTGTTGGTAAGCCCTGGGTAAGGCCTTTGTCCGAGTCTCGCCCGACTCCGGCCCGGCTCCCTCCCGTCTCCTTCTCCGAACCGATTTGATCGGAGGGCGGGCCCCGCCGGTAACCTGAGGCATTCGCTCTGAAGCGCATCCGCTTCCCTCCAGGAGCGCACCGCTTCGTCGCCCGTCGTCGTAATGAAGAGAGCACCGTGGCCGCCGACAAGATCGACACCATCGTCAGCCTGAGCAAGCGCCGTGGCTTCGTATTCCCGTGCAGCGAGATCTACGGCGGTCAGCGGGCCGCCTGGGACTACGGACCGCTGGGTGTCGAGCTCAAGGAGAACCTCAAGCGCCAGTGGTGGCGCTACATGGTGACGTCGCGCGAGGACGTGGTCGGCATCGACTCGTCCGTGATCCTGGCCCCCGAGGTCTGGGTGGCCTCCGGTCACGTCGCCACCTTCTCCGACCCGCTCACCGAGTGCACCTCCTGCCACAAGCGGTTCCGCGCGGACCACCTGGAAGAGGCGTACGAGGCCAAGCACAACCGCCTGCCGGAGAACGGCCTGGCCGACGTGAACTGCCCCAACTGCGGCAACAAGGGCCAGTTCACCGAGCCCAAGCAGTTCTCGGGCCTCCTCTCCACCCACCTCGGCCCCACGCAGGACACCGGCTCCGTCGCCTACCTGCGCCCCGAGACCGCCCAGGGCATCTTCACCAACTTCGCCCAGGTGCAGACCACCTCGCGCCGTAAGCCGCCCTTCGGCATCGCCCAGATGGGCAAGTCCTTCCGCAACGAGATCACGCCCGGCAACTTCATCTTCCGCACCCGCGAGTTCGAGCAGATGGAGATGGAGTTCTTCGTCAAGCCGGGCGAGGACGAGAAGTGGCAGGAGTACTGGATGCAGGAGCGCTGGAACTGGTACACCGGCCTGGGCCTGCGCGAGGAGAACATGCGCTGGTACGACCACCCGGCCGAGAAGCTCTCCCACTACTCCAAGCGCACCGCCGACATCGAGTACCGCTTCCAGTTCGGTGGCAACGAGTGGGGTGAGCTGGAGGGCGTCGCCAACCGCACCGACTACGACCTCGGCGCCCACTCCAAGGCCTCCGGCCAGGACCTGTCGTACTTCGACCAGGAGGCCGGCGAGCGCTACACCCCGTACGTCATCGAGCCCGCGGCGGGTGTCGGCCGGACCATGCTGGCCTTCCTCCTCGACGCCTACACCGAGGACGAGGCGCCCAACGCCAAGGGCAAGCTGGAGAAGCGGACGGTACTCCGCCTCGACCACCGCATCGCCCCGGTGAAGGTGGCCGTGCTGCCGCTGTCCCGCAACCCCGAGCTCTCCCCGAAGGCCAAGGGGCTCGCCACCGCGCTGCGTCAGAACTGGAACATCGAGTTCGACGACGCGGGCGCGATCGGCCGCCGCTACCGGCGCCAGGACGAGATCGGTACGCCGTACTGCGTGACGGTCGACTTCGACACGCTGGACGACAACGCGGTGACCGTGCGTGAGCGGGACTCGATGAAGCAGGAGCGGGTGTCTCTCGACCAGATCGAGGGCTACCTCGCGGCTCGGCTCGTCGGCGCGTAAGCGTCTGCCCGGCTTGTGTGACTGCTTGTGTGACTGCTCGTGTGATTACTTGTGTGATTGAGCGGCCGCGGGTCTGTTCGTGGCTGGTCGCGCGGTTCCCCGCGCCCCTTGGGGGCCGGGGAACCGCGCGTTCACGGGTGCTACAAGTCCAGGTCGGCGAAGAGGGCGGATCGCCTTGCCGGCGATCCGGCTACCCCTGCCCCGCTACGCGGGAACGGGCATTCACCCCGGCCCGGAAGGACTCTGCTGAAGGACTGGGCACCCTGCCCAGAAGCAAGGTGGTTGCCGAGGATCCACAGCGGCTCTCCGCCGACCTCCACCTCGAACTCGGGGCAGTCCCGGCCTGAACACCGGACCCCCGGACTCGCCGAGGTCGAAGATGTGCGACCGCACGGATGTGACGGGGAACCGGCAGGATGTCCGCGTTCACCTCGGCGATCACCCGGGCGGTGTTCTCCACCGCGTCCCAGCCGATGTCCCCGCGGACCGACTCGGCCCAGCCCGACCACTTCGCCCGCCCCTTGGCGACGATCTTGACGGTCGGGCCCGTCGGGCTCACCGTGTAGGGCTTGGCGCCGCCCCGCGGCTGGTTGACGAAGAACGGCCGGTGGCTGCCCGCGTCCGAGTCGTGCGCGTCGTGCGCGTCGTGCTTCACGATCAGCTCGGCGATCCGCTCCCGTCCGCCTCCTGGTAGATCTCCTTGTCGAGGAGGCCGACCAGCTCGTTGAAGTCGTCCAGGATCTCCTTGCGCCGCTCCGCGCCCTCCAGCCCGAACACCCTGGGCCGACGGAAGACGTTCTCGGCGAACTTTGAACGGCAGCGCTGGCTACTGCTCACGCGTGACCGCTGGTAAGCCAGGCTATGAATAAGGCCCCGTATCCCCCTCGCGTCTGCGGGGCGGATACGGGGCCTTTTCAGCACTTCTAGCTAATCGTCGTCCTCGCCAAACCCGTATCGAATATTCTTATGTTTGCATGATGGGCATTCGATGTAGGCATGCGAGTCACTTCCGTCTTCATAAGGCAAATACCGTTCGCCACTGGCAAGCGATGCCTGACAATTCTCGCAACTGTCATCGCTACTTCCGATGTAACCAAGTTCATTTTCAGGGGCGTCAAAATCGTCACCATGCAAACGAATAAGTTCCGCACCAACACTGGTATTGCAACCCGTGCACTCGTAGTAGTCAGGGACGTCAATCGTCTCAGGGTGGTACTTCATGACCGACCGCAGAACTTGCACTTTCTGTCCATAGTGACCTGCCTTTCTTGCTCATTTTCTGCTCTCATTCGGTTGGTGACCGCGCCACCCCGATGTGTTGCTGCAGGTACTAGGCTGCCTCTATGGCTCTGCGTAGCGCGTCCTTATGTTCCCACGACCAGGGCGCATCTCTGAGTTCATCGGGCAGTCCTGCAAGGCCAGTTCGCAAATGGTCGACTGCCTCGCTGTAGCGACCCAATGCGAGAGTGCACAGACCCATATTCAGACGGTTGAACGACGGGGTAAGCCAGTAGGCCGTATCCGGCGGCGGAAGGGCAGCCGCCTTATCCGTCAGTCTTTCCGCATCCTCCACCAGGCGCAGAGCCGATTCTTTTTCTCCTAGTTCCGCCATTCCTGCCGCGGCCTGCAAGTAGTCTCCGATTCGCTGGGCAGGGTGCGCCCCAGGCGTGTTCGCTGCGGCAGCGTACCAACGGGCAATTCCTTGTGGCCGATTCTGTCGCCGAGCAATGTAGCCCTTGAAATTTAGCGCCTGGGCGGCGAGCGTGCCGTTCCCGATTTCGTCGGCAAGTTCTAAGGCGTCATTGAGGAGTTGCACCGCCTCGCCGTCATTGCGTACCTGGGCGAACATCCATCCGGCGAACTGCACCCATTCTGAGGCGACTTCCGCGAGGCTGTCACGGTGGGTGCCTCTAGCGCCTTTAAGCATCCGCGTAACTTCCCGCATCTGTTCCATGGTCGCAGGGATTACCGACTCAGGCTTTGCGGCGTCATCCAGGCGCCGGTAAGCGGCTAGCACACCTACCAATGCGTCGACTGTTCCCGCGTCCAGGCGGGAAGGCTGGGCAGCGCTGCGCGCCACTCGCGATTCGTCGTCAGGGTTGAGCACGATTACGGCCAATGCGCCACCCGCATTGACGAGAGCGTCAAGCGACTGTGCGAGCTTTGCCGACGGTTTCTGTTTCCCATTGAGCACGCGCGACAGATACGCCACGTCGTAATTCATAGCGCGTGCGGCAGCTTTCATCGAATAGCCACTGTCCCGCAGGGCTCTGCGGGAAAGATCAGGAAAGTCACGCATCGTGAACCTCAAGGGGTTGACCGGTCCTGCGTCCAGAGTAGTCAACCCTGGTCAACTCCCGTGTGAGCACTGCGATTCCCAAGCATGGACAGACGCAAGAGACCCCCGCGCCGCTGGAACGGCCGGGGGCGTGGACCACCTGAGAGAGCAGGCAGTCACCCATGGGTCTATCACGAACGCTCGAACGAGTGAGAGCGGCATTCCGGCGACGCACACCAGGCAGGCACCGCAGCACCGCAGCGCCCCAAGAGCCTCGCCGGCTGCCCAGCCCCGGCGTACTGGGCGCCCGCCTGGTCATCGCCCGCGGGCACCGCGCAAAGCGCGCCCAGGGCGAGGCATGGCAGCCGCAGCCGCAGGCCCGTTCGGAATGAGAGGTGTGCAAGCTGAAGTTGCTGGTCACGGGGCTGGTGTGCGTG
>NZ_JAEMUX010000012.1 GCF_016598475.1 Streptomyces adelaidensis
TAGCCGCGTCCCGGAAGAACGCCGGATACTGAGCCCGAGCCACCTCCTCCTTGCTCGCGCGCAACACCCCACCCGCGTCCAGCACTTCATCCGCCCGGTCGATGAACTTCGGCGGCGGGATACGTCTCCCCTGCTCGAACGCCGCGATCGTCGAGGCGGAGTACCCGGTCAGCGAGCCGAGTTCCGCGCGGTCCTTCCCCGCCCGCTCCCGGAACAGCTTCAACTGACGCCCGAACACGTAGAGAATGCCCGCCCCGAACTCGTACTCCGGCTGCTGAACCTCGTCGTCCACGCCGCAGCTCCTCCCGTACGCCCACCACAGCCACCGGACTTCACCCAACGCGAGGCCCCAGAAACCGGTCACGCCCCACGCCGCATACAAGCGCACCGCTCACGCGTACAGCCCGTACCCGTCAGCGCGTCACTCCTGGTCAACGCTACGCAGAGTCCGCGACCGTTACCCCCATGAAGTCAGCAACTCCCCCGAACGGGCATATGCCACAGCGCCCCGCACCCGAACGCGAGTTCAGCATGCGCTTCACCTCGACTCCGCGCGGTGCCCGCCTCGCCCGGCGACTCGTCTCACACCGCCTGAACGACTGGGGCCACCCCTACACGACCCCGGCCAACGAGACGTTCACCCTCATCACGGCCGAACTCACTGCCAACGCCGTACGCCACGGCCACGTCCCCGGCCGGGACTTCCACGTCCAACTCACCCTGGTGGAGGACACGTTCCGCATCGAGGTGACGGATACCCGAGCCGAGAAACAGCCCCCGTCCACTCCCCCGACCCCCGACTCCGCATCCGAGTCCGGCCGCGGCCTGCTCCTTGTCTCAGCCCTCGCGGACGCCTGGGGCGTCACGCCTCGCTCGGCCGCCCCCGGCAAGACTGTATGGGCCACGCTGCGCGTACCGGCCGGAGGCCACCCGCACACGCACCGGGTGGCCCCTCCTCCGACAGACTCGGCATCGGCGTACGGGCACGACACCGAGTCATTTCCGGCTACTTCTTCACGGCGGCGCGACGACCTCGGGTTGCGGCCGGGGGACGCCAGTTGCGGAGGTCGTCGTCGGTGAGTCCGTGCTCGCCCTGCTTCTGCTGGCGGTAACCGGCGAAGAAGTCCGCCGGGGAGCCGCTGTAGAGCATGTCGAACTCGTTGTGCCACTGGGACAGCCACGGCTGCAGTTCCAGCAGACCGGCGAGGAATGGCGTGATCTCCTCGGTGGACAGCGTGGTGTTGGTGAAGTACGTGGCGAGGGCCTGCGCCTGCTCCCGCTGGTCCCAGCCGGCCCACCCGTACAGCTCGGGGGTGGCCGCGTTGGTCTGCCCGTAGGAGACGAACCGCTCCTTGGGCACGTCGAGCTTGCCGCGCGCCTTCCAGTAGGACACGCGGAGGAAGTCTGCCGAGGTGTACTTCGGCGGCACGGGGATGGAGTCCCGGATCTTCCGCTTGGCGGGCTCGTCAGGCGCGGCGTCCTCCTTGCGCTGGAGGTCCCACACCTCTTCCCAGTCGGCGCGCTTCTTGAGGCCGGAGGGCTTGTAGCGGAGGGTGGAGAGGAACGGCACGTGTTCCTCGGCGATCAACTCGGAGACGACCTTCGCGAGTTCCTTACGGGGCGCGTAGAGCTTGGCGACGGAGACGAAATCCTCGTCGCGGGAGAGGGCGTCGGTGAGACGGGCCAGGGTGAGGATGGTGGGCTGACCGTTCTCGTCGAACCAGTGGTCGCGGTTTTCCATACGGTCGAGCAGCCAGGAGCGCAGGGCCTTCTCCTGGAGGGCGTCCCAACCCTCAGTGGCCCAGCGGCGCTTGTACTCGGGGCGCTCGACCATGCCGATAGCACGGTTCGACTCGATGACGTCGATGCGCTTCTGGACGATCTCGCGGTAGGGGGCGGGCCAGTGGGCAGGGAGCTCCGGGATTGGCGCAAACTTATGGTTGTGATGCCCAAACCATGAGGTGTTGACCTCGCCACGCTCCACTTTGCGAGCCAACACGATAGCGAAGGCCCGTTCAGCGGGGGCAATTACAGGAACGTCCTCAGTCGACGCAATGATCTCTTGATCAAGAAGGCCGTAGAGACTGTATACCTGCCAATCCAGCTCTTCTTGAACAGCAATCATGCGCCCGCGGATAGCCTCCCACCGCTCCCTGCCCTCACGTAGCGCAACCGCAGTAGGCACAGCACCCGATGCGATAGCGGAGGGGCTTGTCGCAGTCAACTCCCGGGCAAGGCCGTCCAAAGCAGTCCCCAGTTCCGAGGGGTACTCAGACGGAAGTGGAAACTCCTCCAGCTTGGTTCCCGTGAACTCGAAACGGTGCTCCCAAGGTTCATCAGCACCGGCTACATCTGCACCCGGACGCCCCTTGTCATGGCTGACTTGCCGGAGCCAGAACCCCGCAGTGGAGCTGTTGAGCAGCCCGAGCAACCGCAGGTGCTCCTCCTCGCTCGCATCCCGCCGCAACTTGATGAGTGGAGCGGACTGCTTGAACACCTTTCCCCCTCGATCCAGCACAAAGTGGTTGTGCGTGGCAACAAAGGCAAAGGTGATCGTCCAGGCATGGGCACCACGGCTTGGAGTAGTCTGGTGCCACTCGTACCACCGACGGCCATCCGTAAAGTACGTCCCCTTAGAGAAGGTCGCACGATTCCCCATCACGGTTCGCCCCGGCCACAACCATTTGTATGCTCGCGACTCCTGAGGCAACTCGCGAAGCATCAAGTCGTCGGCGTACGGATAGAAGCTGTAGGTATCACCATCTCGCCTCCAGTCCCGCAATTCGTCACCCAGAACCAAGTCCTTCCCAAAGGTTTCCTCTGCTCCGCGTCGCACCCAAGCCGCTCGAGTTGTCAACATGATGTCGTCAGCGTTTGTCATGCCGAAGACGCCAAGTCGACTCGTCAAGGAGGAAAGTTTGGTCACGCAAGCTACGTTTAGCTGCTCAACCATCTCGAGTCCGCCATCAGCCAAAATCCACGGTTGACGCCCGAAGTACTTAGCTCTCTCAAGCTCGCCTACTGACACCCACTGACTCACCGATCCCGGCTTGTCGATTTGCGCCACGATCGCCTGCCAGACGAGCCCATCTTCAGCATTATCTGGCGCGGATGGCTCGCCCTGGACACTACGAACGGTCCGGATAACGGGCGATCGCCCGTCGCCACCCCGCTGCCTTCCCACGAGAATGACCGTGGGTGTGCCATGCCCAGGAATGTACGCTCCCGAGGTGTCGATTACTTCAGTTAGCTCCACCGCATGGCCGAAATACTGCTCGATGAGCTTGGTACCAAACTCACGTTTCATAAAGGAGTTAGCAGTGATCTGGCCGACCATGCCATAGCCGCGTCCCGCAGAATCCCCACGCTTGGCCAGCTCAAAGAACCGCTGAGCGAACGGAACCGACAAGGCGTACTTCCCCGCACAGGCCGGATAAATCTCCCGGTACAGCTCATTGAGCGTCTTATCCTTGACCGTGATGTACGGCGGATTTCCCACCACGACGTGATACCGCCCCGGACGCAGGATATCCGGGTATTCATGCAGGTCTTCCGTGGCGTACTTGAACTCCGCCAGCTCGTCCACGAAGCCTTGGTCCACCCCGCCGAACAGGTTGCCCTGCTGGGAACGGCGGGTCTTGATCAGCGAGTCCCCCACTGCCAGATTCACGGGCCAGTCGTACTTCGCCGCCTCCGCCAGCGTCCGCACCCCACCCGCCGCCATTACCGCAACCAGCAATCGGAACCGTGCAATAGCCACCGCAAACGGGTTGACATCCACACCGTGCACCGATTTCAGCGCCGCCGACACCCGCTCGTGCACGTCCTTCCCCGGTTGCCCCTCCGCCCACAACTGCACCAACCGCCGAAACGCCCCCAACACAAAGTGCCCCGACCCACAAGTAGGGTCGATCATCTTCAGTTCCTCGTACCCGAACTCCCGCACAGCCGGATTCATAGTCCGGTCGAGGATGAACTCCTCCACGAACTCCGGCGTCTGCAGCAGCGCATACGTCTTCCGCGCAGCCTCGCTCAGGTCCTGGTAAAGGTCACCCAGGAACCGCGTGTCCCACCCCTCCGTGCCGTCCGCATTCAGCGGATCGGTGAAGTCGTGGACGAGAACACCCCCCTCGTCCCTCCCTCGCCAGAACTCGACCAGCTCCCGCGCACCGTCATGCGAAAGCGGAACCTGGTACAGAGGGTTGTGCCGCTGGTCGAAAAGCAGCCGTCCCGCCTGCCCCTGTCCCAGCTCCTCGAAGGCCTTCTCCAGCCAGCCCCGGTACGTCGGATCGTCGTCCGACTCCACGTACGCGTCGTACCGTGACTCCGCCAGCTCCCGCCGGTCACCGTCCGCCCCCGTCAGGTACGGCTCCGGGATCAGCCGGTTGTCCTCGCAGAACCGTACGAAGACAGTCCCCAGTACCCACGCCACCGCGACCTGCGTGACCCGCTCGTCCAGCCATGAGGTCCACGTCGCCGCCGTCCGCCCCAGCTTGCGTGCCTGGTCGTACTCGGACCTCAGCTTCGCGCCGACATCGCCCAGCGCCTTCACCTGGAGTCCGAGGTCGGTCTCGACCGTCTTGACCTGCTGCTTCAGGTCGTTCAATAGAGCCTTGCGGTCGATCACTTGACGTCTCCCTCGACACCACTGGCACTAGCGCTAGCACTGGCCACACCCTCGCCGGACCCGCGATGGGCGTTGCCCACCCATGTGTCCGGAAGCTGAATCCACTCCCCCAGGCCGGCCTGGTACGGCACGGCCACCTGCCCGAGCCGGGGCTCGCGCGAGGGGTCGCTCTGCGGGACCAGGAGCCACAGTCCCCGCCCGCCCTGCCTGGCCGCCGACGCCAGTCGGTCAAGGACGCCCATCGCGTCGTACCGCGCGAACACCCCGGCCTCCGTCAGCAGGACCGGACCGACAGGACCAGCCCCGCCACCACCGCCCCCACCACCGTCGCCCAGCAGCCCCGCGATCCGAGGCTCCACCGCGCCCCACGCCGTCCGCACGTACTCCGCGAACCGCACCGCACCCCTCGAACCCGGCTCGGCGGCGTCCGCCTTGAGCAGGGTCTCCCAGGTGGGCTTGGTGCCCGGCGTGACCTGGGCGTGGAGGGCCTCCAGGAACAGCTCGGTCACCGACAGCGCGCCCGCGCCCAGCCGCTCGGCTCCCAGTTCCCGCACCGCGTCCCGCACCAACTGCTGTCGTACGGTCAGCACCCGGAACCCGTCCCGGCGGGCCGACGCGAGCAGCCGTTCCTCCGCGCGCACCGCACCCGCGAGCTGCGGGTCGTCGGCGTACCGCGTCACCGCTCCCGTACGCGTCGACTGCCGCCACGCGCCCGTCGTGAGGTAGCTGGACGCGTCGTCCACCCGCGTCGGCAGGTAGCGCAGCGTCCCCGTCTCGTCGCGCATGCTGAGCGACAGTTCGAAGCCAGCGTCGCGCAGGGCCTTGGTCAGGGGACCGGCCGTCGGCAGTTCGTGGGAGGTGCCACCCCGCCCGTCGACCACGACCAGCTCGGGGAAGCGAGCGCGCACCCGCTCGTGCACGTCCTCGCCCGTCAGGCCTGGCTGCCGTCCCTCCGGTACGCCCGGAATCCAGCGGACCAGCCCCGCCTGCGTGAGGCGCAACGCCCGTACCAGGGGCAGGTCGCGCGGGTAGATCTCCAGGCGCGGAGTGGCGGCGGCGTTCACCGACGCCGCAGCCGCCAGCTCCACCATGCGCCGCTCGTCCCAGTCCACCACGCCCGGCGGCACCGTCAGCGCGCCCAGCTCGGCGAGGACGGTCGCCGCCGTCGGGAGGGTGTCCAGTTTGGCCTGCCGGTCGGCCGTCTTGCCGAGTCGGGTCGCGTACTCCAGGAGTCCGGGGGCCGTCGGGGTGTCCGGGCCGTCGTTCTCCCGTACGTCGAGGGCGAGCAGGCCGGCGCCCAGGGACTCGTCCGTCGCCTTGCGGTTCGGCTGGTGCTGGAACTCGGCCTCCTGGGGCAGCAGTTGCTCGACCTCGACCACGGCCCGTACGGCCGCCAGTGCCATCGCCCGCCGCTGCTCGCGCCCCGCGAGATGCGTGCCGCGCCGGACGGCCAGGGCATCCGCGATCTCCACCGCCGAGGCGACGCGCCCCATGCTCACCAGCAGGTCAACGATCTCGTCGCGCAGCGCCTGGACAGCCGGCTCGGCCTTCCAGCGCTTGCGCTCGTCCTTGAGCATCTGCGGGATACGGCCGTGGCTCAGGGTGAGCGCGTCAGCGACGTCCTTCTGCTTGGGCCAGACGCCGATGTCCGGCAGGACCCCGTGCTCGTCGGGCAGGCGCAGCAACAGCCGTACCATCTCGGCCTTGTTGCGGTTGGAGCCGTTGTTGTTGACGGCGGGCACGAAGACGGTGGCGAGGGTGTCGAGGCTGACGGAGCGCAGGGTTCGGGCGGGCAGCGCGCCCGCCGACTCGCCCGTCGCGAGGTGGCCCACCAAGGCCGACTCGGCGGCCGTGAGCTGCTCCAGCTCCTCCTTGGCCTCTGCCCGGCCCTTCGGCGTGAGCGGCGAGACGGGGATCTCGCGCAGCCGCTCGCCCCACTCGCGCTGCCGCTGCTGGACCTCGTTGCGGGTCTTGGCGCCCAGCCCAGGGGCGTTGACGAGCTTGCGGCGGCTGTAGTCGAGCAGTTCGCCGACCGTCGTGATGCCCAGGCCGTAGAGGAAGGACTGTGCGGCGGGTGTGAGGCCGGAGACGGTCAGCGGCGTGTCCCGCGTGACCTCGGCGGCGAGGCGGTCGCGCTGCTGCTCGGCGGTCTCCGGCTCGGCGTCCGCGATCGCCGCCGTGACGGCGGCCTCGGCGGGTGTCCCCTCCCCTGTGGTCGCGGCGGCCGGGTGGCGGGAACGGTGGCTGGACGGGACGGTCTGGGAGGCGTCGAGGAAGACCTTGCGCCAGGCGTCCCGCATCGGCTTCAGCTCGGGGAACCGCTGGCCGGCGTCGCGGTGCAGGGCCTTCTGGAAGAAGGCGACGAGGCCGTCCCGTACGGCCGGGTCGAAGGCCTCGGCCGCGATGGTCGGGTACGGCCAGTCCTTGGGGACCGTCATGCGGGGCAGGACGCTGCCGTCGCCCCACTTGGGCAGCTCGCCGGAGGCCATCTGGTGCAGGGTGACGGCGACGGCGTACCGCTCGGCGTGCGAGTCGTACGAGCCGCGGGTGATGACGTCGACGAAGGGGTCGAGGTAGCCGTCGGTGCCCGCGTTGGTGCTCTTCGCCGGGTAGCCGGCGAGGGAGAAGTCGATGAGGACGAGTTCGCGGGTGCGGTTGGGGCGGATGCGGATGGCGATGTTGTCGGGCTTGATGTCGCGGTGCCAGACGCCCTCGCCCTCCAGGAAGTCGACGGCTCCGAAGAGGTAGTCGCCGTACGCCTCCAACTGGTCCACCTGGAGGCGGCCGTTGTCGCGGAGCTGGCGGGCGACCGTCTCCTCACGGCGGCGCGGGCGGCTCCCGGCGTCGGTGCCCGGTCCGGCGTCGTCGCGTTCGTCGCCGACGTACTCCAGTGCCAGGACGGTACGGCCGCCGATGTGCAGCGGCTCGGGTTCGACGAGGCGGATGATGCCGGAGTGGGGGCGCAGGCGGCCCATGGCCTCCGCCTCGCGGGCCAGGATCTCGCCCCGGTTGTCGGAGAGGGCGGCCTTCAGTACGGCCAGCGGGCGGGTCTTGCGGGCCTCGGCCTGCAGGTCGCGGACGAGGAAGGCGCGGCTGGTGGAGCCGGTGCCGAGGCGGCGGCGGATCTCCCAGCGGCCGGCGAGCACGTCACCGGCGACGGCCTCCAGCGGGTCCTTGTCGGCCGGGGTCTCGTCCTCCTCGTCCTTCTCGTCCAGCGCTTCCGTGGTGATGGCTGTCTGGGCCGGGGCGGTCAGGGAGTCCTCGACGACCTCCAGCAGCTCCAGGAACTCGTCCACGCTGGAGAGGCGCTGCCCCGGCCGGTAGGCGGTGGCGGCCTGCACCAGTTCGTCGACGTCCTCCGACAGGCCGTCCACCAGGGAGCTGGGGCGCAGTCCCTCGCCCGCCTCCAGGCGGGCCAGCAGCTCGGCCTGGCTGGCGGCCGGGGCCTTGCCGGTGACCAGCAGGTACGTGAGGACGCCGAGTCCGTACACGTCGAGGTGGACCGGGTCGGGCTTGAGGGCGGTGAGTTCGGGGGCGAGATAGGCGTCGGCGTCGTCCGCCAGGTGCATCGCGGACAGGGCCGTCGGCGCGAAGCGGGTCATGCCCTGGCCCTGGGAGGAGTCGCCGCTGCGCTGGGTGGCGATCTGCCAGTCGGAGATCTGGAGCTGCGGAGTGAGCCAGGCGGCCTCCTCCCCCACCGCCCGGCCCTTCCCGCCGCGCGTGCGGGGGACGACCAGCACAGAGCGTGCTGCGAGAGCCCGGTGGTGGATGCGGCTGGAGTGCGCGGAGCGCATGGTCTCGGCGAGCTGGCGGACCAGTGCCATCCGGCCGAGGATGTCCAGCTTCTCGCCGTACTGGACCAGGTACTCGTCCAGCTTCAGGGTGTCCGGGTGGTAGTCGAAGATCAGGGCCGGGCCGGAGGTGTGCCCGGAGGGGAAATACTGCTTGAGCTCGACCGCGCCCGGGTGCTTGAAACGGCCCAGGACCGCGGCTTCCCGCCGGGCCGCGTTCTCGACGGACTGGCGCAGGGAGGTGTCGGAGCCGCGCTCGCTGAGGTAGATGCGGACGCGGGCGGCCTCGGGCAGGTCGCTGTGGCGGGCGAGGTAGTCCGCCCAGGTGGGCCCGGAGTCGAACGACTTGCGCTGCAGCTCGTACGGTCCGACCTTGTACTGCGCGTCGCTCTTGCGGATGCCGATGTTCTTGAGGGCCGCCTCGATCTCGCGCGAGCTGATCGCCGTGATGCGGCGCCGCTCGTCACGCGGGGGCTCCTTCAGTATCTCGACCAGCTGGTGGACGGTGTGGACGCCGTTCTGGTCGTGCGCGGGCAGGCGTACACGAAGGCTGTTGTCCGTGAAGCAGACGGCCTCGGCGACCCAGACGCGCTTGTTGCCGGGCAACGCGAGCAGGCCGGCCAGTTCCTTGGCCTTGCGGTTGACCAGGTGCAGCGGATTGCCGTGCGTACGGCGGCGACCGCCGGGTGTGGTCTGCACCCAGGTGCCGTTCTCGGAGGTGACCGAGCCGTGCCAGTCCTTCAGCTCGATCATGCAGACGCCGCCGGGGGCGACGACCAGCAGGTCGACCTCCCGGACGTGGCCGGTGTTCGCGGTGAAGGTGAAGTTCGACCAGGCACGCCAGGGGTCGGAGTCCGGCAGCTTCTCCCGGATGGCCTCCAGGCCACGGCGTTCGTGATCGAACTCGGACTCGGTGACCGTGACCCACCGGCCTTCCCGCATGCCTGTTCCCCGCTCCTCGTGTCCCCCACAGGCCGCCGTTCCCCATGGTCAGGCCCTCGACGCAGATCCTAGTGGCTGCATGTGACATGCGAAGAGGTGATGCAGGACGGAACTACGGTGCATACGGCTCGCATGATCGAATCGGGCACTCGCCACCACGCTGGCCAACGGCTGTACAGACCGGTCAGTCTTCCGCATGTACAAGGAATCACCTCCAGGTGTGCCCGACGCGCCAAGGGAGCAGGGCGGTGAGTGAGACTTTCGCGCTGCCAGCCGCGTGAATGCCGTACCGATCAGGGGCGGATCGCCTTCTTTTTCCATCCGCCCTCCACTCAGCGTGTCAAACGCTAGGGTCGCCATCGGACACGTCGGTAAGGGGAACCTGACGTGCGGTGTTGACGGGGGTGGCGCGGTGGCAAGTGACACGACGACCGATGAAAACGTCCGCGGTCTGTTCGACGACTTTGGAGCCTTCCGCACTCCCACGGCGGCGGATTTCACCACCGTTTTGACGGGCGGCCTGGTCGCCGCCGACGCCAACGTGCTACTCAACCTCTACCGCTATACCGAGCAGGCCCGTGCCGATCTCTTGGACGCGCTCGGCGCTCTCGGCGAGCGCCTGTGGGTCCCGCACCAGGTCCTGGTGGAGTTCTGGCGGAACCGGGAGAGCACGATCTCCGACGCACGGTCGACCAGCGTCAAGGCCGCACAGGATATGAGTGGGCACGCCGGGCAGGCAGTGCAGACGCTACGCACCTGGGCCAGCCGTGTGGCGTTGAGCGATGAGGAATTCGACGAGCTTCGCGACCGGTTGAGCGAGATCTTCGACGAGGTACGGAAAAAGATCACCGAGGTCGGCGAGGGCGAGTGGCAGAACATCAGCCATGACACGAGTACCGATCCGGTGATCGCCACGCTTGAGCAGGCGCTGACGGGCCGGGTTGGGGCACCATTCTCCGACGAAGAGGTCCCCAAGCTCGTCGGCTTGGGGCAGAAGCGTGTCGAGCAACGAGTCCCGCCGGGTTACATGGATGCCAAGAAGGACGGCAACGGGGCCGTCGGGGACTTTTTCGTGTGGGAACAACTCCTGCGAGAGGCATCCCGGCGCCAGTGCGACGTACTTTTCGTGACCGCGGACGCGAAAGAGGACTGGTGGCGCAAGGAACGCGGTAACAACCGCGGTCCTCGGGCGGAACTGACCGCAGAACTCCGGACCCGTGGCGGAGGACGACTCTTCCTGCTGTCACCCAAGCAGTTCCTGGAAGTGGCCGCCCCTGTTCTGCGGCTCAGTCTCCAGGCCGGCTCTGTGGAGGACATCGCGCGGGTCGAACGTATCGAGGCCGAGAGCACACACGGTGGCTGGACAGCCGAGGCTCTTGAGGAACTCTTCCGAGGACTGGCCTACGAGGGCTACGGCGATCGTGTCGCAGTCATCCGCTACGCAGCCGAGATGGACGGCTACGTGGAAGCCACGTCCGTCTACGACATTTGCGATTACGACGACGATCGCAGCCTGAGAGGCTTCACCAAGCCGATCAAGCGGATCAGCGGCAACCTGCACGAACAAGGGCTCATCCCGGACTCCGCAGTAGCAGTTCTCACAGCCCAGTACAAAAACGGTCCAGGTCGCGCTTCCGGTTTCAAAGTTCACCCCCTCCTCGTATCGCTCATCAACGAACCGTCAGACAACGACGAGTCGTGACTCCGTCCCGGAGCGCCGTCAAGCCGAGAGACGGCGGTGCGCCTCATCGGCCGGTTCTCCATGTCAGCGCAGCACGTTGCTACTGACCGGACCCGGCCCGCAACGCCCTGCGTACAGTCCGGTCGTCCGGCACGCACCGCATCGCCGTCAGGCCGATCGTCTCGGGGTGTGGAAGGACAATGGGAACGACGCGTCCGTATCCGGTCAAGGAGCTTCGGACCGCTGTCCGGCTGGAGATCGCCGCCGAGTTGCGCAGCGATGCCAAGGACGGTGTGAAGGTGCCGCTCTCGAAGGGGCACTGGAATTCGTCATGATCAAAGTGGCCGCAGTAAGCGCCGGAAATCATGGCCTCTGGCTTGGGGGAACGCTGAGAGGCAGACGAGTCGGGCTGTACGCCGGGTTCTGTCGCCCGGCTGCCTCGCGGCGGCCGGGGAGACGGCCATCCATCTAGGGTCGGCGTTGCCGCCGGCCTCGTGCGGTCTACCCGCGGACTCGGGCGGGCAGCCCTCGAACGTCCGCGCAGGGTCGCTCTTCTTGCGAAGAGGCGGCCCCTCTTGACCTTGCTCCGGGTGGGGTTTACCTAGCTGCCCAGGTCGCCCTGGGCACTGGTGGTCTCTTACACCACCGTTTCACCCTTACCCAGCGCCGGAGCGCTGGGCGGTCTGTTTTCTGTGGCACTGTCCCGCGGGTCACCCCGGGTGGCCGTTAGCCATCACCCTGCCCTGTGGAGCCCGGACGTTCCTCGGGGAGATCCACAAGAACCTCCACGCGGCCGTCCGCCCGGCTCGTCTGCCGTGTGGACCATGCTACCGGGCGGGCGGAGGGCTTCGGTCCCGCCGGGACAGGCCCGGCGGCCGTCGCCAGGAACGAGCCCGCCAGGATCAGGGCGAAGGCGGCCAGGACTCCGGCCGTGAGCTGCTCGTCCAGCAGGAGCGCGCCCGCCGCCACCGCCACGGCGGGGTTGACGTAGGTGAAGACCGTCGCCCGTGTGGGGCCGACCTCGCGGACCAGTTCCAGGAAGCCGACGAAGGCCAGGGCCGTGCAGATGACGCCCAGGCCCGCGAGGGAGAGCAGAGTGGGCGTGGAGGGCATCGTGGAGGGTCGGGTGAGGGCCGCCGCCGGGGCGTAGACGAGTGCCGCGAGGAGCAGGACCGGGGCTATCAGCTGGAGGGTGGGGACCTGCTTGAGGTGGCGGGTCATGATCAGGGGGGCTGTCGCGTAGCCGACCACCGTGATCGCCACCTCGGCCAGGGAGAGGGCGTTGCCTCCCGTGAGGTGGGGGACGGTCAGGACCGCCACGCCGCCGAGGCCCAGGGCCAGCCCGGTGATCCGGCGGGCGCCCAGCTGTTCCGTGTCGCCGAAGAAACGGGCCAGGACCACGCTCACGATCGGTACGCCCGCGATCAGCAGGCCGGCGGTGGAGCTGGAGAGATGGCGTTCGGCGTCGGTCAGCGTCCACCAGGGGCCGATGACCTCGATGACGGCGAAGGCGAGCATCGGACGCCAGTGCTGCCGCACCACGCGGGTGAGTCCCCCTTGGCGGATGGCGAAGGGGAGCAGAAGGGCCGCGCCCAGGGCACAGCGTACGAAGACGACCATGGACGGCGAGACCTCGTCCACCGCCACTTTGATCATCAGGTAGGGGATGCCCCAGAGGACTCCCATCAGGGAGAAGAGGAACCAGCCGCGTGCAGTCATGGGGTGAGTCTCGGCCGGAGCGGTGGCGTACGTCTTGAACGCTGTTGCGCTCCCGTCCCGCTTCAGGGCCTCGGCGTCACCCCCGTCCGGTACGCCGCCGGTGTCACCCCCAGTACCCGGCGGAACCAGCGCGTCATGTGGGCCTGGTCGGCGAAGCCCACCTGGCCGGCCACGTCCGCCGGGCGGCCGCCGGCCTCCAGCAGCGTGCGGGCGCGGCTCACCCGGTGCTGGGCCAGCCAGGCGTACGGGGGCATGCCCATGGTCGCGCGGAAGGCGCGGAGCAGCTGGTAGCGGGAGAGGCCCAGGTCGATGGCGAGGTCGGCAAGGGAGGGGGGAGTCAAGAGTTCGTCGGCGAGGCGGTCTCGTACGGCCAGGGCGATGGTGCCGGCGCCCGGGACCCTGTCGGAGGTGTGGCGGGCCGTGGAGTGGCGGCGGGCCAGGGCCGTGAGCAGCCAGGGGAGGCGGGACTCGGCCTCCAGGGGGTCGGGGCAGGTGCTCAGCTCGGCGTGGGCGGTGCGCAGGGCGGTGGAGAGTTCGGGGTCGTGGAGGAGGGGCTCGCGGAAGTGCGGGATGCCGCCGAGGATGCCGTCGGTGAGGAGGGTGGGGTCCGGGTAGAGGGCGCGGTAGGCGTAGGTGCCGTAGGCCGACTCGCCGGTGTGCGGCTCTCCTGGGGCCAGGACGACGATCGCGCCCTCGCCGACCTTGAGGGCGCCGCCCCGGTAGTCGATGCAGGAGGCACCCAGGACGCAGATGCCCACGCTGAACTCCTCGTGCGTGTGCGGGGCGTAGCGGTGGCGGTCGAAGCGGGCGGTCAGCAGGTCGAGGGGGCGGTCGGGACGGCCGAGGGTCGCCCGGGTCCATCGGGTCTGCTCACGTCCGGTCACCGCATGCCCTGTCTTCCGCTCGCCCTGGGATTCCCGCAGGATGCAACACCCGAACGACCCGATCCCATCCCCGACCCGCTCCCCGACTCGTCCCTCGGCCCATTCCCCGACCCGTCCCCCGTCCCGTCCCCCGTCCCATCCCTCGGCCCACCCCCGTCCCATCCCCCGCCCCATCCTCCCGACCCGCCCCCGCACGTCCCCCGCACGGTGTCGCTTGACCCTGTCGCGGCGTCAACGTTTCTACTGGTCCCATGCGGATCGGAGAACTGGCCTCGACCGTCGGTGTCACCACACGGACGGTGCGGCACTACCACCACCTGGGCCTGCTGCCGGAGCCGGAGCGGCGGCCGAACGGATACCGGGACTACACGTTGCGGCACGCGGTCGTGCTGGCGCGCATCCGGCGGCTGACGGAGCTGGGGCTCGGTCTCGCCGAGGTGCGGGACGTGCTCGCGGACGACGCGGGGCGCGAACTCGTCGAGGTACTCGGGGAGTTGGACGAGGACCTGGCCCGGCAGGAGACCGCGATCCGGGAACGGCGGGCCCGGCTGCGCGCCCTGATGGCGGACGCGCGGGCCGGGCGACTGCCGGCCGAGGGGCCCGTCTCTCCCGAACTCACCGCCCTCTTCGGGAAGTTCGGGACGCCTACGCCGCAGTCCCCGATGGCCGTCAAGGACCGCGAGGTGTTCGCTCTGCTGGAGACGACGGCGACGCCCGAGGCGCGGGCGGAGCTGCTGGCCGGGCTGGAGAGCATGATGGCGGCGCCCGGCGCGGTGGAGCGGGCGCACGAGGCGTACGCGCTGCTCGACGCGCTCGCCGACGCCGGCCCCGACGACCCCCGGGTGACGGGGGCGGCCCGTCTGCTGGCCGGCCTCGTCCCGCCGGAGATGCTCCCGCGGGACACCTCCATCGAAGGTGACAGCGGCGGCAAGGACACCTTCCTGCGCGCCTTCTACGCCGACCTCGCCCCCGCCCAGGCGGAGGCCATCCGCCACGCACTCCGGATACTGATGGAGGACCGCCCATGCCCATCCCCGTGAGGAACACCGCCCCTACCGCCCGCCGGACCACCCTCCGTACCGCCCGCCGAACCGCCCACGTCCTGGTGCGCCATGAACTCCTGCTCGTGGCAAGCCTGTTGCGCTGGATCGCCCGGCGTCCGCACGGCACCGGGGAGGGGCGGGCGTACGGGTACGCGAGTGGGCAGGGGGCCATGATGTTCGGCTTCGGTCTCGTGTGCGTCGTCGAGACGGTGACCATGTCGGTGCTGCTGCGCGACTTCCCCACGGCGCACGGGATCGTCCTGATCCTCGACCTCTACACGATCCTCGTCGTCGTCGGACTGCACGCGGCCTCCGTCACCCGCCCCCACGTCCTCACCGGCACGACCCTGCGGCTGCGGCGCTTCGCCACCGTGGATCTGCGCGTCCCGGTCACCGCCGTCGCGTCGGTGCGCCGCGAGCTGCGTACGACGCACGAGAAGCGGGAGTGCGAGCTGAACCTGGAGGTCGGCGCACAGACCACGATCACCCTCGAACTGGCCGAGCCCGTCGAGTACTCGACCTTCCTCGGCCGCCGCAGGGCGGTACGGCTCGTACGCTTCCACGCGGACGAGGCCGACCAACTCATAAGGACCGTACGGGAGTTCACACGGGAACGAACCGGACCTTCGCCGCTCCCGGCGCGGCCTGGGTGAGCCGTACCCGTAGCCGCTCCCCCAGGGGTAGCGGCTCGCCGGGGGTCCCGACGAGGCGGCCGATGACGGCCGGGGACTCCAACTGCACTGTCCCGGCGGCGGGTTCGCCCTCGCGGACCCGCTCCTCCACGTCCACCACACACCCGTCGAAGACCTCGCCGATACGGTCCTTGAGCAGCGCGGCCTCGACGATGTCGACGCACTCGCGCTCCACCCGCCCGGCCCGCCGGGTGCCCTCGGCCATCTCGTCGGGGAGGGTGCCGAAGGCTGCCGGGACCCAGTCGGGGACCGGGTCGCCGGCCACCGCCGCGAGGCAGATCTCCGCGGCGTAGCGGTCGACGAGGCGGCGCAGCGGGGCCGTGCAGTGCGTGTAGGGGGCGGCGACCGCGGAGTGGGTGGTGATGTCCGGGAGTTCTCCGTTCCGGAAGACCGTGTAGTGCGCGCCCCGGAGCAGCGTCGTGCACTCCAGGAGGAAGGCCGCGTTCCTCGGTTCGCGCGGGTCGAGGGAGCGGACGAGCCGCGCGTACGAGACATGGTGCGGCCAGTCGATGCGCAGGGCACGCGCGGTACGGCGCAGCCGGCCGACCGCGCCGTCCGGTGCGGCGGGGAGCGTGCGCAGTACGCCGGTGCCGTGGGCCAGCATCAGCTCGGCTGCGGCCATGCCGGTGAGCAGGGAGATCTGGGCGTTCCAGCCATCGGCGGGGAGCGGGGCGCGGTACGTCAATTCATAGCTCTCGTCGCCACCGCCACCGCCACCGCCATCACGATCACGATCACGATCACCATCACCATGGGTATCGCCCTCTGCATGCTCGACGATCTCCTGCTCGGGGACGTTGAGGGAGATGCCGCCGCGTTCGACTTCGAGGCGTTCGCGCAGTAGCCCGATCTCCTTCAGCAGGGCGAGCGGTTCCTCGGCGGTGCCCGCGTCGATCTCCCGCTGCACGCCGGCGTAGTCCAGCTTGGCGCGGCTGCGCACGAGGGCGCGGCGGACGTCGACGGCTTCGGTACGGCCGTCCGCGTCGAGGTCCAGCGTCCACAGCACCGCCGGGCGGGGGTGGTCCGGGAGGAGGCTGGCGGCGCCCTCGGAGAGACAGGCGGGGTGCAGGGGGACCTTGCCGTCGGGGAGGTACAGGGTCGTCACCCGGCGGTGGGTCTCGGCGTCGAGCGCGGTGCCGGGGGCCACGAAGGCGGCGACGTCGGCGATGGCGTACCGGACGCGGTAGCCACCGGCCGGGCGTCGTGCGAGGTGCATCGCCTGGTCGAGGTCGGTGGCGGTGGGCGGGTCGATGGTGAAGAGGGGGATGTCCGTGGCGTCGTACGACGGGAGGCGGGGGGACTTCGCGGCGTGCTCCGCCTCGACGAGGACCTGGAGCGGGAAGGCGTCGGGGACACCGAGTTCCCCGCGCAGCGCGCGCAGGGCCGACCGCAGGGGAGCCTCGGCGGCGCCCGTGACGCGGAGGTGGCGGCGGGGCATGGGTCGAGCGTAGGGCGGAGCGGGCGGGACGGCACCCCGAAGGCAGCCGGGCCGTGCCCCTGCGGCAGCCGACGGCGCCCCGACGACTGCCCGGGACGGCAGCCCCGGGGGACACCCCGACGGCAGCCCACCTGCGCCCTCGGCCGGTCCGGCGGAGCCCCACCCCACCCCGTACGCTGTCGCGGAGCTTTCGTCAGCCCCACGAGTCATGAGAAGGAGCACCCGTGCTCGTCCTGCTGCCCCCGTCCGAAGGAAAGGCCCCCTCGTCGGGTGGCGCTCCCCTGAAACTGGAGGGGCTTTCGCTCCCGGCGCTCACCGGGGCACGGGAGGCCGTACTCGGTGAGCTGGTCGAGTTGTGCGCGGGGGACGAGGACAAGGCGCGCGAGGTGCTCGGCCTGAGCGAGGGGCTGCGCGGCGAGGTCGCCAAGAACACGGAGCTGCTGACGGCGGGCACGCGCCCGGCCGGGCAGATCTACACGGGCGTGCTGTACGACGCCCTGGACCTGGCCACCCTGGACACCGCCGCGAAGCAGCGGGCGGCGCGCTCGCTGCTGGTCTTCTCCGGTCTGTGGGGCGCGGTCCGGGTGACGGACCGGATCCCCTCCTACCGCTGCTCGATGGGCGTGAAGCTGCCCGGCGTCGGCGCGCTCGGCACACACTGGCGTACGCCGATGGCGTCGGCGCTCCCCGAGGCGGCCGGCGACGGCCTCGTCCTGGACCTGCGGTCCTCGGCGTACACGGCCGCGTGGAGGCCGAAGGGCGAGGTGGCCGGGCGGACGGCGACCGTACGGGTGCTGCACGCGCCGACCCGGAAGGTGGTCAGCCACTTCAACAAGGCGACCAAGGGCCGGATCGTACGGAGTCTGCTGTCGGCCGGGATCGCGCCGAAGGGTCCGGCGGAGCTGGCGGAGGCGCTGCGGGACCTTGGGTATGTCGTGGAGGTGGAGCCCGCGGCAGGGGCCGGGAAGGCGTGGGGGCTGGATGTGCTGGTGACCGAGGTGCACTGACCCGCCTCCCCCCACCCCGAGCATTGCACTGTGCGCAACGCACGTTGTGCATGGTGTGCGGCCCGGGCACGATGAAGGCATGTCCTCACCGCTGCCCTCGTCGTCGTACGCCTCCGTCCTCGACCTGGCGCCCGTCCTGCCGGTGGTCGTCGTCGACGACCCCTCCGACGCGGTGCCGCTGGCGCGGGCCCTGGTCGCGGGCGGGCTGCCGGCGATCGAGGTGACCCTGCGGACGCCGGCCGCGCTGGACGCCGTACGGGCGATCGCGGCGGAGGTGCCGGCGGCGGTGGTCGGAGTGGGCACGGTCATCACCCCCGCGCAGGTGGGGGAGGCCGTCGCGGCGGGCGGCCGCTTCCTGGTGAGCCCGGGCTGGACGGACGTACTGCTCGACGCCATGCAGGTGTCCGGGGTGCCGTTCCTGCCGGGGGTGTCGACCACCTCGGAGGTGGTGGCGCTGCTGGAGCGCGGGGTGCGGGAGATGAAGTTCTTCCCGGCGCAGGCGGCGGGCGGCACGGCGTATCTGAGGTCGCTCGCCGGTCCCCTCCCGCAGGCCCGCTTCTGCCCGACCGGCGGCATCGGGCCGGGCAACGCACCGGAGTACCTGGCCCTCCCCAACGTCGGCTGTGTGGGCGGCACTTGGATGCTTCCGGCGGACGCGGTGGCCGCGCGGGACTGGGGGCGGATCGAGGAGCTGGCCCGGACCGCCGCGGCGCTCGGCGGCAGCCCCGCTCAGTAATGCCTCAATGCCTCAATGCCTCAATGCCTCAATGCCTCAGCGCAGATGTGAGGTGTCGTTGAGGAGCCGGAGGGTCGCGTTGCCGTCCGCGTAGTAGGCCAGGGCCGACAGCGAGGCGGCGGCCAGCTCCATGCGGAACAGGGACTCCGAGGGCGCGCCGAGAGCCAGGCGTACCAGGGTCTTGATCGGTGTGACGTGGCTGACGAGCAGGACCGTACGGCCCCTGTGCGCCGCGATGAGCTCGTCCCGGGTGGCGGCGACCCGATGGGCCACGGCCTCGAAGCTCTCGCCGCCGCCGGTGGGTCCGGCGTCCGGTGAGGCCAGCCAGGCGTTCATGTCGTCCGGGTACCGCTCCCGCACCTCGCCGAAGCTCAGCCCCTCCCACGCGCCGAAGTCCGTCTCCCGCAGCCCGTCCTCGACGGTCACCTTGAGGCCCAGGCGGGCCGCGACGATCCCCGCCGTCTCCCGGCAGCGGGCCAGCGGCGACGACACGACCTCCTGGATCGTCCCCCGGGCGGCCAGCGCGGCGGCGACCCGCTCCGCCTGGTACCGGCCGACGTCCGAGAGGGAGGGGTCCGAACCGCCGCTCCCCGAGAACCGCTTCTGGGGGGTCAGCGGGGTCTCGCCGTGGCGCAGCAGGACGAAGGTGGCGGGCGCGCCCAGATCGGGGGCGGCGGAGGCGATGTTCTTGGCGGCGCGGAGATCGGCGGCGGCCTTGGTCGCCTGCGCCGCCTCCGCCTTCGCCTTTGCCGCCTCCGCCAGTGCCGCCCGCGCCTTCGCCGCGCCGGCCGTCGCGTCCCCGGGCGGGCCCGACGGCTCGGGGAGGGCGGTTCTCGCCGCGCGGGCGTCCAGCTCCGCCGTGGACGCGGACGGCGACCACTGTTCGCCGCGCTTCCCCGCGTCCATCGCCTCGTTGGCGAGGCGGTCGGCGTGCTTGTTCAGGTCGCGGGGGATCCACTCGTAGGTGACCTGATCAGGCGGGTAGACCCGGGCGGCCTCGGCGGCGAGCGGCTTCATGCCGGGGTGCTTGATCTTCCAGCGGCCCGACATCTGCTCGACGACGAGCTTGGAGTCCATCCGGACCCGGACGGCGGCCGTCGGATCCAGCGCGTACGCCGCCTTCAGGCCCGCGATGAGCCCCCGGTACTCGGCGACGTTGTTCGTGGCGACCCCGATGTACTCGGCGGCCTCCGCCAACGCCTCGCCCGTCACCGGGTCGAGGACGACGGAACCGTAGCCCGCGGGCCCCGGGTTGCCCCGGGAACCGCCGTCGGCCTCGACGATGAACTCCCTTACCACGTAACCCTCTTGCCTCTGACCACGTGCTCTGACCACGTGCTCTGACCACGTGCCCCTTACAGGCCGGACTCCGCCGTGCGCACCAGGATGCGGCGGCAGTTCTCGCAGCGGACGACCAGGTCGGACGGGGCCTTGCGGATCTCGCTCAGCTCGGTGATGGCGAGCTCCTGGCGGCAGCCCTGACAGCTGCGCTGGTAGAGCTTGGCCGCGCCGATGCCGCCCTGCTGCTCGCGCAGCTTGTCGTAGAGCTTGAGGAGGTCGGCGGGGATGACGGCGGCGATGACCTCGCGCTCCTTGGTCACCGAGGCGGCCTCACCGTCGAGCTGCTCGAAGGTGGCGTCACGGCGCGCGGTCGCGTCGTCGACCTTCCCCTGGACGGAGCCGACCCGCTCGGTGAGCTCGGCGACCCGCTCCTGCGCGGACTCCCGGCGCTCCATGACCTCCAGGACGATGTCCTCCAGGTCGCCCTGCCGCTTGGCGAGGGAGGTGATCTCGCGCTGGAGGTTCTCCAGGTCCTTCGGGGAGCTGACCGCGCCCGAGTCCAGGCGCTGCTGGTCGCGGACGGCACGCTGACGCACCTGGTCCACGTCCTGCTCGGCCTTGGTCTGCTCGCGGGCGGTGTCACTCTCCTCGGTCTGCGCCGCCACGAGCAGGTCGCGCAGCTGGGTGTGGTCCTTCGTCAGAGACTCGATCTCGGCGTGCTCGGGCAGCGACCTCCGCTTGTAGGCGAGCTGCTGCAGGCGTACGTCGAGGGCCTGGACTTCGAGAAGGCGGATCTGGTCGGCGGGCTCGGCGTTCAGTTGGGGGCTCCCGGTGTTTCGGTGAAAGAAGAGGGGGCGCGCGAGGCGCTCGTCGGAGGGGCGGTGGTGGGCGACGGGTGGGTGGACGCCGCGTGGGCGGTCCAGGGGTCGGTGACCGTCTTCGAGACGTGGACGCGCAGTCCCCATCCCTCCCGGTCGGAGATCTCGTCGAGCTGGGCGGCGGCCAGTTCGCACCAGGGCCATTCGGTGGCCCAGTGCGCGGCGTCGAGCAGCGCGAGCGGGCTGTGCGCGCCCACGGTGTCATGCGCCCGGGCTTCCGAGACCGGGTGGTGGCGCAGGTCGGCGGTGAGGAAGGCGTCGACGCCCGCCGCGCGGACCTGTTCGAAGAGGCTGTCGCCGGAGCCGCCGCTGACGGCGACCGTGCGGACGAGCGCCTCGGGGTCGCCGGCCACCCGGATGCCCTGCGCGGTGGCCGGCAGCCGCTCGGCGGCCCGCGCGGCCAGCTCCCGTACGGTCAGCGGGTGGTCCAGCTCGCAGATCCGGCCGAGGCCGCGCCGCCCGGTGGGGTCGGCCGGGTCCGGTACGAGCGGGCGTAGGACCCGCAGGTCCAGCGCGCCGGCGAGGGCGTCGCTGACTCCCGGGTCGGCGGTGTCGGCGTTGGTGTGGGCGACGTGCAACGCGATGTCGTGCTTGATGAGCGTGTGCACGACCCGGCCCTTGAAGGTGGAGGCCGCCACCGTCGTCGTACCGCGCAGATAGAGCGGATGGTGGGTGACCAGCAGGTCCGCGCCCAGCTTCACCGCTTCCTCGACGATGTCCCGGACGGGATCGACGGCGAACAGGACCCGTGCGACCTCCTGGTCGGGGTCTCCGCAGACCGTGCCGACCGCATCCCATCCCTCGGCCCTCTCGGGCGGCCAGAGGGCGTCGAGCGCGGTGATGACTTCAGACAGACGGGGCACGGACAAAGGCTACCCGTACTGCTCCCGTCCCCGACCGGCCGCGGGTCACTTGACCTGCCCCGCCTCTCGCGTCCCAGCCGACCGACCTCCCGCTTCGGCGCGTCGGCCAGCACATCTGCCGCCGTTCCCTCAGGCGAATCGGGCGACGAGCACCCTTATGTGTGAAGGGGGTCCCGGTTGTCCCACGTCTGTGCGTGCGAAAACTAGCTTCGTCGCCGGAGGTGATCGAACGATGACGGCCTGTGCATCCCCCTCACCCGCGACGGG
This sequence comes from Streptomyces adelaidensis, assembly GCF_016598475.1. GTDB lineage: Bacteria > Actinomycetota > Actinomycetes > Streptomycetales > Streptomycetaceae > Streptomyces > Streptomyces adelaidensis. The sequence goes on from NZ_JAEMUX010000012.1 coordinate 21,850, forward strand.
CCACGGGAGCGAGAACGGGAACGGAAACGGAAACGGGAACGGGAACGGGACGGGGCAACACGCGATCGGCGAGAACGACGGGACCCACGGGAACGGCGCGCTTGGCGGGGCCGACGGCAGTGGTGGCCATGGCGGCAGCGAAGGCAGTGGTGGCCATGGCGGGACCGACGGCATCGAGCGGTCCGCGTCACCGCCCGGCTGCGTGATCACCGCCGACGGTACGTACGCGGCGCGCCTCGCCCTGGACGGCGAGTCCTGGTTCCCCGAGCGCTGGACCCTGGACGGCCCCGAGCCGTACGCCGTCCCCCTGCCCGGCAACCAGCCGGAGGAGCCCGGCACCGAGGTGCTCCCCCTGACCGACGGCCGGGTCCTCATCCACCGGCTGGCGGCCGACCGGCACCTGTTCTCGCTCCTCTACCCGACCGGGCCCGGCACCGGCGAACTGCCGCTCGGCGCGGTGGAGTGCGCCGATCCGGCGGCCGAGGTACGGCTGCTGCCGCCCGCGCCGTGCGGGGAGCGGGCGTACGCCCTCGTCCTGGGCCGGAGCGCCACGGCGGTGTGGCTGGTGGCGGGCGGAACGTTCGGCCCGGAGCTGCTGGCGGAGGTGCCGGGGCGGTGCTCGGGCGGGGTCTGGCTGGACGGGACGGGCCGGCTGCTCGCCCTGGACCAGGAGTTGGGCGGCCGGACGAAGTCGGTGGCGGTCGACCTGGAGCAGGGCGGCACGGTCTCGCCGCTGCTCCAGATCGCGGACGACAGCAACGACCGCGTCCTGCTCGCCGACCCGGACAGCGGGCTGCTCCTGATCCGCTCCGACGCGCCCTCCCCCGGCGACGACCGGCTCGGCTGGGGCGTGCTGGGCAGCACGCTGCCGGTCCGCTTCCCGGAGTGCCTGCGGGTTCCCGACGGCCACCGCATCACCCCGTTCGCCATCCAGCCGGGCCAGATCCTGACCCCCGAGAGCTGCGCGGTCGCCTTGCGCGTCGACGGCGTCCGGGGCAGTTGGCTCGGCATGTGGCGCCCGGCCTCTCGCCAGGTCCACCATCTACCCGCCCCCGAGGGCTGGTTGGCGGGGGCGGGGCTGTGGAGCCAACAGGGCGTGCTGCAACTGCCCTACGCCACAGGGGTGGTGCGGTGCGGGGTGGCTCGGGTGGGAGTGCCTTGGGGGGAGGGGGCGGAGGAACCCCCGCAAGGGCCGCAGGCTCCGGAGCCGACGGCGACTGCTCCGGCGACGGAGGCGCCGCCCGCGCCGTCCCCCGTGCCCTCCCTCACGTCGCCCCCCTCGCCGCCGGTCGTGGCCCGGCCCGTGCCGTTGCAGCAGGCCCCGTTGGAGGGGCGAATGCCCGAGGAGGTGACGGTCGGGTGACGGTGAGGTGGCCGTTGCGTGCGAGGTGGGCGCGGGGCGGCCGACACGCCCTTGGGCGCTTTCCGGATGAACGTGGAGGCCCGTTAAACTCTCTCGCCGACAAGAAGATCATGCGACGGGGTGAAGACAACCACATGAGCGACGCGCACACGACCCAGCCTCCCGCCAACCCCCACGAGGCGGAAGGTCACGGCAAGCACCGGGGTCAGATCTCGGCCCACGAGGCCGAGACGTCCCCGCACGGACGGCACCGCAAGCCGGCCGGCCAGACGGAGTCGACGACGGTCGTCTGAGGGCGGGACGAGTCCCCTCCCGACGGCTCTGGCAGAAACGTCAATGCGACGTCAGTACGGAATGCCAGAGCCGGCCATCGCGGCATCCGGCCCCGCTCATCACCACCGGTTGATGGGCGGGGCCGTTCCGTTGGGCCCGTCGGCCGGCGACGAGCGACCAGCGACCAGCGACCAGCGACCAGCGACCAGCCTCGTCGTACAGGGCGACATGAGCCGACCGACCTCAGCCCGACCGGCCTCAGCCCCCCGCCACCTCCCGCCCATGCCGCAGCCCGAGCACCTCCGCCGCCGCGAACGTCTCCCCCTCCGGCCGGTCGACGTAGTACGGCGTGAGCAGCCCGTCCAGCTCGTCGTACGTGAACGCGTCCTGCTTGGTGTCGAACTTCGCCTGTATCCGGGGCCGTTCGACGATCGCGACCATGCCGCCGTGTACGACGAGGAGCTGCCCGTTCACCTGTGCGGCGGCGGGCGAGGCCAGGTATCCGACGAGTGGGGCGACGTGTTCGGGGGCGAGGGGGTCAAGGCCGGTGTGGTCACCTTCCGCCGCCCCGGGCAGTCCCGCGAAGACGTCCTCGGTCATCCGGGTCCGGGCGCGCGGGCAGATGACGTTCGCCGTGACGCCGTACTTGGCGAGCGCGAGGGCCGTGGAGGTGGTCAGCCCGACGATTCCGCCCTTCGCGGCGGCGTAGTTGGGCTGTCCGGCGGAGCCGGCGAGGAAGGCCTCGGAGGAGGTGTTCACGACGCGCCCGTACACCGGCCCGCCCGCGCCCGACTTCGCCCGCGTACGCCAGTGGGCGGAGGCGAACCGGGTCGTGTTGAAGTGCCCCTTGAGGTGCACCCGGACAACCGTGTCCCACTCTTCCTCGGACATGGAGAAGACCATGCGGTCGCGCAGGATGCCGGCGTTGTTGACGAGGATGTCCAGCTTGCCGAACTCCGCTATGGCCGACTCGACCAGTTCACGCGCCTGTTGGTGGTCGGAGACGTCCCCGGTGTGCGCCACCGCACGGCCGCCCGCCGCACGGATCGACGCCGCGACCTCCTCGGCGGGCCCGGTGTCCGTCTCCCCGGAACCGTCCCGCCCCGGCCGGCCGTAGTCGTTGACGACGACGGCCGCGCCCAGGCGGGCCAGTTCCAGCGCCTCGGCGCGGCCGAGGCCGCGACCCGCGCCGGTGACGATCGCGGACAGTCCTTCAAGGGGCAGTGACACCGCCGAGTCCCTTCCGCCGAAGCTGATTCGTCGGCCGATTGGTCGGCCGATCGGTTGGCCGATTCGTCGGCCGATCGGTTGGCCGATTCGTCGGCCGATCGGTTGGCCGATCGGTTCACGCTCTTCATGGAGCTCTCGTCGAGCCCAGGTTCCCCTCTGACGTGTCAGATCTCGATGCAGGTCCGCAGCGCCGTGCCCGTCCGCATCTGGTCGAGCGCCTCGTTGATGTCGGCGAGGGGCACCCGGTGGGTGATCAGACCGGCCAGGTCGACGCGGCCGGCCCGCCAGAGGGCGATGGTCCGCTCGTAGGAGCGCAGGATGTCCCCGCCGCCGTACATGGAGGGCAGGATGCGCTTCTCGTCGAAGAACAGCTCGAACATGGAGAGCTGGAGGAAGTCGTCCAGCGCGCCCGCGCCGACGACGACGAGCGTGCCGCCGCGCCGGGTGGTCTCGTACGCGGTGCGGGCGGTGGTCGAGCGGCCGACGACCTCGAAGACATAGTCGAAGCCCTCGCCCGCGGTGACGGACTGCTTGACGTCGGCCAGCTCCTCCGGCGAAACCGCCCTGGTGGCCCCGAACCTGAGCGCCGCCTCGCGCCGGGAGGGCACCGGGTCGACGGCGACGATCTCGGCGGCGCCCTTGAGCCGGGCGCCCTGGATCGCCGAGATGCCGACGCCGCCGCAGCCGATGACGGCGACCGACGAACCGGCCTCCACATCGGCGGTGTTGAGGGCCGCGCCGAGCCCGGTGGTGACGCCGCAGCCGATGAGGGCCGCGATGTCGAAGGGCACGTCGTCCGGTATGGGCACGGCGCAGCCCGCGTCGACGACGACCTCTTCGGTGAAGGTGCCGGTGCCCGCCATGCCGAAGACATCCCCGGCGGGCCGCCTGAAGTTGGGCGTGCCCGCGTTCATGAACCCGGCGAGGCACAGTTGGGTCTGGCCGCGCTTGCAGGCCGGACAGCTGCCGCAGGCCGGCAGCCAGCACACGACGACCCGGTCGCCGGGCTTCAAGTCCCGTACACCCTCCCCGACTTCGAGTATCTCGCCGGCCCCTTCGTGCCCGGGGACGAAGGGGCCGGGCTGGGGCAGCACCCCGGCCATGGCGGACAGGTCCGAGTGGCACAGCCCCGTGGCTCGCACCCGGATCCTGACCCTGCCCGGCCCGAACCCCACCGCTTCGACGTCGTCGAGCACGTCCAGCTTGTCCTGGCCGATCTCGTGCAGTACGGCTGCGCGCATGGTGCGGCTCCCCTCAGGAGTGCCTGTAGTACCTGTAGGACTTGCAGTACCTGTCAGGAGACCCTGACCTTCCGGTTGGCCCGGAACGGCATCGCGTCGCTCAACGGCATCCCGTCGCTCATTCGTGCCCGACCTCATGCTCGACCTCGTGCCCGACCTCGTGCCCGACCTCATGCTCGACCTCGTGCTCGACCTCGTGCTCGACCTCGTGCTCGACCTCGTGCTCGACCTCGTGCTCGACGAGGGTGTCCGCCAGGACCGGCGCGTCGTCCCGCTCGACAGCGGTCACCGCCACCCGCACCGAACTGTCGTCCGGCCGCCACATGCGGATGCGGAGGGTCTCGCCCGGGAAGACGACTCCCGCGAAGCGGGTGCCGTACGCGCGGACGCGGCCGACGTCCCCGCCGAGCACCGTGTCCACCACGGCCTTCAACGTCATCCCGTAGGTGCACAGCCCGTGCAGGATCGGCCGGTCGAACCCGGCGCGGCCGGCGAACTCCGGGTCGGCGTGCAACGGGTTCCAGTCGCCGGAGAGACGGTAGAGCAGCGCCTGGTCCTCTCGGACGACCCGCTCGACCTCCTTGTCGGGTGCGGTCGTCGGCGGTTCCCGGCGGGCGGACGGCCCGCGCTCACCACCCCAGCCGCCTTCTCCCCGTACGAAGATCTGGGCCTCGTTCGTCCACAACGGGCCGTCGGTGTCGACCACTTCGGTCCGCATCACCAGAACGGCCGCCTTGCCCTTGTCGTACACCGCCGCCACGCGCGAGGTCGCGGTGGCCCGGCCCTCGACCGGGATCGGCCGGTGCGACTCGACGCGCTGGCCGCCGTGCAGCACCTTGGCGAGGTCCACGTCGACGCCGGGTACGTCGAGGCCGCCGATCACGTCGGGCGAGCCCGCGCCCGCGACGGTGGCGAAGCTCGGCAGAACATGCAGCCGGGACTCCAGGGTGTAGCGCAGCTCGCCGGGGTCGGTCGCGGGGATACCGGCGCCGATGCCGAGGTGGTAGAGCAGGACGTCCTTACGGGTCCACTCGATCTCGGCGGAACGGGGCTCGGCCGCGAGGGCCTTGGCTGCGTCGATGGGCATGGGGCTCCTGTCTCACGACCCGTCCGGCAGGGGGTGCGGCGGCGTGTGGCGTACGGGATGGGGGCGCGGTGGTGGGGCGTTGGGGAACCTCGGTACGACCGTCCGCACCAGCGGCCGCACCGAGGTCGTCACAGGGGCCCGGAACCCGCCCTTCTAGAACGCGTTCCAGTCCGGCGACCCTCTGTATAGCCGAGCTCCGTGCACTTGTGAAGGCTCCTGACAGTACGTCAGATATGGGGCCGCTCGGCCATGACATTTGTCCCGCCGGACTCCGTACAACCGCATCTGCCGGGCGTCGCGTCGTCTTCGTAGTGTCGAAGCATGACGCAGACGCAAACGTGCACAGGGGACAGGCCGACTCGATTCTCGTGGCGGGCGGTGCGCCGTGGCGGCCGGTCCGGGGCGCCGGAGGAACCGGGCCCGCCGCCCACCGCTCTCACCCTGCTGCCATGGCTGCTGATGGGGATGGGCGCCTTCGCCAACCTTGTGCAGGGCCGCGCCCCGAACCCCTGGATCGGCGGTCTCGGCCTCCTCACCTTCAACTCCCTCTACATCTGCGTGGTCATGCGCGCCTTCGTGAAGGAGAAGCGCGAGTCCCCCTCCACCCGGCTCGCGCTCGTCCTGCTCGGCCTGGTCGCCTGCGGCCTGGCCCTCGCCTACGGCGGCAGCTGGCTGAACTTCTTCCCGCTGCTCGGTCTGGCCGTGGGCGCCGTCATGCGGGGCCCGCTGCTGGGCCGGACCGGGCTGGCGGTGACCGCGCTCGCCGGCGGCGTCTCCGCGGTCCGCGACGGCTGGGACGCGATCAACGTGGCCTACGGCACCCTCATCTCCGTGATGGTGACGGCCGCGCTCCTCTCCCTCTCCGAGGCCGTACGACAACTGCGCGCCGCCCGCGAGGAGCTGGCCCACCGCGCGGTGGAGAAGGAACGCCTCCGCTTCTCCCGCGATCTGCACGACCTCCTCGGCCACACGCTGTCGGTGATCGTGGTGAAGTCGGAGGCGGCCCGCCGTGTCGCCCCGCACGACCCGGGCGCGGCGATCGCCCAGATCACGGACATCGAGTCGGTCGGCCGCCAGGCCCTCACCGAGATCCGCGAGGCCGTGACCGGCTATCGCGAGGGCAGCCTCACCACGGAACTGGCCCGCGCGGACTCCGTCCTGTCGGCCACCGGCACGACCCTCGCCGTAAGCCGCTCCGGCCCGCCCCCGACGCCCCGGGCCGAGGCCCTGCTGAGCTGGGTCGTCCGCGAGGCGATCACCAACGTCGTACGCCACACTCACGCCACCCACTGCGCCATCACCCTCTCCACGACCACCGACCACACCCGCCTGACCATCACCGACAACGGCCCCCGCACCACCACTCCCCCGCCCACCTCGTCCCCCGGCATCACCCCCAACGGGCTGAAGGGCCTGACCGAACGCCTCACCGCGGCCGGCGGCACCCTCCACGCCGGACCGGACCCCCGCCGACACGGCTTCGTCGTCACGGCGGAACTGCCCATGACACCGGAGCCGGGTGACGGCCCGGAGCTGCCGGAGCCCGCGCCGGATCCGAAACCGGAGCCTGCGTCGGACCCGAAGCCCGCGCCGGAGCCGTGCGCCTGATCGGGGCCGGCCGGACCGAGTCGCAAGGGCGCCGCGCTCCGTGCGCGGCGCCCGACGGCCGCTCGCACCGCCGCCCCGAACGGCCCGCACATCCGTCGGAACCGCCCCCGCCGCCCTACCCTTGGGCCGTGAACGAGATGCCGCGGGACCACCGGCCCGCAAGGTCCATCAGGGTTCTGCTCGCCGAGGACCAGATGATGATGCGGGGCGCGCTCGCGCTGCTGTTGGGTATGGAGGCGGACATCCAGGTCGTGGCGCAGGTCGGGCGGGGTGACGCGATCGTGGACGCGGCGCTGACCCATCGGCCGGATGTCGCTCTGCTGGACATCGAGCTGCCCGGGATGAGCGGCCTGGACGCCGCCGCCGAGCTGCGGGACGAGGCGCCCGACTGCCGGGTGCTGATCCTCACCACCTTCGGCCGGCCGGGATATCTGCGCCGGGCCATGGACGCGGGCGCCGCCGGGTTCCTGGTCAAGGACGGGCCCGTGGAGGAGCTGGCCCAGGCCATCCGCCGGGTGCTGACCGGGGAGACCGTCGTCGATCCGGCCCTCGCCACGGCCGCGCTGAGCGCCGGGCCCAACCCGCTCACCGCCCGCGAACGCGACGCCCTCAACGCCTCCGCCGACGGCGCCACCGTCGCCGACATCGCCGTCCGGCTCCACCTCTCCGAGTCCACCGTCCGCAACTACCTCTCCTCAGCCATCGGCAAAACAGGCACCCGCAACCGCATGGAAGCAATGCGCGAGGCCCGACAACAGGGCTGGCTCTAGCCGCCTCGGCCGCCGGGTGCACACCCCCGTGGGACACCCAGCCGCCGACCGACCGGCGGATGCGCACCCCCGTGGGACACCCGACGCCCGGCCACCCCCCATGGGTGCCGACCCCGTGGGAAACCCCCGGCCAACGGCCGGCTACTCACCCCCGTCGAGCACCCAGCCCCCGAGCAACCACCGGCTGCCCACCCCGTGGAGAACCCAGCCACCCGCCACGCTCACCGCCTCACCCGGTCACCCGCTCACCCCGTGCCCCGCCCCGGCCCCGTCACTTCGTCACCTTCGCCGACTCGTATCCCACCCCCTCCGGAGCCAGCGCCACGAACCAGTTGGTCTGGGCGCCCTTCACCTCGACGATGCGCGGGTTGCGCAGGTCCGCGTAGTAGGGGAGGTCCGTGACGTGGTTGACGTTCGTGGTGGTGCCGTCGGACCAGGTGACGCGTACCTGTTGGGCGGTGGGAGCGACCGTGCCGATGACGAGGCGCTCGGGGGCGCCGTCCTTGTCCCGGTCGCCGCCGGTGCGGAGGACCGTCGAGTAGACCTCCAGGTCCGTGCCCGACAGGGCGTCGGCCTCACCGTCGATCACCGCGCCCATCTGGTCGCTGCCCAGGGTCAGATGAACGAAGTTCCAGGTCTTGCCCACGAGATCGGCCGCGCCGTCCAGGCCCGTCGGCACATCCCCGAACAGGCCCATCTCGGCGAGCTGGTCAGCCGCCTCCGCCCTGTTCCTCGGCGCCTCCCAGACATCGATGCTCACCTGCCAGACCGTGCCCTGGTCCCGCCCCTCGGCCAGTGCGATCCGCCACGGCTCGCCCAGATGACGAGCCTCGGATGTCACGGGTGCCGTGGCCGCCGGTGCCACCCGGCCTCCGTTCCCGTCCGCCACCCCGGCCAGCGCCAGCGTCCCCGTGGAGCCCGCGATCACCACGGCGGCGGCAGCGGCAACCGCCCAACGGCGGGCCTTGCGGCGCCGCCCGCCCCGTACCACCGCCTGATAGGGGGCTATACCGATCTCGACCTCGCCGGCCGCGTCGGCCAGCAGAAGGGCGATGTCCCGCTCCAGCGCGGTGCTGTGCGTGATGTCGCCGGGCGTGCCGTCGCGGTGCGTCATGTTCTGGATCGCCTCCCTGTTCGCGCCGTCTGTACCATCCGCATCGTTCATTCCGTACGCGCTGTTCGCTCCGTCCGCACTGTTCTCACCGTTCTCACCGTTCTCACCGTCCACGCTGTTCACGCCGTCCGCGCTGTTCACGCCATCCGTGCCGTTCGTGCCGTCCGCACCGTTCGCCCCCCCTCGCTTCCTTCACCTCCGGCCTCCCTGCGTCACTGTCTCGGCGAGTCCCGGTATGGCGCGGAGCTTCGCGATCCCCTTCGCCGCGTTGCTCTTCACCGCGCCCACGGAACAGCCCATCGCCTCCGCGGTCCGGCTCTCGCTCAGGTCCTCCCAGTACCGCAGGACCACGGCTTCGCGCTGGCGCGGCGGCAATTGGGAGAGGGCTGTCAGCAGGGCGCTTCGGTCGTCGGCCTGGGCGATGCGGTCCCCGCTGTCGGGCAGCTCGGGCACCAGGTCCGAGTCGCTCCTGGGCGCCAGGAACTCCTTGAGGCGTCTGCGGTGCTTGCGCGCGTGGGCGTTGATCATCACGCGCCGGACGTAGGTGTCCGGGTCGTCCCTGGAGCTGACCCGGCGCCAGGCCACGAACACCTGCTCCAGCGTCGTCTGGACCAGGTCCTCCGCGGCGTGCTGCTCCCCCGTGAGGAGAAATGCCGTACGCATCAGCCGTGGCCAGCGGCCGATGAGGAAGCTCTGGAACTCCTCGTCCCCGGCCTGCTTCCGATCCCCCATGAGCACCTCCTAGATGTCTTTAACAGTCCACGAGGGCCCGATTCCGTTGCCCCGCCCCGCAGGGAATTCCGGCCCTGACGGCACGTCATTTCCCCATGGGCAAGTCAAGATTTCGTTAGTCACTCAAAACAACGGAATAGTTGCCCCGGCACACAAGGTTCAGGTGACACGTACCTCTCACCCCGGCCAGGAGGCCCCGCGCAATGACGCAGCAGCACACATCGCCGACACCCGAGCGGCCCACCACGGGAGCGACCGGAGCGTCGGGCGCGTCGGGCGCGTCGGGAGCGGCTGGAAGGACCGGAGCGACCGGAGCGACCGGAGCAAACGGCGCGATCGTCCCGGTGCTGGCCTTCGCGGGCATCGTGGTCGCGGTGATGCAGACCCTGCTCGTCCCGGTGATCAAGGATCTGCCGCAACTGCTGGACACCTCCCCCAGCAACGCCACCTGGGTCCTGACCTCCACCCTGCTCGCGGGTGCCGTGGCCACCCCGATCATGGGCCGCCTGGGCGACCTCGTCGGCAAGCGCCGCATGCTGCTCGCCAGCCTGGCCGTGATGGTGGTCGGCGCCCTGATCAGCGGGTTCACCAGTGAACTCGCCCCCATGATCGTCGGCCGTACCCTGCAGGGCTTCTCCATGGGCGTGATCCCGCTGGGCATCGGCCTGATGCGCGACGAACTGCCCCGCGAACGTCTCGGCTCCGCCATGGCCCTGATGAGCTCGTCCATAGGCGTCGGCGGTGGACTCGCGCTGCCGCTCGCCGCCGCGGTCGCCCAGAACACCGACTGGCACGTCCTCTTCTTCGGTGCCGCCGGCCTCGGTGTCCTCTCCATCCTGCTGACCCTCGTCGCCGTACCGGAGACGAAGGCGCGCGCGCAGGGCACCTTCGACTATCTCGGCGCGCTCGGCCTCTCCGCGGGCCTCATCCTCTTCCTCCTGCCGATCACCAAGGGCAGCGACTGGGGCTGGACCTCCGCGTCCACGCTCGGCCTGTTCGCCGCGTCGGCCGTGGTCCTGCTCCTCTGGGGCGTCCTGGAGCTGCGCATTCCCGCCCCCCTGGTGGACCTGCGCACGACCGCCCGCCGCGAGGTACTCCTCACCAACCTCGCCTCGATCATGGTCGGCGTCTCCTTCTACGTCGTCTCCCTCGTCCTGCCGCAGCTCCTCCAGCTCCCCTCCTCCACCGGCTACGGCCTCGGTCAGTCGATGGTCGTCGCGGGCCTGTGCGTGGCCCCGCTGGGCCTGACGATGATGTTCACCGCGCCCGTCTACGCCCGGATCTCCACCAAGTACGGCCCCAAGAGCACCCTCATCCTCGGCCTGCTGATCATCGCGATCGGCTACGGCGCCGGGCTCGGCCTGATGAGCGCCGCCTGGCAGACCGTGGTCATCTCGGTGGTCCTGGGCGCGGGTATCGGCCTCGCCTACTCCTCGCTCCCGGCGCTGATCATCGGCGCCGTGGACCCGTCCGAGACGGGCGCCGCGAACGGTCTCAACTCCCTCATGCGCTCCATCGGCACGTCCATGTCGAGCGCCGTCATCGGCATGGTGCTGGCCAACACCGCGAACCACGTCGGCGGCGTAGCGATCCCCACCATGCACGGCTTCCGCGTCTCCTTCCTGATCGCCACGGCCGCGGTCGCCGTCGGCATCGTCCTCGCGGTGTTCCTGCCGGGCCGCCGCCCCACCCCCGGCCTGACGCTCCGCGCGAGCGGCGGGACCGACAAGCTGAGCGACGAGAAGGACGCCTCCACCGTCGTACGTCCGGCCGAGCGGGTTTCCTGACCGAGGCCCCCGCGGCCGACGACCACCCACGTGGCAGCATGGGGCGCCCTCGGGAACGTACGAGCGAAGCGAGCGTGACGGCTCGTACGGTCCCCGTCCGCGCGTACGTACGACATCACGGAGGACCCATGTCCGCGGCCCCCGCCCCCGCCCCACCCTCTGCCCCCAAGCCGGAGATCCTCGCCGCCTTCGAGTCGGCCAAGGGGTTCATGCCCGTGGGTGAGGGGCTGGCCCTGTACGCGGCGGCGGTGGAGGCGGGGCGGCTCGGGCTGCCGCTGCTGGAGGTCGGCACGTACTGCGGCCGTTCCACGATCCTGCTGGGCGACGCGGCCCGCGAGGCCGGGGTCACGGCGATCACGGTCGACCACCACCGGGGCAGCGAGGAGCAGCAGCCCGGCTGGGACTACCACGACGAGTCCACCGTCGACCCCGAGGTGGGCCGCATGGACACGCTCCCCACGTTCCGCCGCACCCTGCACCGGGCGGGCCTGGAGGACCACGTGGTCGCGGTCGTCGGCCGTTCCCCGCAGGTCGCCGCCTTCTGGGGCACCCCGCTCGCCCTCGTCTTCATCGACGGCGGCCACACCGACGAGCACGCCACCGCCGACTACGAGGGCTGGGCCCCGCACGTCGCTCCCGGCGGCCTCCTCGTCATCCACGACGTCTTCCCCGACCCCGAGGACGAGTTCACCGGCCAGGCGCCGTACCGCGTCTACCTCCGCGCCCTCGCCTCCGGCGCCTTCACGGAGGTCTCGGCGACGGACTCGCTGCGGGTGCTGCGGCGGACGGGGACCGGTACAAGTACGGGTACGGGTACGGGTACGGGTACGGGGATCTGATCCGTCGGGCCCACTTGGGCCCACTTGGGCCCCCTACGCCACCTCTATCCCGTAGTCCTGGACCAGTTCCTCCAGACCACCCCCGTATCCCTTGCCGCCGATGACGAAGTCCCAGTCGCCGTTGGCCCGGCGGCGGAAGGAGCCGAGGACCAGGGCGGTCTCGCCGGAGCGGCCGTCGGAGACCTCCAGTCGGCCCTGTTCGGCGCGGGAGGGGTCCAGCAGGCGGATGTGGGCGTCGGTGAAGCCGGCGAGGTCGGCCTCGGGGTTGGCGGCGGGGTCGATCGCCGCGACCAGGACGAAGCGGTCGGCGGTGGCCGGGAGGGCGTCGAAGGACACCTGGATCGCGGCCTTGTCCGGTGCGGTCGGCGGGACGGCTCTGACCGCCCCGTCAGGGGTCCGGAGGTTGTTGAAGAACACGAAGTGGTCGTCGCTGAGGACCCGGTTGCCCTGGCAGACCAGGGCGCAGACGTCGAGGGCGACGCGGCCGGTCCAGGACATGCCGAGCACGCTGTAGTCGTCGGGGCCCGTGTCCCCGTCGTCCGGCGCCGTCCGCTGCGCGGGAACGGCGGGAGCGGCCGGACCGCCCCGCTCCCCCGTCCCCAGCCGCCCCCGCAGCCCGTGCCGGTGCAGCAGGTCGACGAGTTCGCGGCCTGAGACCAGTTCGAGCGGTTTGCCGTTGGCGAAGGTGTGCGAGCCCGGGCCGAACTTGGACGTCGTGACCAGGACACCCTTGTTGGCGCCGGCGTCCTGGACCGTGCCGTACAGGTCGCGGACGGCGGTCGGCGGGACGGTGTTCCGGTAGCGCTTGACCTGGACGACGATCTTGCCGCCCCGGATCGGGGCGGGGTCCAGGGCGTCGACGTCCACCCCGCCGTCGTTCGAGCGCTGGGTGGTGACCGCCTGCATGCCCATGGCCCGGAAGAGTTCCGCGACCAGCCCTTCGAAGGCGATGGGGTCCATCTCCAGCAGGTCGGGGTCCTCGTCGCCACCGTGGGTGACGACGACGTCGCCGACGTCGTCGGGCCGGCGCCCGGTCCGTACGGGGGTGCGTTGGTCCGGGCGGGCGGACAGCTGGCCCCGGAGCCCGTCCGACAGGCAGTCGACGGCGCTCACCTGCTCCAGGTTCAGCCGGGAGAACACCGGCCGGGACGCCATGACGGTCGCCAGGAAGATCTGGGCCCGCCTGCCGGTCACCGGATCGTGGTCGTCCACGAACCCGTTGAGGGCGACGGATTCCAGCGCGCCGAACTCGTCGGCGGCGAAGAGGTCGTGCAGCACCAGGAGGACGCACTGCGCGAGGACGTCCCGGTACAGCGCCCGCCGCTGGGTGACCGGACGCGGCCGTTCCTTGTCCTGGTCGACGCTCGGCATGTAGACGACGGTCTTCGTCTCGGGCACGACGTCGTACCTGGGCAGCTCCCAGTCGAGGACCAGTTGCCGTGCCGCCGGGTCGTACGCCGCGGAGATCGCCCGGGGGAAGCCGTCGGGCCACGCGGCCGAGGCGTAGAGGGCGGCGGAGAAGTAGTCGACCGCGGCTTCCGGGTCGCCGCCCCGCAGCGCCGCCGTCATCTCCGCGATCCCGGCGTTGTGCCGCCGGATCTCCGCCCGTTGTCCCTCGGCCCACTGCTCGTACTGCCGCTGGTACCCGGCCAGTTGCTCCTGGCGCTGCGCCTCGGCGGCCTGCGCGGCGTGCCAGTCGTACTCGAACCGGGCGCGCGCCTCGGCCTGTGCCTGGGCCCGGCGCTGGGCGGTCCAGCCGCCGCCCTGCGCCTGGTAGTGGTTGGGGTCCGGCATGGGCACCGGGTGGGCGAGCGGCCCCGGCGCGAACGGCTCCAGCCGCTCGGTACGGCCGAGGGAGCCCGCGCCGAACGCCGGTGCCCGGCAGCCCGCGACCAGCAGCCCTTCCAAGGCCGCGACCCGCGCGTCCATTTCCTCCGTGCGGCGCCGCGCCTCCGCCTCGCGCTGCTGCCGGTACGCCGCCTGCTGCTCCCGCTGGCTGCGGACCACGTCCCGCTGGTACGCGCGCTGTTGTCGCTCGTACTCCCGCTGCTGCCTGGCCCGCGCCTCCGACTGGCGCTGCTGCTGGCGTTGGGCCTCTGCCCAGATTCCGGCCAACCCGTTGGAGCGACGACTCATGCGCTTCAGGCCCTCCCCCCAGAGCTCCGCGCACCGCATGGCGAAGCACTGCCCCACAACCCGACGTAACCGCACGACTTTATCCCGTACTGGTGAATCCGCCCATCGCCGGTCAGCACTCAACACGCGACACGCGGCACTCAGCGCTCGGCGCCGCTCTAGCCCACGTACCGGACGATCAAGTACACGGCGGCCGCCACGGCGAGGATCACGGCCGCCACGGCGGGCCGGTGGGCCCGTCGGGACAGCGGCTCCATCGGGCGGCCCGCGAACGGCGGCGTAGAGAAATCCGGGGGCGGGCCACCAGGGATACCGCCGGGATCCGGTCGGCTCATCGGTACGTGCGGGCTGACGATCGGTGCCACCGGCGCATACCAGTGGGCCTCGCCGCCGCCCGCCGCCTGCGGCTGGAGTCCGCCGGTCGCCAGCCGGCGCCAGCGGCTGCCGGAGGTGTCGGTGAAGTCGACGGAGCAGAGCAGGGCCGAGGGTGGGGCGCCGGCGGTGGAGGCCGTGGGGAGGTTCACGGTGAGCGCGCCGCCGGCGGGCAGGACCTCGCGGGCGTCGAGGCGTACGCCGTCGTAGTGGACGGCGACCTGGAGGAGCGGCTGGTTGCTGGTGTTGACCGCTTCGAGGCGCCAGCGCACGAAGCCGTCGGCCAGGACGGACGGGCCGCTGACCATCGCCACGTGCAGCATCGACGACTGGGTCAGTCTCTCCCGCTGATCCGCCTCGCGTTCCCGGGCCTCGATACGGCGTTCCCGCTCCGCCAGCCGCTCGGCCTGGCGAACGTTGTGCCGGTGCCCCGCGATGCTCACGAGGAGCGCCGACGCGCCCACCACCGCCCCGAGAACCGCGATCAGCACCTCCAGCATCCTCGTACTCTGACCTGACGACGACCGGCCAGTCCAGACCCACCGACACCGGACCCGCCCCGTAAGGTGGCAGACGTGTCGTACGTAGGCCCGGACTTCGATCCGCCCCAGCCCCGCCGTTCCCCTCTTCGCCGTCCGCTGACCGTGGCGGTGGCCGCGATCACGGTGGGGGCGGTGGCCGGATGGGGCGTCTGGCAGGCCACCGGGGATTCGGGCGGCGGTGACAGCGGGTCGGACCGGGCGGCGGTGCCGGGGACCCGGGCGGCGACCACTCCTTCGGAGTCCGCCGGCCCGTCCGGCGGCGACGACAGCAAGGCGGCGAGCCCTTCCGCCTCTCCCTCCTCCTCCGCCCCCGCCCCCACCGGCCCCCTCAAGGGCAAGGTCGTCGTGATCGACCCGGGGCACAACCCCGGCAACTTCCAGCACACCACCGAGATCAACCGCAAGGTGAACATCGGGACGGGCTCGAAGGAGTGCGACACGACGGGGACGACCACCAACGACGGTTATATGGAAGCCAAGTTCACGCTGGACGTCGCACGGCGGCTGCGGACGCTCCTCCAAGAGCAGGGCGCCACGGTGAAGTTCACGCAGGACGGGGACCGGGCCTGGGGTCCGTGCATCGACGAGCGGGCACGGATCGGGAACGAGGCGGAAGCGGACGCGGTGGTGTCGATCCACGCGGACGGCTCGGGCGCGGGCAACCGCGGTTTCCATGTGATCCTGCCGGGCTCGGTGAACTCGGGCGCCGCCGATACGCGCCCCATCGTCGCGTCCTCCCGCGAACTCGGCGAGCGCATCGCCGGCCGGTTCGTCCGCGCCACCGGCAGCGCCCCCTCCAACTACGTGGGCGACGGCACCGGCCTCGTCACCCGCAAGGACCTCGGCGGCCTCAACCTGTCCACCGCCCCCAAGGTGTTCATCGAGTGCGGCAACATGCGCGACAGCAAGGACGCGGCACTGTTGACCAGCGGTGCCTGGCGACAGAAGGCGGCACAGGGACTCTCCGACGGCATCACGAGCTTCCTGGAAAACTGAACAACTCTCCTCTTCGGGTGGGGGGGAATTCCGAATGCGGTCTCAATCTGTCAACAGTTCCCGCCGTGTTCACCGAGTGTGCCGGGATGCGCGGTATCCATGACGCGGCACTGTTGACCAGCGGTGCCTGGCGGCAGAAAGCGGCGCGGGGGAACTCTGAGGGAATCGTGAGTTTCCTGCGAGGGTAGCGGGCGGGTCGTGATCACCGAGATCATCCCGGCGGACACCCACGTCGGTCGGACGATATGGTCGTCCCTACGATGAGGAGCCACCCCCGCGCTTCCCACCACGGCCTGACGGCGACATGGTGACGGCGACGCCTCCACCGATGACGAGACGACTGACGAAGGACCTGAAGTGAATATCCGCTCCCTCACCAGAGGCGACGGCGTCGTGATCGGAGCAGCGGTATTGCTGTTCATCGCGTCGTTCCTCGACACGTTCGACGGCTCCGGCGACGACATCCCCAATGCCTGGGACAACCTCGGCTTGGTGATGAGCATGTACGTCGCCGGCATCGTCGGTGCGGTGCTGATCGTCCTCGCCCGTGCGCTGCCGCAGCCGCCCAAGGTCGTCGGTCTCGACGTCGGCCAGCTCGGGGTGGCCCTGACGATCTTCGCCGCGTGGACCTCGTTCTGGTCGATCATCGACCCGTTCGGGGCGATGGAGGAACTGCTGGGCACCTTCGGAGGCTCGGAGCCCGACTCCGGTGCCGGGCTCATCCTCGGCCTGATCGCCGCGCTGGTCCTCGCCGCCGCCGCCATCGCCACCCCCCTCGTCCCCGCCCTCAAGGCCGCCCTCGTCGGTGCGCCGCGTCCGGCGGCCCCGCTGCCGTACGGCGGCCAGCCGCCCGGTGGTTACGGCTACCCGGGTGCCGGTGCGCAGGCGCCCTACGGTGCGGGCCAGCCCGGACAGCCGGGCCAGCCCGGACAGCCCGGTCAGCCGGGGGCGCCGTTCGGTGCTCCGCAGCAGCAGGCGGCGGCGCCGCAGCCGCCGGCCGGTGACTTCTCGCCGTTCTGGTTCGCGGTGCCGGTGGCCCGTCCGCTGTTCGCGGAGGACGGTTCGCAGTCGGCGATCGCCGAACTGGCGCCGGGCACCTGGTACCTGGCGGTCGAGCAGCGCGGCGCCAACCTGGTGGCCCAGACGCAGGACGGCCGTCGCGGTGTCCTGCAGGACACCAGCGGCATCCAGCGCGGCTGATCACCTCGTCGTACGGCAACGGCCCTTCGCTCTTCCGAGCGAGGGGCCGTTGCCGTACAGTCGCCTCCCGCCCGGCGTGGCTGACGTACCGTCAAGAGGCAGGCGTATGCGGCTCGGTGTGGCACTCGGTTACTGGGGGCGCGGCCCCTCGGCGGACCATGTCCCGCTCGCGCGGGAGGCGGAGCGGCTCGGCTACGACTCGGTGTGGACCGCCGAGTCGTGGGGCTCGGACGCCTTCACCCCGCTCACCTGGATCGCCGCGCAGACGTCAACGATCAAGTTGGGCACGGCGATTGCGCAGATGGCCGCCCGGTCGCCGACCACCACCGCGATGCACGCCCTGACCCTGGACCATCTTTCCGGCGGGCGCGTGCTGCTCGGTCTCGGGCTCTCCGGGCCACAGGTCGTCGAGGGCTGGTACGGGCGGCCGTTCCCGAAGTCCCCGCTGACCGCGACCAGGGAGTACGTCGACGTCGTACGCCAAGTCCTGAGGCGTGAGGCCCCTGTTGAGCTGGACGGCCGCTTCCACCCCCTCCCGTACGACGGGCCGGACGGCACCGGCATCGGCAAGACGCTGAAGTCCATCACCCACCCCCTGCGGTCCGACCTCCCGGTCCTGCTCGGCGCCGAGGGGCCGAAGAACATCGCGCAGACGATCCGGATCGCGGACGGCTGGCTGCCTTTGTACTGGTCGCCGACGAGGACCGATGTCTACGAGGCGTCGCTGACCGACGTACCCGAAGGGTTCCTCATCGCGCCCATGGCCCGGGCGAAGGTCTGCGACGACGTCGCCGAAGGGCTGCTGCCCGTGAAGGCGATGCTCGGCTTCTACATCGGCGGGATGGGCCACGCCAAGCGCAACTTCCACGCCGATCTCATGGCCCGCATGGGATACGAGGAGGAGGCCCGGCACATCCAGCAGCTCTTCCTCGACGGGCGGCGAGAGGAGGCCGTACTCGCCGTACCGGACACCTTCGCCGACGAGATCTCCCTCATCGGGCCGCGTGAACGGATCGCGGAGCGGCTGGAGTTGTGGCGGAAGGGGCCGGTGACGGACCTGCTGCTCCTCGGCCCCGATCCGCACACGCTGCGGGTGCTGGCCGAGCTCAACACCTGACCCATCGAGGTTTCATCGAAGGGCGGCGGGCAACCCGTTCAGCATGTCTGGATATAGCGGTGCCAATCAGGCGGGCCGGGTCATAGCCATCGTCGCCGACATCATGGCTCTGATCCTGGGCCTCTGGATCCTGATGTATCTGCTGGACGCCAACAGCGGCAACGACTTCGTGCAGTTCATCCACGACGCCGCCCGCTGGCTGGCGGGCTGGTCGCACGACCTGTTCACCTTCGACGAGGCCTGGGCCCGGGTCGTCGCCGGGTACGGGCTCGCCGCGATCGTGTACCTCTTCGTCGGCCACGCGATCGCGGGCCGGATGCACCGCCACTGACAGCTCAGCAGCACTCCGAGTCGTCGAAGTCGTCCAGCCCGCGCGGCAGCCGCTCCCCGCCGAAGACGGCGCACGTGGCCTCGTCCCCACCCAGGGCGGCCACCGCCAGCAGCAGTGAACCGGCGGTCCAGGACGTCAACTCCTCGGGCCAGACGGCCCGGTCCTCGAAGACGAAGCCCGTCCAGTAGAGGCCGGAGTCTGTGTCGCGCAGATGCTGGATGGACTGGAGGATCTCCAGCGCGCGGTCGGACTCGCCCATCACCCACAGGGCCAGGGCGAGTTCGGCCGACTCCCCGCCGGTCACCCACGGGTTGGGGACGACACAGCGGACGCCGAAGCCGGGCACGACGAAACGGTCCCAGCCCTCCGCCATACGGGACTTGGCCTCCGTACCCGTCAACGCGCCACCCAGGACCGGGTAGTACCAGTCCATCGAGTAGCGGCCCTTGTCGAGGAACCGCTCCGGGTGGCGGCGGATCGCGTGGCGCAGCGCGCCGACCGCCAACTCCCAGTCGGGCTGCGGCTCCTCGCGCTGCTCGGCGATGGCGAGCGCGCAGCGCAGCGCGTGGTGGATCGAGGACGAACCGGTCAGCAGGGCGTCGTCGACGGGCGTGCCGTCGTCCTCGCGCTTCCAGCCGATCTGCCCGCCGGGCTGCTGGAGCCGCAGGACGAACTCCACGGCCGCGTAGACGGCAGGCCACATCCGGTCGAGGAAGGTGTCGTCGCCGGTGGCCAGGTAGTGGTGCCAGACGCCGACGGCTATGTACGCGACGAAGTTGGTCTCGCGGCCCCGGTCGGTGACGTCGGCGGCGTCCCCGTCGGCGTAGGCGGCGTACCAGGAGCCGTCCCCGTTCTGGTGCCGGCGCAGCCACTCGTAGGCTCGCTCGGCGGCCTCGTGCTCGCCCGCCGCGTCCAGGGCCATGGCCGCCTCGGTGTGGTCCCACGGGTCGAGGTGGTGACCGCGAAACCAGGGTATGGCGCCGTCCGTGCGCTGTACCGCGAGGATGCCGCGCACGGTGATGGCGGCCTGCTCGGCGGTGAGCACACCGGGCAGGACCAGGTGTTCCGTCCGGGGAGTGGTCACCGGGCGTCCACGGCGGGCAGGTGCGGCTTGGTCGCGTACGCCACGAAGCTCTTGCCGATCAGCGGGTTCAGCGCCTGCTCGGCGACCCGGGTGGCCAGGGGCTTCTTCATGATGTCCCAGACCAGCAGCTTGTGGTACGCGCGGACCGGCAGCGCCTTGTCGTTGTCGACACCGAACGCGCACTTCAGCCACCAGTACGGCGAGTGCAGGGCGTGCGCGTGGTGGGTGCCGTACGGCTTGAGGCCCGCCTCGCGGATCCTGCCCAGCAGTTCGTCCGCCTTGTAGATGCGGATGTGGCCGCCCTCGACCTCGTGGTAAGCGTCGGACAGTGTCCAGCAGACCTTCTCGGGGCCGTAGCGCGGGACGGTGATGGCGATGCGGCCGCCGGGCTTCAACACCCGGACCATCTCCGCCAGTACGCCCTTGTCGTCGGGGATGTGCTCCATGACCTCGGAGATGATGACGACGTCGAAGGACTCGTCGGGGAAGGGCAGGGCTAGGGCGTCGCCCTCCATCGCGGTGGCGGTGGCGCCCTCCGGGGCCTCCCCGGCCTCCTTCATCGCCGCGAACCACTTGGCGACCTCGCGGATCTCCTCGGCGTTCTGGTCGAGGGCCACGACCTGGGCGCCGCGCCGGTAGCACTCGAAGGCGTGCCGGCCCGCTCCACAGCCGAGATCCAGGACACGATCCCCCGGGGCGAGCGGGAACCGGGAGAAATCGACGGTCAGCACGTGGCCCTGCTTTCGCGGTTGGCGCTTTCGCGGTTGGCTTCCATTACTTCTTCGGCTGCTGCTTCGGCCGCTTCTTCGACTACGTCCGCTGTGCCGAGGGTGTCCTCGGCCGCCTCTTCGGCGGCCCGGCCCGTCATCGGTACGGCTGCGACGCGGCCCCCCGCACGGCCCTCCGCGCGGGCGATCGCCTCGCGGTAGTGGGCCGCCGTGCCCTCGGCGGCCTTGGCCCAGGTGAACCGCTCAAGGACCCGTTCGCGTCCCGCGCGGCCGAGCCGCAGGCGGAGTCCGGGGTCGCCGAGCAGTCGGCTCAGCCCGGCGGCCAGTGCACCCGGGTCGCCCGGGGGCACCGCGAGGCAGGTCTCTCCGTCGGGTCCGGCGACCTCCGGGATGGCCCCGCCGGTGGTGGCGACCAGGGGCGTACCGGTGGCCATGGCCTCGGCGGCGGGCAGCGAGAACCCCTCGTACAGCGAGGGCACACAGGCGACCTCGGCCGAGCGGACCAGGTCGACGAGCTCGGCGTCCGAGATGCCCTTGACGAACTCGACGGCGTCTTCGAGGCCGTACCGCTCGACGGCCTGGGCGACCGGCCCCTCGGTGGGGCGCTTGCCGACGACGACCAGATGGGCGGCGGGGTGCTCGGCGCGCACCTTCGCGAGCGCCTCGACGAGGAAGACGAGCCCCTTGAGCGGCACGTCCGCGCTGGAGGTGGTGACGATCCGGCCGGGCACCTGGGCGACGGCCGGATCCGGTGCGAAGAGGTCGGTGTCGGCGCCTATGTGCACGACGTGCATACGGTCGTCGCGGACGCCGAGGTGCTCGACGATCTCCTTGCGGGAGGTGCCGGAGACGGTGAGCACGGACGGCAGCCGGCGCGCGACCCGCTTCTGCATCCGGGTGAACGCGTACCAGCGGCGCACGGACATCCGCCGCTGCCAGCCCTCGGCCGCGTCCAGCTCCAACTGCCGGTCGACGGTGATGGGGTGGTGGATGGTGGTGACGAGGGGCGCGCCGACGTCCCCCAACAGGCCGTAGCCGAGCGTCTGGTTGTCGTGGACGACGTCGAACTCGCCGCGCCGGGCGCGCAGATGACGCCGGGCGCGGAGCGAGAACGTCAGGGGCTCGGGAAAGCCGCCGGTCCACATCGTGGCCA
Source organism: Streptomyces adelaidensis (assembly GCF_016598475.1). Lineage (GTDB taxonomy): Bacteria > Actinomycetota > Actinomycetes > Streptomycetales > Streptomycetaceae > Streptomyces > Streptomyces adelaidensis. The sequence goes on from NZ_JAEMUX010000012.1 coordinate 43,553, forward strand.
CTTCGACGGCGTCGATCCAGTCGCGGTACTCGTCCCGCTTCGGGGTGCGGAAGGGGTCGGGGTGCCGGTAGAGGTCGAGGCTGGGCAGCTCGGTGAGGGAGAGCCGGTCCCCGTGATCCTCGTCGAGGACGTCGAGCGCGTCGAGTACCGGATACGGCTGGGAGCCGATCACCTCGACGCGGTGGCCGAGGCGCGCGAGCTCGCGCGAGAGGTGCCGTACGTAGACGCCCTGGCCCCCGCAGAACGGGTTCCCCTTATAGGTGAGGAGCGCGATGTTGAGCGGGCTCCCACCGTCGGCCGCGAGGTCATGCCGGGCCCCCGTCTGACTGGCCTCAGCGGTCACTCCTGGCCCCCTTCTCACTGCGATTTCCCGTGAGATTACGACGAGACGGTAATCTAGAACAAGTTTCAGAGTTGATCGTTCAAGAGGCTTTGAATCTACCGGCTGGTAGAACCGCTGTGAGAGCTGGATCAGGTGATTCACGCCACGACACAGGCCCTGGCATGCTGTCTGATCGCATACCCTCACCGACCGTCACAACCGTCACGGAACGAGACCCATGCCTGCGGAAGTCAAGGTGGAAGCCGGTAGCGCGCGACAGGCCCCGCGTCCGGACTCGCCGCCCCTCACGGAGCGGCAGGAGGCCCGTCGGCGCCGCATCCTGCACGCGAGCGCCCAGCTGGCCAGCCGGGGCGGTTTCGACGCCGTCCAGATGCGCGAGGTCGCCGAGTCCTCCCAGGTCGCCCTCGGCACCCTCTACCGCTACTTCCCCTCCAAGATCCATCTGCTGGTCGCCACCATGCAGGCGCAGCTGGAGCACATGCACGGCATGCTCCGCAAGAAGCCGCCGACCGGCGACACGGCGGCCGAGCGGGTCGCCGAGACCCTGATGCGCGCGTTCCGCGCCCTCCAGCGCGAGCCCCACCTCGCCGACGCCATGGTCCGCGCCCTCACCTTCGCCGACCGCAGCGTCAGCCCCGAGGTCGACCAGGTCTCCCACCAGACCACCGCGATCATCCTCGACGCCATGGGCCTGGACCACCCCAGCGCCGAACAGCTCTCCGCCGTCCGCGTCATCGAACACACCTGGCACTCGGCCCTGGTCACCTGGCTCTCGGGCCGCGCCTCCATCGCCCAGGTGAAGATCGACATCGAGACGGTGTGCCGGCTCATCGACCTGACCGCGCCCGAGCAGAAGAAGTGATCAAAAAAATAGGGCCCCGAACAGACGTCGGGGCCTACGAAGGGACCTACGAGACGGGTTTCCCTGTACCGGTATGACTGCTCCGGAACAGGTGCCGAGGGTCACCGTCAGGCCCTGTCCTGCGACCTTCCGGCCTCTCAGCCCGACCGTCGACGTCGGCACCGGCGGATCTTCAACCTCTCGCCCATGTCGGCTACTCCGGTCGACTCCCTCTACTCGCCTCGTAGGCCTATCTCCAGAGTAGGACAAGAAGAACGGATGCAACACCCCAAATAGGATTTTTTATCCCACGATTTCCAGCCCGCTCCAGCCGCGCCCGATCGCCGCCTCCCCCGCCCACTGGTCCAGCAGCCGCCTGGCCTCGCTCTCCGGGGCCGCCAGGCAGACGCGCTGGGCGCCGGCGTGGACACTCCGCTCCTTGTGGATGGTGCCCTCACTGCAGCAGGAGCAGTGGAAGACCACGCTGCTGGCGGGTTCGGCGCCGAAGGCGTGGTCGGTGAAGAGGTCGACGAGCGCTTCCAGGTCGGCGGGGTCGCCCGCGGTGACCGTCACCTGGAGCGTGGGCAGGTCGGACGGTTCGAAGAGGAGGAGTTCGTCGAAGACGGGGTAGGTGCTGCCGTCGATGACGCGTTCGCCGTTCGGCTCGCCGTCGTGCAGGACGATCTCGCCGTAGCGGCGACCGCCGGACACGGGTACGTTCACGACGCGCCCTCGGGTGGGGCAGAGACGTTCGATCCAGACGACCTCGCGTTCGCCGCCGGTGTCCAGGCGGACGCAGGCGTGACCGAAGCCGCCCTCGATCTCGCCCTCCCCGGCCGGGAGTTCGATGCCGAAGCCGGCCCAGGCGTCACGCGCCGTCGCCCAGTCGCGACGGATCGTGGCCGCGATGCCGAGGTTCCAGTACGCGGGGTCGCCCTCGCCGCGCGGTGCGCGGGCGGCGGCCTGGACGCCGAGTTCGTACGCCTTCTCCCAGTTGCGCAGGAACTTGTGGCCGAGCGCGGCGTCGTACCACCACTCGGCGCTCGACGTCTCGTCCGGGTAATGGGCGAGTACCTGCTCGTAGAGGTCGGCGGCGCGCTGCCACTCCTCCGCGTCCCAGGCCGCGTACGCCTGCTCGATCAGTTGCCTGGCCTCGGACTTCCGCACGCTTCCCTGTCCCTGCTCACATCCACGGGTCCGGCTCTCCGGGCCCGCTCGCCACCGCGACGATCGCAGGAGCGTACGCCGCTACTCTTCCGGCGGGAACACCGGCTGTCCGCTGCCCAGCAGGGCGATCGAGATCGCCTCGACCGGGCAGCCCTCCGCCGCCTTCAGGACGGGTTCGCCCGCGTCGGTCTCGGGGTCGGTGGGGTGGGACTGCATGGCGGAGTCGAGGTGGAAGGCGTCCGGGGCGTGGTGGGTGCACTGGGCGGAGCCGATGCAGAGGGCACGGTCGACCTCCACGTGCCAGCGGTCGCCCATGTCCTACGCCTCCCCGGCCGGGGGCTGGTAGCCGGCGGGCAGGTGGATCATCTTGTGTTCCAGGTACTCGCCGTAGCCCTCGGGGCCGAACTCGCGGCCCAGGCCGGAGTTCTTGTAGCCGCCGAAGGGGCCGAGCATGTCGAGGCTGAAGGTGTTGACGGAGTAGGTGCCGGTGCGGACCCGGCGGGCGATGTCGATGCCGCGTTCGTCGTCGGCGGTCCAGACGCTGCCGCTGAGGCCGTAGTCGGAGTCGTTGGCGATCCGTACGGCCTCGGACTCGTCGCCGTACGGCAGGAGGCAGATCACCGGGCCGAAGATCTCCTCGCGGGCGATGCGCATGGAGTTGTCGACGTCGCCGAAGAGGGTGGCCTCGACGTACCAGCCGCGGTCGAGACCGGCCGGGCGGCCGCCGCCGGTGAGGATCTTGGCGCCCTCCTCCTGGCCGATCCGGATGTAGTCGAGGCTGCGGCGCTGCTGGCGCTCGGCGACGAGGGGGCCGAGTTCGGTGGCCGGGTCGAGGGGGTCGCCGACCTTCAGCGCGGAGGCCGCCGCCGCGAAGGCCTCGGCGAACTCGTCGTAGCGGGTGCGGGGTACGAGGATGCGGGTCTGGGCCACGCACGCCTGGCCGTTGATCATCCAGGCGAAGGGGGCGATGCCGGCGACGGCGGTGACCGCGTCCGCGTCCGGCAGGATCAGGGCCGCCGACTTGCCGCCCAGCTCCAGCGTGACGCGGGTGAGATTGCGGGCGGCGACCTCCATGACCCGCTTGCCGGCGGCGACCGAGCCGGTGAAGGAGACCTTGTCGACGCCCGGGTGCCCGACCAGGTACTCGCTGACCTCGCGGTCGGCGGGAAGGATGGACAGAACACCCTCGGGCAGGCCCGCCTCCGCCGCGATCTCCGCCAACAGGTAGGCGTCCAGGGGGGTTTCGGGCGACACCTTCAGGATTGCCGGGCAGCCCGCGAGCAGCGCGGGGGCCAGCTTGGCGGCGGCGGTGAACTGCGGCACGTTCCACGGGACGATCGCCGCGACCACCCCGACCGGCTCCCGCCGCACCAGGATCTTCCCCAGCGCGCCGTCCCGCCGCTCCTCGTACGTGAATCCGCGCGCCGTCGTGATCGCCGCGTCCCACGCCATCAGCGACGCGAGCGCCTGCACCATCACGCTGGAGGTGTACGGGGTGCCGTTCTCCGAGCTGATGATCCGGGCGAACTCCTCGTGGCGTACGGCGAAGGTGTCCTTGATCCGGGTGACGACCGCGATGCGCTCGTCGAGGGTCATACGTGGCCAGGGGCCGTGGTCGAACGCCTGCCGCGCGGCGGCGACCGCCCGGTCCACGTCCGCGCGCGACGCGTGCGGTACGCGGCCGATGACCTCCTCCGTGTGCGGCGAGACCACCTCGATGACGTCCGTGCCCAGGGGGTCGGTCAACTCCCCGCCGATGAACAGCTGTCCGTGTTCCACGAGTTCCGTCATGGGCGACTGCCTCCCGGAGCCGGGTCTTCTTCTCCAGCGTTCGTTCTCTGACGATGCATCAGATAGGGAACTGATACCAGTTCTGGGCAGAGGAGTCCACGGCAGCGCTGCCGCTGGGCTGTGCCGGGGAGTGAGTGGGTTGGGGGGTGCGTTGTCGGGTGCGGGTGGGGGGGTTGCTCGCGCAGTTCCCCGCGCCCCGAAAAGCAGGGGCTGCGCCCCGTGCTTTTCGGCCGTCAGTGGCCGTGTCTTTCAGGGGCGCGGGGAACTGCGCGACCAGCCCCCACCGGACCCGCAGCCGACAACGCACTCCCCCTCTCCCCTCGGTGGAACTCGTTCTAGTTATAGTGGCCGGAGTCGCGGCGACAGGGGATCCCATGGCAGCACACGTGCACGATCACGGCGGCGGCGTGCGGTCCGTCGAGGTTCCCATTCCGGACAACCCGCTGGGCCACACGCTCGTGTATGTCGTCGACACCGACAACGGCCCGGTGCTGATCGACACCGGCTGGGACGACCCCACGTCGTGGGACACCCTCACCGCCGGCCTGACGGCATGCGGTACGTCGGTCGCGGAGATCCACGGCGTGGTCATCACCCACCACCACCCCGACCACCACGGCCTGTCGGGCGCGGTGCGCGACGCGTCCGGCGCGTGGATCGCGATGCACGCCGCGGACACGGCGATCGTGCGCCGCACCCGGGGCACGGGCCCGGACCGCTGGTTCTCGTACATGACGGCCAAGCTCACCGCCGCCGGCGCCCCCGAGGAACACCTCGCCCCCCTCCGCACCCCACGCCGCCGCCCTCTCCCCGGCTTCTCCCCCGCCCTGCCCGACCGCGAGATCGTCCCCGGCGAACTCCTCGACCTCCCCGGCCGCCGCGTCCGCGCGATCTGGACCCCGGGCCACACGCCCGGCCACGTCTGCCTGCACCTGGAGGAGACACACCCGGCCCAACTGCCCGGCCACGACCGCCTGTTCTCCGGCGACCATCTCCTTCCCGGGATCAGCCCGCACATCGGCCTGTACGAGGACCCGGACGACGACACCGTCACCGATCCCCTCGGCGACTACCTCGACTCCCTGGAACGCGTCGGCCGGCTCGCCCCCGCCGAGGTCCTCCCGGCCCACCAGTACGCGTTCACCGACGCGGCCGCCCGGGTACGGAAGTTGCTGGCCCACCACGAGTCCCGGCTCACCGGACTCCTCACCCTCCTCGCCGAGCCCCTCACCGCCTGGCAGCTCGCCGAACGCATGAAGTGGAACCGCCCCTGGGCCGACATCCCCTTCGGCTCCCGCAACATCGCCGTCTCCGAGGCCGAGGCCCATCTGCGGCGCCTGGTGAAACTGGGCCGCGCGGAGGCGGTGACGGGGAGCGATCCGGTGACGTACGTGGCGGTGTGAGCAGCCCCACGCCCCCATCCGGATCATCCGGAGACCGAGCGGATCAACTCCTCGGCCCGCCCCAGGAGTTCACGCTCGCGCACACTCATCGTCGGGTTGGCGGCCCGACGCCTCCTCGCCTCGGCCAGGCCCTCGTCCGTGAGCGTGGAGGGGCCGTCCGGCCGGTGGGCGAGGAGGGCGAGGAGGATCCCGTGGGCCAGGTCCGCGCGGAAGTCGGCCGGGTCGACCGCGACTTGGGCGAGGATCATCGCGCCCCAGCCGTCCCGGTATCGCCGCAACACCCAGGTCCCGCCGGAACCATGGCGCCCACCCCGCCCGAACCCGCCCTCGTCCTCCTCGAGTTCGTACACGTCCGCCGTGCGCCCCGCCCCGAGCAGTCTCCCCGTACGCATGGCCCGAACCTATCCCGGTGCACAGCCGGCCCTCAGGCGGTTCGCTACCGGCAGGTAGAGTGACCGGGTCGTCATCACACCCGTACAGGGGGAAGCCGGTGCAAATCCGGCGCTGACCCGCAACCGTGAGCCGCCCCGGCAAGGGAGCGGCGAGCCGGACTGCCCGGTACGGAACAGTGACCGGCTCGCGTCACCGGCGGCCCGCCGGTGTCACGGCACCGTCGAGGAATACGGAGCCGAGCCGCCCGGCGCTTCGCCGTGCCGCCCGGCTCCCTGTCAGGGAGAGGCAGCCGCCGATCATGAATGTCCGCCGCAGCGCCGCGGTAGTCACCGTACTGGCCGTCACAGCCGGGCTCGGCGGCGGTTACACCTCGGCCGCGTTCGCCGACAACGCGCCGTCCCCCTCCGCCTCCCAAGCGACGCCCACGGGTCTGTACGGCTCCACGGACCCCACGTACGACGGGGTCTGGCGGCAGTCCCTCACCCTCCTCGCGCTGGACACCGTGGGGGAGAAGCCCGGTGCGGGGGCCGTGGAGTGGCTCGCCGGGCAGCAGTGCGCGAGCGGGGCGTTCGCGGCGTACCGGGCCGATGCCACGGCGGAGTGCGATGCCAAGACCGCCGTCGACACCAACAGCACCGCCGCGGCCGTACAGGCGCTCGCCGCGGTCGGCGGGCGCGACGCCGAGACCGGGCGGGCCGTGCGCTGGCTCAGGGACAACCAGAACAAGGACGGCGGCTGGGGGTACACCGCCGGCGGGCCCAGCGACGCGAACTCGACGTCCGTCGTGATCGGCGCGCTGACGGCCGTGGCCGACGACCCCGAGAAGCAGCGGGCGGACGGCCATTCGCCGTACGACGCCCTGCGCGCCCTCGCCATCCCCTGCGGGAAGGGGGAGGAAGACGGTGGCGGCTTCGCCTACCAGCCCGACAAGAAGGGCGCTCTCGCCGCGAACGCCGACGCCACGGCCGCCGCCGTGCTCGGCAGCCTGGGCGAGGGCTTCGTGGCCGCGACCGGCAAAGCCACCGGGAGCGGCGGTGGGTGCGTCTCGGGTGACTCCCCCGAGGATCTGGCCCACAACGGTGCCGTCCATCTCGCCGGCGCCCTCGCCACCGACGGCTATCTGACGTCCGCCCTCGCGGGTGCGGAGGACCAGCCCGACCACGGCAACACCGCCGACGCGGTCGTCGCGCTGGCCGCCGCCGGGGACACCGGGGCGACCGAGAAGCCGCTCGCCTGGCTGGAGAAGAACTACGGCGTCTGGGCGGCCGGGGCGGGCCCCGCCGCGTACGCCCAGCTCATCTTCGCCGCGCACACCGCCGGCGACGACCCGCGCGACTTCGGCGGCGCCGACCTCGTGGCCCAGCTGAAGGAGACCGGCCCGGCGCGCGACGTGGACGACTACTCCTCCGTACCCAACGAGGACACGGCCGCCGGGGAGGACGGTGGTGACGGTCTCGGCGCCGGCGCGTGGTGGGCGATCGGGCTCGGGGGCGTCGCCGCCGTGACGGCCGCCGGGTTCGTGCTGGTGCGCGCCGCGAGGAAGCGGCGGCGGGCGTGATCCCCCGTCCTCAGCCGGTGCGCGCGCTCCGCCGTCCTCAGCCGGTGCGCGCGCTCCGCCGTCCTCAGCCGGTGCGCGCGCTCCGCCGTCCTCGGCCGATGGGCGCGCTCCTGCTGCTCGGCAGCGTGCTGCTTCTCGTCGGAGTGGGGGGCGTGGGGCAGGCCCGGGCCGCCGCGTACCGCTACTGGTCCTTCTGGGAGCGGGACGGTTCGGCCTGGGCGTACGCGACCCAGGGGCCGTCGACCGCCCGGCCCCTCGACGGTGACGTCCAGGGGTTCCGGTTCGCCGTCGGCCGGGACTCCGCCGACGCGGCCCGGCCGCGCGGGGCGGCCGACTTCGCCACCGTCTGCGGGGACACGGCCGCGCGGAACGGACACAAGCGGGTCGCCCTGGTCATCGACTTCGGCACGGCGGTGGACGCCCCGGCCGGCGAGACGCCCCCGGCGGCGCGTACCGCCTGTGCGCGCGTGCCGGACGACGCGACCACGGCCGACGCGCTGGCCTCCGTCGCCAAGCCGCTCCGGTACGACACGAACGCGCTGCTCTGCGCGATCGCGGACTATCCGGGGAAGGGGTGCGGCGAGGCGGTCGACGCGGACTCCGAGACCGCGGCTTCGTCACCCACCTCCGACGACGAGGACGGACCGTCCGTCGGCCTGTTCGCCGGCGCCGCCGCGGTGGCCGTACTGGGAGCGGCGGCGCTGTGGCAGACCAGGCGGCGGCGTCGCCACCGTGACCACGACCACCACACCCGCCACGACGACCACGACGACCACGACGACCACGACCGTGCCTAGCCGAGTCCACCCCCTCGCCTGGTGGTTCTGGGCCCTGGGCCTCGCCACCGCCGCGTCCCGCACCACCAACCCCCTCCTCCTCGCCCTCCTCATCGCGGTGGCGGGATACGTCGTGGCCACCCATCGCACCGACGCCCCCTGGGCCCGCTCGTACACCGCGTTCGTGAAGCTCGGGCTGGCCGTCCTCCTCATCCGGCTGGCCTTCGCCGTCGTACTGGGCTCGCCCATCCCCGGCACGCACACCCTCCTCACGCTGCCCGAAGTCCCGCTCCCGGACTGGGCGCGGGGCATCCGCCTCGGTGGCCGGGTCACGGCGGAGGGATTCCTCTTCGCGCTCTACGACGGGCTGCGGCTGGCGGCCCTGCTGATCTGCGTCGGCGCGGCGAACGCGCTCGCGAACCCGGCGCGGCTGCTGAAGTCGCTGCCGGGGGCGTTGTACGAGGCGGGTGTGGCGGTGGTGGTGGCGATGACGTTCGCGCCGCATCTGGTGGCGGACGTACGGCGGTTGCGGGCCGCGCGGCGGCTGCGCGGGCGGCCGGACAGGGGCGTACGGGGGCTGCTGCACGTCGGACTTCCGGTGCTGGAGGGCGCGTTGGAGCGGTCGGTGGCGCTGGCCGCCGCGATGGACTCGCGCGGCTACGGCCGCACCGCCGAGGTCCCGGCCCCGGTCCGCCGTACGACCGCCGCCCTCACCCTCGGCGGTCTGCTCGGCGTCTGCGCGGGCACGTACGGCGTACTGACCGCCGCGGGCTCCACGTACGGCCTGCCCGTGCTGCTCGCCGGAGTGGCCGCCGCGCTCACCGGGCTGCGGCTGGGCGGCCGTCGCTCCCCCCGGACCCGCTACCGGCCGGAGGTGTGGGGCGTACGGGCGTGGCTGGTGGCCGGGTCCGGCATGGCCGTCGCCGTCCTGCTGATCCTCAGCGCCGCGTACGACCCCGCCGCCCTGCACCCCACCGTCGTACCCCTCACCGCCCCGGCACTCCCCCTGTGGCCCGCCGCCGCGATCCTGCTGGGGCTGCTCCCCACGTTCGTCGTACCCGCCCCCGGTCCCCTTTTCGAGGAGCCCTCATGATCCGCTTCGAGGATGTCTCCGTGACGTACGACGGGGCGGCCGAACCCGCCGTCCGGGGCGTGGACTTCGAGGTGCCGGAAGGTGAACTCGTGCTGCTCGTCGGCCCGTCGGGGGTCGGGAAGTCGACGGTGCTCGGGGCGGTGAGCGGGCTGGTGCCGCACTTCACCGGCGGGACCCTGCGCGGCCGGGTCACGGTGGCCGGGCGGGACACCCGTACGCACAAGCCGCGCGAACTCGCCGACGTGGTGGGCACGGTGGGGCAGGACCCGCTCTCGCACTTCGTGACGGACACCGTCGAGGACGAACTCGCCTACGGCATGGAGTCGTTGGGGATCGCACCGGACGTCATGCGGCGCCGGGTCGAGGAAACTCTGGACCTGCTGGGCCTTGCCGGGCTCCGCGACCGCCCGATCGCCACCCTCTCCGGTGGCCAGCAACAGCGCGTCGCCATCGGGTCCGTCCTCACCCCGCACCCGCGCGCCCTGGTCCTCGACGAGCCGACCTCCGCGCTCGACCCGGCGGCCGCCGAGGAGGTCCTGGCCGTGCTCCAGCGACTCGTCCACGACCTCGGCACGACGGTTCTCATGGCCGAGCATCGCCTGGAGCGTGTCGTCCAGTACGCCGACCGGGTCGCGCTCCTCCCGGCGCCGGGCGCCCCGCCCGTCCTCGGCACCCCGGCCGAGATGATGGCCGTCTCCCCGGTGTACCCGCCGGTGGTGGACCTGGGCCGGCTGGCCGGCTGGTCCCCCCTCCCGCTGACCGTACGGGACGCGCGCCGCAGGTCGGGCCCGCTGCGGGAGACCCTCGCCGCGCACACACCGTCCCACCAGGGCCCCGCCCCGAAGGGGCGCGGGGAACCGCGCGCCCAGCCACACCCCACCCGCACCCCGCGACGCACCGACGCTCCCGAGCTCTCCCCGGCTCCGACGCCCTCCCTCCTCCGACGCCTCGTACGACGCACCCGCCCTGTCCCTGACGCACCCTCACTCTCCGCCCACCCGGCGGTTGTCGACGCCCTCTCCATCGAGCACGGCCGCGTCCGCGCCCTCCACCACCTCACCCTCACCGTCACCCCCGGCGAGACCATCGCCCTGATGGGCCGGAACGGCGCCGGCAAGTCCACCCTCCTCTCGGCCCTGGTCGGACTGCTGGAACCGGCGGCCGGTTCGGTGCGGGTGGGCGGGGCGGTGCCGCACCGCACGGCGCCCGCAGATCTCGTACGCCGGGTGGGCCTCGTACCGCAGGAGCCCAGGGACCTGCTGTACGCGGACACGGTGGCGGCCGAGTGCGCGGCGGCGGACCGGGACGCGGGGGCCGGGCCGGGCACCTGCCGGGCGCTCGTCTCCGGGCTGCTGCCCGGGATCGCGGACGACACGCACCCCCGCGACCTGTCGGAGGGCCAGCGGCTGACGCTCGCCCTCGCGGTCGTCCTCACGGCCCGCCCGCCGCTCGTCCTCCTCGACGAGCCGACCCGGGGCCTCGACTACGCGGCCAAGTCCCGCCTGGTCGCGACCCTGCGCACGCTCGCCGCCGACGGCCACGCCATCGTTCTGGCCACGCACGACGTGGAGTTGGCCGCCGAGCTCGCCGACCGCGTCGTGATCCTCGCCGACGGCGAGATCGTGGCCGACGGCCCGACCCACGAGGTGGTCGTCGGGTCCCCGTCCTTCGCCCCGCAGGTCACGAAGATCCTCGCGCCGCAGAAGTGGCTGACCACCACCCAGGTACGACGTGCCCTGCGGAGGGCCGCGCCATGAACCACCACCCCTCGCCCCCCAGCCCCAGCCCCAGGCCTCGGCCCCGCCCGGTCCCCTTCTCCCCCCGCTCCCTCGCCGCCCTCCTCCTCGTCAGCCTCATCGGCGGCGCGGCCTTCGTCTGGCCCTTCTTCGCCGACCCCGCCTCCCAGGTGAGCGCGCACGCGCAGGACGCCCCGTGGCTGTTCGCCGGGCTGCTCGTGCTGCTGGTCGGGGTCGTCGGCGCGACGATCTCCGAGGCGGGGCTCGGGGCGAAGGCGGTGGCGATGCTCGGTGTGCTCGCGGCGGCGGGCGCGGCGCTGCGTCCGATCGGGGCGGGGACGGCCGGCATCGAGCCGATGTTCTTCCTGATGGTGCTCAGCGGGCGGGTGCTCGGCCCCGGCTTCGGCTTCACGCTCGGCGCGGTGACGATGTTCTCGTCCGCGCTGCTCACCGGGGGCGTGGGGCCGTGGATGCCGTTCCAGATGCTGTCGATGGGGTGGTTCGCGATGGGGGCCGGGCTGCTGCCGGGCGCGAACCGGCTGCGCGGCCGCGCCGAGCTGGCCCTGCTCGCCGCCTACGGCTTCGTCGCCGCCTTCGCGTACGGCACGGTCATGAACCTCTACGGCTGGCCCTTCATCGGCAGTCTCGCCTCGAACATCGCCTTCGACGCGGCGGCGGCCCCGGCCGTGAACCTCGCCCGTTTCGTCGCGTACTGCCTGGCCACGTCCCTCGGCTGGGACCTGGGCCGCGCGGTCGTCACCGTCGTCCTGACCCTCAGCCTCGGCACCCCCGTCCTGAAGGCGTTGCGCCGGGCCACACGCAGGGCCGCCTTCGAGAGCGCGGTCACCTTCACCCCGCCCCCGCGATGACCAGTCGGTGAAGCGCCGGACACCATCGGTTACCTGAGCCGTGAACCACCCCACAGGACCCACGTCACATACGAAGCGGGTCGTAGATCGAACTGCGTGGCATGCCCACGCCTTTATCGCTGCTGACCTGGGCTTTGAGAGCCACGTCACAGAAGGCGCCTTCTGGGCGAATACGGCCACAACTAGCAAAAGGGGTCATTGCGGATGGCCGCTCGGGCTGTTTCTCTGGATGAGTCGCAACGGCGCCGACGAGCCCACCCGGGCCTCGGCGCCGACGTACGCCCCCACCGCACATCACGTGGTGAAGGCATGCCCGCGACGGCCATGTCCCCGAAGAAAAGGTTCCCCGTGACTCTCTCCCTTCTCCGCCGCATCGCCTCCCCGAAGAAGGCCCTCGCCGGTACCGCCGTGGCCGCCGCCACCGTCGGTACGCTGCTCGCCGCCGCGCCCGCCCACGCCGCGTCGGAGGCCTCTCAGGCACAGGCGACCGCGAAGAAGATGATCTCGAACTCGGCCCAGTACAACTGCTTCGCCAAGATCGTCGACCACGAGAGCGACTGGAACATCAACGCGACGAACGCGTCCTCCGGCGCCTACGGCCTGGTGCAGGCCCTCCCCGGCACGAAGATGGCCTCCGCCGGTTCCGACTGGAAGACCAACGCCGCCACCCAGATCAAGTGGGGCGTGGACTACATGAAGGACCGCTACGGCAGCCCGTGTGGCGCGTGGGACTTCTGGCAGGCCAACAACTGGTACTGATCAGCCACTGGTTTTGATCAGCCCCACAGCGGCAGAGCTGAAGGCGGCGGCCCCGATCCCCGGGCCGCCGCCTTCGCCGTGCGGGGGCCGCGACACTTCGGGCACTGCCCTCCAGGACAGTGCCCGAAGAGACATACACCCCCGGCCTCAAGAAGACGAAGACGACCCGCTACAACAAGGACGTCACCTTCACCAGCAGCACGGTCGCCGCCTCCCGGAGCCGCCGCGAGATCGGCAGATCCGTTCCGCTCCCGGCACGGAAAAGAACTGGTCTCAGGCCTCAGGCCTGGAACAAAGACGCCAACCGGCGTCCCGGGCCACCGTGCGGATGGGGCCGCACCTCGACGATCCGCCCGTTGCGCCGAGGTGGCACCGGCCGGCGACCGCCCCTACCCGCGCAAGATCTGTCGCGGCCGGACACACGTGCAGTCGTCCCGTCCGGGCACCCTCCCCCCGGCCCTCACGAAGGCCTCCCAGTCGTACTGGTCACCCTGGAAAAGGACAGGGCGGTGCAGGACATCCACGCCTACCACCATCATCGGCCCCCGGTCCGCTCCGTCGCCGTCTCCGTCGCCGGTCCACCGCCCAGCTTCGCGAGGCTCGGCTCCTGGCAACGGCACGTGCTGGGCGTTTCCAGCGACCCGCCGTTCCGCCCATTTCCCGCGTACGCCGAAGAGGACCGCGAACACCACACCAGCGGCCCGGAACTTCCTGAACACCTCGGCACCTGCCTTCCCCAGAGCTCGGACCCCGCGCTTCCGTTTTCGGCCCGCAACGCGCCCGCTCTCGCGGAACCGGTCGCCGTGCTCACCACCGGTACCGCCCGTCGCGCCGCTCACAAGCACGCCCCCTCGTCGCCGCACCGGCACTCGAACCACACCGTCTTACCTCCGCCGAGCCGGGGCCCTACCCCCCACTTGTCCGCCACCGCGCCCAACAGCACCAGCCCGCGACCGCGTTCCTCCTCCGGCGCCAAGTCATCCCGTACGACGGGAAGTTGGGTCGACCCGTCCTTGACCTCCACCCGAACTCCCGTCGCCGCCTTCAGCAACAGCAGGGTGCAGCGTCTGTCCGGGACATGGCGTACGACGTTGGCGACCAGCTCGGTCACACCGAGTTCGACGGCGCCGGCCAGCTCCGACATCCCCCAGTCGTCCAGGCGCGACCGGACGATCTCGCGGATGTGGTGAGCCGAGTGCTCACCAGCGGTGAGCACCATGCGGTACTGGGGCGGACCGACACCCAGGATGAAGGGGGGAAAGTGTGCGTTCACACCACAAGGGTGACCTGCCGCAACTACCGTGGGCTACCAAATGACGACAACCTGTTCCGGTGTTGCACGGCTTTCGCGAGAGGGGACCGCACATGACCCAGACCAACGCCCTCGACCCAGGCGCCTCACCGCTCCAGTACTACGGCTACGAGCTGCGCCGACACCGCGAGGCGGCGGGGCTGACGCTGAAGCAACTCGGCGAGATCGTCAACTACACGGGCTCCCTGATCGGCCAGATCGAGACGGCCCGTAAGGTTCCGACGCAGGAGTTCAGCGAACGGGTGGATGCGGCGCTCGGAACGGACGGGTCGCTGACGCGGCTCCTCGTACTGGTGATGCGCAGCCAACTTCCGGCTTGGTTTCAGCAGGTGGCGGAGGTGGAGTCGCGGGCAACGGCGATCTACGCCTTCCAGCCTCAGATTGTGTACGGCCTACTTCAGACGAAGGCGTACGCCACCGCCGTCTTCGCCGCCCTGCACGACAACGACCTGGACAGCCGCACCGCCGCGCGGATGGAGCGACAGCGCATCCTCACGAAGGACAAGCCACCGATCCTCTGGGCTGTGCTCAGCGAAGCCGCCCTCTATCAGAAGATCGGCGGCACTGAGGTCATGCGAGAGCAACTGCTGCAGTTGTTGGCCTACGAGCGGAAACCTCGCGTGCACATCCAGGTGCTGCCGTTCGAAGTCGGCGTCCATGCGGGCATGATGGGCCCCTTCGACATCTTGCACCTCGCCAACGACCCCACCATCACCTACAGCGAGAGCTACGACACCGCGAATCCGACCAGCAATCCCGAGGCAGTAGAGGCTCGTACGCTTCGTTACAATCTTCTGCAAGCTGCGGCACTGTCGGTGAAGGACTCGGCAGCACTGATCCGACAAGTGGTGGAGGAACGCTATGGGAAGCACGCCACGACCGACCAGCCCCCGGTGGCGTAAGTCGACCTACAGCGGCGACCAAGCCGCCTGCGTCGAGTGCGTACCCCTCGGCCCCCTCGCCTGGCGCAAGTCCACGTACAGCGGCGACCAGGCCGACTGCGTCGAAGTCGCCGAACTCCCCACCCCCGCCCTGCTCGCCCGCGACTCCAAGAACCCCACCGGCCCCCACCTCACCCTGGACCCCGCCACCTTCACCACCTTCCTCAACTGGGCAGCGATGCACCCCTCCTGATTGTCCGTCGGTAGATACGGCGCCCCTCCCCCTGCCCCAAGAGACAATGTCGCCCCGTCCCCCGCACCCGTGACTTCGTCGCGACACCACGAACTACTCGTGTAACGAGGGGAAACCACCGTGCGCAACCGCATTGCCGCGACCGCGATCGCCGCTGCCGCTTCCATAGCCGTGCTCGGCGGAACGGGCCAGGCGTTCGCCGCCGGGCAGGCCGAGGCCGCGGCCGCCAAGCCCGCCAAGCTGACCGTGGCCGCGTACAAGGGCTGGTTGAAGAAGGCGCCCGGGGGTGGCGAGACGTCGAAGGCGTTCGGCAAGCTGTCCGCCGACTGGACCGCCACGCCCGAGTACAAGAGCGCCGGCGCCAAGTCCCTCAAGAAGCACCAGTTCATCACCGGCCTCGGCGACACCAGCTGGGCCTGCACCATCGGCAACCTGCCCGGCTGACAGCCCCGAGCGGCGGACCCGGTCGGTGACGGCCCGTCCGGATGCGGTGGTCACGCCCGGGACGGAGAATGGGATCAGACCCCGCGGCAGGCCGTCGGACGTGTTGGCCCCGGCCGCCGTCTCCCGCGCCGCGCGCATGGGGAGCCCTGATGGACCGAGCGGAACTCCTGGCGGTGTTCTACGGGGAGGGACCCGTCCCTGTCCTGTGGGCCACCGACTGCCCCGTCCACTTCGACGTGTGGCTGGCGTTCGCCGAGCCACCACCCTCGCTTCAGCCGCCCGCACCACCACCATCACCCTCACCACCGCCGCCCACGCCACCGCCGTCCTCACCACCGTCACCCTCATCACCGCCGCCCGCCCCGCCCCCGTACCGGCAGGATCTGATCCTCGCCGTCCGTGAGGAGTACGGCGTCGAGCGGGCTCTCGAACGGTTTCAGCGGCTCGGGCTGACGGAGGAGTGCCGGCCCGTCGCGGCCGGGAGTTTCGTGGCTGCGCAGGTGACCCTGGAGGAGCTGCTCAGGGCCCTGCTGCCGCTGACCAGTCTCGCCGGGGTGGTGCGGGTCGCCCACGAACTGGCCGTCGACAGCGGCGCGGAGGGCATGGAGGCGGCTCTCCACGGACACATCCGGTCTCCGGCGACCAGCGAGATCCACGACAACATGCAGCGCCGCCAGGAACGCGGCCGGCAGCTCACCTGGTTCCTGAGACTGTTGCGCCGGGTCGTGGCGGACACCCTGCCGTACGAGGCGCGCGCCGGGGCGGCGGAACAGGACGTGACCGACGTGCTCGTCCGGATGCTGGCCGCCGTCGTCGTGGACGAGTACCCGGTACGCGGAGCCCACAGCCCCGTCGGCCAAGTCGTCGACCGGCGGCTGAAGTACCCGATCGTCTCCGTGACGACGAACCGCCGGGCGACCCACGCGGTGGTACGGTCCCGGCGGACGATCAAGGCCGACGCCGCCGAGCAGGTGTTCTCGGTCGACAGCGCCTCCATCGGCTGGGCCGTGGTCGACAGCGGCATCGATCTGCGGCACTCGGCGTTCCACGAGTGGGACACCACCGTCTCGCCGGCCCGGAAACTGGAGTCACGGATCGCCCGTTCCTTCGACTTCACCTGCGTACGGGAGAGGCTGCCCGACGACGCGCTGGTCAACGGACTCGTCAACTGGTCCGCCGCCCTGCCGTCCGTCGAGACCGGCCCGGGCTTCGGCCCGCCCCCGCCGGGACAGCTGGACCCCTATGTCCCGCCCGGTGACCAGCACGGCACGCACATCGCCGGCATCATCGGCGGGTGGTGGCCGGAGCTGGAGTTCCGCGGTATCTGTCCGCGCGTCCGGCTCTACGACTTCCGGGTCCTCAACGACGCCGGTGAGGTCGACGAGTTCTCCATCGTCACCGCGCTCCAGGCGGTCCGCCACATCAATGAGCAGGCCGGCCGGTTCGTCATCGCCGGGGTCAACATCAGCCTGTCGGTGCCGCACGACGTCGCCACCCACTCCACCGGGTGGACCCCGGTGTGCGTCGAGTGCGACCGGCTGACGAGGTCGGGAGTCGTGGTCGTCACCGCGGCAGAGAACGCCGGGTTCACCGGGGCCGCGCACACCCTGGACAGCGGCTACCACGACACCAGCGTCTCCGATCCCGGCAACGCGGAGTCGGTCATCACCGCCGGCTCCACCCACCGCGGCAATCCGCACCGCCACGGCGTCAGTCACTTCTCCAGCCGTGGCCCCACCGGCGGCGGACGGCCCAAGCCCGACCTGGTGGCGCCGGGTGAGGACATCGACGGACCGATCCCCGGCGAGGGCATCGCCGCCATGCACGGCACCAGCCAGGCGGCGGCACACGTCAGCGGGGCCGCGGCCATGCGGCCGGCCCGCTACCGCGAGTTGCTCGGCCGCCCCGAGCGCGTGAAGCAGATCCTGTGCGCGACGGCGACCGACCTCGCCCGTGAACGCGACTTCCAGGGCCAAGGGCTCGTCGACGTGCTGCGCGCCATGCAGTCCGTGTGACAGCCGACCGGTCCGGCGAGGCAGGACGACATGCTGACCTTCGATTTCCTCGACGCCCGCCACGGCGACTGCTTCCTCGTCCGCTGGGGCGCGGACGAGGACCCGGACGGCGTGCGGCGGCGCCCGCCCGGCGAGAGGGTCATGCTCGTCGACGGCGGACCCGCGGGTGTCTACCAGGCCTCGCTCCGAGGCCGGCTGCGAGAACTCGCGGGCGGGGGCGGAGGCTTCGCGGGCGGAGACGGAGGCCCCGTCGGCCGGGGCAGAGGCGACGGAGCCCCGCCCCACCTCGACGTCGTATGCCTCTCCCATGTCGACGACGACCACGCCGGCGGACTCGTACGGCTCTTCCGCGACATGCGGCAGGCCCAGCAGGACGGGGAGGCCCCGCCCTACGCGGTGGACGCCCTGTGGTTCAACTCCGTGGAGGATCTGGTCGATCAGCGGGCCCCCGGGCTGAGCGCCTCCGTCCGCCCGCTCCTCGAACGCGCCGCCGCATCCGCCGCGGCGGTCACGGCCAGCTACAACCAGGGCCGGGACATCCGTGACGCGGCCGCCGCCCTGCGCCTGGACGGCAACAGCCCCTTCCACACTCCCCTCGTCGAGGGCGCCGAGGCGACCCTCCACGACCTGGACGTCACGGTCGTCGCGCCGGACGAGGCCGCCCTGGCCGAACTGGAGGAACGCTGGCGCCTGGCGAAACAGCGCGGCGACCCCGAGGTCATCTCGGCGGCGTACGACGACGATTCGGTGCAGAGCCTCTCCAGCATCGTCCTGCTCCTGCGTCACGAGGACGGCACCGCCCTGCTCACCGGCGACGCCCGCGGCGACCACGTCCTGGCCGGCCTGCGCGCCCTCGACCTGCTCGACGACTCCGCCCCGCTCCACGTCGACCTGCTGAAGCTCCCGCACCACGGCAGCGGCCGCAACCTGGCACCCGACTTCTTCGACCGGGTCCGGGCCGACCACTACGTCATCTCGGCCGACGGCGTCCGCCACCACCACCCGGGCGAGGACACCCTGCGCTGGCTCGTCGACTCCCGTGCCCGCGACGACGGGTACGTCATCCACCTCACCCACCACATCCCCTTCGCCGAGGAGGCACTGGAGCACCTGCGCGAGGACCGTGCCTTCGAGGTCGATGTCAGAGGGCCCACCGACCAGGCACTCGTCATCTCGATCGGAGACCGGCCATGACCAAGTCACGCCACGGGACGGACGCGTTCACGCGCCCCGACACCCCCACTGCCCCATCCGCCCCATCCGCCTCTTCCGCCCCGTCCGTCTCCCCTCCCGGCCCGACCTGGGCCGTCGACTCCCCCGCCCTCGGCACCGGCCTGACCGCCCGCCCCTGCGGCGACCCCCTCCGCCCGGCCGAACCGCCACCCGCCACGGGCACCCCGGTCGCCCTCGCCCTCTCCGGCGGAGGCTGCCGCGCCACGCTCTCCGCGCTGGGCTTCATCCGCCTCCTGGCCGACACCGGGCTGCTTCGCCGACTGCGCTACTCCTCCTCCGTATCCGGAGGTTCGATAGCCAACGCCTGCCTGGCCACCGCCTGGCCGGCGCTCCGCGAGAGGGACTTCACCCCACGGGCGGTGGACGAGCTGGTGATCGCGCCCGTCGTCGACCAGGTCTCCTCCCACTCCCTCAAGCGGGCACTGCTCCGGGACAGCTGGCGAACCCTCGGCCCCACCACCCGCACGGACCTGCTGGCCAGACGCCTCGACGACTGGTTCCTCGCCCAGACCGAGCTGGCACACCTGGACCCACAGGTCCGCTGGATCATCAACGCCGCCAACCTGACCACCGGCGTCCGCTTCACCTTCGAGCGCGACGTGTACGGCGACTACACGATCGGCCTCGCCCCCACGGCCGGGACGGGCCTGCGCCTCAGCCACGCCGTGTCGGCCTCGGCCGCGGTCCCCGGCGCCTTCCCGCCCGTGGTCCTCGACAGTGCGCCCTTCCCGTGCGCCACCCACCGCCCCGCCCTCCTGGACGGCGGTGTTTACGACAACACGGGCCTGGAAGCGCTGGACAGCGACAGGTACCGCCACACGTTCCTGTGCGTCCTCAACGCCGGGGGCCTGCTCCGACCCGGCATGTACGGCCGTGTCCCGGTGATCCGCGACCTGGCGCGAGCCAACTCCCTCCTCTACCGGCAGAGCACCGCACTGCGCACCCGCGCCACGATCGAGCGCTTCCTGCGCGGCGCTGCGGCCGACCCCGCCGGTGAAGTCCCGCCCGGCGCCCGCCGGGGCATCCTGGTCCAGCTTTCCACCGACTTCCCGTTGGCGGACCCGGTCCTGCACCGGTGGCGCGCGACCTTCCCCGAACACCGCACCCACGACGGCCGGGATCTCGCCCTGGTGCCCACCGTCTTCGACCGTCTCTCCCCCGCTCTGTGCCGCGCCCTCGTCCACCGGGGCTGGTGGCTGGGCGGCGCCGGCCTCGCGGCCTACCACCCCGAACTCCTCCCGGCCGACCTGACGAAGTTCCACCCACCGCAGCGGTGACCTTCGTCGTACGAAGGCCGTCAGCACACTCGGCCTGATTCCTCGTCCGGGAGGTACTGGGCCCGTTCCTGCTGGGTGAGGTCGCGGTGGACGGCCCGGCAGATGCCGGTGACCGCCTTCTCGGGGCCGGGCAGGGCGGCGTCCCACAGGCGCAGGCGGCCGTCGTAGTCGCCGGTGGCGAGGGTGCGGCCGTCGGGGCTGAAGGCCAGGACCCCGGAGCCCTCTCCCCCGCCGTCGAGGGTCGCGCGCTCGTATCTGGTGGCCGTGTCCCACAGCCGTACGGTGCCGCCGCCGGCCACGGAGGCGAGGGTGCGGCCGTCCGGGCTGAACGCCATCGACTCCACCTGACGGAACATCATGCCGATGCCGGAGGGGCCGAAGACCGCCGCGAACCGTCGCCGGCGCATGAGGTCGACGAGTTCGCCGGTGAGCCGTTCCCGGCCGAAGAACAACCCGCTGTCGTCGGTCTCGAACCGGGCCAGCCCCCGGTACGGCGGCTCGGCGCCCTCGCCCCCGTCCTGCTCGTCGAGGGCCGCGGCCTCCTCCACCGCCTGGTGCCACCGGGCCTCCCACTCCGCCGGGTCGCCCCCGCAGGCCGCCGCGAAGGCCAGGGCCACCGGCAGGGTGGGCAGTTGTTCGCCCGCCGCGGCCTGGGACAGGGTAGTGATCGAGTAACCGGCCCGGGCGGCCATCGCCCGGTGGGTGAGGCCGCCCGCCTCGGTCCGCAGTTTCCGCAAGTCGAACGCGAACCGCTGTACCGGCCCGGCCCCCGGATCGACCGGCACCTCACGACGACCCGCCACCGCGCTGTTCCCCCTCCATCACGCCCACACCATCTCGGACAGCCACCGTACGCATCCGGCCAGATAAGCGGAGAGAGCGCGTCCGGCCATTGTTCGGCAGGCGCGGTGCCCCTGCCGAACAATGCGCGACCCGTTGAAATGAATGGTGTGGGCGGTGCGGGGGACCGCGCACCACGGGGGAACGGAGCGGCCTGAGCACGGGGGAGCCGCTCGGGGGGAAAGGGGCGGCACGGGGGCCGCTCAACGGGATGTGGCCCTGCCGGTCGCGGGACGACCAGCGGGGCCACACCCGAACAACGCGGGCCGGCGGGGAGCGCCCTACAACCGCTGAATGATCGTCCCGGTGGCCAGTCCGCCGCCCGCGCACATCGTCACCAGCGCGAATTCCTTGTCCGTGCGTTCCAGTTCATGCAGCGCGGACGTGATCAGCCGCGCTCCTGTCGCGCCCACGGGGTGACCGAGCGCGATCGCGCCGCCGTTCACATTCACCTTCGCCAGGTCCTGCTCGAAGACCTGCGCCCAGCTCAGCACCACGGACGCGAACGCCTCGTTGATCTCGACGAGGTCGATGTCCTTGAGCGTCATCCCGGCCTTGCCCAGTACGGCCTTCGTCGCGTCGATCGGCCCGTCGAGGTGGAAGTGGGGGTCGGAGCCCACCAGGGCCTGGGCGACGATCCGCGCCCGGGGCCGCAGCTTCAGCGCGCGGGCCATCCGCTTCGACGCCCACATGACGGCCGCCGAGCCGTCGCTGATCTGGGAGGAGTTGCCCGCCGTATGGACCGCCGCCGGCATGATCGGCTTCAGCCGGGCCAGCGCCTCGGGGGAGGTGTCGCGCAGTCCCTCGTCGCGGTCGACCAGGCGCCACATGCCCTGGCCGGCCCGCTGCTCCGCCTCGGTCGTCGGCACCTGGACCGCGAACGTCTCCTTCTTGAAGCGCTCCTCGGCCCAGGCGACGGCGGCCCGCTCCTGCGAGAGGAGGCCGAGCGCGTCGGTGTTCTCCCGCGTCAGCCCGCGGCGGCGGGCGATGCGCTCGGCCGCCTCGAACTGGTTGGGCAGGTCGACGTTCCACTCCTCCGGGAACGGCTTACCCGGCCCGTGCTTGGACGCGGACCCCAGCGGGACCCGTGACATCGCCTCGACCCCGCAGGAGATCCCCACGTCGATGACGCCCGCCGCGATCATGTTGGCCACCATGTGCGAGGCCTGCTGCGACGAGCCGCACTGGGCGTTCACGGTCGTCGCCGCCGTCTCGTACGGCAGCCCCATGGCCAGCCAGGCGACCCGGGCGGGGTTGCCCGACTGCTCGCCGGCCTGGGTGACGGCGCCGCCGACGATCTGTTCGACGCAGTCGGCGGGGATGCCGGTACGGCCGAGGAGTTCGCGGTAGGTCTCACCCAGCAGGTAGGCGGGGTGGAGGTTGGCGAGCGCGCCGCCGCGCTTGCCGATGGGGGTGCGTACGGCTTCGACGATCACGGGTTCCGCGGCCATGGGGGATCCTCTCGACGGTTACCCGCGCGGCGCGGGGCGTCCCGGCCCGGCCCGCCACGCAGAACTAGTACGCGTTCTAGTTCTCTCCAGCAGTCTGCTGAGGACGGCTCCGTCACCGCAAGGGGCATGCGGCGATTGGGACGAGCGCACCCCTTGCTACTTGTAGAACCCGTTACTACCGTCACCGCAATTCCCTATAGCTGATGCTCCGTCAGGAGTTGCCGATGCCCTGTCCAGCGCTGCCCGACGGGTTCGACTTCACCGACCCCGATCTGCTGCACCACCGTGTGCCCCTCCCCGAGTTCGCCGAACTGCGCCGCACGGAACCGGTCCACTGGGTCGCGCAGGCGCCCGGTGTCGCGGGCTTCGAGGACGAGGGCTACTGGGCCGTCACCCGGCACGCGGACGTCAAGTACGTCTCCACGCACCCCGAGTTGTTCTCCTCCACGGTCAACACCGCGATCATCCGCTTCAACGAGCACATCGAGCGCGACGCGATCGACGCGCAGCGGCTGATCCTGCTGAACATGGACCCGCCGGAGCACACCCGGGTCCGCCAGATCGTGCAGCGCGTCTTCACCCCGCGGGCGATCCGCGCGCTGGAGGACAACCTGCGTCACCGCGCCCTCACCATCGCCCGGGAGGCCCTCGACCGGCCCGGCCCCTTCGACTTCGTCACCCAGGTCGCCTGCGAACTGCCCCTCCAGGCCATAGCGGAGCTGATCGGCATCCCGCAGGACGACCGCATCCGGATCTTCGAGTGGTCGAACCGGATGATCTCGTACGACGATCCCGAGTACGCCATCACCGAGGAGGTCGGCCAGGAGTCGGCCATGGAACTCATCGCGTACGCCATGAACATGGCCGCCGACCGCAAGCAGTGCCCGGCGAAGGACATCGTCAGCACGCTGGTGGCCGCCGAGGGCGAGGGCAACCTCACCTCCGACGAGTTCGGCTTCTTCGTGCTGATGCTGGCGGTCGCTGGCAACGAGACCACCCGCAACGCCATCACCCACGGCATGCACGCCTTCCTCACCCACCCCGACCAGTGGGACCTCTACAAGCGCGAGCGCCCGGCGACGGCGGCGGAGGAGATCGTCCGCTGGGCCGCCCCGGTCAACTCCTTCCAGCGCACCGCCACCCAGGACCTCGAACTCGGCGGCAAACAGGTCAGGAAGGGCGACCGCGTCGGCATCTTCTACGCCTCCGCCAACCACGACCCGGAGGTCTTCACCGACCCCGACGCCTTCGACATCACCCGGGACCCCAACCCCCACCTCGGCTTCGGCGGCGGAGGCCCGCACTTCTGCCTCGGCAAATCCCTGGCCGTCCTCGAGATCGACCTGATCTTCAACGCGATCGCCGACGCGATGCCGGGCCTCAGGCTCGCCGGTGAACCGAGCCGGTTGCGCTCCGCCTGGATCAACGGGGTCAAGCATCTTCAGGTGACCAACGGCTGAGGGCACCGCACCCCTGTACTCGGGCCGACGGCCTCCCGGCGCCGTCGGCCCGTTTCCCGGGAGGCCGGGGCGTTTCCTCCTACGCCCCGCCCCGGCCCCCGCCGTCTTTGCCGTCTCCACCGCCGCCGCGCCCTACGGCCGTCGCGAGTCCGTCGGTCGTCAGTGGTTGCTCGCGCGGTTCCCCGCGCCCCTTTCGGGGCGCCTTGGTGCGGGGGCCGGTCAGCAGATAGGTGAGCCCGAAGCCCGCGCCCACCACCGCCGCGCCACCCACCGCGTCGAGGACCCAGTGGTTGCCCGTCGCCACGATCGCCAGGACCGTGAAGAAGGGGTGCATCAGGCCCAGCACCTTCATCCACACCTTGGGCGCGACCAGGGCGATCGTGAGCCCGCACCACAGGGACCAGCCGAAGTGCAGTGACGGCATCGCCGCGTACTGGTTGGTGAGCTCGGTCAGCTTGCCGTAGTCCGGCCTGGAGAAGTCCTGGACGCCGTGGATGGTGTCGATGATGCCGAGGCCGGGCATCAGGCGCGGCGGGGCCAGCGGGTAGAAGAAGAAGCCGACGAGCGCCAGGACCGTGGTGAAGCCGATGGCCGTGCGGGCCCAGCGGTAGTCGGCGGGGCGGCGCCAGTAGAGGATGCCGAGGACGCTGAGCGGCACCACGAAGTGGAACGACGTGTAGTAGAAGTCGAAGAAGCTCCGCAGCCAGCCGACCTGGACCACCGCGTGGTTGAACCAGTGCTCGATGTCGATGAACAGGGCCCGCTCCACCGAGAGGACCTGGCCGGCGTGATCCTCGGCGGCGACCCGGCTGCCGGTGGCCCCCAGCCGGGTGCGCTGGTAGGCCGCGTACGTGACGCGGATCAGCAGCAGTTCGAGGAGCAGGTTCGGGCGGGTGGCCACCCGGCGCAGCAGCGGGGCCCAGCTGAAGCGGGTCTCCGCCTTCGGGGCGTACTCGGTGGGGATCGGTGTCCGGTAGTACTCCGAGGTGCGGGAGAGGAACGGGACGACGAGGGCGGCGGCGAGCGCGGCCAGCAGGACGACGTTGTCGCGGACCGGGTGCAGGGCGCCCATGTTCGGCACCATCATCTTCGCGGGCAGCGTCATCACCAGGACGACGGCGACCGGCCACACGTACCGCGACGAGGCCTTCCTGCCGACCCGGCCGACCACCGCGAGCAGCACCCACAGCAGTTGGTGCTTCCAGGAGGTCGGGGAGACGGCGACCACGACACAGCCGGTGATGGCGACGGCGAGCAGCAGCTGTCCGTCACGGGCGTAGTGGATGGCCCGCCGCATGCCGAGTACGGCGACGGCGGCGGCCAGCGCGAAGAAGACGGCGATCTCCAGCGGCCCCTCAAGGCCGAGCCGGAGCAGGGTGCCGTGCATCGACTGGTTGGCGAGGTCGTCCGCCCGGCCGCCGAGCCCGACGCCGGCGAGATGGTGCACCCAGTAGGTGTACGAGTCGTGCGGCATCGCGGCCCAGGCCAGCGCGGTGGCTCCGGCGAACGTGACCCCGGTGGTCGCGGCGGCCCGTTTGCGCCCGGTGAACCACAGCAGCGGCACGAAGAGCAGCACGGTCGGCTGGAGGGCCGCGGCGAGCCCGACGCAGACCCCGCTGGCGCGCTCGCCCCGGACCGCGAAGCAGCCCGCGAGGACGAGGAGGACGGGGATGATGCTGGTCTGGCCCAGGTACAGCGTGTTGCGTACGGGCAGCGACAGCATCAGCAGGGTGACCGCGACGGGCGCGGCGAGCAGGGCCGTACGCCGGCTGACGGGCTGCGGCAGGGCGCGCGCGGCGACCAGGCCGAGGGCGACGACCAGCAGGAGCGTGCCGAAGGTCCAGCCCCAGCCGAGCGCCTGTTCCGCCGTTCGGGTGAGGGGCTTGAGGACGAGGCCGCCGAAGGGGGTGCCCGTGAACCGGGTCGAGTCGTACAGCGAGCCGTTCACATGCAGGACCCCGCTGGGCCCGACCCAGGTCTCCAGGTCCGTCAGCCGCTCGCCCTTGGGCGTGCTCAGCACGACCGCGACCTGCCGCACCGCGAGGATCGCGGCGACCAGCCACAGCACGGCCCGAACCGTCCCCAGCCGCGCCGCCGCACCCGCGCCCACGGCACCGCCCGGTCTGCTCTGTTCCGTCGCCACGCCCTGTCGCCCTCCCCGCCCCGTTGATGTCCCACTCAGAAGGCTCGCATTCCCCCCGCTGTGAGACGCGGGCAACCCCCTCTTCACCTGAGAGTCGCCCTTGTTTTGTCTGGATGACGATAGTGCGCGGAAGGTTGCCCGCACTCTCAGGGGCGCGGCGTGGATCACGGATGCACATCATGGGCGGGCCTGTGACAGGCCACGGACAATGACCTGAAAGCATGGCTCCGAGCACGTCGGAACGGCAGGGGGCGCACGGGGGATGGTGGCCGGCATGGGGGATTTCGTACGGGAGCGGGCACGCGGACGGCTGTTGGCGGTCGTCCTCGCGCTGCTCGGGTTGCAGCTGGCGTCCCTGGTGGCACCGGCGTACGCCTGCGGCTGTGGCGCGATGGTGCCGGACAGCGAGCGGAACATGTATGTGAACCGCGAGATGTCCGTCGTGCGCTGGGACGGCCGCGAGGAGCAGATCGTGATGAGCCTGACGGTCGCCGGTGACGCCCGTACGGCCGCCTGGATCATGCCGGTGCCCAGCCGGGCGACGGTGCGGCTCGGCGACGCGGCCGTCTTCGACCGGCTCGACGAGGAGACCGCGCCCGAGTCCCGGCGCCGTGAGTACTTCTGGCCGCGCTCGGGCGACTGGCCGTTCGAGTGGGGGACGTCGGACGGCGCGGGGGCCGAGGCCCCGCAGGCCGGCGCCGGGGTGGGTGTGGTCGGCCGTGAGCGGCTCGGCCCGTTCGACGTGGCCCGGCTGACCGCCACCGACTCCGGCGCCCTCGGCGACTGGCTGGACGAGAACGGCTTCGCGCTCCCGGACCGGCTGGACGCGGCGCTGGAGCCGTACGTCCGGCAGAAGTGGGAGTACGTGGCGATCCGGCTGGCGCCGGAGGACTCCGCGTCCAACGCCCCGCTCTCCGGCACCCTCGACCCGCTCCACCTCACCTTCGCCAGCGACGAGCCGGTCTACCCGATGCGCCTGTCGCGCCTCGCCACCACCCCGCAGTCCCTCGCCCTGTACGTCCTCGCCGAGCACCGCATGGAGCCGAGTTCCGCGATCGGCGGGGACCGGCCGGAGGTGACCTTCGCGGGCCGCCTCGACGCACCCACGGGCACCCTCGGCGACCTCACCGCCGGCGGCACGGACTTCCTCACGGCCATCGACCAGAACTTCCCCCAGCCGTCACAGATCTCCGACGACCACACCCTCCGCCGGTCCCCCACCGACGACACCTACCGAAAGGTCATCTACATGGACGAGATGTGGACCGTGGGCGGCATCCCCGGCTGGCTCTTCACCTTCGGCCTCGGCATCGCCGTACTGGCCATCAAGGCCGTAGCCGTAGCGATCGTCCTCAAACGAAACGCAGCCAAGCAGCCGCCGCTGGTGCCACCGCCGGGGGCCTACCCGCCGGGGGCCTACTACCAGCACGGGGCGCCGATGCCGCCGGGGGGTTACCAGCCGGGGGCGCCGGGCGGCTTCCCGCCGGGCACCTCGGTGCCACCGGGGCCGCCGGCGGGCGCCCCGGCACCGCCCGCCGACCACTCACCTGGCGCACCCACGGACCAGAAGCCCGGGCCGGCCGCCTGAAAATCCCGCGCCGGGTGGCACCGGGACCACGACACCGGGATCACCGCCGGGAATCGCGGCGCCCCAGGCGGCTACCCGCCGGGCACCCCGGCACCGCCCGCCGGCCAGCCGGCTGAGAATCACGGGCCGGGCGGCGCCCGGGCCACTGCCCGGGCGCCGCCCGCTGCCGGGACGCCCACCCGCCAGGACGCCGGCCCCGCTCGACGGCCGCCCGCTCAGGCCCTGCTGCCACCCTGCAACCACTCGCCGGGCGCCCCGATCCAGGGCCACGCCCCCGACACCCGCCCCTCCCCCGAGGAGAAAGCCCGGCACGGTCGACCAAGAATGGGAGGCCGTGCGGGACACCGGGCTCACCGGCAGCGCGCCGACCCGGCGCCCACCCACCAGGGCACCGTGCCACCCGGCGCCCACCCACCGGCGCACCGTGCCACCCGGCGCCCACCCACCGGCGCACCGTGCCACCCGGCGCCCACCCACCGGCGCACATTGCCACCCCTCAGCCACCCGCCAGGCGCCGCGCCCACACCCCCGTCGCGCGCGAGATGCCCGCCCCCGTCGGCGAGAATGCACTCAGACTCGCGCCCCCCCCGGAGCGGCGAATCGCTGACAGGGAGTCGACCTGCGCCTATATTCGTTAGGGCGACTAGTTAGCTGACCTAACTAGACATTTGAAGGGCACAGGAGGCAGAGCTTCATGAGCGAGTCGCAGGCCTGGGACGACGTCGACGACTACTTCAGCACCCACCTCTCCCCCGACGACGAGCCCCTGGCGGCCGCGCTGCGCGACAGCGTGGCCGCCGGGCTCCCGCAGGTCAACGTCACGGCCGGCCAGGGCAAGTTCCTCCAGCTGCTGGCCCAGATCCAGGGGGCCCGCCGCATCCTGGAGATCGGCACCCTCGGCGGCTACAGCACCATCTGGCTGGCGCGGGCGCTGCCCGCCGACGGCCGGCTGATCTCGCTGGAGTACAGCGCCCGGCACGCCGAGGTCGCCTGCCGCAACATCGCGCGGGCCGGCCTGGACGCGCTCGTCGAGGTGCGGGTGGGCCCGGCCCTGGAGTCGCTGCCCAAGCTGGCCGACGAGAACCCCGGCCCGTTCGACCTGGTCTTCATCGACGCGGACAAGGCCAACAACCCGCACTACGTGGAGTGGGCCCTCAAACTCACCCGCGCCGGCAGCGTCATCGTCGTCGACAACGTCGTACGCGGCGGCCGCGTCGCCGACGCGCACAGCACCGAGCCGGACATCCGCGGCACCCGCGCCGCCATCGAACTCATCGCCACGCACCCGAAGTTGACCGGCACGGCGATCCAGACGGTCGGCGGCAAGGGGTACGACGGGTTCGCGCTGGCCCGGGTGCTGGACTGAACCCGTCGCCGCCGAGGCCCCGTCAGGGCTCGTGGTAGAAGCCGACGTTGACGCTGCGCGGACCCGTACGGTCGTATATGACGAGTTCGCCGGAGCCGTTCGGCGGAAGCTTCGCGGTGCCGCCGTACGGCAGCGGCTGGGGCTGGTGGCCGAGCAGGGTCAGCCGCACCTCGGAGGAGGGGTCGGCGTGCGAGCCACGCAGCCAGGTGACCTGCCAGTTGCCGTCGGGGCCGCACAGGAATTCCAGGTGCACCCGGGAGACGAAGAGCCAGTCGTCAGGTGTCGCGAGACGGCACACCACCCGATCGCGGCCCACCCGGAGCACGGCGCCCGGCTCGCTGGGCGCGTCGGCCATCTGCATGCCGGCCGTCGCCCCGGCGTCCGCCTCGGAGACCGAGGCCATGGTGAGTTCGAGCACGTACCGCTCCTAACGGGTCAACACTCCAGTTGTCGCTGCGCACGGCACGCTTGGCGCACCGCCGCCGCATGATAATTCCCCAGATCGTCCGGTTGTGCGGGCTCCGGCACAATGGACGCATGACCGAGCGAAAGCCACCCGGTGTCAGCTTCGAGTCCTTCGTCGACAAACAGATCCGCGACGCGGAGGCGCGCGGCGACTTCAAGGCCCTCCCCGGAGTGGGCCGGCCGCTCCCCGGCGACGACACGACCTACGACGAACTCTGGTGGATCAAACAGAAGACGGCCCGCGAGGGCCTCTCCGTCCTGCCGCCGACGCTGGCACTGCGGAAGGAGGCCGAGGACGCCTTGGCCGCCGCCACCGAGGCACCTTCCGAACGCATTGTCCGCAAGATCATCTCCGAGATCAACGTCAAGATCCGCGACATGATGTTCAAGCCACCGCCGGGACCGCCGCTGGGCCTGAAGCCGTACGACGTGGAAGCCGTCGTACAGGAGTGGCGCGAGCGCCGGGAGGGGTGAGCCGGACACCTCTGCCGCACAACCCCGGGTGCGGCCGACCCGGTCCCCCGCTGGTTGCCGCGTCCTATGCTGTGAGGTATCGGGGGAAGGGGAACGCGTGGACGCTGCTGCCATCGGTGCTCGTCTGGCGTCGAGCGTGGTCGCGCCCCTGGTCAGAAAACTCTTCGTGCAGCAGGGGGCCGGCGCCGGTCTCGTCCCCCAACCGGTGAAGGTCTCGGGTCTGGTGTCGTTCCGGGGCGAGAAGCGCGTCCTGGGTGAGAAGGAACTGCGGAAGGTCGCCGCGGAGCTGGTCGCGCGTGCCGTCGGGTCCACCGGTCCTGTCGAGCGGCCGGTCGCGTTCGACGAGGAGGACGCCGTCGCCACGGCGTTGGCCCATACGCTGCGGGCGCTGGGCGACCTGGACATGGACGACGTCCAGGCGGTGCAGCTCGGTCACCGGGCATTGGCCAGACGGCTGCGTGACGCTGACCCCCGGGTGACCTTCGACCTGTCCGACGACGCGGCGAGGCTGCACGACACTCTGGTGGACGTCGCCTGCCTGCACATCCTGCACTTCTTCACCCAGCGCTCGACCTTCGTCGCCCGCACCCTGGTGAGCCAGAGCACCCAGCTCGCCGAAGCCGTCACCCGGATCGACCTGCTCCTCGAACGAACCCCCTCACGGATCGGCGAGGACGCCGCCTTCGAAGCGCGCTACGCCGCGTACGTCACCGAGAAGTACGGCACGCTCACGATCTACGGCATCGATTTCACCAACTCCCCCGCCCAGTGGCCGTTGGACACGGCCTACCTCAGCCTGGAGCTGGGAGTCGGTGAAGGCACCCGCCGGCTGCCGATCCGCGCCGATCACGTGCTGGCGGACGGACGGGACCGCGTGCTGCTGCGCGGAGTCGCGGGATCCGGGAAGACCACGCTCGTGCAGTGGCTGGCGGTGACCGCAGCCCGGGGAGCGACGCCGGACGGACATCTGGCCTCCTTGACCGGCCGGGTCCCGTTCGTGCTCGCGCTGCGGACCCTGACGCACTCCTGGCACGACCTGCCCACGCCCGGACGTTTCCTGACAGCCGCTCGGAACCCGCTCGCCGACGCGCAGCCGCACGGCTGGGCCGACCGCGTCCTGCGGGCCGGGCGAGGCCTGCTCCTGGTCGACGGCATGGACGAAGTGCCGTCCGCCGTCCGGGAGAAGGCCAAGGAATGGCTGCGTGATCTCATCGCCGCCTACCCGGGAAACCTGTGGCTGATCACCTCCCGCCCCTCCGCGGTACGTGAGCGCTGGCTGGACGGCCAGGGATTCACCGAAGGGTCCCTGGCCCCCATGAGTACGGCCGATGTCAACCACTTCATCCGGCGCTGGCACTCGGCGGCCCGCGCCAGCGACACCTCCGACTGGGAACTGCTGGACAGCTACGAACAGTCGCTGACGGCGGCGGTGCGCACCAAGGGCGATCTCTCCCGCCTGGCCACCAACCCCTTGATGTGCGGCCTGATCTGCGCCCTGCATCGAGACCGCCGGGGTTTCCTGCCCCGTGCCCGCAAGGACCTGTACGACGCCGCGCTGTCGATGCTGCTCTCCCGCCGTGACATCGAGCGGAACATGGCGCTCACCGACAGCATCGACCTCACCGAGGAGCCCAAGACACAGCTTCTGCAGAAGCTCGCCTACAAGTTCCTGCTGAACGGCAAATCGGAGATCGACAGCGACCAGGCGGAAAGGATCATCGCCCATACGCTGCCGTCGGTGTCCGCTGCCGCGAGCCAGGGGACGGCGCGGCAGGTCTTCCGGCATCTGCTGCTCCGCAGCGGCGTGTTGCGCGAGCCCGTGCCCGGCACGATCGACTTCGTCCACCGCACGTTCCAGGACTATCTGGGAGCCAAGGCCGCCGTGGAAGAAGGAGATCTGTCCCTTCTGGTACTGCGCGCCGCGGACAGCCAGTGGGAGGACGTCATCCGCATGGCCATCGCCCACGCGCGCCCCAAGGAACGTGCGGTCCTCCTGAGCGAGCTCATCTCGCGCGGCGACGTCGCCGTACCCCGCCGGCGCACTCTGCTGCACCTTCTGGCCATGGCGTCGCTGGAGCACGCGACCGAGCTCGAACCGTCGATCCGCGCCCGGGTGGAGGAGCGCGCCGCCCGCCTGATCCCGCCCAGGAGCGACACCGAGGCCCAGGACCTGGCCCAGGTGGGCCCCGTGGTCCTCGAACTGCTCCCCGGACCGGAGAACCAGGAGCCCGACACCGCTGCCCTCACCGTACGGACGGCGACGCTGATCGGCGGCGACGCGGCGATCCCCGTCCTCGCCCGGTACACGGGCCACCCGGATCCCGCCGTACGCGGCCACATCGCCCAGGCCTGGCATCGCTTCGACACCGACCAGTACGCCACCGAGGTCATCGCCCGCCTCCCCGACGACGACATCTACTTCGAGATCGTGACGCGGGCCGAACTCGCCGCGCTCGGACGCCTGGGCGGCCGCGCCCAGCTGCGGATCGGCGCTGAACTCACCCCCGAGGACCTGGTGAACGGCCTCGTCGCCGAACGCCTGACCTGCCTGTGGCTGCACGCCGACCAGGCCCCCACATGGGAGTGGCTCGCCGCCTTCCCCCATCTGCACACCCTGCTGCTCGACCGCAGCTTCAGCGCCGTGGACCTGTCCGCGCTGGCCGCGCATCCGAGCCTTCGGACCGTGGGCATGGACCCGAGACAGAGAACGACCGAAGGGGGACAGCCCGACCCCCGCTTCCGGATCACGACCAACGTCTGACCGGGGACACGCCACCCGTGACGGCGCCGGCCTCGGCCGGCGGATACGAGGAGGCCGCGCCCCGGTGCACGACCCGGGGCGCGGCCTCCTCGTATGCCGCTGTCGGCGTCAGATGTCGGACATCAGAGCCGCAGCAGCCGTTCGGTCAGCTCTCGGTAGTCGCGCAGGGCGAGGCGGAGCTGTTCGGTGTCGGTGGAGGTGGCGCGGTCGTCGGCGGTGGTCTGCCAGGTGGCGCGGAGGGTACGGCGCCGCTGGGTCACCGCGTCGGTGAAGCGGGCGGCCGCGTCCTCCAGAACGTGATCGGCCTCCTCGACGGCGGTCCGGGGCTCGTCGACGAACCCACCGACCGCGTGCTGCAACCGCAGCGACAGCTTGTCGCACTCCTCATGGGCCAGCAGCGGGGACCCGGCCCTGGAGCCACCCGTGGTGGGGGCCTCGGTGTGTTCCCTGCGGCCTTCGCCGAGACCGCCCGGTGTCCCGCCGTCGCCACGGCCCCCGGCGCGGCCGTCCGTACGGTCCGCCGCCGTGTCGTGCCCCGCCACCACGGCCGCGTGGGTGCCGGTCGCACCCGCGGGGCCGGTGGTGGTGTCCGTCGCCCGGGTGCCGGGGGCGATCCCGCTCCCCTTCGCGCCGTCACGCCTCATGTCGTCCGTCATCCCCCTCAACTCCCCTTCGCGTGGCGCCTGGTGAGCACCGACGGCAGATGGGCCCGGTGGGACCGGCCGCCGTTGGAGCGGGCGGCGGGTGCGTGGCGGCGGCCCTCGGTGGCCGTACCGTCACGGTCCGCCCGCGCGTCCCGGCGGTCGGGTGTCACCAGGTCCTCGAACAGGGCGCGGGCCTCGATCATGGCCTCGCGCAGTTCCTCGGTTCCGGTGGCCGTGCCGGGGGCGGTGCCGGCGCCCGCGCGGCCCTCGGCGGTGGTGCCGGAGGCGTGTGCCGCGCGGTGCACCCGGCGGTAGCCCTGCACGTGGTGCGCGTGGTGCACGGAGAGCGCCTCCAGCTGGGTCTCGTAGCCGCCGCCGTCCGCGAAGCCGCGCGCGCCGGCCACCTCGGTGAGCAGCCGGTCCGCCTCGGCGACCGCCTGGCGCGGCGAGTCGACGAAGCGTTCCTGGGCGGCCGCCCAGCGGGACTCGTACCGTTCGCGCTCCGCGCCCGGCAGCGGCCGCTTCTCCAGCGAGCCGTGCCGTTTCACCCTCCCCCACTGCCTGAAGGGCGTGGGGGGACCCCCACGGCGAGCTCGCGGGCGGCGGCCCGCTCGTCGCCGTCGTGCCGGGTCACGGTCCGGTCGTACTCGGGTCCGAAACGCCGCTTCAGCGATCCGCCGCCCGCCGCAGCGCCTCGGGCACGCCAGGTCAGGACGGCCGCCACGACGACCACGACCGCCACGATCACGATCAAAGCGATGATCAAGCCTGTGGACATGAATGCCTTCCAGAGTCCTCGGCCCGGGCTTCTCGCCCCAACGGGCCGCCTGTCGCACGGGTTGCCCGAACACCTCGGTTCAAACGGCAAGCGTCCCGGACCGTAATTCGCTTGCGGGCGACCGGCGTCCACTCCGGACAATGACCACCATGCCCCGTACGACGACCGCTTGGTCCCTGGCCCCCGAGCCCCACGACTCCCCCGCCGCCGCCGTGCTCTGGCGGGCGTACTACACGGAGGTCAGCGACCGCTGGTATCTGCTGCACGAGGGGCATGTCACGGACCCGGACGAGCTGGCGCGTGAGGTCGCGGCGGACACCGGGGAGTACCTCGCGCCGCCGGGCGGGGTACTGCTGGTGGCGCGGTACGAGGGGGAGCCGGTCGGCACGGCGGGGGTACGGCTGATGGACGCCGCCACGGCCGAGCTGAAGCGGGTGTTCCTGCTGAAGGAGGCCCGGGGCAGGGGCGGTGCCGCGCTGCTCGTGGCGGCGGCCGAGGACGCGGCCCGGACGCTCGGCGCGGAGCGGATCGTCCTCGACACCCGCGGCGACCTGGTGGAGGCACGCGCGCTGTACTCCCGGCTCGGCTACGAGGAGAGCGCACCGCACAACACCGAGGAGTACGCGGACCACTGGTTCACGAAGAAACTGACGTAGACCCGGCTTCCGTCCCGGACTCAGCCGTGGTCGTGGCGGACGTGCGACGCGTGATCGCGCCCTCGACGTGCGGGCGTTCCCCGTCCGAGCCGCAGAGTTCGGCGTTGAGTTCCTCGACGAGGCGGACGAGGTCGGTGGGCCGGTCCGGGCCCCACCAGTCGCCGAGGAGTTCGGCGAGGGAGTCCTCGCGGGCCTTGGCGAGCCGCTCGGCCGCCTCGTGTCCGGTGGCGGTGAGGACGAGGTCGATGCCTTCGCGGCGGGCGAGGCGGCGCTCCTCGACCTGCCGGGTCGCGGCCATGATCACGTCGAGGGGGACGGCACTGCTCTCCGCGAGCACGGCGGGCTCGGCCCAGCCGTACTTCCTGATCCGCAGCAGCAGCCAGCTCGCGGCGGGCAGCAGGTCGTAGCCGGCCCGTGCGGTGATCTTCCGGTAGATCTCGCGCCGGCCCTCCCGGGAGCCGAGCAGGGACAGCGCCCGGCACACCTCGTCGTACGACGACCGCTCGACGGGCACGGTGGCGAGCGTCTCCGTGGCGTCGGGCGCCGTCACGGACGCCCGCAGCCGGTCCTCGCGCAGGAACCAGGCGAGGACGAAGCCGAGGAGGGCGACCGGGGCCGCGTAGACGAAGACGTCGGTGATGGCGGAGGCGTAGGCGTCGAGGACGGGCGGCCGTAGCGCGCCAGGCAGGTCGGCGATCTCGCGCGGGTCCGCCTTCAGCCCGTCC
The DNA here is from genome assembly GCF_016598475.1 of Streptomyces adelaidensis. GTDB lineage: Bacteria > Actinomycetota > Actinomycetes > Streptomycetales > Streptomycetaceae > Streptomyces > Streptomyces adelaidensis. The sequence continues at coordinate 79,048 of NZ_JAEMUX010000012.1, forward strand.
ACACTGACGCCGGAGGGGAGCCGGACCCCGCTCAGCGCGTCGGTGAGCTTGTCGCCGAGGTGCCCGGCGAAGACCGTACCGAAGACGGCCACGCCGAACGAGGCGCCGATGGACCGGAAGAAGGTCGCACCTGAGGTGGCGACGCCCAGATCCTCGTACGGGACGGCGTTCTGCACGATCAGGACGAGGACCTGCATGACCAGGCCGAGGCCGAGCCCGAAGACGAAGAGGTACGCGCTCAGCTCGCCGGTGGAGCTGTCCGCGTCGAGCTGGTGCAGGAGCAGCAGCCCGAGCGTGGTGACGGCCGTACCGGCGACGGGGAACACCTTCCAGCGGCCCGTACGGCTGACGATCTGTCCGGAGACGGTCGAGGACAGCAGCAGCCCGCCCACCATGGGCAGCATGTGCACACCGGACATGGTCGGCGACACACCGTGCACGACCTGGAGGAACGTCGGCATGTAGGTCAGGGCGCCGAACATCGCGAAGCCGACAACGAAGCTGATGACGGCGGAGAGGGTGAAGGTGCGGACCCGGAAGAGCTTGAGGGGGAGGACGGGTTCGGCCGCCCGCCGTTCGACGGCCACGAAGACGGCGGCGAGCAGCACGCCCAGCACGGCGAGGCCGATGATCTGCGGCGAGTCCCAGTCCCAGGTGGTGCCGCCGAGGGAGGCGACCAGGACCAGACAGGTGGCGACGGAGGCGATGAGGAAGGTGCCGAGGTAGTCGATGACGTGCCGCTCGGTCCGGCGCGGGATGCGCAGCGCGGTGGCGATGACGATCAACGCCACCGCTCCGACCGGCAGGTTGACGTAGAACACCCAGCGCCAGCTCAGATGCTCGGTGAACAGCCCGCCGAGCAGCGGCCCGAGCACACTCGTCGCGCCGAAGACCGCGCCGAACAGGCCCTGGTAGCGCCCGCGTTCACGCGGCGGGACCAGATCCCCGACGATCGCCATCGACAGCACCATCAACCCGCCGCCGCCGAGGCCCTGAAGCGCCCGGAACCCGATCAACTGGGGCATGTCCTGCGCCGTTCCGCACAGCGCCGACCCGATGAGAAAAATCACGATCGCCGTCTGGAACAGCCTCTTCCGGCCGTACTGGTCCCCCAGCTTCCCCCACAGCGGCGTCGCCGCCGTCGCGGCCAGCATGTACGCCGTGACCACCCACGACAGGTGCTCCAGCCCGCCGAGATCGCTCACGATCGTCGGCAGCGCCGTCGACACGATCGTCTGGTCGAGCGCCGCCAGCAGCATCCCGAGCAGCAGGGCCCCGATGGGGACCATCACGCCACCGGGTACGCGCTCGCCGGCAGGGGTGTCGTGGCGGCGGGGGCGGCCGAGCGGGGGCGTGGAGGCGGGGGTGTCGGCGGCGGTGCGGCCGCTGGTCGCGCCGCCGGTGCCGTTTTCGGCCGTGCCGTCGGTCGGGTCGCCAGTCGGGGTGTCGGTCGGGTCGTCGGTCGTGTCGTCGGTCATGCAGACCTCCCGAGGGTCCGAGGGTCTCGTACAGCGTCCCCAGTCTCCTCTTCCTCGCTTCCCATTCCTCCCCTTCCTCCACTCTCCGTTCCATCGTGATCGGTGTGACCGGTTATGGCCTGTCGAGCCGTTCCGGAACCCGTGATTCCCGGGGCGCCAGGGAGATTCTGTGGCGACCGTTTGCTTAAACTCTGGAGTCTTCGCGGGGAGGAACGACACATGAGTGAACCGACCAGTCACATATGTCCGGAGTGCTCCACACCCAGGGCCTCGGACGGCACGCCGTCCTGCGCGTGCGGCCGCCGCGCGTCCGAGGCCCTTCTCGAAGTCCGTACGGCCGAGGCGGCGGCAGCGGAGGACTTCGACCCTCTTCGGATACGGCCCTATGTGGAGCTGGGCGGGGACGGGGGCGGGGACGGAGCCCGGGGCGGGCACGACAAGCATGATGCTTTAACGATTCAGCAGGAGCGGGTGGACCCGTTCCGGACACAGCGGTCACCCTCGCCGGCCGCAGAGGCCACAGGGGCCGCACGGGCCTCGGGAGCTGGGGGGCCCGCGGGGGCCACGACGACGGTCCTCGCGCCCTTCGAGGACGATGCCTTCGCCTCCTCCCCCTCCCCCTCCCCCGCCTCCTCGGCGAGGCGCGACCGGCGTCGGCGCCGCCGTCGTACGGGGATCATCGTGGCCCTCGCGGGGACGGCCGCCGCGGGAGTGATGGCCGCCGCCGGATTCATGAGCGGGCTGTTCTCCTACGACGCCCCCGAGCGGGACGGCGCCCTGCCGGACGACCTGCGGGCGAGCGCGCCGGACACGTCCGCCGACGGGGACGCGTCGCCGGTGGAGCCGTCCGAGGAGGACGCGGCCGGGGCGCCCGCACCGGCCCCGACGGGCGAGGCCCCGCCGCCGAGCCCCACGCCGACCCCGTCCTCCTCACCTTCGCCCACGCGATCGTCCGCCTCGCCGTCGGCGTCACCCGACCCGACGCGGAGCTCACCCAGCGCCAGTGCCTCCGGCGGCTCGTCGGCCGCCGGCTCGGAGGAGTCGGACAGCCGACTCGTCGTCCCCAAGACGCTCCGCGCGGGCGACGACGACCCCGAGGTCACCGAACTCCAGCTTCGGCTGCGCCAGTTGGACTTCTACAACGGCGACATCGACGAGAACTACAACAGCCAGGTCGAGCTGGCCGTCTGCGCGTACCAGGAGTCCCGCAACATCACGAAGGGCCAGGAGGAACCGGGCGTCTACGGTCCGGTGACCCGGGAGCGGCTGGAGTCCGAGACGAAGGAGCCGTGACGGGCGAGGCGGCCGGGCGGGGTAGACCCGTGGCAGGCCGCGTGTTCGGTCAGCCTGCTGTCGGGGGCTGCGGGGCCCGCTCTCGCGTGAACCCGCTGCTCCGCTCCACTTTCGCCACACGCAGCGTGTAGCTCTGGTACCACTCGGCTTGCCCGCGCTTCTGCGCCGTGCGGTGCTCGGCGTTGGTCCGCCACTCCGTGAGGGCGTCGGCGTCGCGGAAGTAGCTGACGGTGATGCCCAGCCCGCCAGGAGTCTGCGCGTGGTCCATTCCCAAGTACCCGGGGATGTCCTTCACCAGGTCTTCCATGCGTGCGTTGGTCTCGCTGTAGCCGCTTTGGTTCTGGGTTCGCACCGTGGTGAAGACGGCCATGTAGTAGGGGGGTTCGTAGGCCTCGACGGGCGCGACAGGAGCTTCCGAGTCATTGCTCATGGCGTCACGGTAAGGCGGGACGCGCCCGATGATCCAGCGTCTTTCCCGAACGTGCCCAAGCGTGCCCGAGCGGGACACATAGGGGATCGGGCTCCTGACCACCCGCATGTAGGAGACTGCTCCCACGTGGTCAAGGCCAGGTGCAGCGCCCGGCCTGTGTTCCTGAAAGGTGTCATGTGCCCAGCGTGGTAAAAATCAACGTCCTGACCGTCCCCGCCGAGCAGCGTGAGGTGCTGGAGAAGCGGTTCGCTTCCCGCGCCGGTGTGGTCGAGAACTCCGACGGCTTCGAGTGGTTCGAGCTCCTGCGTCCCGTCGACGGCACCGACAACTACCTCGTCTACACCCGCTGGCGCGACGAGGACGCCTTCCAGGCGTGGATGGAGGGCCCCATGAAGCAGGCGCACCAGGGTGGCGGCGAGCGCCCCAAGCCGGCGGCCTCCGGCTCGACCGTCTGGACCTTCGAGGTCCTCCAGCAGACGGGCCCGAAGTCCGAGGGCTGACGAACACCACCCCTGAGCACAACGCCCCGGCCCGGCAGCGAAACCGCTGCCGGGCCGGGAGGTTCATCGTCCGGGCGGGGAGGTTCAGCGTCCGGCGCGGGGCGATACGGCGTCCGGCGCGGGGCGATACGGCGTCCGACGCGGAGCGATTCGACGTCGGGAGCCGGCCGATTCAGTGCCGGCGCGGAGCGATACAGCCTCCGGAGCAAGCCGAAACGACGTCCGACGCGGGCCGATACAGCGACCGGAACAGGCCGATACGACGTCCAGCGCGGGCCCGAGTTCTCCGCGCGCCCTAACCGACACGCACCCGGATCAGCCCGCCCTCGCCCACCTCGACCCGCACCGCCGTCAAGTCACGCACCACCACATCCGGCCCATGCGGCCGCGCCCGCTCCCCGATCCCCACCACCCGCATCCCCGCGGCCCGACCGGCCTCGATCCCGGCGCCGGAGTCCTCGAAGACGACGCATTCCTCGGGCGGGACGCCCAGTTCGGCGGCGCCCTTCAGGAAGCCCTCGGGGTCCGGCTTGCTCGCCCCGACCGACTCGGCGGTGATGCGTACCTCGGGCAGCGTCAGCCCGGCGGCGGCCATCCGTGCCGTGGACAGCGCGACGTCGGCGGAGGTCACCAGGGCGTGCGGTACGGCGCCGGTGACGAGGGAGGCGAGGAACTCGGGCGCGCCGGGGATCGGGACGACGCCGTCCACGTCAGCCGTCTCCTCGGCGAGCATCCGCGCGTTGTCCGCGTGGTTCTGCTCCACGGGCCGGTCCGGCAGCAGGACGGCCAACGTGGCGTACCCCTGGCGGCCGTGCACGACCCTCATGGTGGGCGGAGGAGATACGCGTAATAGCCGCCACTTCATAGCAGAGTGTGATGATCAAATACGGTGAGTGTGTGTACGCTCCGTGATCTGGCCCTGGCACCGCCACCGGGATCGTCGCCGTTTATTGTGGCCGCTGTCAGTCGGTCGGGCGTGGGGCGGTTGGTGTGGCGTCGCTGGAGCGGACGGCGTATCCGAGGTTCAAGAGGCTGATCTCGGAACGGGAGTTGCGGGAGTTCTTCACGCCGTCGGCGGGAGGTGGCGTGGGCACGTGAGCGTACGCATGACCGCCCGGGCCGGGTCTTGGCGCTGTTGGTGATGCTGAAGTCCGCGGCACGACTGGGCCGCGTCCCCAAGCTCGGGGAGATACCCGAGGTGGTCGTGGCTCACGTGCGCGATCAGGCGGGGCTCGCTGTGGGGACGCTGCCGGAGGCGGACTCCGAGCGGAGCGAGGAGCGCTACCGGTCCGCCGTACGTGAGCGCCTGGAGCTGAAGCACAGGCCGGGCGAGGCCCGCGCGGTCGCGGAGGCGGCGATGCGGGCGGCGGCGCCGGTGAAGGCGCATACCGCGGACCTGGTGAACGTGGCGCTGGAGGAGCTGGTCCGGCAGAAGGAGCGGCTGGAGCTGCCGGCGTTCTCCACCCTGGACCGGATGGCTGCCCGTATCCGCTCCGAGGTGGAAGCCTCGCAGTGCGAGGCGATCGTCGCGCGCATGAGTGACGCGGCGCGGGAGCGGGTCGCGGGCATGCTGGAGGTCGTCGAGGGCGAGTACCAGAGCCTGTTCGCGTGGATCAAGCAGCCCGCCCGGCGGGCGACGTGGTCACGGTTTAGGGCCCATGCGGAGCGGATGGAGAGGGTGGACGGGCTGGGGGATGCCGTCTTCTGGGTGGGGAAGACACCGCCGGCGAAGGTGGCCGCGCTGGCCGAGCAGGCGAGGGTGCTGTCGGTGGGCGAGATGAAGGACATCGCCGAGCCCCGCCGCACCGCGATGACCGTGTGCCTGCTCGCGCAGGTGCAGGCGGCGGTGCGGGACGAGACCGTGGTGATGCTCTCCAAGCGCATGTCCCGGCACCTCAAGCGGGCCCAGGAAGAGCTGCTGGAGATCGAGAAGCGGCAGAAGGAGACCACCGAGCAGCTCCTGGCCACCTTCCGGGACGTGCTGACCGCCCTGCGCGGCAGCGGCGAGGCCGCTCCCGGCGCGTGGGAGAGGGAGGCGTCGCTGGATGACCTGCTGGCGCTGAAGAACGCCCGGGCTGCGATCGAGGCGGCGGGCGGGTTCGAGGCCCAGCTGGCGGAGCTGGAGGCCCTGGATGCCTACCGGGGCAGTAACTACACGGCACTGGTAGAGCGCTTCTTCAGGCCGGACCGGCCGACCATGTTCAAGATCGCCCGCCGTCTGTCGTTCACCGCGACCTCGACCGACCGCAGCGTGCTGGATGCGCTGGACCACGTCCTCGCCTATCAGCACCTCACCCGGCCCCTCGTGGCGGACACGCATCCCACCCGCAAGGACGAGAACGGGGAGTTGGTACGGCTGGACCTGTCGTTCGCGCCGAAGATGTGGCTGAAGACCGTCTACTCCCGTGAACAGCCGGGGATGCTGGTGCGCCGCCATTTCGAGGCGATGGTGTTCGCCTGTCTCGTGGAGGAGCTGCGTTGCGGTGATGTCGCCGTGATCGGGGCCGAGGACTACGGTGACTGGACGCGCATGCTCCTGCCGTGGGAGCAGTGTGAGCCCAAGCTCGCGGGCTTCTGCGAGCAGGCCGGCTTCCCGGCCACCGCGAGCGAGTTCACCGTTCGGCTGCGCGAGCGGCTCACCATGATCGCCGAGACCGTGGACGCCGGGTATCCGGACAACCAGGACCTCACCATCGACCCGGTCACCGGCGTCCCCTCCCTTGCCGTACGCAGAGCAGGCGAGCGCACCGCCTCCGCGGAGAAGCTGGAAGAAGCTCTCTCCGAGCGGCTTCCCGCCCGCAGTGTGCTGGAACATCTGGCGCGGGCGGCGCACTGGACGGACTGGTGGAAACGGCCCGGCCCGCGCTCGGGCAGCGAGCCGAAGCTGAAGGAACCCCTGCCGCGCTACGTGACCACCGCGTTCGTCTACGGTTCCGGGCTCGGCCCTGCCCAGGCGGTGCGCCACATGCGGGGCAGCGTGGCCGCGCACGAGCTCGGCGCGATCGCGAAACGCCACTTCACCATCCCGGTTCTCAACCGGTGCGGGGCCGACGTCGTCAACGCCCACGCCGGCCTGGACCTGACGGCGGCGTGGGGGGATGGGTCGGTGGCGGCGGTGGACGGCACCATGATGGACACCGTCATCGACAACCTCCTCGCCGAGACCTCGATCCGCTACGGCGGCTACGGCGGGATCGCCCACCACCTCGTCTCCGACACCTACGTTGCGCTCTTCTCCCGGTTCATCCCCTGCGGGGTGTGGGAAGCCGTCTACCTCATCGACGCGCTCCTTGCGAACGAGTCGGAGGTCAAGCCGGACACCGTACACGCCGACACCCAGGGCCAGTCCTTCCCGGTCTTCGGGCTCGCCCACCTGCTCGGCATCGACCTGCTGCCGCGGATACGCAACTTCCAGGACCTCACCTTCCACCGCCCTGGTCCCCAGGTGCGCTACCGGCATATCGACGCGCTGTTCTCCGCCGACCCACGCACCTGCATCGACTGGAAGCTCATCGAGAACGGCTGGAAGGACCTCATGCAGGTCGGCCTGTCGGTACGGGAAGGCACCGTGTCCTCCGTCACCCTCCTGCGGCGCTTGAACAACCACTCCCGCAAGAACCAGATCTACCGGGTCTTCCGCGAGGTCGGCCGCGCAGTCCGGACGATCGTCCTGCTCCGCTACCTGTCGGACCCACAGCTGCGGGAACAGATCACCAGGGCCACGAACAAGGCCGAGGCATACAACGGGTACACGAAGTGGCTGCACTTCGGCGGGGACGGCTACCTGCGCTCCCGCGATCCCGAACTCCAGGAGAAAGCCGTCAAGTTCCTCGACCTGATGGCCAACAGCATCATCTTCTCCACCACCGTCGACATGACCGACACACTGCGTCAGATGGCCGCGCAGGGCTGGGAGCTGAGCCCCGACGACATCGCGGCGCTCAGCCCGCACCGCAGGGACAACGTGCTGCGCTTCGGCGACTACGACACCGCCACCCTCCACATCCCGCCCGGCCCGTACGACAGCGCGCTTCGCCTTCCTGCGGATGGCCTCTGACGGTGCTTGAAGAACGCGCAGGTCACACGAGGGGATCTGTCCCCGAGCGGTGGACAGGTCCCAGTCCATGCTGGGACGCCTGCCCTTTGCCGGGTAGGGTGATCACATGCAACTGTTTCTGACGCCTCCGCCGCCCGCCGCTTAAGGCGGGCAGTCATGCAGAGCCATCCCGGGGTTACCGGGGTGGCTGCGCGGGTTGCCCACGGAGACATCGTGATGGCAATCAATCGAGGAGACCTCAGTTGCAGTCCTCTTCTGCCCTGCCCGTCCGGCAGGGTGTCTTCTACGTCGCAATTGCGGCCACAGCATGGGGCACTGGCGGCGCAGTGGCCGCCGAACTGTACGACGTCGGCGGAATCGGCCCCATCTCCGTTTCCTTCTGGCGGTTCCTCACCGGGCTCGGGCTGCTTCTGGCAGCTCACCTGGTCCGACGGTCCCGGCGGCCGGAGACTGCGCTGTCGCTGCGCGCAACGTTCGCGGCGAACCCGCGGCGAGCACTGATCACAGGCTTCGGGCTGGCGGTGTACCAGACGGCTTACTTCGCCTCCGTGCAGCAGGCCGGGCTGACCGTGGCCACGGTGGTGACCTTGGGCTCGGGTCCGGTACTGGTCGCGGTCGGAGCCCGGCTCACGCTGGGCGAGCGCACTGGCGTCGCCGGAACCGCCGCGGTGGCGAGTGGCGTCGGCGGCTTGGTGCTGCTGATGGGGGGCGCTGATGGGAGTACTGGCCCGGCTCCTCTCTTGGGCATCGGATACGCGCTGCTCTCCGCCGCCGGGTACGCGGGCGTGACGCTGCTGGGCCGTTTTTCCGGCCGGAAGAACGCCGGTGGCGCGTTCGAGTCCACGGTGACCGGCTTCGCGGTCGGCATGGTCTGCCTTCTGCCGATGGCTCTGCTGGAGGGCTTGCTGCCCGACTTGGAGCGTCCGGCGTGGACCCTGGGCCTGATCTTCTACCTGGGGGCTGTGCCGACGGCGCTGGCGTACACGTTGTTCTTCGTCGGCCTCGGCGCGGTACGGGCGACCACGGCCTCCGTGGTCGCCCTGGTGGAGCCGCTCACCGCGGCGGTCATCGGCATGCTGGTCTTCGGCGAGCGGCTCAACGCGATCGTCCTCACCGGCACGGCCCTGCTGCTGTTCGCGGTTCTCTTCCTCGCCGCCGACGAGGGGGTTGGCCGAGCGGCTTCCCGAAGGGCGTCCGACCCAGGTGCTGACCACGGCCAGCGCATGTCGCGTCCGGCCATGCCGACGAAGGACTGACGCCTAAGCACCATGCACAAGGCGGGCGGCGGCCGTTGAGGCCGCCGCCCGTCATTACAACCGGTAGCGAATGATGCGCATCACGCCATCCACGTTCAGTGAGCACGCATCCTTGTACCAGATGCGTCAAGACCTCTCGTCACGCCAAACCTCTCGATGCGATGTAGCTCCTTGAATGACAAAGAAGTTAGCGTTCCGCAGGTAGCCATGCGGTCATGCCGCTGGCATGGAGAATCGGCATACGACAGGAGACGGTGTGAGCACAGGGGTTCACTTACTCGATCAGAAAACGGGCGTGGAGGTCTATCCGGTGGTTGAGGAAATATCCTCGCTGCTGAATCGGTCCGCGCAAGATCTTGACGCTTCACTCACCACTGGTGAGCGGGCGGATCTCCGCAAAGCGGTCAGCGAACTCAACGCGCAGTCCGCAACCGGCGATCAGGGAGCCTTCTACGGCCAGCAACTGCTGCTCTCCCGTATCTACGGGCTCTCGACGAAACTCCCCGAGGCGCCCACCGCCGAAGGTTCCGTGGTCGTTCAAGAGGTACTCCGGCTGCTCGAACAGGCCACCATGGCCACCGAAGACGCCATGCTGGAGCCCGGCATACTCGACGCCGCGCCGACGGAACCCTCCGCGTTCCTCTCGTGGCTGAAGAAACTCGCCCGTCAACACCGGGTCTACAAGCACCCGTACTACCGGGAGTTCATCCGCAACCAGGCAACGGAAGACGACCTGCGGAACTATGTGATCCAGGAATCGGTCGTCGACGGGCGATTCGATGATCTGCTCGCCATGATGCAGGTCGGCACCAGCGGCGCCGCGAAGATGGAGATAGCCGAAAACTTCTGGGACGAGATGGGAAACGGGGACCCGTCACAGGTCCACACCCATCTCTTCAACCAGATCTTCCGAGTCTTCGAAATTCCCGCCGAAGAGCTGGAGCGGTCACTCACCGCCAACGCGCTTCTGTCCGGAAATCTCGCCGTGCTTCTTTGCCGCTACCGGCACCTGTACCCGGAAGCCGTCGGATTCCTGGGAATGACCGAGTGGCTGGCGCCCGACCGCTTCGTGCAGGTCGTGCACGCCTGGGAGCGCCTCGGACTGCCCGACGTCGGCATCGTGTACCACAAGCTGCACATCACCATCGACTCCCGGCACGCGGCCGGCTGGTTCCACAACGTCGTCGTCCCGGCTGCCGAGTCCGAGCGCATGCGGCGCGCGATCGCCCGAGGAACACTGTGGCGGCTCAACTCCTCCGCCCGCTACCTCGACGAACGCATGCCCGATCTCGCCGCTCACTGACCGGTCTGACAGGAAAGGCTCCGCGTCATGCCACTCGGCCCGCAAGGATTCTCGATCATCGCTCTCCCTCCGGCCACGCCGGAGATGCTCCAGAGCTACGAAGACCTCCCGCTCGACCCGTACATGGGCAACGGCACGCGTTTCAAACGGTTCGCCCAGTACCGGCTCACGCCGGAACCCGGACGCGACAAGGGCTGGCTCTACGAGAAGCTGCCGCAGCGTGACTACACCACCTACAAGCAGTTCAACAAGGTGGGTGGTGGTATTCGCCGTACGTACGAGACCATCCTTGCCGACTTCACCCCGATGATCACACTCGGTGCGGATGCGATCGGTCTGGACCGCGGTGAGGACTGGCAGATCAACGTCCACCAGAACCGCACCAGGGCCGACGGCCAGCACCCCGGACCACTGACCCCGGAGGGTGTGCACCACGACGGACATGAGCACGTCATGATCGCCGTGCTGCGGCGGAACAACGTCGGCGGAAGCGAGACCCGCCTGTGGAAGCCGGGCGCCGACGAGCCGTTCTGGACGGGCACACTGGCGGCCGGACAGGCCGTCCTTCTGGATGACAAGGCACTCCAGCACGACGTCACGGACGTGACCTCCGCCGACGGCGGGCCTGGCCACCGGGACATCGTGATCATCGCCTTCTCCCGCTGGAAGGACAAGTGGTACGGCGACGAGCACGACGTGGCGGCCCTCGCCAACAGCCCGAAGAACTGACCCGCCGCGGCGGGCAGCTCATGGTCGACTTCGTGAAGTACCAGGCGCTGGGCAACGACTACCTGGTCGTCGACCCCCGATACGGCGGCACGGTCCTCGCCCCCGAGCCCGCCCCCGAGGCCGTCCGCTTGCTCTGCGACCGGCACTACGGAGCAGGGGCGGACGGGCTGCTTCTCGGGCCACTGGAACCCCCCAAGCCCGACACCCCCGTGTCGCTGCGCATCTTCAACGCGGACGGCAGCGAATGCGGGATGAGCGGCAACGGACTGCGCATGTTCGCCCTGTACGTCGCTGAGCACCACGTCGAGCAGTGGCGTGGGGGCAAGCCGTTCACGGTACGGACACGAGGCGGCGATGCGGAGGTCCGAATTGTGGACTTCGCTGACGGCCTGGTGCGTGTGGGCATGGGGCTGCCGCGGTTCACCTCCGTGGAGGGCAACGGAGACAACGGCGTCGGCGTCGGTGGCGTTGCTCTCTCTGTTGCCGGTGAGGGGCCGGACGCGGCGGTCACCGTCACCGACCTGCACCTGGGCGTTCCACACACAGTCGTGTTCAGGGACCGGATCGACAGGGAGCTGGCTCAGCGCCTGGGTCCCGCTCTGGCCTGGCATTCCCGCTATCCCGACGGCACCAACGTGGAGTTCGTGCGTGTGAACGACGACCACACGTTGGATGCGGTGGTCTGGGAGCGGGCCGCCGGCCAGGTACCCGCTTCGGGGAGCGGTGCGTGTGCCGCGGCGGCCGTGGCGTACGCGCGCGGCTTCGTCGGCCGGGACGTGAGAGTCCGCATGCCCGGCGGTGAAGTCGAGGTGAGCGTGGCGCGGGACGGCCGGGTCAGCTTGACCGGAACCGCGCGGGAGGTGATGCGGGGCGTTCTTTCGCCTTCGCTGCGCACGGAGTTGGCTGATCGGCGCGCAGTGCCGGAGCCGTCTGGAAGGAGAGGCACATGAGTGTCACGCAAGTCCCCGGGGCATGCCCGCTGGACTGCCCGGACGGCTGCAGTTGGCAAGTGACGGTCCGGGACGGTGAGGCCGTCGCGCTGCGCGGCACCCCGGACCATCCCTACACCAGGGGCACCCTGTGCGTGAAAGTCAACCAGTTCCTGGAGCACACGCGTGCGCCGGACCGGCTGCTTCACCCGCTGCGGCGCATCGGCCGCAAGGGCGAGGGCCGGTTCGAACGCATCAGCTGGGACAGCGCCCTGGGCGAGATCGCGCGGCGGTTGACGGAGACCACCGAACGCCATGGTGGCGAGGCGATCTGGCCGTACCAGGGCACCGGAACCCTCGGCTTCCTCCAAGGGCTGCAGGGGCGGGCCGGCAGCAGGCTGTGGAACGTACTGGGTGCTTCGCGCCACGACATGACCATCTGCTCGATCGCCGGTCTCGCCGGACTCCAGTACACACTCGGCACCAGCACCGGGATCGATCCGGAGAATCTGGTTCATTCCCGGCTGATCCTGCTGTGGGGGAGCAATCCCCTCACGACCCACCACCACCTCTGGAAGGTGATCCAGCGCGCGCGGCGCGACGGTGCACATGTCGTCGTCATCGACCCGATCCGCAGCCGCACAGCGGCCCAGGCCGACGAGCACATCGCGCCCCTTCCGGGCACGGACGCGGCGCTCGCCCTGGGCCTCATGCACGTGGTTCTCCAGGAGGGTGCCGAGGACCAGGAGTACCTGGACACCTACACCGTGGGGTGGGAGGAGTTCCGGAAGAGAGTGCTGGAGTTCAGCCCGCGTCTCACGGCGCAGGAAACGGGAGTGACCGAGGAGGAGATCGTCCGGCTCGGACGGCGCATCGCCAACAGTCGGCCCACCGCCATCCGGGTGTCGCAGGGCATTCAGCGCCACGCCGGGGGCGGCACCGCCCTGCGAACCCTCGCCTGTCTGCCCGCCGTGACCGGCGACTGGCGGCGACCCGGCGGCGGTCTGCTCTACTCGACCGACGGATACTTCGGCGGGAACCGTGAGGCCCTCTACCGGGACGACCTGCTGAGCCGTCCCGTACGGAGCCTGTCCATGACGCGGTTGGCCGAAGGGCTGCTGGAGACGGACGATCCACCCGTCGAGGCACTGATCGTCTACGGCGCCAACCCTCTGGCCAGTTCCCCTGATCAGAACCGAATCCGCCAGGGCCTGGTCCGGGAAGACCTCTTCACCGTGGTCATGGATCACTTCCAGACCGACACCGCCGACTACGCGGACATCGTGTTGCCCGCCACCATGCAGCCCGAGCACCTGGACGTGCACGACGGCTACGGCCATCTGTACATCACCTGGAACGAACCGGCGGTTGCCCCGCCCGGGGAGTGCCTGTCCACCACAGAGACGTTCCGGCGCCTGGCCCGGGCCATGAAGCTGACGGAACCGGCGCTGTACGCCAGCGACGAAGAACTGGCGGGCGAACTCCTCGACTCCCGGCACCCGTCCCTGGCCGGCATCACCGTGGACACACTGCGCGACAGAGGATGGGCGCGGCTCTCCTACCCGAAGGGGTACGTGCCCTTCGAGAACGGTTTCCCCACCCCGTCGGGGAAACTCGAGTTCCTCTCGGAGACCGCCCGGGCAGACGGCTTCGACGCCGTGGCCGGATACGTTCCGGCCACGGAGACCCGTGACACCCAACTGGCAGAGTCTTTCCCCTTCGTCCTCCTTTCCGTGGCGAACCACTTCTTCCTCAACACCATCTTCGGAAACAAGCCTGCGCTGCGCCGCCGGGCCGGCCCGCCGTATGTCGTGCTGCACCCGAAGGACGCCGCGGCGAGCGGCATCGTGACCGGCGACCCTGTCCAAGTGGCCAACAGCCGAGGCGCCTTCGAGGCCCTGGTCAGAATCGACGACGTCGTACGCCCAGGAGTCGCCATGACGACCAAGGGCCACTGGCCCAAACTGACTGACGGCTCCGGCCCGAACGCCACCGTCGACGAACGGGACGCGGACATGGGCGGCGGAGCGGTCTTCCACGACAACCGCGTGCGGATCACACCCCTGCCTCCGCGCGGGGACGACAGCAGTGAGGACTGCGCATGAAATTCAGACAACTGGGCCGTAGTGGACTTCAGGTCAGCGAGATCGCCTGCGGAAACTGGCTCACGCACGGCGCCCAGATCAACGACGACCAGGCCGTCCAGTGCGTCCATGCCGCGCTGGACGCCGGAATCACCACGTTCGACACGGCCGACGTGTACGCGGGCACAGCCGCCGAGGCCGTACTCGGCAAGGCGCTGAAAGGCCAGCGTCGCGAGTCCCTGGTGATCTCCACCAAGGTGTTCTTCCCGACCGGTCCCGGACCGAACGACGGCGGTCTGTCCCGCAAACACATCACCGAGGCCATCAACGGCTCACTGTCGAGACTGGGCACCGACTACGTCGACCTGTACCAGGCACATCGCTTCGACCACCGGACACCGCTCGAGGAGACCCTCAAGACCTTCGACGACCTCATCCGGCAAGGCAAGGTCCTCTACATCGGCGTCTCGGAGTGGACCGCGGACCAGATCGCACGGGCCATGAAACTCGCCGGCGAACTGGGCCTGGACCAGTTCGTGTCCAACCAGCCCCAGTACTCGATGCTCTGGCGTGTCATCGAGGAGGAGGTCGTACCCCTCTGTGAACAGGAAGGTCTCAGCCAGATCGTCTGGTCGCCTCTCGCTCAAGGCGTACTCACCGGCAAGTACCTGCCCGGGCATCCTCCGCCCGCCGGATCGCGGGCCACGGACGAGGTGGGCTCCGGCTGGGTGAAGACCTTCCTGCGCGACGAAGTGCTCGAGAGAGTGCAGCAGCTCACCCCCATCGCTCAGGAGCTGGGCCTGACCCCGGCCCAGCTCGCTGTCGCCTGGACGCTGCAGAACCCGAACGTCGCCTCGGCCATCGTGGGCGCCTCCCGGCCGGAGCAGATACGCGACAGCGCAAAGGCTGCGGGCATCCGTATCGACCCGGCGCTGATGCGTCGCATCGACACCGCCCTCGGCCCGGTCATCGAACGTGATCCAGCCAAGGTGGACAGCGCCGAGTAATGCCACCTCCCATGCGTTCATTCCACCGAGTCCCTGGGGAATATCCATGACCTTCACCCCGTTCGAACTGCTGGAATGGCAGGGGAGACTGGGAGCCACGGCCACGTACAGCCTGGCCGACAGCGGCTGCCGGCCGATCCGGCTGCGCGACCTGGTGGACAACGAGCAGTCCCTGAGCCGACTTCTCAACAGCGAGCTGAGCTACCCGCCGACATGCGGCACGGACCAACTGCGCGCGCAGATAGCGCAGTGGCACGCCGGCAGCACGGAACATGCCTCGGAGGTCATCGTCACCGTCGGGGCGGCAGAGGCCAACACAGTCGCCGTCGAGACCCTCATCCAACCCGGGGACCACGTGGTGACTATGTCACCCGGCTACCGTCAAGTCTGGGGTGCCGCCCTCAACCGGGGCGCCGTCGTCGAGGATTTCCCACTGGACCCGCAGCGTGGCTGGCGACCCGACATCGCCGCGCTGGCAAACGCGGTCCGCCCGGACACCCGAGCCATCTCGGTGACGACCCCCAACAACCCGGCCGGCACCATCCTCACCGAGGAGGAGATACAAGCGATCGTCTCCATCGCGGACCGTGCGGGCGCATGGATCCTCTCCGACGAAGTGCACCGCGGCACCGAACTCCACACCGACGAGGCCAGCCCCACCTTCTGGGGGCGGTACGACCGAGTCGTATGCGTCGGCAGCCTCTCCAAGGCATTCGGCATGCCAGGTCTGCGTCTCGGCTGGCTGATCGCACCACCCACGCTCACACCGCAGCTTCGCCAACGACACGAATACACCACCGTCTCCGCAGCCGGGCCGGCAATGGCCCTCGCGGAACTGGCGCTCACCCCCACCACCCGCACCCGACTGCTGAACCGCTACCGCGGCTTCCTCCGCGAGAGCTGGACCCAGATGCAGCAGTGGATCGACTCCCACGACCAACTGCTGTCGGCCGTGCCGCCCCAGGCCACCTCCCTGGCATTCGTCCGCTACCACCTGGACCTGCCCAGCACCGAAGTCGCCGAGGCACTGCACGCCCGCGGCGGCGTGCTGGTCGGCGCCGGGACCCACTTCGGAACCGAGCACCACCTCCGGTTCACCTACGGGCAGGAACCGGCCCAGCTGGCAGCCGCTCTGGAAAAGGCCTCACATGTTCTGAAAGAACTGAGTGCGTGAACCCCACAGCACTGCCACTGATCGACGCCTGCGAACTGGCGCGCCGCCTGCCCATGCCACGAGCCATTCAGGCAGTGCAACAAGCCCTGCGCGCGGGGCTGGACCCCGAAGCGGACGTCCCCCGCACCGTGCTCGACGTCGACGCGGGCCAGCTGCTGCTGATGCCCTCCACGACATCCTCGTACACCGGAGTGAAGATCGCTGGAGTCGCGCCCCGCAACCCCGCCCGCGGGCAGCCACGCATCATCGCCTCCTACCTCCTGATGGACGCAGCCACGCTCCGCCCGACAGCCCTGATCGACGGCTCCGCCCTGACCCTGCTGCGCACCCCCGCGGTTTCCGCCGTCGCCGTGGACCACCTGGCGGTCCCGGATGCCGAACGGCTCGTCCTCTTCGGAGCCGGACCGCAGGCATGGGGCCACGTGGAAGCAATCCGGGCCGTGCGCCCCGTCTCCTCGGTCGGCGTCGTCGCGCGTCGCCCAGAGCAGGCAGCGAAGCTGGTCGAGCGCTGCCAGAAGGCCGATCTGGACGCAGAGACGGTTCCCTCAGAAGCCGTCGCGACCGCCGACATCGTGGCCTGCTGCACGACATCGCGTACGCCGCTGTTCCAGGCCGCAGCCGTCGCATCCCACACAGTCGTCGTAGCCATCGGATCTCACGAACCGACGGCCCGAGAGGTGGACACCGAATTCGTCGCCCGGGCCACAGTCGTTGTCGAAGCGCGCACCGCGGCGCTGAGTGAGGCAGGCGACATCCTGATTCCTCTGCGCTCCGGCGACATCGGTACGGAGGCGATAGCTGGCAACCTGTCCGAGCTTGTGCGCGGAGCCGTGAACGTCATGCCCCAGAGGCCAAAGCTTTTCAAGAGCGTGGGCATGTCATGGCAGGACCTGGTTGTGGCCGCAGCTGCCGTCGAAGGGCTCTCATAAGCGCACAAATATGGCCGGAATCTGATGCCAGGTGACAGTCCTGGCGCTGTCGCTGAGGCGTGCCAATGACCAGGCTGGGAGCCATGAACAACACATTCGACACCGCCGTCCAGACCGTGATCACTCTGACCGTATTGGCAGTCGCGGTACTCCCCGCGATCATCGGGACCATCCGTGACCGCCGTATCCATGTCCAGTTACGAGACGCGGAGGAGGGACGGGACCGTCGCACCGGCGTCCTGGTCGTGTTCGACCTCGCTTACGGTCCGCATGAGGACAGGGTCTTCCGCGCGCATGCGGGCCGAAGCACCAAGTGATGGGGGACACGCAGTTGAGCTGGGCACCACCCTGTACGGCGTCATCGCCTCGCCACCGCCCTCTGGCAAAGCGGTCGGGAAGGCCCTAGAAGCAGTTACCCAGAGTGACAAACCACGAGTAGCTGATCCTCTTTCGCCCTGTAAAACAGCTCATGAGGGCGGTGCCGTCCAGCCCGTGCCGCTCGGCCCAGCGCCGCCAGACGCGTTCGACGGCGGCGTCGGAGTTGACGAGGGTGCCGTCCATGTCCAGCAGGAGGGCGCGGGCGGTCAGAACGGTGGCGGCCGTCATCGGCAGGCTCCAAGGGGCGGGAACGGGAAACCGGAGGGGCGCCACGAACAGCCGTACCCAGGAGCAGCCGCGCCCAGGGACGGGCGGCCCCGGAGGGAACCGGGCAGCCCCGGAGGGACAAGGTGGCCCCGCCCACCGGTCAGGGAGTGCGGGCGGGAGCCACTTTGTTTCTCTACGATACAAAACAAGGGGGTCGCCCGCCACCCCTCTCCCTCAACCCGTCACGGCCTCCCACAGACTCCACACACCGAGCCCCGTCATCAGCACGGCGGCGACCCGCGTCATGAGGTCCAGCGGCACCCGCTTCATCAGCGCCCTGCCGCCGACGATCCCGAGTCCGGCCACGGCCCACAGGGCGAGGACCGCCCCGAGGCCCACGGACAGCGGATCGTCGTACCGGGCCGCGAGGTTCGCCGTCATGATCTGTGTCAGATCCCCGAACTCGGCGACCAGGATGAGCATGAAGCCCGCCCCCGAGACCTTCCAGAAGCTCTGATTCTCGGGCCGGCGGATCTCCTCGTCATCCTCGCCCTTCTTCAGGAGCAGCACCGCCGCGCCGCCGAGGAACAGCACTCCCGTCAGCGCGTGCACGATCTGCTGCGGCAGCAGCGTGAGCACGCTGCCCGCCGCGACCGCGAGCGCGACGTGCACGGCGAAGGCGGCGGCGACACCGGCGAAGACGTACGAGGCGCGGTAACGGGTGCCGAGCACGAGACCGGCGAGAGCGGTCTTGTCGGGGAGTTCGGCGAGGAAGACGACGCCGAAGACGAGCGCCGTGACACTGAAGCTGATCAAGGTTCCTCAATCGGTCGGGCCACCCCGC
This sequence comes from Streptomyces adelaidensis, assembly GCF_016598475.1. GTDB lineage: Bacteria > Actinomycetota > Actinomycetes > Streptomycetales > Streptomycetaceae > Streptomyces > Streptomyces adelaidensis. Next base: position 97,646 of record NZ_JAEMUX010000012.1, read on the forward strand.
CGAGAGAAACCATCCGCTGACGCGACACCTCGGCACGGCAGCACACGGTCGCCCGCACCGAAACGGTACGGGACGGAAGACTGACCGCGCCGAACGGCACGGACGGTGCACTGCTTGCCGAAGGTCTCGCTGGCGGGCCCCGAATCACGGGACCTGCCTCCGGGCGCCGGCTCAGACGAGCTGAGCAGTATGTCGACGGTCCGGCGAGAATCTTACTAAGACACACATATGTGGGCCCTCGGCCTGCATCCAGCATGCATGCCCGATGCGAGAGGTCGTTCGCCTACCCCCGCCCCACAAAGGACAGCGCCCCCGGTCCGGAGACCGAGGGCGCCGCGGCCCATCCCTACCGCCTGGCAGCAGGACAGGGAGGGCCGTTCGAGGAGGGGGATAGCTCCGTCCCTACCCCCGCTCTTCAAGATCACACAATGCCGAATATATTCCGCCGACAGAAGATCGTGGCCGGTCAAGCGTTTACGGAGTGCGCGATCTACCACCTGACGATGACAACTGGTTCGCCGAGCGGCAATGGGCTGTCGGGAGGCGAGTGCAGGCCGAGCGGATACGCCAGAACCTGACCCAGGAGAACCTGTATCTCGCGGCCCGGGTGGACCGTCGGACCCTCCAGGCCCTTGAGGCCGGGAGCGGCAACCCAACATTCGCCACACTGCACCGCATCGCATACGTCCTCGACGTACCCCTGTCTGATCTCGTGCAGTGACCCGCCGCCGACGGGGGCGTGCGGCGGGTCACCGGCCGCCCCATCGGCACGGGGCGGCATCCTGCGGCCGGGGTGCTGACCGACGGCAGGAGACTCAGCGGCGTATGGAAATGGGGGCGGTCTGGGTCGGAGGCTGGGGGCACAGCCACGCGTGGTAGTACACGGTGGGCGCGGCCGTTGAGGCAGAGTCGGGGACGAACGACTCGTAGCGCTCGCGCTTCTTGATCGCCTCCTGGCAACGTCCGCAGATCATGATGCCGCCCCTACTGTGTCGTCGACTGCCAATACGGCACGGCCTTGCTCGACCAATCGTCGTACGGCCTCGGGGCGGCAGTAGTCGCCCTCGTATTGGGGAGGGACCAGCCAATAGGTTCCGGGGGGCGCGACGCGTTCTATGCGCGGGACGCCGAGGTACGCGTCCGCTCCGAGGCACTGGGCGTCGTTGTCGTTGTTGTCCCAGACGAGGCCAGCGTGCCAGTGGACGAGCGCGTAGTACGCGCGCCCGACCGAGAAGCTGTCGTGGATGACGGCCCCGTCGAGGCGGAAAGCGAGTTCCTCGGCGAGGGCCTTCGGCTCGTGAGTGCCGACTGCCGCGTGGACGAGCTGGCTGCTGAGGCGTACGGCGCTGAAACGCGTGGCCATAGGAAGGAGCGCGACGCCGCGGTCCGACCATTCGGCGCGGGCGCGGTCGGGGTGCGGGTGGGCGCGGGCGAGCCAGTCGGTGATGAGTCTGTTGAGAAGTGCCCGATTCATCACTGCCACGCTCCACGGTTCGGTGATCGTCAGATCACCGACCGTAAGCGCGGCGGGCGGGCGCAGGGGGTAGGAGTCCTACCCCCTTGTTGAGGGGTAGGGTTCCTACCCCTCAGATGATCATGCTGGCACGCCGAGTTGCCGCGCGAGATCTAGCGCGTCCTGACGCACCATGCGCGGGCCAGACTTGGCCAGTTCCGGCAGTACCGAACGGGTGTGCAGGTTGAAGCGGATCGTCTCCAGTGACTCCACCTTCGCCTTGCCCAGCAGCGACACGGCCGCGACGCTCTCGCCGAGCATGTTGTGCGCCCGTGCTGTCTCGATCAGGTGGTACGCGCGCCTCGTAGCGGACGGGATCCGACCCAGGTCGAGAGACTCAGCCACCTGCAACGCCTTCGCGGGCTGCATCAAGTCGGTGTGGATGGTAATGGCGTAGCCGTCGACGATGCCTCGCCCAAAGATCAGCCAGGGGTGGGCGTAGCTGTCGCCGAGCTGGCGGGCCTCAGCGTCAGCCTTGTCCCAGTACCGCCACGCGTCCCCGGCTTGGCCCGTTTTCGCGTACGACAGGGCGACGGCGAGGTACAGAACCCCACGGCGGGCGATGTGCTCCGGGTCCTCCTGATCATTGAGGAGTGCGGCGGCCTGCTCGGCAAGTTCGACGCGCGCCTCGGCCGCCTCCCCCGCGTCCCTATGGACGTGGTTCATGTACCAGGCGGCACCGGCGATCGCGCGTGGGCTGTCGGCGTCCTGGGCCACAGTCATGGCGCGGTCACCCGTGAGGACCACTAGGTCGGGCGCGGGTTGGAAGGAGAGGAAGAGCTGGGCCAGGTGGTAGGACTCGGCGAGGGCGACGAGGGCGCGCCTGCGGTCTGTGCCATCGAGGGCGCGGGAAGCGTGCTGTGTGTCGGCGAGCAGTGCCGGCAGCAAGTTGGCGATGCGGGACCGGTGGCCCTCGACGTCGCGGCGTACGGGGTGTTCGGTATCGCCTGCGTGCCACATCTTCCATGCCGCGCGGACACGGGCGGCAAGGACGTCGGCTGGCTCGGGTTCGCGGTCAGCGGGCGTGAGCCGGTAGGTGGTGAGGGCGCGCTTGACGATGGGGAGGTCGCCGTGAACGGCCTTTGTGTAGGTGGTAGCGGCGATGCGGTCGTCTCCGGTGAGCTCGGCGATGTCCTCGACGCCCAGGACTTGGGCCAGTCGGAGAAGTTTGGGCAGGCGAGGCATGCCGATCGTGCCTTTCTCAACTGCTTTGACCCATTCCGTGGATTGGTCCATGAGGCCTGCCACGACGGGGCGGCTCTTACCCCCACGTTCGCGGGCTCGCTGGACGCGCTGGCCGAAGGTGAGTACGTGGCTGCCTGATGGCTCGGGCATACTTGTGCTCCGTTCTGTGGTGGTACTCAGAACGGTACGCCTCACGGCCCCCGCCCTGCGGGGGCCGTTGTGGTGTTGACGGCCGCCTGGACATGACGAAAGGCCCCCTGTACGACCCGTCAGGGCCGTGCAGGGGCACTCGTCAGTTGTCGGTGTCGGCTGTGAGGGTCCGTGTGCGGGCGTCGACGCGGTCGACCGCGTCCCTCAGCGACCGCCCACTGTTGGGCTGCAGCTCATGCTCGACGGAGGTGAGACGGACCTCGATCTGACGCAGGCGCGCCATCACCCCCAACCGTCCGGGCACACCCGGCCGCTCAGGCACACCGTGCCAGTCGTCGACGAGGTCGTCCATCCGGTCGACGATCCGACGCACCCCCCGGAACGTGCGCCACGCGAGCGCGGCCAGGCCCGCGACCGCCACGGCGGCCACGCTCCAGATGACGATGACATCGACCGCCGGCACTCCGGTGCCCTGACTCATCTCGGGCCCCGGTCGCGAGCGGCGCTGTCGAGCCGGCGGACGAAGTCGCTGATGTCCTGCCGCATGGCCGCCTTGTCGAGCTGCAGCCGCACCGGAGCGGTCACCGGCTGGACGTACTGCGGCGGCCGCGCCCAGCCGAGCAGCACCCCGGCGAGCAGCTGCAGCGGCTGCCAGGCCATCCGCTCGGCGAGTTCCTCGACGGCACGGAAGAGCGCGTAATACCCAGCGGTGAGCGCGGCGGTGACGTACGCCGCGGTGGTGGCGTCGTCGAGGTCGAGGCCGATGCGCGCGGCCGCGCCGAGTACGAGGCCGGCCACGATCGGCACGAGCGTCCGCATGAAGCTCACGAACAGGTTCTGCATCTGCATCAGTCCTCCACCTTGAATCCGGCCTGCAGTCCGAGGCGGCGCAGGCTGTCACGTCCGGGTATGCCGTCGGCGTCGGCGCCGGTGTAGCCGCCGCCCGCCTCGGAGCGCTGCCATGCCGCGTACGCCGGCGTCGTTTTGGTGCCCCAGTGGCCGTCGGAGTAGCGGGCGGCGAGGAGGCCGCGGTCGACGAGCGCGGCCTCGACGGTGATCACGCCCTTGTACGAGACCGGAGTGCTGGCCTTCTGGGGGTCGCTGCGCGCGGCCGCGCGGAGCTTGCCGAGGCTCACGGTCGGGGTGCTCGGCGCCGGCGGCGAGGGGACCGGCACGGACGAGCCGAGACGGGACGCGACCCGCTTCTGCATCGCAGGCCAGTTGATCCCCTTCGGGTCGACCTTGCCCGGCTGCCAGTCGAGGTGGCGGAACGCCGACGCCGCGCCCCAGCCGTGATGCCGGACGACCGCCGCGGCGACGCGTTCGATCGCGAGCAGCTGGGCGGCCGGCCACGGGTCCTCGCCGTCGCCGAGGTTCTCGCACTCGAAGCCGTAGAAGTGGCGGTTGCCGTCGGTGTTGGCCTCGTCATCAGCCGGCAGCGCGCGCTCGGCGATGACCGCCCGCAGGACGTCGTCGTCGCCCAGGCCCGCATGGTTGGCGCGGCCGTAGCCGACCAGGTACACACGGCCGTCCTTGGTGATGACGCCGTGGCACAGCGGCCCGGGCAAACCGGCGTAGCCGTCGCGGCACATCGCGACCGTACGCGCGCTGCCGGAGGTGACCGTGTGGTGGAACATCACCCCGTGCACGGGGCCCCACGGCCCCATGTGGTTGCGGTTGTGGTCCTCCCAGTCACCGACCTCGACGACGGTGACACCCTCGGCGCGCAGCAGCGCGGCGAACGTGGCAGCGGTGGGTGGTGTGGCCATGAGCTTCCCCCTTTCCGGGGCATGAGGAACGCCCCGGCCAGACGGCTCGGGGCGCGTGGGTTGGGTGGCGGTCAGTCCTCGGGCGGGCTGACCCGCATAGGCCGCATCACGATCGTCACGTTCCGGCTGGTCGCCTCGTGGTGGCCGGCCAGGTCGAGGAGGACGCCGTTCGGTGCGCCCTCTGCGGTGGGCCAGGCGTCCAGTTCGGCGAGTACGAACGCGCGGACCGTCTCGAACTGCGGGTCTGCGCCCCTGTCGGCGGCGGTGACCTGCTCGACGACGTCGGCGAGCAGGCCCTCCGCGTGGAGACTGAAGCTCATGGGCCCTCCCGGGCGGGAAGAAGCCCCGGGGCCAAGGGGTGGCTCCGGGGCCGGGCGGGGTGAAGGGTCAGGCGGGCAAGAGCTCGTAGGCGGTCTCGCCCGACGTGATCATGGGCTCGTCGACGACCGTGACGGTCCGCTTCACGATGCGTGCCTCGTACAGGACCGAGGAGTCGGGGTCCTCGGCGGAGACGATGACGGTGGCGGGGTCGGTCCAGAACTGGTCGTTGGCGTCCTTCTGCCAGGACATCGGCCGCCAGGAGGCGAGCCAGCCTCCGGCGTTGGTGAGGGCGGCCCGTTGCCCGGCCTCGGCGGCCGTCGCGCCGGCGACGCCGGAAGCGAGGACGCGGCCGGTCGCCTGGTCCCGTTTCACGAGGACGTACGAGGTGGTGACGGTGGTGGACAAGGGGGCCCTTTCGTCGGGGTGGTCGTCTGTTTCGGTCACGCGGTGACGTCGGTGGCCGACGTGTTGGGGGTGGTGGAGCTGTCCAGCATGGCTCCGGTCGTGAATGTTGCTCCTCGCCAGTCGTTGCCGTAGCGGTGGATCAGTGACGCGCCGCTGAAGATCCGCAGGCCGTAGGCGGCTTCGTTGCCGCTGCCGTTGGGCCTGGTCTTGTTCCCCGACAGTGAGACGGATGCGGCGTTGTCGACTCTGATCCCGTAGTAGGTGCCGTTGGAGGAGCGGCTCGGGGACTTGACGTAGTTGTCGCGGATGTGGAGGTCGTTGCCGCCGTCGATGTAGATGCCGCCGCTGCCTGTGTCGCGGGTCTGGTTGCCGACCGCGCTGGAGTGCGTGGTGTCGACGAGGGTGATTCCGTACCCGCCCGGAGTCCAGATCTTGTTCCCGGTGATGACGAGGTTGTTGCAGTCCTCCGTCGAGATGCCGGTCCCGGCCACGTTGGCGATCACGTTGGTGCCGACTGTGGCGCGGGACACCTCTTGGAGGCGGATGCCGTTCTGGCTGGATGTCGTGCCGTCGATCGTGTTGCCGGTGACCGTCAGGTTGAGGACGGTGCCGGTTGTCTCGCCGAGCGCGATGATCGGCTCGTCGTAGGCCAGTCCGCCCCGGAAGGAGTTGCCGGTGACGGTGACGTTGCGCAGGTTCTGCGACGCTGACGTCTGGGTGCCGTCGGGCAGCTTGGTGTCCTCGGTGTCCGAGACGATCACGGTGCGGACGCGGACGCCGGAGCCGCAGTCGACGAATGTGTTCCCGGTGACCGTCACGTCCTCCCAGTTGTAGGCCGAGACGGCGTACTGAAGGACTCCCTCGAAGCTGTTGTCGCTGATGCGGATCCGCCGGTGCCACTTCGTGATCGTCGCGGAGTGGCTGCCGATGCCGCGCGGCCACGCGGTCGTGCCCGCTGTGCCGCTCGCGCCGAAGTGGCAGCCCGTGACGCGGACGTCCTCGCTCGGGGTGTGGTCATAGGGTCCGAACCCCCCGTACACGCCGCTCGATTTGGCGAGGTCGATCTGGACGGCCTCGCTGAAATCCCTCGACCCGGGGTCGACGTAGCCCCTGAACCGGCAGTTCTCGATGACCCCGTGGAGGGTGGAGTTGAGTTCGACGGCGTGGAATCCCGGCAGGTCGCGGACCTCCAGATCCCTGATCACGATGTCGGTGGCGTGCCCGATCGAGATGCACATCGCGCTCGCGGTGAGGCCGCTGGTGGTCCCCCTCATGTTCCACAGGCCGCCCTCGATGACGATCTGCGAGTGGCCGGTGTATCCGCCGAGGTCCTGGCCCGCGTCCCCGTTGATGATCATCGTCGCGGCGACGTCCCGGCGGAACTCCGCGCCAGCCATGAGCGTGAGCCTGGTGTTGGTGTAGATCCGCAGGGTCGCGCCGATCAGGTACACGCCGGGCGGGACCAGGACCTGGGCGCCGCCGACGTCCCGCGCGGCGTTGAGGGCGAGCTGGATGCCGGGTGAGGCGTCCACGGTGCCGCTGCTGTCCGCGCCGTAGTTGGTGACCTGGAACGCGGAGCGCTGGTTCATGGACTCCAGGCGGCCGGCCGTGATGTCCATCCCGGCGAACCATTCCTCGACAGGTGTCGCCAAGGGGTCCTCCTTCCTACAGGGACGCGATCGCCGGGTACGCCAGCGTCACCGGTGTCCCGGCGAGGTGGGGTTTGGTGACGCCGTTGTACGAGCGGGCGCCGATCGTGAAGGTCTGCGGACTGCTCGTGCCGCTGATCGCGGTGACGAGCATGTGTTCGCCGCCGACGTCGATCAGGATCGGCATCTCGTTCGCGTCGGTGGTCCAGCGGGGCCCGGCGGTGACGGCGACGCTGAGGGTGCCGTCGTCGGCGTCGACGCCGGCGTCGAGTTCGCTGCCGTCGGTGTTGGCCTTGGCGGGGGCGTGGCTGCCCACTGTCAGCCGCAGGTCGTCGATGTAGACGGCGTCCTCCCCGGCCGTGGCCGAGTTGTCCTTGATGTAGCGGAAGACGACCGCGCTCTTGCCGGTGACGTCGGTCGTGAATTGGGTCCATCCGGTGGTGCCTTGGGCGCGGAGGACCTGGACGCCGTCGACGAGGACGAGGAGCCGGTCCCCCTCGAACCCGGTCCCGGACGCTTCGCTGGACGTGCGGTACCAGAACGACAGCGAGGCGGCCGCGGCCGGCAAGGTGAGGGCCACGTCCGAGGTCTGGTTGTTGCTGATCGCGCCGGAGCGCAGCGAGTACGTGCCCGTGTGGGCCTGCGCGCTCGTGCGTGTCCACGGGAGGGTGCCGCCGTCGGTGAGGGTGACGTCGTAGATGGCGTCGTCGAATCCTTCGTGGACGGTGTTGGTGGTGGCCAGGCGCCAGGGGCCGCCGGGCGAGCAGTTGAACGTGACCGTCCAGCGGTGCAGGTCGAGTTCCTCGTGCCAGCCCTGCACGATCAGGTCCAGGTGCCCGTACTCGACGTAGGAGGGCAGGTTGGTGATGCGAATCAGGTCGCCCTCACGCAGCGCCAGGACGGCCGGGATCAGGGCCTGGGCGCCGGGCTTGTGGAGCATGACGGTGACCGCCGGGTAGCGGGCGCCGTCGTAGGTCAGCTGGTGCAGCAGCCAGTGGGCGATCGGCTCGGTCTGGGTATCGGCGTCCAGCGACAGTTCGGGCGCGGTGTCGTACACGCCGATCCGGTCGACCGCGTACTTGCCCTCGGTCTGGACGGCGCGGCCCTCCGAGCCGCCGGTGCGCTTGACGGTGATGTCGTTGCGGACGAAGTCGGCTTCCTCGGCGGGCTCCATGTCCTCGTCGGCCAGGCCGGGCTGGTCGGCGTCCAGGACGAGGGCGGGTTCCTGGGTGTAGAGGCTGGAGCGTTCGCGGTAGACGAGGCCGAGCCGGTCCCGGTCTTCGAGGAGCATGCCGCCGTCGGCCTCGGCCGCCTTGTGCAGCAGCTCCAGCAGTTCCTCGGGGCGCTGGGCGCCCAGCCGTTCCGGGGTGAGCCGGCCGGGGATGCGGGCCATCGGCAGGCCCTGTTCCGAGGCCAGGCGGCTGAGGCGCTGCCAGGCGGTCTCACCGGCGTAGCCGTTGTCGGAGCCGTCGTAGATGGTGTTCGCCGCGTCGGGCATCACCGACAGGTGCCCGATCGACCAGCCCTCGGTGTCGGCTGACCAGTTCGCGGTCACGGCGGTGACGTGGCCGGGCTCCCCGGTGATCTCCTTGGGAAGCTGGATGATGGGGCCGTCGACGTTGGCGACGCCGATCACCCACTCCATCTGGCCGCCGCCCAGGTCCTGGGCGTACAGGCGCAGCCGGTACCAGCCGTGCAGGTGTCCTTCCAGGGCGACGGCTGTGAAGATGACGTCGGTGCCGGAGGCGTCGTAGCCCCAGACGCGGCATCCGCTCTGCCGCATGCCGATGACCCAGCGGCGCACGGTGCCCGTGGTGGAGACGCTGAGCACTTCGGCGTGGGTTTCGCTGGCGGTGGGCGCCTTGTCGTCGGCGTTGTACACGCACTCGACCTGCCATTGCCCGTCCGTGGCGTCCGGGACGATCGCCGACAGCGTGGCCGCCGCGGTGAGCTTGGGCAGGGGGCTGGAGCTTGGGAGGGTGTCGACGGCGGCCCACTCCACTCCCGTGAGGGCGGCCGGGGTGACGCCGGGGACCGGGCTGTAGGCGCGGGAGGCGAGGCTGTCTTCCTCCATCGGCCAGTACGCGATGGGGTTTCCTGAGGGGATGCGGCGGCGCAGGGTGGAGGCCAGGGCCTTGGTGCCCTGGTCGTAGCGGCGCAGGACGCCGGCGGCCTCCACCGAGCACCACACGTCGGAGCCGCCCGGCACCCACTTCTTCGGCCAGGTGGAGATCTCACCCACGAACCGGTACGCCCGGTCCGAGATGCGGGCGGTGCCGCTGTAGGACCAGGTGCGGCCGGCGGAGTCGGCGAACGCTGCCGTGCCGAGGGGCTGGCCCTCGAAGTCGGGGGCCGCGACGAGGGTGCCGCCGATGCCGTCGCGGACTTCGGCGGCGTACACCTTGCCCTCGACCACGGTCCGCACCGGTGTGACGCCGCTCTGGCTGGGGGCGATGAGCAGCGGTGCGGTGCTGACGAAGATGCCGGTGGTGAGCGGGCTCTGAAGGGTGACGCTGCCGAGCGTGGTCCACGGCCCGGCGAGGCTCTGGGCCCAGTACACGGTGACGGTCTCGCCGTCGGCGAGGGTGGCGCGCAGGGCTGCCCGGGCGGGCAGAGGGGGCAGTGTCCATCCGGCGTTGGGGCCGCTGGTGCCGTCGCGGGTCAGGTGGAGCAGGAGAGCGCCGTCTTGGAGGCGCAGGTGGTAGGAACGCTGCCCGGCGTCGCCCCATTTGCCGATGAGCATGCGACTGCCGGGCCCGTACCAGTTGGCTTCGCCCTCCCATCGCAGGTCGAGGTCGCCGGTGATGTCGAGGTCGGCGTGGTCGGGGGTGGAGGCGTAGGAGTCGGCGGCGCCGGACAGTTCGAGGTAGGTGGTGGTGCCGGGCACGGACACCCGCACGCCCGTGTTCGGCCCGAGCAGTCCCCACAGCTCCGATTCGGGGTTGCGGGTGGAGTACTTGCCGCCTCTGTTGTTCAGGGTCAGGGTCAGCTTGCCGGGGTCGGTGCGGGCGCCCATGTCGCGGCGGCCGACGTCGGTCTCCTTGACGTCGCGGACGTAGACGTCGCCGCTGATGTCGGTCCATACCCCGTCCAGTTTCAGCTCGGTACGGATGTCCAGGGCGGTGTTGGGGAACGCCACGGCGGGGACCTCCTTATGCCTGGCCGGGCTGGCCGAAGGCCTTCTGCACGCTGCCGCCGCCGTCCTTGACGACGATGGCGCGGATGATTTTCTTGACGGCCTCGGGCCCGGCGACCTCGACGAGGATCCGCGTGGCCTGCGCGGCCGCGCCGCCGCCGGCGCCGATACGGTTCGCGGTGCGCAGGCCGGGGATGGTGGCCATGCCGTCCAGCGCGGACTGCACGCCTGGAACGCCGTCGGTGATGCCCTGCCCGAAGGCGTCGGCGAGCGCCATACCGGAGTACAGGGTGTAGCCCTTGCCTGCGAAGGGCCCCGTTTTGGCGGGGCTGAAGGGGAAGTAGTCCCGGGCGGCCGAGACGATCGAGCCGGCCGCGCTCTTCACCGAGCCGAGCATGTTCTTGATGCCGTTGATGAAGCCTTGGATGAGCGCCCGGCCGGCGCCGGACAGGACGTTTCCGAGGTTGCCCAGCCCGGATTTCACCCGGCCCGGGATGCCCTTCACCCAGTTGATCAGCTCGGTCGCCTTGCGGACCGTCGCCGACTTCATGGCCGACCAGTGCTTGATCAGCAGGCCGAGGGCGGTCCAGTTGAGGAACGCGTTGTAGATCCAGCCGGGGATCTGCTTCACCCACGCCACGATCGCGTTCCATACGGCGACCGTCTTCGCCTTGATGGTGTCCCAGTGCTTGATGACGAGCCCGATGATCGTCCAGGACAGGAACAGGTCCCAGATCTTCTGTGCGGCGCCCTTGATCCACGTCCAGATCGCGTTCCAGGCCGCGATGGTGAAGGCTTTGATCTCGTCCCAGTAGGCGATGATCAGCGCGACCAGGGCGATCACGGCGAGGATGATCCAGCCGACCGGGCCCATCGCGATCAGCCACTGCGCGGCCATCGTCGCCGCCCAGATGATCGCCCGGGCGGCCATCAGCACGAACTGCCGCACGGCGATCGCCGCGGTACGGATCATCTGCGCGGCGAACGTCGCCATCGACCGCAGCGCGGCCCCCGCCCACGCGGCCGCCGTGCGGGCCCCCGAGACGACGGCGGCCGCCGCGATCCGCACGTAGGCGGCGACGCCGACGGCCATCATCCGCGTCCACCCGGCAATCGCCCGGTAGGAGCTGGAGGCCATCACCGCGTTCGCGACGGCGACGACCTTCGCTCCGGCCGCCCACAGCTTCATCCCGATGGCGACCGCGACGATCCCGGTGGCCATCGCGGACAGCACGTCCGGCGGCAGGGCGTTGATGATCCGCGCGAGGACCAGGGCGACCTGGGTGGTCACCCCGACCAGCGGGCCGAGCGCCACGATCAGGTTCAGGGCCGCGGTCGCGACCTGGGACAGCGTGGTGGCGCCCTCGCGCGCGAGCGCGATGAAGTCGGCGAACCCCTTGCTGTCGCTCAGGCCTTGGCCCCAGCGGGCGAACGCGGCGGTGCCCTCCTCGAACCCGCCGGACATGGTCGTCGACAGCGGCAGGAACGCCTTGATGATCCCGCCGATGCCGGACGCGATGTTCTTCAGGCCGAACAGGAACGACTTGAGGTTCCGCCCGGCGACCTGCGCCATGGAGTCGGCGAAGGCCTGCAGGCCCTTGCCCGAGGTGGCGCGGTCGATCTCGTCGACGAACTCGCCGAAGGCCTGCGCGCCGGCCTTCGCGAACGGGGTGAGCGCGGGCAGCAGACGGCGCAGCAGCTGCAGGCCCTTGGTGAAGGCCGGCATCGTCGTCGCCGACAGCGAGTCCGACCAGGCGCTGTAGTCCTTCTTGAGGCCGATGAACTCCTTCGCCGTCGCCCGCGTTGCCGGGGGCAGTTGAGCGAGGGCGTCGTTGTAGGCCTTCTGCTTCTCGGCGGCGTCCGCGGCGCCTTCGGCGGCGGCTTTCTCGGCCTCCTCGGCGAGGGTGGCGACGTCGGCGATCGCCTGCATCTGCGGGCCGACGGCGAGCTGCAGCGCCTTCGCCGCCACCCCGGCGGAGACGAACGCGGCCGCCATCGCGCCCACGCCGGCCGCGACCGCGGCCGCCACCGGAAGGCCGATCCCCAGGCCCCCGACGGCCTTGCCGATCCCGGTCAGGATGCCCTTGGCCTTGTCGGCACCGGCACTCAGCTGGTCGGTGTCGATGCCGAGACGGACCATCATCGAGGCGAGCGTGGCCACCGGCCATCACCCCCTCGGCGCTATTCAGTTGTTGACGATCACCCGCCCCTGCAGGGCAGTGTTCGCGGCCAGGGCCGCCTTGAAGAGTTCCTCGGGCGTCTTACGCACCCGGGTGCGGTCCCAACGCGGCATGAAGTCGGCCAGCGACGGCGCGCGCTGGCCCTTGCCCCGGTTCACCGCGACGATTGCGGCCGCGACCATGGCGGCGTTGACGTCCCCGCGGACTCCGCCGAGGGGACCGGAGAGCTGCTCATAGGCCCGCCACTCGGAGATCTCGGCCGAGCCCATATCGGCGAGCAGGTGGCGCACGGAACGGGCGCCGAGGTGCGCGGCCAGACGGAAATAGAACTGCCGTTCTGGTCGCGCCCTCAGTTTCCCACGAGCTCCTTGACGTCTTCCTCGTTCATCGCCGACAGGCGCATCGCGACGTCACACACCCGCTGCAGCGCGGATGCCGACTTCTCCCCCAGCCGCTTCGTCTCGGCCGCCGACCGGAACAGCACCTTGCCCTTGTCGTCGACGATCGCCGCGGCGGCGAGCCGGGACCGGAAGCCCTCCAGGCCCTCGGTGCGCAGGCTCGCGCCGTCCTTGCCCACGAACTGCGCCTCGAACTTGTCCCGCTCGGTGCCCGGAAGCTCCCGCACACGCACGGTGCCGCCCCACTCCGGTACCTCGACGTCCTCGTATCCGAGGTCGTCGGCGTCGAGGATCTGCTCTGCGGACAGGTAGGTCGTCATCCGTCGTTCTCCTTCTCGGTCCGCCATTGCGGCGGGGGTTCGACGACGAGGGGAACGGTGCGTTCCTCCTGGGCGGCTTCGCCCGTGGCCTCGTCGAGGTACTTGCACCCGTCCGCGTTGCGCAGGTGGGCGGTGAAGCGGATCGCCCGGTCGCCGCCGAGCGTGAGCGGCTCGATGGTGATGTCCTCATGCACGGGGACGTCGCCCGGGTCGATGCCGTTGGCGCGCAGCCAGTCCCTGAGTTCCGGGAGCCGTTCGCTGCAGGCGACGACCGGCCACGTATCGGCGTCGTAGACGGTCTCGTCGGCCATCAGGCGCCGGTGGTGATGGTCGGCTTGCCCGACACCTTGAGGGTCAGGGACGCGGCGAGCTTGTCGTCGTGCGGCGCCTCGGGCTCGAAGTTGGTGAGGATGGCGGCGAACGCCCAGTTGCCGAGCGTGCCCGGCCAGACGATCTTGTAGTTGCGGGGCGCCGAGTCGGCGAAGTCGGCGATCAGCCCGTCGTGTTCGCGCGGGTCGTAGTTGATGTCCAGCTCGACCTCCCCGCCGTCCTTCAGGCCGCCGGTGAACTCCCGCCAGGCGTCCGGGGAGTCGTGGGCGGTGACGTCGTAGGTCTCCCGCTCGATGCCGGGCGGGGTGATGTCGGTGACGTTCGCGAGCGGGGAGAACGTCTCGGGGGTGGCTCCGTCGCCGCGCTGCAGCTGGGTGCCGAAAGCGTCCAGACCAGCCATGGCCTGTACCTCCTTACGCTTTGGTCAGCCACACGCGATAGCTGACGTTGATGTGCCGGATGTCGGGGTCGGGGTCGCGCAGCTCGGTGTGCTGCTGATGCGCGACGGAGATGTCACGGAAGCCGGTGACGGTGAGCGGCTGCCGGTCCAGGGCCGCATCGAGGGCGGCGAGGACGTCGGCGGCCTCCTTGAACCCCTCGTAGCGCGACCAGATGTGGAGCTCCACCTGTGCTTCCAGGCCGCGCTGGTTGTGGGCGTCGTCCACGGTCTCCGTGATCGAGCCGACCGTGACGTAGGGGTGCGCCTGGTCCTCGGGGACCTCGTCGAACACGCCCGTCACGAGCGCCATCAGCGGGGCGTGGGCGCGCGCCTTCTGCACGACCGCGACCTGCAGCGGCCACAGCGCGGTCGTCACCCTGCGCCTGCTTCGGGCGGCCCGTCGCAGTCACAGGGGGCAGGGTTCTCGATCGAGTCGGCCGCCTTGCGCAGCATCGCGGCCAGTTGCGGCCGCCACAGCCTGGCTTCCGCCGCGGCGTCGTCCTGGGGGTCGTAGACGACGGTGCCGATCTGCCGCTCGGGGCTGCTGTCGCCCGTCCTCATGTAGATCGGGATGCGGATCTTGCCGAGCACAGCCATGCTCACCCCCTCCGCTGTTTGGCGTTGGCGAGCTTCTTCTCCAGCCGGGCGATCTCCTTCAGCGCCTCGGCCCGCTTCTTCTCCGCGTCAGACAGGCGCTGGCGTTCGCGGGCCAGTTGCCGCAGCCAGGAGTCGGTCAGGCTCATGCGCTCACCCCCCTCCGATGTGCCGGCGGAACGCGGCACGGTAGGTGCGGGTGACCTGGCGGCGGTGCTCGTTGAACGCGGGCACGAGGTAGGGCTGGGCCTCCATCTTCGAGGTGCCCTTTTCCACGTACATCGCGTATTCGAGCTGGTCGGGCTGCCACACGCCGACGTCCGCACGCCCGTAGTGCTCGTTCACGCGCTGATCGATGGCCTGGAACAGGTTGCCCTGGTCGCGGGGCGACTTGTCGGCGGCCGTGTTCTCCACGGCGTCGGCCCACTCGTGCAGGGTGTCGTTGCGGGCCTGGCGCATCGCCTCGGGCACGCGGGCGATGGCACGCAAGGCGTTCTGTAGGCCGTCGAGGCGGACGCGGCTGGCCACGGGTTCAGGGCAGCTGCAGGACGGCGACGGTGACCGAGGTGACCGCGCTGTAGGTGATGGCGGCCCGCCCGGTGGCGGGGTCGCGGAACGCGGATGACTTCATCGGGATGAACGCGTCCCCGCCGGCGGGGATGACCTGCGCGGCGTCGGCGACCGCGAGCCCGCCGACGGTCCCCGGCGTCGCGACGGTGACCGTCTTGGCGGAGGCGTCGTCGTTGCGGACGTGCAAGACGAGCTTCTCGCCGACGGGCGACTGGTCGCCGCCGGACGTGGCGGCGGCGTAGGTGGGCTGCAGCCCGCCCAGGGGTGTGGCCTGTGCGGTCAGGATGGCCATGGATTGCTCCTCACGTGGTGGTGCCGTTCAGGGGTTGGACGAGCTCGCAGTCCGCCCGCAGGTAGACGTCGTCCTCGGACGGCTCGAAGACGGCGATGACCTTCAGGACGCGGCCGGCGGGGCGGAGCTCGTCGCCGCGCTGCACGTCGGTGCCGGGGTTGAAGTACCAGGTCTCGGCGAGCTTGGCGCCGGCCTGGTCGGCGGCCGTCCGCTCGCGCGCGGTGGGCTGGGACTTGCGGGCGCGCGGGGTGGACTGGTGGACCCAGGTGGTCTGTTGGCCGCCACCGCCGTCGTCGACGGCCGTCTTCCGCCACACCTCGACCGTGCGGTTGAGGAGGTGCCCGGCGCGGCTCACCTCGACCTCACCACCGCCACACCGCCGCCGAAGCGTGCGGCGAGCTGCTCGCGCATGTACTCGGGCAGCTCGATGTCGGTGATGCGGCCGCTGTCGCCGTAGGTGACGGAGTAGTCCCCGATCCGCTCGGCGCGGATGTCCTTCGCGGCCAGGCCCTCGCCGTCGGGCTGCGCCCGGTGGTGGACGAGGACGGCGGCCGCGATCCGGCAGACCAGGCCGACGATGTCCGCGGGCACCGTGGGCAGGCCGTGGGTCTGGGTGAGGGCGACCTCGGACGGCTCGCTGCCCAGTTGCCAGCCGCCCGGACGCCACAGCTGGTGGGAGCGCAGCTTGTAGTCGGTGACGGTCCAGCCGTCGATGGTGACGGCAGAAACGGACTGGATCGGCGGTCCTGGCAGGGTCAGCCAGGGCGAGTTGTCCGGGGCCTCCAGCGTGACGGTGGAGATGGTCTCGCTGATGGGCACGCCGGCCGCCTCCCGGACGGCGGCCGAGGCCTCCTCGAGGAAGGTCTCGGCGACCGCCGTCTCGGAGGGGTCGACGGTCAGGCCGCGGGCCTCCAGGTCGGCCACCGTCGCCAGGGGGTCCAGTGCCACGGTGGCCTCCCGTCAGGTCGCAAGGTCGATCAGGTCGGCCTTGGTGTAGTTCGCCGCGTCCTCGACCGAGAGCAGGCCCTTGGAGACAACGTGGGCGATCCACTCGGACTTGGGGGCGTCCTCGGCCGGGCGGCCGGGCCCGGACAGGGCGCCGTCTTCCGGGTCGTCGCCGGGGGTGGGGCCGGGGTGCTGGGCGAAGTCCGGCGGGAGGTCGATCAGCTCCTGGCGGGTCATGCCCTCGGCCCGCTCCGCGTCCAGGCCCAGGACGGTCACCGCGTACAGCACCCAGTCCCTCTTGGGCGCGGACTTCGCCGGCCTGGGAACCGGCTCCTGCCCGAGCGGCCCCACACTCGCGGGCGCGGGCGCGGGCGCAGACGCGGACGCGGTCTGCAGGGGTGAGCCGTCGGGGTTGACCTGCCGCAGGTAGCCCAGCCGCAGGCGCCGCTTCGTCTCGGGGCTCATCTTCGAGGGCGTCATCTCGAAGACGGCGCCCCCCTCCCCGCGGATGAAGACAGTGCCGTCGTCCTGAACCGGCGGCCTCGCCCTGGCCGTCGCGCTGCGGCGGCCGCGCAGGAGCTGAACGGCGGCGGCCAGCTCCTGCGCCGTGAACTCTTCCGCCTCCATCATGTGCTCCGCGGGATGCGCAGGGCGGTGATGGTGCCGGTCGTGGTGGTCGACTCGATCAGCATCGAGCCGTCCGACTGGATGAACCGGCCCGATTCGAAGGGGCCGATGAAGCGGACGGTGCCGAACGCGATGCTGACGGCGAGGTCGCCCTGCCCGGCGGCGAGCGCGGGCGGGTTGGTGCCCGCCTTCACCGTGAGGGTCAGCGCGGTGTCGTCGTCGGTGTTCGACACGCGCAGCACCGTGTACTCCGGGACCGCGTCGGAGATCTGCATGTTGTTGGTCGGCGCGGCGACCAGGGTCGTGCCGGCGGGCTGCACGAGATTGCCGTTGGCGACGAGGTTGCTGTAGGGGACCTGGGTGGTTGCCATGGTGGTCGGTCTCCTTCCTGGCTCAGGTCTGGGAGGCGGTGGCGATGGCGATGCCGTCGGGGCGCACGAGCTTCGCCCCGTACAGGGCCAGGCCCTTGACGGCGTCGGCGAACGAGGACTCCGGCCGGTAGGCCTCGGTCTTGTTGATCTGCTCGGCGAAGGAGATCGCCGCGTTGACCCCGGCCTGGATGACGTTGTCGTCCCCGGTGGGGTTGGGGGTGTTGTTGGACTGCACGATGTTGAAGCCCGCCGCGCGCCCCACGAAGCCGTTGCGCAGCGCCTCGGTGGTGCCGGACGCGTCCGCGCGGACGAAGCGGTCGTCGCGCAGCAGACGGCCGGTGAACCATGGCGGGATCACGCAGTAGCGGCCCTCGGTGGGCACGTCACCGTCGTCGAGGGTGACCTTCAGCGGGATCAGCACGTCGTCGTAGGCGTCCGTCGGGGTCGCCGCGACAACCGAGATGGTGCCGAGGTTGTTGCCGGAGGCGACGCCGGTGTAGAGGCCGGCCACGTACTGGTCGGCGACGTCGCGCAGCCGGTACGCGGCCCGCGACATGGCCTCGGGCATGACGTTGCCCTTGGCCTGCCGCTTGTCGACGTCGTCGACCTTGAACGCCCAGTACTTGGACTGGTCGATGACGAGGTTGCGCTGAGCGTCGGTCAGCTCCTCCGGAGTGATGACCGTCGAGTTCGGCACGTAGTCCGAGATCGTCGGGTCACTGATGGAGGTGATCTTAACGACGTCGCCGGCATCGGCGATGTCGCCCTCGTAGTCCCGGTTGACCACCATGGGCCCGCCGTAGACGAGGGACTTGCGCCACGCGACCAGGAGCCGGGCGGTCCAGATCTGAGGCTTGAAATTGGTGATGGACATCGGTGCCCTCCAGGGTCATCCGGCGCCGAGCAGGTCGTCGAGCTTGCCCTCCTCCTGGGCCTTGACGATCTGCTCGGCGGACATGTTCTTCAGGTCGCGGTCGGTGAGCTGCTTCGGACGGCCCGCCTTGCGCGCTGCCCCTCCGTCGCCGGAGCCCTGGAACCTCTGGCGGCCTTGCGCGGCCAGGTAGGGCTTGTCCTTGATCAGTTGGTCGAGCGCCTCGGTGATCTCCTCGGCGTCGACCTCGCCGTCCTCGCCGACCTCGAACTGTTCGAGGTCGAGGAAGCGCAGGGCGTCGCGGGGGTCCGCGAGTTTCTTCGCGGCGGCCGCGCGGACCTCGGCCTTGAGGATGCGGGTGTTGGCCGTGGCCGTTGCGGCCGCGGTCGCCTTGGCCACGGCGTCATCGCCGCCGCCGCCCTTGTCCTTGTCCGCCAGTCGGCGTTCAAGGTCGCGGCGCTGGTCTCGTTCCTTGCGCCACTTGCCCTTCATGGAGGCCAGGGCCCGCTTGCCCTTGTCGCCGAGCTGGTCGGCGCCTTCGGGGTCCGCGTCGTCCTGGCCGTCGTCCCCGTCGCCGTCCTGGTCGTCGCCGCCGTCGTTGTCGCCGCCGTCGTCGTCCTGGTCGTCGTCCCCGTCCCCGTTGTCGCCGCCGTCGTTGTCGCCGCCGTCGTCGTCCTGGTCGTCGTCCCCGGCGCCGCCGAGGACGGGCCAGATCGGGTACAGCTCGCCGTCGTCCTCGCCGGGGCGGGCCTTGCGCCAGCCGACGGCCGAGAGTCCGGTGAGCGGGTGTACGGGCAGGGGTGCGTGCATGGTGTGTCTCCCGTTGCGGGTGAACCTGCCGGGCATTGCGCCCGGTCAGACGATGTAGGCGTTCTTCCTCAGCAGCCGGATCGCGTGGTCGCGGTCGCCGTCGGCGAGCCGGTAGATCTCCTCCGGCATCAGCCGCACGGCCTTGGTCCGGGCCCGGGCGCGCGTGCTCTCGCCGAAGCGGGTGCCGACTGCTTTCTCGAACCTCTTGCGGCGCGCGGCGTACAGGCCGCGCCGGGTGGTGCCCTCGCTGGTGGCCTGCACCTCGCGCCGGTAGAGGGTCTTGGTGGTCATGCCCCGGCGGGCGTTGACCACCTGGCCGATGTCCGCGCCCTCGCGGATCGCGTCGGCCCCGGCCTGTCCGAACGCGCGGCGCTGCTGGGCGGGGTCCATCTGCCCGAACAGGGCCTCGGGGGAGGCGAGTTCCCAGGTGTCGCCGGGGCGGCGCGGGGCGAGCGTGCAGTCACAGCGCGGGTGCCGCATGAACCCGTCGGAGAGGCTGTACTCGTTGCCCGCGAGGATGATGCAGCGCGCGCACGCGGGCAGGTGCACCACGCGCACGTACGACACGACGCGCGGGCGGGCGATCATCCCGGCCATGTCGGCGATCCGTCCGGCGTCCGCGACCAGGGAGCGCGTGACCATCTCCAGGAACGCGGCCCCGGACAGGATCGACATCGCCACCGAGAACCCGCGGCGCAGCCGGTTGAAGGCGATCAGCAGCGGATACAGCAGCGGAATCGTCAGGTCACCGGCGGCCGCCGCCGCAGCAGTCTCCGGATCCACCGCTCCCTCGCCGGGGCCGGTCTCCTGCGTCAGCCACGGTTCCGCCGAAGAGGCGGCCGCGACTTGTCCGGCGTGGATCAGCTCGGCTGCGAGCATCGCGCCGGCCAGCCACGAGCCCTCCAGGTCCTCGGGGTCGGCGGCCATCCACACCGACCTCACGGCGGCCGCCGTCGCCGCGGCCTGGGCGGCGCGGTCGGCCTGGTGCTGCTGGGCCTCAGGCGGGACCGTCATACCAGCGCCCCCTCCTCGACGTCCGCCTCGCCCTCGACGACGTCCTCCTCGTCGGCGAGGGCGGGCCGCTGGGCAAGCATCTGGGTGGCGGCGGCGATCGGGTCCATCTCGGCCTCCCGCTCGCGCATCGCGACGACGTCGGCGACCTCGGTCGGGGTGAGGCCGTAGCGCAGGGCCAGCCACTCGAAGGGGAAGCCGATGTCCTTCAGCTTCACCAGGGCGTCGGCGAGCTGCGCGTAGGAGCGGGACTCGGAGTCGGCCCACAGCACCGCGCCCGCGCGCATCGCCTTCGCCTTGGCGTACTCGCCACGGGCGAGGTAGATGAGCCGCGCGACCTCGCGCAGGGCCTGGCCGAACCACAGCTTCTTCTCGTCGACCCGCTTCACCAGGCCGGTCTCGGCGGCCAGCAGCGCGTCACCGGAGAGGTTGGCCATCTTTCCGATCAGGTAGTGCTGCGGGGTGCGGGTCTGCGCGGCGAGGTGGCCCACGGCGACCTCGATGAGCTGCGTGTAGGCGGCGAGGTTCGCGGCCTGCCACTCGGCGATCTTCGCGTCCTTGCCGGTGATCCACGCGACGCGGTCCACGGCGAACTTCGCCAGGTCGACCGGCTGTTTGCCGACGATCTCCCCCGCGGTGTTCAGCTTGGGGATCATCGGCCGCTCGGCGCCGAGGATCACTCGCTGCGGGAAGCTGGCGTAGTCGGAGGCGGTGAACAGTTGTGCCCACAGAAGGTTGATCGCGTCCTGCATGGCGACCACGCCCGTGATGTCGCTGATCGGGTCCTCGACCAGCATCGGCTTGTTCGGCAGTTCCACCAGCGGCACCAGGCCCATCGGGTTGTGCTGGGGGTTCGGCTCGCCGAGCTCCGCCTCGTCGCGCGGCTGCCAGGTCCGTCGGCGCTCCTCGGCGCCGGCGGGAAGCCACAGCTTCATCGCCTCGTCGACGTCGGCCATCTGCGGGCTCTTGTCCTGCCGCAGCATCGGCCGCTCGAACTTCCACAGCTCCTCGGGCAGGTAGAGGGTGGCGTAGTCGCAGTTGCCGTCCTGCCACCGCTTCAGCCCCGCCCGCCGGCGTACGCGCGAGCCGGGCTCGTAGACGACGATGCACTGCGCGGCGTCCTCGAACGTGACGATCGGGGTGTCCTCGTCGTCCGGGTCGCCCCACACCAGCACGTACGAGCGGGCGGAGTTGACCGCGCCGAGGAACCCCAGCTGGGAGTCTCCGTCCAGGCCGTTGACCTGCCACACCTCCCACAGGTCCTTGTCCGCCTTGAGTTCGCCGGAGGCCTGGAAGCCGTTCACCGTCAGCCGCTCGACCGGCGAGTCCGCGACGACCTGGACCCAGTTGTCGCTGAAGTCCTTGTAGCGGCCGCCGTGGAACTTCGCGAAGTCGTCGGAGGCGAACTTCAGCGGCTGCTTGCCCCGGTAGTAGTCGCCGTTCCGGTCGATCTCCGCCCGCCGCCGGATGAGCTCCGACTCCAGCAGGGACACCAGCTGCAGGGCCTGCCCCAGGGTGGCCATCCGCGCCCCCCTTCATGAGCCGTAGTAATAGGACACGTCCGGTTCCGCCAGGCCCGCCGCGATCACGTCACCGAGCGCCTCATGGGCGAGGACCGAGGCCACCGCGATGTCGATCTTCTGCGGCGGGGAGGCCTTGCGGAGCACGTACAACCCGCTCGGCCGCTCGGCCTGGCGGGTGTTCTCGATGTGCGACTGCGTGAGCTCGCAGCCGTCGTGCGTGAAGGACGACGCCCGTTGCCCATCCGCGGTGTTCCGCTTCACCACGTCGGTCTTCAGCCGCTCGGCCGCGGAGTGCATCTGCACCATGCGGCGCGTGTACCAGCGGATGACCCGCTCCTCGCCGTAGGCGTCGATCCAGTCATCGACCTCGGTGTCCCAGTAAGGAGGATCCGCGTACAGGCGTACGACGTCGTAGCGGTTCATCAGCTGGTCCATCGCCGCGCGCACCTCCGCGCGCGGGACCTGGCCCCCGTAGTCCGCGGGGTTCCAGATGGTCGGCTCATCGTTCGCCCCGTACAGCGGGGTGAACTGGTAGCCGTCCATGGTCTCGGCCCGGATCGACGTCCAGTCGTCCATGTCGGAGCCGTCGAAGCCGAGGACCACGCGGGTCATGGGCCGTACACGGCGGGGCTTGGCCTTCGCGGCCCACTTCGTGCCGTCCAGCCAGCTCGACGTTCCCGCCACACACCGGTTGCCGAAGAACCGCTCGGCCTGTGCCGGGTCTTTCTCCATGATCTCGGCGGACTCGGCCTCGATGGCGTCGAGGTCGACGTGCGCCGAGCCCGCGTACACGCACCGGTAGATCCGGCGACGCTGCCTCTTGTCCCTGAAGCTCAGGGACTTGGGCGCCTGCGGGTGGTACTTGAAGACGTCGCGGCGTTTGGACTGGGACGTCGTCTGCGCGACGGAGTCCTCCGACGGGTCCCATGCGTTGGTGGTCTCCATCGAGCGGCCGCCCATGCCGGCCACGCCGCGGCGCTGGGTCTCGGCGACCTTCCGCAGCTTGTTCGCCGCGGTGTAGAGGCCGGTCTCGTCCTGCATCGCGAAGATGATCGGGTTGCCGAGCCGGGACAGGGCCGAGGAGGTGACGACGTCGATCTGCCCGTCCTCGCCGATCCGGGTGAACTCCTCACCCACCCGCAGCCGGTCCTGCAGCGGGCCCTTCTTCACCATCGCCTTGAGCGGCCGGTAGACGTTCGCGACCTGGTCCTCGGACGTCGCGGTCAGCTGGATCAGCGGCGTGGGCCACGGCACGCCCATCGGCTCGCCCGGCTCGTACGTGTACCACCAGCCGCAGCCGCAGCCGTAGTCCGCGCAGATGAACCGCTCGCCGCCCAGGGCCCAGCCCGCGAACACCACCGGTCCGCAGGCCTCGGCGAGGACGATCGCAGCGGACCAAGGCCCTTTGCCCGTCTTCTGCGGGGCCACGATCTGGCTGCGCCGGTTGTGGAACGCCGGCGCGAGCTGGCCCGCCACCGCTTCCGGGCGGACGCGGTAGTGGTTGACGGTGCACCACAGCTGCCACGGGTACAGCACCAGGTCCTGGCCCGCGCGGAACCCGTCGGGCACGGGACAGTGCCGCTCGATCCAGTCCGGTACGACCCACAGCGTGGGGAAGTCGACGACGAACTCGGGCCCTGCTTCAGCTTTCCCGGCCACGGAACGGAACCACCGTCATGCGGTCGCGCGCGGAAGGGCGGCGCGGCGCCGGCTCGTTCGGCTCGGTCTCCTCGAGGGCCGGGACGGTGCCGGGCTCGCCGGGCGAAATCTTCCACCGGTTGCGGAGCATGCCCTGAACGGACAGGCCGAGGCTGTCGAGGTACTGCCGGGCGAGCTTGCGGACGTCGACCTTGGCGTCCGGCTGCTCGGCCTCGGCCAGGCAGCGTACGAAGAGGGCGGCCTCGAACTCCTGGCCGAGCTCTTCCCACATGACGGCCTGGGGCCGTTCCCACAGCTGGCACCACAGGTGCCACTCGCGGTCGGTGGCCTCGGTCAGCGGCCACTCGGGCGGTTCGCCCGGGCGCCCCTCGTAGGGCAGGAGGGTCCAGCCAGCCTTGTCGGAGGGCCGGTTGCGGCGCAGCGCGAGCGGGTCGGGGGCCGGTCCGGAGACGACTCGGGCTCCTCCACGGGGCATGGTGATCACTCCTCCGAGCCGCGTTGCGCAGCCTCAGACGACCGTCACGTTGCGTGACGATCTTGACCCTTTGAACCTGACCGACCCCCCGGAGCCCTCCCCGGCGTTCCGGGCCCCCTACTCGGAAGGGGTCCACCCCCACCCCCCGATAGGCCTCTGACCTGGGCTTTTGCATCTCATTAGGCCTCTGACCTGCAACGATGCCATTTGGTCACTCTGAGCGGTCGTTCCAGCCTCCGGGCTGATGTCTGGCTGTCTCGCGAGAGTGGTGAGCCTTCGTCATCGCTTGCAGGTTCGTCCAGTCATGACCACGTGGCCCCAAGGGACCCAAGCCATCACGGTGGTTGACCTCTGTAGCCCTGGGACGTAGCAGTACGGGGATGGCCTCGCACTCGTCGCACTCGCAGTACGGATGAGCACGTAGGTACTCAGAGCGTGTGCGTGTCCATCGGCTGTCGTAGCCCTTGGACGCTGCTGTGGGGCGTGCGCGCCGGGCCCTGCCCTGGCATGCCTCGCAGCGTCCCCCAGGGGTGAGGGTGGGGCATCCGGGTGTGGGGCAGACCTGCAGCGCCTTGCGGGGCATCAGGCCATGGCGAGCGTTGTGCGCCCCTCGCCGTGCCCCGCGTGCTCCTGTAGTGCGCTCAGTGCGTCTGTGGCCGCGATGAGGCCGGTGTCGAGGCCGCATGGGCATGTGACGCTCGCGCGGCCTGTCTTCTCGACGACGCGCCAGCCGTCTTTGGGGGGAAGGTCGCGAAGTTCCATCTCGATGACGGCGGAGTGCTGCATGGTTCCCTCCTCCGGCCGTGTGTGGGGCGCTGCCCGGGAGTTGGGGCTCCCGGGCAGCGTTTTCCCCTCCACCCCGGCCCTGGGTGGTCTTGTGCGGATCGGGCGCAGTGTCGGGTGTGCGCCGATACGCTCGGTGGTTCCCCCACGTTCCGCTCGCGGCTCTGGCCCCCCACGGGCCGCGTTTTCCGGCCCTGATGAAGTGAGTTCCCTGATGGCGAAGTTCGACGTACGGCCCGATATCGACGAGGCCGCCGCGAAGCTGCAGAGCACGCTCGGTGCGAAGCGGGAGATCCAGCGTCTGCCTGAAGTCCTGTGGGAGGGCGAGACGGTGGAGATGCTGGCGACCGGCGTGTATGGCAAGGGCAACGGTCTGGTCGCGATGACGAGTCAGCGGCTGATCTTCCTGAAGCACGGGGTGATGTCGCAGCAGGTGGAGGATTTCCCGTACGGGCGGATCAGCTCGGTGCAGTGGTCGGGCGGGATGATCTCGGGGACGCTGATCGTGTTCGCGTCGGGCAACAAGGCCGAGATCAAGCAGATGCCGAAGGACGCGGGCAAGGCGCTCGCTGACGCGCTCAGGGCCCGGCTTGCGGCTCCCCAGCCAGCTGCGGGGCCGGTGGCCGCAGCGGCTGCGGGCGCCCAGGATGTGGCGTCGCGGCTGCAGACGCTCGATCAGCTGCGGGCGGCCGGGGCGATCACGGACGAGGAGTACCGGGACCGGCGGGCGAAGATCCTCGACAGCCTGTAGGCCTCAGGCGCGCTGGGTGGCGCGCTCGGGGTGGAGGGCGACCTCGCGGGTGGCCTTCTCGGCCCGGGCGAGGTCGGCGAGGGAGTAGAGGGGGCGTTCGCGTTCGTCGAGGCCTGCGACGGGGAGGTGGCCGCGGGTTCGCCAGTTGCAGATGGCGGAGCGGCTGACGGCTTTGGCGCCGGCGGAGACACGTTGGCGCCATTGGGTGGCGAGGCGGGCGGCTTCGGTGCCGTTGTACAGCTGCTCGGCCATGCGCGCCCCCTCGTACATGCGTCAGCCCCCGGTTGGTGGCGGGGGCTGGTGTGGTCGGAGGCATACGTGTGCTGCTGGCGCCATGTTCACACCGTGTCCGGATCTTTGTCCAGCACAAACGCGTACGGTCCGCCACGACGAGGGGCGTGGCGGACCATGTGAAGCGGCCGTGCGCGGGGTCAGTGTGGCACGGCGGTACGACAGGCTACGGCTTCCACTCGTCGCGGCAGCCCGGCCGGTCTACGTATGAGGCCACCACGTCCCGGATCTCTTCGCACGGCCAGTCACCTTCACGCACAACGGTGGTCTGGCAGGCGGGGCAGCCGAGGACGTACGTGGACGGGTCGTCTTCGTCGCTGTCGTACCCGACCATCATCTGCGGAGCGTGGCGTTCGAGGCGACGCCGGTTCGCCGCGACCTCGCGCAGTACCCGAGCTGGGTCGTGCCGGGCCGCATGCTCAAGCTGGGGTAGGAGTGGTTCGTCCCGGGGGTCCCCGAATTCCGGTCGGTAGCAGATGACTTGGCCCCACTTGCCGCTCATGACGTCCGGCGGTCGTGGCAGGCCGGGGCGGAGGGCGACCAAGAGCTCGTCCTCGTCGCAGTCGGTTCGGCACGCCTCCCACTCGTCGCCGCCCGGCGCGGGCTGCTTACCCGGCTCGCCGACGACCGTGCCGCCGCTCGACGCCCGTGCGATCTGTTCGTCGACGTCGATCTGGTCGCCGAGCCACTGCGTCGTGTCATCCATGGGGTCATCCTCGCGGATTCGGGTCCGGGTCTGTGGGTTCCTCGCGTTGGCACGGGATGCCGGGGGAGGCGTCGATGCGGTCGGTGTCGATGTCGATGAGGCCTAGCTCGAGGAGGTGGAGGAGGCCTTCGCGTATCTGGCGGCGGCAGATCTCGGCGGGCGTCATGGGCTGCGTGAAGGGGCCGTTGGGGCCGAAGGTCCAGTCGTCTGCGGCGTAGACGGCGAGGCGCGCGATGCGGTCGAAGGGGCTGCCGTCGGCCGTGTCGATGGGGATGCGGGGCCAGGGGTCGAACATGGTGGCGGGTACGGGCGGCTTGTCGGTCATGAGGCCTGGTTCTCCTGGGCGGTTCGGGTGGCGAGGAGGATCGTGAGGGCGGTGCGGTGGAGGGCGGGCAGCACGCGGCGGGCGTGGTCGAGGTACTCGGGGTGGGTGAGCAGCAGTCCGCAGGCCTTGCATTCGACGTAGGCCTGCCAGTCCTCGTCGATGAGGGCGAAGGCGTCGCAGTTGGGGCAGGGGGCGTCCTGGAGGTGGCGTTGGGGTTCGGTGCGGGTGATGGCGCGTACGCGGGCGAGGAGTTCGGCGAGCTCCTGGTGGAACTCGGCGACCCAGGGGGCGGTGACGATCCAGGGGAGGTAGGCGTCGAGCCAGGCCGCCCAGGTGTGGCCGGGGCGGATGCCGGGCGCGGGGGCGAGCCGGACGTGGCCGGCGGTCATCTCGGCCCAGCCCTTGAGGTGGGTGTCGATGGGCAGGGGGCCGCTCTGGTCGCCGCGCGTCTCGTCGTACGGGTCGGTGACCGCGCTGTTGCTGCCGGGGCCGAGCAGGTTGATGACGTCGGCGCGCAGCGGCATGGGCGAGGTGGCGCGGCCGCCGTGGATGGTGCCGGTGGTGGGGCTGCGGTCGTGCTGCAGCGAGGCCTGCAGGAGCGGCAGTTGGTAGTGCAGTTCGGCGAGCCGGGCGCGGATGCGGGAGGCGCAGCGGGAGCAGACGCGGCCCGGGCGACCGTCGGGGAGGGCGCGGCCGCAGGTGGTGACGGCGCAGCGGTCAGCCATGGCCGGCCTCGTCGTCGTCCAGGCGCTGGCGGTAGGCGGCGCGGACGGTGTTCTGGGTGTCGTTGACGGCGTTGGTGAACCGGTCCTGGTTCTCGGGGTTGGGGTCGAGGTCGGTGATGGCGAGGACGGCGCCGATGACGGTGGCGAGGAAGCAGCGGGGCAGGAGGACGTCGATGTACGTCTCGTGGGATTCGCTGGTGGGGTAGTAGCCGTGGAGGCGTGCGCCGATGAACAGCTCTCCGTGTTCGCACCAGGCCTGCGGGGAGACGTAGACGGGGCCGCCCTGGACGAGGAACGGGACGGGCGGTGGGGTCGGGACAGTGGTGGTGCGGGTCAGGGTCCACAGCTGGTGTGCCTCTGCGCGGCACACGGCGCACAGGCCGTTCTGGATGTTGGAGAGGCCGCAGTTGAGGCAGTCGGTCTCGGTCTTGGTGACGGTGACGACGAGGCCGCGCATGCATGCGACGCAGGTCGCGCACAGGCCTTCGGGCAGCTCCTCGGCGGTGGGGTCGAGCTCGATGGTCTCTTCGGGGACGACGGCCAGGCGGTCACATCCGGTGTGGGTGAGGGCGCCTGGTGTGGGGGGCCCGCCGAGGGTGCGGAAGAGGTGGCGTTCGGTGGGGTGGGCGGTGGCGTAGGGGCTGTAGGGGTTCGGCGGGACCGTCTTCATGATCGTTCTTTCCGTCCGGGGAATCGGGTCATTCGTACTGGCGGGTAGGGGTCTCGCGTGCGTGCCTGCGGTTACCGCGCGCGCGATCGCAGGCACGCGCGTGCGCGAGGCAGGGGTTAGTCGGGGGTGCGGGGGTGGTCGCGGAGGGCGTGGGGCGTGGTGCCCCAGCGGCGTTCGGTCTGGTCCTCGGTGACGGGGATCTCGCGGTAGGGCGTGGTGGGGAGCTGTTCGCCGGTTGTGAGGGCCCACCATCCGGCGCAGACCATGAGGCCGAGGGGGAGGCCGCGGAAGGTGGCGACGGGGGTGTAGGCGCCGCGTGCGGAGATGGGCGCGCCCTGGTGGCAGAAGAACGGTTCGTCGTCGGGGAGCTGGGCGCCGTTGGCGTCCAGTTCGGGTGATCCGGGCCGGTAGGCGCAGTCGGCGCAGGGGGTGCGCATGACGGCGGGCGGGCGTGGGGCGCGTTCGGCGTCGCCGCAGGGGTCGTCGGTGAGGCCGATGCCTGAGCAGTGGTGGCAGGGTTCGGTGCCGTCGGTGCCGTCGGTGCCGTCGGTGCCGTCGCCGGTCAGGCCGCCGAGGCAGAACGGGCACTTGTACAGGAGGAGCAGCAGCTTGCTCGGTGCGGTCATTGCGTGGTCCCGAAGATGGAGTTGAAGGCTTGGTCGGCGCGGTGGTTGGCGTCGCGGAGGGTGCGGTCGGTGAGGTGGGCGCCGGTCATGCATCCGGGGTGGTCGCAGGAGCGGAGGACGCGGCCGGCGGGGTCGCGGTGGTGGTGGAGGCGGAACGCGGTGTGGAGGGCGTTGTGGCGGCCGCCGGACCAGAGGACGGGCAGGGCGCGGCCTTGGGTGGGGCCGGTCCAGGTGGTGTGGCCGTCGTGGGCGGGCTGGGTGTGGTGGGCGAGGGCTTGTTCGGGGGTGCGGGCGGCTTTGTGGGTGGTGGTGTTTCTGCCGGTGGGCAGGGGGATGGTGCGTTCTTTGCGGACGCGGGCGATGGTGGCGGTGCTGGTGCCGAGTGCCGCGCGGATCTGGTCGTAGGTGGCGCCGTCGCGGAGCATGCTCTCGATGCGGTTGTGGAGGGCGTGGTCGGGGGTGCGGCCGCCTCCGCCGCGTCCGGGGGGCGGGGGGATGGCGCGGTCGCGGCGGACCTCGCTGACGGTGCGTGAGCTGACGCCCAGGCTCTCGCTGACCTGTCTGGCGGTGGCGCCGGCGCGGAGCATGTCGGCGACCTGGTCGCGGATCTGGTCGTAGTTCTCGGTGCGCCATGTGCCGCCGCGTCCTGGGGGGACGGGGATGTGGAGGGCTACGCGGGTGGCGCGGATCTCTTTGGGGTGGGCTCCGAGGTGTGCGCGGATCTGGCGGTAGGTGGCGCCGGCGCGGAGCATGGCGGCGATGGCGGCGCGGTCGGTCATCGCTGCCACCGGACGGGCCGTACGCCGACGGTGACCCTGCTGGCGGACAGGCGGCGTTTCGCGGGGGTCCTGGGGGCGGGGTTGGTGCAGGTGGGGGCGTGGGGGTAGTGCAGGGCCTCGCTGCCCTCGAGGGTGCGGCGGTCGCCGCCGAGCTGGCGGACGTGCCAGCGGCCGGCCTGGTCCTGGCGGACGGCCTGGTTGCCGTACTCGGGGACCCGTTGTGAGTTGACGGCCTGGGTGATCCCGTTCGCGTTCAGGCAGAAGATCACGGCGGCCTGGCATCTGGGGCAGCGGCCTGGTCCGTTGCGGGGGGCGGGGCGCGGGGTGCTGTAGGGCACAGGGGGTGTCCTCTCGGGTCAGGCGGTGTCGGTGAGGGGGTGGTGGCAGAGGCGGCAGGTGGTGTGTCTCAGGGGTGGCCGGTAGGGGGCTGAGCAGCCGGGGCAGTGCTGCAGGGCGGTGGCGGCCGTGGTGGGCGGTGGGTGTCCGCGGGCGTGGCCGGGGGCTCGCCGGGGCGGGAGTGCGGCGCAGGCCTTGCAGGGGGTGCCTGTGTGGCGGATGAGTCCGTCGACGCAGTCGGTGAGGCCGCAGGGCGAGGGCCAGTTGGCGAGGGCGACGCCGAGGAGCCACCGGCCGGGATCGCCGAGGTTGGCGGCGGCGGTGCGTTGGCGGCGGTGGAGGATCTGGTCGTGGAGGTCGTCGGGGTGGGCCTGGGCGTCGAGCTGGCGGCCGATCTCCCGGGCGGCGGCACGGAGCACGAACGGGCTGATGCGGGGCAGGAGGTCGGCGACGGGGGCGAGGACGTCCCAGACGCGCGGTGAGAGGCTCAGCGAGGGCCCGCCGTACGGGCGTTGGGCCGCACCCTCGGCCGTGACAATTCCGCGGCTTTTCGGGTTACCGAAGGTATCCACAGGGGTGGCGGCCCACTTACGGTCACCTCGCCTACGGCGGACACCCCCACCGGGGGGCGCATCGTTGTTCTCAAGGTCAGTCAGTGCATGGTCTTCCTTATACGCGGGGGCCCCGCACTCAGCACCGGGAGCCGCCCCGCACTCAGCACCGGGAGTCGACGGAGCGGGTGTTCCGGGCGGGGGCGGCGTGCCGTCGGGCTGGTCGACCAGGTGCACGGGGTCGTCGTGGACGGTGATCTGGTGGCGGGCGCGGTAGCCGGCCCGCTTGTCCTGGGTGATCCACCCGGCGTCCTCGAGTTCGTCGAGGAGGAGGGACGCGGTGCGCTCGTGCAGGGGTTCGCCGGCGTGCTTGCCGCCGTGGTGGCGCAGCGCCTGGCCGATCTCGGCGAGGGTGAGGTCGCGGTGCTCGACGTGGGTGGTGTAGCGCAGGAGGAGGTACAGGCGGTGCAGGGTGCCGCGCAGGGTGTCAGCGGCCCGCACGGGCGCGTCGATGTACCGCTCGCCGGCGTCCAGGGGCCGGGTGGTGCGTTCGTTCGTACGGCCCTTGCCGGTGACCCGGTGGGAGCGCTGGCGGCGGGTGGCCTCTTCCACGCCGTCGGTCGGAGCCGGCTTCGACAGACGCCCGAGGCCCTTCTCCACCGCCGACGTGCTCAGGCCGGTGTACTCCGCGAGCTTGGCCACCGAGGCCTCGCACATGCGGCCCCGGGAGAGCGCTTTGACCTTGCCGTAGACCTTCGTGTCGGCGTCCGCGTAGGAGACGGTGTCGACGACCAACCGCAGGGGGTAGCGCACCCACTGCCCGCGCCCCACGCCACCGGCCCCGCCACGGGTGTGGCGGGGCTCGGCAGCGGGAGACGCGGGCAGACGGGTCATCGCTCAGATGCCGTCCGGGCTGCAGGGGGTCAAGGCGGGGACTCCTCGTCGGGGTGGGGCACGGTGTAGGTGGCGCCGCACGGGGCGGTGCGTACACCGGGGCCGGTGTGACGGTGGTGCTGGCCGCAGCCGGTCGCGCAGTGCACGGAGTACTCGGTGCGGCCGGAGGTGGTGATCGGCGTGGTCGGCACGGCGGCCGGACCGCCGTACGCGGCGGGGTCGTCGGGCAGTAACGCCATCTGCCCGTCGAGGCCGCTCACCGTGGCTCGCCCGTATGGGGAGGCTCCTCGCGCCGCGCGGGCACGGTGAGGGTGATCGGCCGCGCCAGGTGGGTCTTCGGCCGGCCCTGGCCCTCGCCCGGCGGCCGCCACAACAGCCCCGCCCGCTGCAGGCCTTTCAGCGCCATCTGTGCCTTCTCGCGGGACAGGCCGGTCAGTGCCATCAGCCGGTCGCTGCGCTGGACGCCGTCCTCGGGCAGCTGGCCGCCCACACCCGCGAAGTGGGCCAGGACCAGGGCTACCAGGCGCTCCGCGGACGGCACGTACGTCCCGCCGGACAGGACCTCCGATTCCCAGCGCGTCCGGTCGTACGCCACCGCGGGCGGCGTGTCGTCGACGCCGGCGGCCGGGGCCAGGCAGGCCGGGGCGGCCGCGGCCACCAGGGGCGCGCCACAGCGGCGGGTGGCCGCGCCCGCGGCCAGGTCGGCCGGGGTCACGTGTCTGTTCTGCTCGGTCATGCAGACCTCATTTCGGGGGTGCCGGTATCGCGTACGCGGGGTGTGGGGCTGTCGTGGCCGGCCATGGCCCACGGGCTGTGCCGGTCGCACAGCCAGCCGGCCGGGTGGCGGATCTGCATGCGGTCCTCCGCAGCCAGTGGTCGGCCAGTGGCCGAAGGGGTGGCCGCCCGCCCCGGGGAGAGGGCCGGGGCGGGCGGCCGGTCTTCATGCCGCGTGCGAGCAGGGCCGTACGCGGGTCTGGACCTCGTACGCCTGGCCCGGGACCAGGTCGCCGCGGGTGACGGCCTGGTGGTAGGCGGCGGCGAAGGAACGGACGGCGATGTCGACGACGTACGGGATCTGCAGGCCGATCCGCGCCAGCCGCATCAAGTCCCGCACCAGCCACGGGCGGCCGGACAGATCCACCTGCAGCCAGGGACTGCGCGCCCCTGGCATCCGGAACAGCCGCGCCACCCCGGCCACATGACCGGACGACTCAGCCGGTACAGCCACCCCGGCAGCCACCCCAGCCGCCGGCAGCCGCTCCTCGGCCACCGGCTGAGACCCGACAGCCACCGGCGGCCGCTGGTCGGCCACCTCAGCCACCTGCACGGGCGCGGCGGCGGCCACCGGCTGAGGCCGTGGCTGTGCGAGCAGCCGGGTGGCCGCGTGTCGGCTGATTCCCAGCTCCTGGCCGATCCGGCGCGCGCCGTAGCCGTGCTCCGCCTTCAGCCGGTGCACCTCGGCGTGCCGCTCCTGCTCGGTCATGACGTCCTCCCCCAGGTCTCGATGTCCGGCTCGTCCTCGTCGACGGGCACGCCCGGCTCGGCCGGGCACAGGCGGTCGCAGCCGGGGCACGTCCAGCTCACGCAGTGGTCCTGCGCCTCGTGCCAGGCACCACCGCAGTTGCAGGCCGACGTGTCCCCCTCGTCCGGGGACCGGCGCAGCGGCTCACTCCCGGCGTGCTGGCCGACGGCGCTCACTCGTCATCCCAAACGTCGTAGTCGTCGCCGGTGTCGTCGTAGTCGTAGCCGTCCTGGTCGTCCTCGCGCGGGTCGGGAAGGATCTGCAGGGGCACGACGACCGCCAGCTGCACGCCGGTGGCCTGGATCTGGTTCTCCTTCGGCAGCGTGAGCACCATCTCGCCGGGCAGGCCGAACGCGGGCTTCACGAACCGCTCGGTGAGCTGGTCCAACTCCGAGCGCAGGGTGTGGAACCCCATCGCGTGGTCGGCGGCCGCCTCCTGGTCCTCGTACAGGCCGGCGAGGTGGACGTCGGTGACCTTCGCGCCGACGGTGAGGACCGCGTGCAGCTGCTCGGGCAGCTTGGGGCACTCGTGCGGCGGCTCGACGTGGTCGGCGTCCGGGCTGTGTGCGCCGCCGTGTCCGGACGGCCGGGCGCAGTCGGCGTGCTCAGGCATCACTCCGGGCGCACCGCAGGGCGGCAGAGGCTTGTCGGAGCGCAGCCGGGCGAGGGCGAGTTCGGGCTCACCGCGTTCGAGGTACTGCTCGGCCTGGCCGATCGCGGCCGCCAGAGTCTTCACCGCCAGCTTGTCCCAGGCCGTAACGCGCCGGCTCTCACGCCGGGCGGGGGTGCCGTGCACGACCTCGCCGTCCCGGACCACGGTCAGGCGCCGCGGCCCGGCCTCGAACCACAAGTCGTAGACGGGGCAGTCGACGGCCTCGACCGCGAAGCAGCCGACCATGGACTCGG
Source organism: Streptomyces adelaidensis (assembly GCF_016598475.1). GTDB lineage: Bacteria > Actinomycetota > Actinomycetes > Streptomycetales > Streptomycetaceae > Streptomyces > Streptomyces adelaidensis. Next base: position 131,054 of record NZ_JAEMUX010000012.1, read on the forward strand.
CGTGCTCGGTACCCTCGGGCAGGCTGTGCGCGAGGAGCATCATGCTCAGCAGGCCGTCCCCGGCATCCCCGACGACGTACGTCTCCCCGAACGCCGGGATCAGAGGCACGTCACCCACTGCGTTGTGGTGGACGTGGACCAGGTCGCCCGGGCGGCACGGGTACCAGGGCGCGGACTCCAGATCCTGCCCGGCCGACATCAGCACGCTCAGCTCACCGAGCAAGTCACGGTTGCGCTTGGCGGCCTCGGCCTGGGCGAGCGGCGAGGTGACGGTCTCCTCGCGGGGGCGGCCGTACAGGGCGGTGAAGACCCGCTCGGCGACTCCTGCCGGGGTGCCGGTCCAGGTGTTCACCGAGGCCCGGGCGGACAGCGGGAACGTCTCCGTCAGCTGGACGTTCAGGAACGCCGGCGTCGAGCCGGGGATGAGACGCTCGATGGCGCCGGTGATGATCTGCAGGCGTGGGTCGTCGCGACGCAACGGTGTCTCCATGTCGATGTGTGGTGGGTGGCCGGTCGGGCAGGACGGGTCAGGTCACGTCCGGCCCGACCGGCGGATCAGGGGTCAGGCCTCGTCGTCGGCCTGGGCGAAGTCCGGGAGCGTGCTGCGGTGCGTGCCGCAGAGCACGCAGGTCGCAACCTCGTCGCCGGTGATCTCGTGCGCGGTGGTCCCGGGGCAGTGGCCCTCGCAGTCCAGGAGGACGCGCGCCGGGTCGTCGTGGAAGCCGGCGTACGAGGCGTCGGCGGGGTAGCTGGGCACGCCCATGTGGCGCAGCGTGACCAGCACCGGCGTCAGGACGGCGAGGACGATCAGGACGGCGGCGATCTGGGCGCTCTCACTCACGGTCAGGCTCCTTCTCCGGCGGGCGGCCGGCGTTGCTGCGGGTGTCGAGGAGGTAGGCGCCGAGGAGGAACAGCGACCAGGCGGCGACAGTGGCGATCAGCGCGATGACGATCACGCGCCCACCCCCTCGGCGGCGGGGCGGCACTCGACGGTCGCGAGCCATGGCGCGTGGCCGGCGCGGCCGCCGACGTAGGGCCACGTCACCTCCGCCCCGCTGCCCCTGGGCAGGGGGCGGCGGGCCACGGTGAACCACGCCCCGCCGTCCTGGCGGACCTCATCGCCGGGGCGGAGCGCGAGCACGGGGCGTCTCACCACGCGATCAGCCCCTGCTCGGCGGCCGCGTTGAGGGTCAGGTCGAGGGCGCGGGCGTGCTCCCACTCCGCGAGCCGGTCGGCCGGCTCCCACGGCTCTTCCAGCCCGTTCACGGACAGGTGCAGCACGGCGTCGGCGAGGACCGGCGGGGCGGCGAACGCGCCGAGGGGCAGCGGTTTGGCGTCGAGGCCGATCCGGGCCGCCCACCCGGTCAGGTGGGACCAGATCAGATCCAGCCCGGCCGGGTCCACGTCCGGGTGCCCGGCCAGCCAGGACAGGGTCAGGAACAGCTCCGGCCCCCGGCCCGGGTCCTCGGTGCGTACACCGGCTTCCAGGACGTCCGGGGTCAGGCCCGTCTCGCCCAGCATGCTGTGGACGGCGTCGCCGTAGGCCAGGTGCGGCAGCGCGAGCAGCGCGGCGGTGCCGGTCACAGGCCGTCGCCCCCGTCGATCTGCTCGGGGGTGATCCACCCGGCGGCCACCGCCAGGGCGACCGCGTGGGTGACGCTGCGCGCCTGAAGCCGGTGCACGGCGCGCTGCCGGTGGTTCTTGACCGTGTCGTACGCCAGGTGCAGACGGCCGGCCGTCTCCTCGGCCGTCTCCCCCCGCGCGGCCGCCGCCAGGGCGTTCAGCAGCGAGGCGGTCAGCGGGCAGTCGGCCTGACGCGCCGCGGTGCGGGCGGCCTCCTCCCGCCGCCCACGGCCGTCCCCGCGGGCAGCCTTGAGCTGGTGGCGCAGACGGCCGACCTCGGCGAGCAGCACCTGCCGCACGCGGTCCAGACGGCGCCCCTCACCGAGGAGATGCGTCTCCGCCTCACCGCGCGGCAGCCACACCTGGCCCGGGCCCGGGGCCCGGGGCGGCACCAGACCCCCGGTACGCAGCTGGGCGAGAACCTTGTCCGGCAGTGCCGGCGCCGGGTGAACTCCGCCCACACGCGACTGGCTGTGGGTGTCCTTCCCGGCCCGGCCCGCCACACGCGAGCTCTCGTCGACGGCGCTCACGGGGCATCGCTCCCCTCGGCCTCGGCGAGGCGGGCGACGATCCACTTCGCGGCCGCCGCCGGCGTCTTGAAGGAGTCCTGCACGCATGCCCAGGCGATCCGGCCGCGCCCTCGGCCGTAGGGGCCGTTCTCACTCGGGACGGCGGCCGCCGTCCAGTTCACCCCGCCGCGCCGGCCACGGCCGAGGGTGACCTGGCCGACCACGACGTCCGCCGTGACCCGGTCCACGCCGGGGCGGGTGACGAGGAAGTCGTGCGGCTCGGACGAGCCGGCGCGGCCCACGTTCAGCCACGGCTCCCCCGGCCACAGCCACAGTCCCGCCACACGGCGCGCGGGCTGGCCGTAGCCGAGCCACTTCGTGCTCGTCGTGGTCCGGCCGGTGTCCTCCGTGCGCTCGCCGGTGATGACCTCCGCCACCCCGCACGAGAAGCACACGATCCGCACCGTCAGCTCGTCGAAGCTGTTGCCGTGGCCGCAGAACTGGTCCTTGCACTTGTGCTCGGCCCGCTCCTCGTGCGCCAGGCTGGCCTTGTACCGCCAGGCGTCCTCACGGCGCCGGAGGTCGACCTCCCACACCGGGCGCTTGCAGGCCTCGGCGTGCGTCAGCAGCTCCCAGCCCAGATACGTGTCCTGAACCGTGCTCACCAGCCACCGCCGGGCATCGGGGCGGGGGTGATGTCCTCGGGGCGGGCGCAGTTGGAGCACAGGTTGATCAGGCCGGCGTTGGGCACCCAGTGGCAGCCGCCCTCGCAGGCCTGCTTCTCGGTGCAGCCGCAGCGGTGGCAGCGCGGCACACCGGCCTCGACGAGCCCCGGCCCGGGTTCGGCGACGGGCAGGGAGGGGGCCTGCTGGGCGGGGTCGATGGCGGCCAGCTGGTCGGCGTGCTGCAGCTCGGTGCGCGCGGCCGCCATCGCGGAGTTCGCACACCAGGGGTCGCACCACCAGCGGGGGCCGCCGTCGGTGCCGACGACGTCGACGACGATCCCGCCCCACAGTCGCGGGTCGGACTCGATGAGGTCGGCGGTCGGAGTGCCGCAGCACGGGGTGGCGCAGGCCTTCGCCGGGTGGATGACGAGGAGCTTCTCGGCGAGGTCCAGGCGCTGCTCGTCGGTGAGGGCCAGGACCTCGCTGCCACCACGGGCCGTCTTGCACCCGACGAGGGTGGACTCGCCCGTCCGGTCACCGGCGGGAACGGACACCAGGCCGTCCCACGCGATGTGCAGCGGAGCGGCGGTGGGGGCGTTGCCATCGATGGCGGTGAGGATCTCGGTGATCGTGAGGCAGTCGTCCATCTTGCGGCCCGCGCACAGCTGGCCGACCGCCTGGTAGCGGGCGTGGAACCAGTCCGCGGTCTGCCGGTCCTCGACCGCCCGGACCAACTCGGTCCGCATCTCGGCGCGGACCTGCTCGGCGGCGACCTCTGCGATCTCCTGCGCACGCTTCGGGTCGAAGAGGATGCCGGCGTCCTCCTCGGCCTGCGCGATCTCCTGCGGAGTGGCCGCGCCCTGCGACATCGCGGCGCTGATCACACCGGCGGCGGCCTGTACCGGGGCGACCTCGCAGCCGCCCTTGCAGACGAGGACTCGGGCGCCGGAGCGGTAGCGATCCTGCCCGTGAGGGGCGAGGCCACGGCGGTTGCCGCAGGCCACGCACATCGGGAACACCGGCTCGATCGCCTGGGCGACCAGCGGCGCGGGGACGTCCGGGACCACGGCAGCCTGCATGGCCGGGACATGGCGCAGCGGGATCGGTACCGGCACAGGGCCGGGCACGTGGAACCCGAACGGGCGGTGGGATGATGTGGTCAAGGTGATCCACTCCTTGATGGGTTGGGTGTGGATGTGCCGAGGGGTCGTGCTCCGGGTGAGGCCGGGGCCGGCCCCGATTTCGTGTGGGTCAGGCGGCCTTGGCGTGCGCGGCCGCCTCGTCCGTCGCCAATGCCGTAGCGGCGGGGGCGAGGATCGGGCGCAGCCTGTCGATCAGCTCCTGCGGGATACCGACCGTGGTCACGGCCCGCTGAGCCTGGCTCTGGGCGTCGGCGATCTCAGCCGGGCTGAGGATCCGGTGCCGCTCTTCGCGCGTCACGCCGCGCTTCCAGCCGTCTCATCGGCGAGTTCGCCGTCTTGGACTTCGAGGGTGGCCTTGAGCGCCGCGTAGACGGGGGACGACGGCTGCGCCTTCCCCTGTTCGATCTTGTAAATGTTCGAGGGGGTCCGCCGCACGGCGCTCGCCAGGGCGGCGACCGTCAGGCCCCGGTCCTCACGCACACGCCGGAGCTTCGCCCCGCAGATCTTCCGACTCAGCATGGAATCCAATCTATTCCATGCTTGTCCAATCACAACCCCTACCGGTGGGTAAGTTGGATTAACTTGGCACCCCTTGGGGGCATGATGAGGGAGTCTTGCCACCTAGGTGAGTCTTGACTTACCAATGACGTGCACTTTTGGAATCGATTGGAACGCGGAGGTACCCTCGGCCTATGACGGCTGACGCAGATGCGCTCATGCGCCTGGGCAACTACGTGGAACGGCGCATCGCCGAGCTGGGGCTTGAGTACGCGGCCGTCTGCCGGGCCGGCGGATTCTCCGACGAGACTCTGAGCAAGATCCGCAAAGGCGCCATCAATGCGCGCCCTGCCACGTATCACAAGCTTGGGCGTGCCCTGGCATGGTCACAAGGATCGATCGAAGCGATCCTCTCGGGGGGCGAACCTACTCCGCTCCCAACGGGCGCGGTCGTCGACGACCCTGCCGAGCCTCACACCGAACGCCCATCCGCCGCCGGCGGAGCCGAAGAAGTTCAGGCTGCAGAGGGACTCTCGCCAGGCGAGGCCCTGCGCCGCGTCGTGCGCGCCTCAGCTCGGGAGCTCGGCGTCACCGCCAATGACTTGGACGAGGTCTTCCAGGCCGTACGCGACGACTTGGAAGAGACGCCATCGGGGCGGACGGACCTGTCGGACCTGGTGCGCGTACGCCGCGCCGAGGCTGGGCTCAGCCTGGAGGCGGTGGCGGCCTCGACGGTCGACCGCAGTAGCGGCGAGCGACTGGTCGAGGCCGACTGGCTGGACCGGCTGGAACGGGCAGTGTTGAGTCCGGCAGAGCGTCCGGAGTACCCGCAACTGGACGCGCTCGCCGATGCCCTGGGCCTCGACCCGGGCATGGTGCAGGAGGCCGCCGGCGTGCAGTTCATGGACGTCCACACAGTCTGGAGCGACGACGGTCAGGTCAGGGCGGTCGTCACCGGGGAACTGGACGCCGAGGACCTGGCAAAGGTTCACCAACTCATGCGCCTGTACCGCAGATCCCCCAAGCACTGATGGCGGAAAAATATCCATAGCCCAACTGCCCCCGCACATTGGTGCAGTTGGGAGGCCTAGCCCATGCGGCGCGTGACGAAGGTGTGGCCAAAAGTAATCGCCCTGTGCATGATGGTCCCCCGCCTGGCAGCGAGGGACGCAAACCATAGGAAAGCGCTGCCCTCCAGAGGGCAGCGCCGCAGGGGGTGGACCGTAGTGTCCGACACGCCACGCAAGGAAGCGCTCTACAGGCTCGCGCTGCCCGGGGAGCTACCGGAGGGCCGCACCGTCGACATACGGGACCAGCCGGGCGGGCGGATCGAGTTCATCCTCCATCCGGACCACACCGAGCAGCCGCTGTGTGATCAGTTCGCCAGGGTCACCAACCACTGCGTGGTCCACGGGCTGTGGCGGCAGAGGTGGACCGACGACGGACGCATGAAGCGCCCGGCGCAGGGACTCCGGCTCGCTCTCCTCCGCTGGGAGACCGTGCCCGCGGAGATGATGCCCTCGGGCCGCCTGGTCGTTCCCGTCGAGGACGACGGCTGGTGCGTGCACCTGATCGACGAGCAGTACTGCACCAGACAGCTCCAGGGCGACATGAACGACCTGATGCTGCGGATCGCCGGCGACGGGCTATGGGTCCAGGTGTGGTTCCGACGCCGGCCGCTTCCGTCGGCGGCCGCGCCGGATCCGCTTCTCGCACCGCCGGTGCTCCCGATGGCGCTCACATAGCCTCAGACGGCCCGTACGCCCGGCTTCACCATCGGCTTGAAGCCGGGCTCGCCGAAGTACGACAGCGTGATCCGGCCCGGCTCTATGGCCCGCACGCCCCGCCTGCTGGCCTTGAAGAGGCGGATGGTCACGACCATGCGCAGGATCATGCGGCGCTGCGGCAGCGTGAGCACCTTGTTCCAGGCCCGGTCGACGTCGGTCCGGGGCTTGCCGAGCAGATCCCGCAGCAGCGCCGGCACGTGCGCGGACCGGGATTCTGTCCTGGCCCTGTCGATCTGGGGAGTGAGTTCGGCTTCGAGGTCGGTGAGGGAGTCGATGGACAACAGCATCCCCATGCCGTCAGGCCGTAGCGTCCTGGCCTTCCTCCGAGCGTCCTTCAGTTGGTCCTCAAGCGTCTTCAGCCGAACCCGAGCCTTGCGTGCTCTGTCGTCATCGGTGTTGTCCTCGAACGCGGCCACGGCCTCGTCGGAGGCGAGCCAGGTGATGACCGACTCTTCCACGTACGCGTCCATCCGGTCCTCACGCATCGCGACGTCGAACCGGGTCGAGCAGTTGTAGTTGGTGCGGCTGCGGACCGTGACCGACCGCAGGGGTGGTTCGTCGGGATGCTCGCCGCACAGGGCGATCCCTGTCTGGAGATGCTGCGCCTCGGGCCCGGGGGACAGCTGGCGGCCAGGGAGCGAAAGGATCTCCTGCACGGCCTGGAAGGTCTCCGCGAAGTCCTCGTCGTCACAGATGGGTGCCCACATGCCTTTGCCGGTGTCGACACCCAGGTGCCGGCGGTGCCCGATGTAGGCGGGGTTGCGCAGGATGGCGTGCAGGTGATGGCGCTGCCACGGCTTGCCCCGGTGGGTGGTCTCGCCTCGCTCGTTCAGGTCACGGCAGATGGCGGCTAGAGGTTCAGCCCCGGCAGCGCGTCGGAAAATCTCCGAGATGAGCCCGGCCCGTTCAGGGTGGGGCACTTGGTCGATCAGTTCGCCGGAGTCCGGGTCGTAGCGGCGTTTGTAGCCGTCCGGGACGGGCCCGTGGGCGCCGCCTCGTTTGGCGTTGAGGCGAGTCGTGCGCAGGTTCCGCTCGCGGATGTCGTCGGCTTCGCCTTCCGCGTTGACCGCGTCCTGGGCCGTGGCCTTGCGGTCAGCGCTCTTGGAGAGGTCGTAGACCTGTCCGTTGTAGCAGAGCAGTACGCCTGTCTCTCTGCAGACTCGGCGCAGACGTACGTACGCCTCCAGGTCTCTGTAATAGCGCGAGGCCTCGAAGGCGATGAGGATGCGGCACTCGCCGGTCTGGATGCCCTCGATCATCTCCTCGAACTCGTCGCGCTTCCTGCGCGCGTACGCAGAGGCCGAGCGGTCGACGTCCTTGAACTCGCCGACGATGGGCCAGCCGGCGTCGAGGCACAGCGTCCGGCCCTCGTCGAGCTGGGATTTGACGCTTCGGCCTTTGCGCTTGGGGTCGCGGGAGGCTCGGCCGTACAGGTAGGCGGGAAACTCCTGGCCGGGGTAGGCGAGGCGCAGGAACTCAGGCGCGATGGGCATGACGAGACGATAGCCAAGAACAGTGGCTTGTTGAACTACTCGGGCGAAGAGCTACTCCCCTTCTGCGCCGCCCATCGTACGCGAGGCTTCCGGACCACGCCCCGGACCAGGCCCTGGACCCCGCCCTGGACCGGTCCCGGACGGTTCCCGGCCCAGGCGCAGTCCAGCAATCACGGCCGCAACCCTTGTCGTGTCATGCGCACGTCACTAACTTCTCACCAGACGCACACCCGCCGGTAACACCGCGACGCGACCCTTCAATCGGTCGCCCCCAACACCCCCGGCCCCACAAGGAGTTCACATGCGCAGGTTCTACGCGCGTCGACGAGTCAGCATACTCGCGGCGCTCAGCGGATTGATAGCCTCCGTCGCGCTCTTCAACGCTCCCACCGCCTCCGCCGCGCTCCCGACCCCGGTCAGCGCCTCCACCGCCCGCTCCTACCTCGCCACCCTCACCGTGGCGACCGAGGACCGCACCGGGTACGACCGGGACCTGTTCAACCACTGGATCACCATCAGCGGCACCTGCAACACCCGCGAGACGGTCCTCAAGCGGGACGGCACGAACGTCGTCACCAGCTCCGCCTGCGCCGCCACCAGCGGCTCCTGGTACTCCCCGTACGACGGCGCCACCTGGACCGCCGCCTCCGACCTCGACATCGACCACCTGGTACCGCTGGCCGAGGCCTGGGACTCCGGCGCCGACAGCTGGAGCAGCGCCACCCGCCAGGCGTTCGCCAACGACCTGACCCGCCCGCAGCTCATCGCCGTCACGGACAACGTGAACCAGTCGAAGAGCGACCAGGACCCGGCCACGTGGATGCCCTCGGTCACGTCCTACCGCTGCACGTACGTCCGTGCCTGGGTCCAGGTGAAGTACTACTACGACCTGTCCGTCGACTCCGCCGAGAAGAGCGCGCTCACCAGCTACCTGGCGAGCTGCTGAACCCGAGCCGACCGCGCCCGAACAAAAGTGGCCCGGAACCTCCCCGTTCTCCTCCGCCGTTCCGTACCGTACGGGGCGACGGAGGAGGGTGATCACCGATGGCGGGGCTGCGCCTGGGACCACTGCTGAGATATGTGGACGGCTCGTCCGCGACCGTCTGGGTCGAGGCGAGCCGTCCGTGCACCGCCGAGGTGCGGTGCGCCGGCGGCGGGCGCGGCGAGGCCCGCACCTTCCAGATCGCCGGCCACCACTACGCCCTGATCCCGGTGACGGGACTCACGCCGGGCACGGCATCGGCGTACGAGGTCCTGCTGGACGGCACGCCGGTGTGGCCGCTGCCCGGCTCCGCCTTCCCGCCCTCCGAGATCCGCACCCCGGCCGAGGGCGACACCGTCCGGGTCGCCTTCGGCTCCTGCCGCTGGGCCGCACCGCCCGCAGGCGAACCGGACCCCGTGGGCCCGGACGCCCTGGACACCCTGGACACCCTGGCGGCCCGCCTGGCCGCCCAACCGGGGGCCGACCGCCCCGACGTACTCCTCCTCCTGGGCGACCAGGTCTACGCGGACGAGACCTCCAAGGCCACCCGCCGCTGGCTGGCCGCCCGCCGGAACCTGGCGGACCCGCCAGGGGACCAGGTGGCGGACTACGAGGAGTACACCCACCTCTATGACGAGTCCTGGCTCGACCCCGAGATCCGCTGGCTCCTCTCCACCGTGCCCAGTTGCATGATCTTCGACGATCACGACGTGATAGATGACTGGAACACCAGCGAGGCCTGGCTCGCCGACATGCGGGCCACCCCCTGGTGGCGCGAGCGGATTCTGAGCGGCCTGATGTCGTACTGGGTCCATCAGCACCTCGGCAACCTCTCCCCCGCCGAACTGGCCGCCGACCCGGTCCACTTGGCCGTTCGCGCCACCCCGGACGGTACGGACGCGCTGCGCGCCCACGCGGCCCGCGCCGACCAGGAGCCGGCCGCCGTCCGCTGGAGCTACCGGCGGGACTTCGGACGCGTACGGGTCCTGATGCTCGACACCCGGGCCGCGCGGGTCCTCGACGAGGGGAACCGGTCGATGCTGGACCCGGGCGAGGCGGAGTGGCTGCGCACCCAGGCGCTGGACGCGCGCGGCTCGTACGACCATCTGCTCATCGGCACCTCGCTGCCCTGGCTCCTGCCCCACCTCGTGCATGACGCCGAGTCCTGGAACGCGGCCCTGTGCGGGGGCGCGCGCGGGAACCGCTGGGCGCGGTTCGGGGAGCGGCTGCGGCAGCGGGCCGATCTGGAGCACTGGGCGGCCTTCCCGTCGTCCTTCGAGGCGCTGACCCGGCTGATCGCCGAGATGGGCGCGGGACCGGGCGCCCCGGCGAGCGTGCTCGTGCTCTCCGGGGACGTGCACCACGCCTATGTCGCCGAGCCGTCCTGGCCCGCCCCCGACGCCCCCGCAGCCCCCGACGCCCGCGTGCTCCAACTGACCTGCTCGCCCGTGCACAACTCGGTGCCGCGCTGGATAAAGCTCGGATTCCGCTTCGGCTGGAGCGGTACGGGGCGGGCGCTGGGCCGGTGGTTCGGGCGGCACGGCAGGGGGGAGCGGCCCTCGATCGACTGGCGCAGAACGGGCGGACCCTGGTTCGGCAACCAGCTCATGACACTGACGCTGCACGGCCGTTCGGCCCGGCTGCGGCTCGACCGGGCGCGAGCGCGGCGGGGCGGAAAGGCCCGGCTGGAGACAGTGGCCGAGTCGGCACTCACCCCCTAATACGCCCATTGCGCACGGTTGTTACCCGTGTTGTCCGGGATGCTCGTGAGGCATCCCACACGCGGTGTCCCCGAGAGGGCCCGGGACTCTGTTCCCGTGACGTACGACGGCATGATGAGGCGGACCGTCCGCTTCCCGGCGGCGGTCCGCCGCGCCGCGCCCCACGACGCCGCCCCACACGCACGGGAGTTACCCCTTTGTCCGATGTGTCAGGGATCAGTGACATAAGCGTCGCTCTCGTCGGCGCCGGCCCGCGCGGCACCAGCGTCCTGGAACGGCTCTGCGCCTGCGCCCCCGAACTGCTCCCGCCCGGTGCCCGTCTGACCGTCCATGTCGTCGATCCCGCGCCGCCGGGCCCGGGCCAGGTGTGGCGCACCGACCAGTCCCCCCACCTGCTGATGAACACCGTGGCCTGCCAGGTCACCCTCTTCACCGACGAGAGCGTGGACTGCTCGGGGCCGATACGCCCGGGGCCGAGCCTGTACGAGTGGGCGACGGGCGCTGCGGGCGCCATGAGCGGCTTGGACGCCCTCGGGCCGGACGACTATCCGACCCGGGCCCGGTACGGCCGTTACCTGGAGTGGGTCTTCGCCGAGGTGGTGCGCGGGGCGCCGCCCGGCATCCGGGTGGAGGTCCACCGCAGCCGGGCGGTCCGACTCGACGAGACCCCCGACGGCGGCCAGCGGCTCACGCTCGCCACCGGCCGCGTCCTCACCGACCTCGCCGCCGTGGTCCTCACCCAGGGCCACCTCCCGACGGTGCCGGACCAGGCGGAACGGCACCTCACCGCGTACGCCGCCCGCCACGGCCTGCGCCACTTCCCGCCCGCCAACCCGGCCGACCTCGACCTCTCCCCCATCGCCCCGGACGAACCGGTCCTCCTGCGCGGCCTCGGCCTCAACTTCTTCGACCACATGGCCCTGCTGACGACCGGCCGGGGCGGCTCCTTCGTATACGACGAGCGGGGAGGCGAGCGGGCGGGCGAGCGGAGGCGGCTGAGATACGTCCCCTCGGGGCGCGAGCCACGCCTGTACGCCGGCTCCCGGCGCGGCGTCCCGTACCAGGCGCGCGGCGACAACGCCAAGGGCCCCTACGGCCGTCACACCCCGCTCGTCCTCACCCCCGAGGTGATCGCGGGCTTCCGCAAACGCGCGGACTCCGGGGAGGCGCCAGACTTCCTCGCGGAGATATGGCCGTTGGTGGCGAAGGAGGTCGAAACGGTCTATTACGAGGGGGTGTTGGGGGCGTACGAGGAGGCGCTGACGGCGGACGAGGGGTCGCCGGTGGCGGCCGCTCCTTTGCGTGACCGCTTTCGTGACCGCTTCCGCGACCGTTTTCTCGCCGTGCCGTACCGCTCACCCCAAGAGGCCGCCGTCCTGGACGAGTTCGGGATCGGGGAGGGTGACCGCTGGTCGTGGGACCGGGTCTCGCGGCCGTATACGGGACGGGAGTTCGCGGATCCGGAGGCGTGGCGGGGCTGGCTGCTGGGGTATCTGCGGGAGGACGCCGCGCAGGCCGCGCTCGGGAATGCCGAGGGGCCGGTGAAGGCGGCGCTCGACGTGCTGCGGGACCTGCGGAACGAGCTGCGGCTGATCGTGGACCACGGCGGGCTGCCGGGCGCGTCGCGCCGGGAGCATCTGGACCGCTGGTACACCCCGCTGAACGCGTTCCTGTCCATCGGCCCGCCCCGCAGCCGTATCGAGGAGATGTCCGCGCTGATCGAGGCGGGCGTACTGACGGTGCTCGGTCCGCGCCTGGAGCTGCGGCCAGAGGGCGGGGACGGGAACGGGGAGGGGGAGGGGGAGGGGGAGGGGGAGGGGGAGGGGACCTGGCTGGCGTACTCGCCCGAGGTGCCGGGCTCGGCCGTCCGGGTGACGACGGTCGTCGAGGCCCGCCTCCCGGAACCGGATCTGCGCAGGACCGCCGACGACCTCCTCGCCGGCCTGCTGAAGACGGGCGGCTGCCGCCCGCACCGGACGAACGGTTACGAGACGGGAGGGCTGGACGTAACACCTCGGCCGTACCGGCTGATCGACCGTCGAGGCGCCGCGCACGACCGGCGGTTCGCCTTCGGGGTGCCCACCGAAGGGGTCCACTGGGTGACGGCGGCGGGCGCCCGGCCAGGAGTGGATTCAGTCACCCTTTCGGATGCGGATGCCGTGGCGCGAGCGGTTCTACGTGCGGCGACATGCGAAAAAGCTCCTCAAGCGCAGGCAAAGAGCTGGCCAGATGTTGAACTTGCAAGCATCGATTAGGTCTACCTAACGTGGATGACTCACCGGTAACAACCGTCCCCACTGGTCCCACGAGGACCGGGTTCACCACCGAAGGAGTCCCCCACATGACCGGACGCCTCAACAGCGCCCAGCCATACGTCCTCGGTCTCTTCCGCATCGTCGTCGGCCTGCTCTTCACCTGCCACGGCGCCCGCAGCCTCTTCGGCGTGCTGGGCGGCGCCGACGGCCAGGGCGGCACCGTCGCCGCCGGCACCTGGCCCGGCTGGTACGCGGCCGTCATCGAACTCGTCGGCGGCGCCCTGGTCCTCCTCGGCCTCGGCACCCGCGTCGCGGCGTTCGTCGCCTCGGGCTCCATGGCTTACGCGTACTTCAAGGTCCACCAGCCGGGTGGCCTGTTCCCGATCGAGAACGGCGGCGAGGGCGCGGCCCTCTACTGCTGGGCCATGTTCCTCCTGGTCTTCACCGGCTCCGGCGCGCTCGGCCTCGACCGGCTCTTCGGCAGGCGCCAGGCCGCGTCCGCGGACAGGACCGCCCCGAGCAAGGCACCGGTGACGGCCTGACCAGGCCCGATTCGGTCTGACTCGGCCTGACTCGGCCTGACTCGGCGAGCAGTTGGGTCGCCGGGTGTGTCATCCGCCCCCGGCGGCCCATCCGAACGGCACGGTGAAGCAGGCGACCCGTGCTCCCGAGTTCCCCGGCCGGTCATGCAGCACGACCGAGGCGGCCTCGCCCATCCGGAACCCCCACGTGTGCCTGGCCCCGGCCTTCCCCGCACCGGCCGCGTCGGCCGTGAAGTCCAGCCACACCTCGTTCTCGGCGCTGACCGCGTCCGCCGTGTGCGCCGGGTCGTGGGCCGGCCGGTGCTGGTAGTGCCCGCCCGCGTCCCCCGGCGCGGCCCCGCACGGCTTCTGATGCACATGCGCCCCGTACGCGTGCCCCGGCCGCAGACCCGTCACCCGCAACCCCACGGCCGTCGCACCACCCGCCGCCGTGTGCTGCCGCACCTCGATCCAGCCGGCCGCCGGGACGAGCTCCATGTCGTACGTCACCGCCGCCGACGGAACGAGGGCCATGGGCGGCGCGAAGCGCGCGTCGGTCCGCATCCAGTAACCGTCGGGAGAGCCGGTACCGATGCTGGTACTGGTGCTGCTACTGGTGCCGCCGGTGGCGGTGAGCAGGGCCGTTGTGAGGGCGAGGACCATGCCTGCCACCATCGCTGTCAACTCCTCGGTCGATCCCCCTGATCCCCTCCGCTCCTGCCCCACTGGTACGCCATCGGCGGGCGGCCCGCCACCGAATGAACACGATATGACAGACACATGAGCCCCTGTGAGCCGTGTGTCATACCCGGGGCGTACGCTGTTCGGCTGTCACGGGTCGCCGTGGCATCCGGGGGAAAACAGGAGAGTGCTCGGTGCTTGAGAGTCTGGGTTGGCTGGCCGCCGGCCCATGGATCTACGCCGTCGTGGCCGCGTCCATCGTCCTGGACGTGTTCCTGCCGGTCCTGCCGAGCGGTGTCCTGGTCGTCGCGGTGGCGACGGCGGCCGCGGCGGAGACGGCGGCGGGGGCGATGGCCCCCGAGGTCCCCGACATCCTGGTGCTGATGCTCTCGGCGGCGACCGCGTCCGTGCTCGGCGATCTGGTGGCGTACCGGCTGGCCTGGCGGGGCAGCGAGCGGCTCGACCGTGCGATCGCGCGCTCCCGTCGTCTGACGACCGCGCAGGAACGTCTCGGCGCCGCGCTGGCCCGGGGCGGCGGTCTCCTCGTCGTCATCGCCCGCTTCGCCCCCGCGGGCCGCTCCGTCGTCTCCCTCGGCGCCGGCGCCGCCCGGCATCGCGCCCGCGACTTCCTCCCCTGGTCCGCTCTCGCCGGTGTCGCCTGGGCGGCCTACAGCGTCGCCCTCGGCTACCTCGGCGCGCAGTGGCTCGGCCCGACCTGGCTCGCCACGGCCGTCTCTCTCGCGGCCCTCTTCGGCGCGGGCGCGGCAGCGGCATACTTCATGCGCCGCCCCCACCTGAACGCGTAACCGCCGACCAGGGGCTGCGCCCCATGCCTTCGTTTAGGGGCGCGGGGAACTGCGCGACAAGCCCCCACCGACCCGCAGCCGAAGAACCGGGGTAGCAGGGGCAGCGCCCCTGGGGATGGGACGGGTAGGGGCGGCGGGGGCGAGGAAAGCTGCTGGCCTCAGCGGCCGGCGCCCCGCACCTCCAACCCCGCCAACAACTCCGCCGTAGCAACCGTGACCGCATCGACCGCCCGGTCGAACACCTCGCGATTGTGCGCGGCGGGCGCACGAAACCCGGACACCTTCCGAACGTACTGAAGGGCGGCAGCCCGGATCTCGTCCTCAGTGGCCTCTTCGGGAAGGACCGGCGGTCGAAGGGTCTTGATGCTGCGGCACATGCCCCCAGTCTCGCAGCCCCGCGCGCACACCCCAAGGCCTCAAAAACCAAGCACCCATACCCCCAAACACCCAAGCATCCACTTGCCCCTCAGCAAGCCGACCCGAGGATTGACTACACCCTCTACCTCTTGTGATCATCACGAGGGCCGGCCGCGAAGGACAGGACGAGACCGGCGGAAACGAGGGGACCATGTCGGACGAACGCCTCACGGTGGCGGTACTGGGCCCGGGCGGAGTAGGCGGCCTGCTGGCCGCCCTACTGGCCCGCACCGGCCACAGAGTGATCTGCCTGGCCGGAGAGGAAACGGCACAGACCCTGGAGAAGACCGGCATCCAGGTGACAAGCCCCCGCTTCGGAGAGTTCACCACCCACGTGGAATCCGCCACCGAACTCCGCGAACCGGTCGACGCGGCCCTGATCACGGTGAAACACACAACGCTGGCGCCGGCCCTGCACCGCCTCCCGCCGACAGCCCTCACCCCCGAAACCCTGATCGTCCCGTTCCTGAACGGCGTGGAACACCCGGCACTTCTCCGCGCCCACTACGGCGGCACGGCCGCCCACGTCGCCCCGGCCACCATCCGCGTCGAGTCGACCCGCGTGACCCCGGGCGTCATCGAGCACGGCAGCCCCTTCGCGGAGGTCGACCTCACCGGCGACGCGGCCCCCCGCGCCCGCCTCAACTCCCTTGCCGGGGCCCTGGAATGGTCCGGCGTGACCACCCGCCTGCTGGCGGACGAGACGGCGGTGCTGTGGGCGAAGATGTCGTTCCTGGCCCCGTTCGCCCTGCTGACGACCCGCCACGGCCTGCCTCTCGGCGAGATCCGCACCCACCACCGCGAGGAACTGACGGCCCTGGTAGAGGAGACGGCGGCGGTCGGCACGGCCGCCGGCGCCCCTGTGGACCCGGCCGAGACCCTGCGCCGCTACGACGCCTTCCCGCCCGCCACGAAGTCCTCCATGCAACGCGACGCCGAGGCCGGCCGCCCCCTCGAACTGGACGCGATCGGCGGGGCGTTGCTCCGCGCGGCGGAACGACACTGCGTACGGGTCCCCGTGGCGACGAAGGTGGTGACGGAACTCCGGACGGCAGCCGGGACACCCGACTGAGCCACCGAACGCCCGCCCCCGACCCCCTCACCCCTCGGCCACCGCCCGCACCCCACCCCCCACCCGCACCGCGTGCCGCGCCACCGTGTCGGCGAAGGCGCGGGCCGGCGGGGACAGCGCCTCCCAGCGCCGTACGGCCCAGCCGACGGTGAGCGGCGGCAGGTCGGGGACCGGGACGAAGCGGAGTCCGGCGTGGCCGGGGCCGGTCCAGCCCGGGAGGGCGGGGACGACAGCCGGGCCGACGCCGAGTTCGGCGAGGAGGATCGCGGTGTCCCAGTCGGCGACCCCGGCACCGGACGAGTTGGTGGTGATGCCCAACCCCCCGTAGGCGGCGGCGAGATGGGCGTAGGAGGTGGAGTTCTCCGGCAGTCCGATGAGCCGCATCCCGGCCAGCTCCTTGCCCTCGATCCGCTCCCGCCCGGCGAGTTCGTCGTCGGCGCGTACGGCGAGCACCCAGGGCAGCTCCGCCACGGCCCGCTGTTCGATGCCGCGGACGGCGGGCCCGAGGGTCAGCCACGACAGGTCGAGGTCGCGGGCGGGGTCGGCCAGCGCGTCGACGCACCCGGCGCTGGACCGTACGGTCTGGAACTCCAGGACCACGTCCGGGTACGACCGCCGGAAGTCGACGATGCCCTGCGCCATGAAGTGCCGCACGGTGGTGCCGCCGGTGGCGATCCGTACGACACCGGCGTCGCCGCGCACCAGGTCGGCGAGCCGCCGCAGCGCGAGGTCGAGCCCGGTGATGCCCTCTGCCGCCGCATCCTGGAGCACCCGCCCGGCCCGGGTGGGCACGACCCCCCGCGCCTGCCGCTCCACCAGCCCGACCCCGACCTCCCGCTCCAGCCGCCGCACATGCTGACTCACCGCCGACTGCGTACAGCCCAGCTCACGGGCGACCGCGCTGAGGCTCCCGGCCCGGCACACGGCGACGAAGACACGGAGATCGTCGAGGGTCATGAAGCGACGATACCCAAGGGCAACCTTGGGTGACACGCGTCCCCAAACGGCCACGCCTCTGTGATCTCTTGGCGGAACCGCCCCTTCCATGCACGTGATGGGTAACAGACCTGTGCGGCAGGCGCGTTGAAGGCAGTTCGTGTCGCAAGCTCGGCTTGTCATCCGAAGTCGAGAGCGGCCGCCCACGGCCGACCACGGGGGAACACCATGAATCCTGCTGCCCGCAAGAGCCACAGAGGCTGGAAGTCCTACGCCCTCGGGGCCACGGCGGTCGCCGCGCTGCTCGCGTCCACGGCGTGCGAGCCGAGCGCGGCCGACGGCTCGGACGACGCCAAGTCCTCGGACCGGCCGAGCGCGACGAGCTCGCCGAAGCCCGGCGGCGGTTCGGGCAACGGCGGAAGCGACGACGGCGGGGACGACAACGGCGACAACGGCGACAACGGCGACAACGGCGACAGCACCACCATCGCCGCCTGCTCCGCAGACGACGTCTCGTTCTCCGCCACGAGCCAGGACGAGGAGGGCGACAGCCTCAGGCACCTCCTCCTCACCGTCACCAACGCCGGCGACAAGAAGTGCAACGTCTACCACTACCCCTACATGAAGTTCGCCGGCGCCAAGGCCCCGGTCGCCGTGATCAAGGACAGCGAGGACGAGCCCTTCGCCCTCGCTCCGGGTGAGGAGGCGTACGCCGCTCTGCTCGTCAACAGCGGCGGCATGGACACGTACGACACGGACACCATCCCCATCAGCCTCCAGGGCCCCGAACTCGGCAGCGAGGCAAGCGAGCCGACCGACGTCGACCTGCCCGGCGTGGCGGCGTTCGACGACGGCGCCCGCGTCACGTACTGGATGACGGCCTCCGGCCTCGCCCTGCGCTTCATCATGTCGTCCTGACGAACCTCGGTCCGGCAGCCACTTCCCCGCGGCCTGCTGAAGCGCTCAGCACGAGCCGTGCCCGTGCTGAGCACGAGCCGTGCCCGAATTGACTGAAGAAACTCGCATCCCAAAATCGAACAGGCGTACCATTGCCGCGTGGCCAAGACCTATGACTTCCCCAGTGACCTCCTCGCCGGCCAGGAGGAGCTGCATCAGGTCCGGGCCGAGCTCCTGGCCCTGCTGAAGCGGCTGCCCTGGTCGGTCGAACCCCTGGACGGTTTCAGCGACGCCAACGGCTGGCGCAAGGTCGAACGCCCCGCCTCCCCCGGCTGGACCCCCGACGAACAGGCGGAGGTCGAGAAGCTCCGCGAACGTGAGCGAGAGCTGGCCGTCTTCGTGAGCTGCCACCGCTTCTGGGCCGAGATCGCCACGGAGGAGAAGGTCGACGCCCGCACCTGGCTGAAGCACACCGGCGGGGAGGACTGAGACGACGAAGACCCCGGCCGTGCTCGGCCGGGGTCTTCGGTCTTCGTCCTGGTGGGCATGGACGGTTTCGAACCGCCGACATCCTGCTTGTAAGAGTAGGTTCGCAGCTTGTTGCGGTGCTGGTGGGAGGCCTGTAGTGCGCCGACCTGGGCAGCCGTCGCGCATTCGGAGTTGCTTCGCGTCGGCTCGGGTCGGTTCGCGTCGCTTCCATGCCTGTGATCCACTCCCGTCTCGCTCCCACCCGTCCGGGGTGTTCGCGCAGGTGGAGAGCGATATTGCGCGCGTCCCCCGACCGCCGGAGCAGTCGGGGGACGCTGTGTGCCGGACCCCTGTGGAGGGGGCCGCCCTGCCAGGAGGCCCGGCACGATGAGGGGGTGGGGGGTTGGCTCTATGTCTAACAGGGCTTGCCCTCGGTAGTCACTCACTCATTCGAGTGAACGTGCGTTCGATTTATGCACATTACATCTAGCCCTGCGGCATATGCCATAACGCCGCAGGGCTTTGCCGTGCCTGGCACCGCTTCGACACCCCGAACTGCATGTGCCCCGAGAGTCTCCACCCATGCCACTCTTGATCATAAAAAGCCTGATGTCACCAGGCTGACATATGATCCCGCAGGTCAGAGCCTCTGTCGAGTGCCCAGCCACCCGCCCGACACCGACCCATGGCTCCTCCGCGAACGCGAACGCATCGGCAGGTGCATCCAACGGGCCCGCCTACACCGCGACTTCACCCAGGACGCCGTCTTCCTCGCCATCCCCCTGAACCGGAGCTACTACCAGGACATCGAGGCCGGCCGAGCCAACCCCACGCTGGACACGCTCAACGCGATCGCCCGCGTCCTCGGT